>NZ_JAEBEI010000073.1:0-505 GCF_046548775.1 Amycolatopsis sp. cmx-4-61 | reverse complement strand
GCTTATCGCAGCCTCCTACGTCCTTCATCGGCTCCTGAAGCCAAGACATCCACCATGTGCCCTTAACAACTTGACCACAAAGATGCTCGCATCCACTCTACAGTTCTCAAACACCACACCAGAAACACACAACGTTTCAGGGCGTAAGCCCTGAGGCGTGTTGCCTCAGGACCCAACAGCGTGCCAGCGAACAACCACTCCCCCAGGCGCCGGCTCCCGTTTCCGCGACCCAAAGGGCCTGTACTAGAGGAGGCATTGCCTACCAGAAGCGACCATAACCAGTAGTTCCACAATTCCTTGAGCAAGCCCGGCAACACCACGTACGGGTGTTAAACCGTGCCCACCCCACCGAGGTTGGTCCGGGAATCCCGGCCTGGTGGATGTGTTGTGCTCCTTAGAAAGGAGGTGATCCAGCCGCACCTTCCGGTACGGCTACCTTGTTACGACTTCGTCCCAATCGCCAGTCCCACCTTCGACCACTCCCTCCCCTTACGGGGTTGGGCCA
>NZ_JAEBEI010000072.1:0-535 GCF_046548775.1 Amycolatopsis sp. cmx-4-61 | reverse complement strand
CGGTGTTCGAGTCGCGTCCGCAGGGTGGTGGCACTGCTCCGCTGGACGCTCGTGCGGTGTTCACCGCGATCGTGTACGTGCTGACCAGCGGGTGTGCGTGGCGGGATCTGCCGCCGACATTCGGGGTGCCGTTCCAGACTGCACACCGCCGCTTCGGTCAATGGACCAAAGCGGGGCTGTGGCGAGGACTGCACCATGCGCTGCTGGACGAGCTCGGCAGCCAAGGTCTCATCGACTGGAGCCGCGCGATCGTGGACGGTGCCTGCGTGCGGGCGAAAAGGGGGGATCTATGACCGGTCCCAGCCCGGTGGACCGGGGCAAGCCCGGCTCGAAGATCCACGCCCTGTCCGACCGGGGCGGGCTGCCGCTCGCGGTCGCGGTCTCCGCCGCGAATACGAACGACTCCTGTGCCCTCAAACCGCTGGTGATGGCGATTCCGGCGATCAAGTCCCGCCGCGGTCCGCGGCGGCGCAAGCCGGCCAAGCTGCATGCGGACAAGGCCTACGACCAGCCCGACCTGCGCCGCTGGGTCCGC
>NZ_JAEBEI010000071.1:0-713 GCF_046548775.1 Amycolatopsis sp. cmx-4-61 | reverse complement strand
TCGCTCACACGATCAACAACCGGCCCCGCAAGATCCTCGACTGGCGAACCCCGGCCGAAGTCTTCGCCGAGCAGCTACGCTCACTGCAACAACCCGGTGTTGCATCGACCGATTGAACTCGCCCAGTTCCGGTCGGTGGCCTACCGGCGCCTGCTGCGCAGCCAGGGGCTGGCCGGGTCGATGGGCCGGGTCGGGGCGTGCGGTGACAACGCCGCGATGGAATCGTTCTTTTCGTTGCTGCAAAAGAACGCTCTCGACACTCGGCGTTGGCGCACCCGGGAGGAACTGCGGTTGGCGATCGTGTCCTGGATCGAGACGAAGTACCACCGTAAACGTCGCCTACGCGCCCTGGGCAAGCTCACCCCGGTCGAGTTTGAGACCATCTACACGACCGCAGCAGCGGCCTGAGAAACAGTCAGCCCCGGTGTCAACCGAAGTCTGGGCAGCCCCGCATCATCAGCACCAACATCCCGATGGGTTGGTCGAAATCCAGCAGCCGACGGGTTTCCGGGTGGTCCAGGATCCACTCGGGGTCGCGCATGTCGGCGTGCACCACCGTGGCGAGGTCGTTGTCGGCCAACAATAATTCGCTGTGCGCGACAGCGGTCGGGCCTTGTCGACGTACCCCACTCGCGCCTCCGGTGCGGCGCTTTGCGCAACCTCGTGCACGTTCGCCTCCGTGGGAATGCCGGAGCCGATGTCGAGGAACCGCC
>NZ_JAEBEI010000070.1:0-783 GCF_046548775.1 Amycolatopsis sp. cmx-4-61 | reverse complement strand
AGCGCCCCAATGAGGTTTTCTCAGTAGCGGCCTTGGTGCTCGTGATGGGTCAGGACGAGGGCTGCTTGGACGATGGCGCCGATGCGTTTCGGGCAGAGAGTGACCCGTCGTAGGGCTGACCAGCGGGTTTTGAGGATGGCTGCGGCCCGTTCTCCGCGGCAGCGCAGTCGGCTGTGCAGCAGGTTGAAGATCCGCTGTCTGATAGCCAATGGTGGCTGACCTGCGGTTCTCTTGAACGGGGTGCAGATTCCGATCCCGCCGGCGTGGTAGGCCTTGTCGGCCAGGGTCGGCAGCCCGGCGGCTGCGGCGGCGGTCAACGCGCCGGTGATGCCCAGGTCGCGGGCGGCGGAGAGGTCGTTGCGGGAGCCGGGCAGGACCGGGGAGGTCCACAGCGGGAACCCCTCGGCGCTGGCCAGGAACTGCACGTTCCCGCCGAAGCTGCGGTGTTTGCCGGAGTACCACAGGTGCACCATCGCTCCGCGGTTGCGGCCCTTGGTTTTCACGGTGGTCGCTGCCAGGCGGGTGGTGGGGATGAGGGTGCCGTCGAGGATCACGTGGGTGTCTGCGGCGGCCCGGCGTTGCGTCAGGACTTGGTGTAGGTCCGGGGCGCAGGCGGCGAGGGTGGTGATGGCTTCGTGCAGGTAGCGGTAGGCGGTGGCAAGGCTGATGCGGTGGTCGGTGGCGAGCCGGTGGACGGGGGTGGCGTCACGGAACCAGCGCAGCACCAGGACCGCCTGCTGGTAGGGGGTCAGTGCGCGGCGGCCTCGGCGAGTGCCGCGCCGC
>NZ_JAEBEI010000069.1:0-885 GCF_046548775.1 Amycolatopsis sp. cmx-4-61 | reverse complement strand
GGTTTTCGCTGTGACTGTCACCGACCCGGTGGAATCCGAGCAGGCACCGTCGAGCCTGGGGCGGGCGGCGGCCCGGACGCTGGCCACGACGACCAAGTCGGTCCCGCAGATGCAGGGCATCTCCTCCCGCTGGCTGCTCAAGGTCCTGCCCTGGGTCGACGTCGCGGCCGGGTCCTACCGGGTCAACCGGCGCCTGTCCTACGCCGTCGGCGACGGACGGGTCACCTTCACCACCACCGGCGCCCACGTCCGCGTCATCCCCCCCGAACTGGGCGAACTGGCCCCCCTGCGCGGCTTCGACGACGAGGAGGTCCTCACCGAACTGGCCGACCGGTTCACCCAACGCGAATACGCCCCCGGCGACGCCCTCGTCGAATTCGGCTCCCCCGCCGAAGAAGTGTTCCTCCTCGCCCACGGCAAAATCAGCAAGATCGGCACCGGCGCCTACGGCGACCAGGTCGTCCTCGGCACCCTCGCCGACGGCGACCACTTCGGCGAAACCACCCTCACCCACCGCGACGGGATCTGGGAATTCACCGCCAAAGCCGTCACCGCCTGCACCGTGCTGACCCTGCCCCGCACCGCCTTCGACGACATCCTCGCCCGCTCCGCCACCCTCCAAACCCACCTGGCCGACTACCAGGCCCGCGGCGACGCGGCCAGCAACGACCACGGCGAAGCCGAAATCACCCTCGCCTCCGGCCACGACGGCGAACCGGTCCTGCCCGCCACCTTCGTCGACTACGAAGCCCGCCCCCGCGAATACGAACTGTCCGTCGCCCAGACCGTGCTACGCGTCCACTCCCGCGTCGCCGACCTCTACAACCAGCCCATGAACCAGATCGAACAACAACTCCGCCTCACCGTCGAAGCCCTCCGGGAGCG
>NZ_JAEBEI010000068.1:0-935 GCF_046548775.1 Amycolatopsis sp. cmx-4-61 | reverse complement strand
GCGAAGAAGACCCTCGTCCCCGTCTCAAGGGTCAACTGCGCGTGCGCGGACAGTTCCTTCCCGCGGTCCCAGGTGAGGGTTTGTCGTAGTTGCTGCGGTAGTTGTGTGATCGAGGCAGCTAACGCGGCGTTCATCGCGACGGCGCCGTAGCCGCCGAGCGACGGTCCGTTCTTCACCGGCGGGCTCTCGCCCCAGCCCTCCAGCCTGGGCAGGTGCACCAGGAGCGTGGATCGGCTGCTGCGCTCGACGAGCGTGCCGATCGCGGACCGGCCCGTCCCGATGATCAGATCTCCCTCCCAATGCCCTGGAACGGCGCGATCGGCGGCTTCGGCGGGACGTTCGCTGAGGACGACATCCGCGCTGACATGCCCCTGTGGCTTGTTGCGTGATCGGGCTCGCGGTTCCCGCAGGGCCCGGCCGGTGCGCAGACACGCGACCAGCTCTCGCTTGAGCGCGCCGCGTCCCTGGATGAACAGCGACTGATAGATCGCCTCGTGGCTGATGCGCATGGACTCATCATCGGGGAAATCAACCGGGAGCCGGTGAGAGATCTGCTCCGGGCTCCACGCCGTCGCCCACCGCCGGTCTTGCCGATGCGGCTTGTTCAGCCCCTTCCACGCCGTCTCAGGCCCGGCAACGACCGTACCGTCGGGCCGGCAGACGACACCGGCCAGCCGTTCCTGCACGTACTCGCGCAGCCTGTCGTCGACCGCGAGCTTCGCGGTCTTCGGGCGTTTCGCTGCCTGCTGCGCTTTCCACTGTGCGACCAAGGCACGGTAAACCTGTTTCCCGCTCCTGGTCGCCGCGTTGCGGCGCAGTTCGCGTGAGATCGTTCCCGGGTCGCGGCTGATGCGGCGGGCGATCTCGCGCACGCCGATGTCCTGTGCGCGCAGCAGCGCGATCTCCTCACGCTCGGCGAACGACAGGTACCGGCC
>NZ_JAEBEI010000067.1:0-942 GCF_046548775.1 Amycolatopsis sp. cmx-4-61 | reverse complement strand
TAGGAGCTGTCCTGTAAGTCATCGGAGCCAGAGCACGATGGCGGCGATGGTCAGTTCGGCCTGGTAGTAGGCGGCGCGTTTGGCGTAGCGGGTGGCCAGGTCACGGAATTGCTTGAGCCGGTTGAAGCAGCGTTCAACGACATTGCGGTGCTTGTAGACCTCGGCATCGAATGCGGGTGGCCGCCCGCCGCGGGAGCCCTTGGCGGCGCGGCGGGCGATCTGGTCGTCCCGCTCCGGGCTGACGAGGGCGATCTGCCGGTCTCGCATCGCCCGGCGGGTCGAAGGATGCGAATACGCCTTGTCCGCGATCACTGTCTCCGGACGACAGCGGGGCCGACCTGGTCCGATCCGGGCAACGCTGATGCCGTCCAGCAGCGGGAGCAACTGCGGGTTGTCTCCCGCTTGGCCTGGGGTAAGCAGGATCCGTATCGGCAGACCTCGCCCTTCGACGGCGAGGTGGATCTTGGTGCTCAGTCCGCCGCGGGACCGGCCGAGTCCTTCCCCGTCGAGGGCGAGGGCTTCGATTCCGTCGCTGCATCCCCTTTTTTCCGGGCACCAGCGGCATGCTGGTGCGCCCGGACCACGCTGGAGTCGACCGAGATGATCCACTCCAGGTCACCCACAGCGTCGTCTTTGACGATCACCCGGTCGAGGATCTTGTCCCAGGTGCCGTCCTTGGTCCACAACCGCAGCCGTTCATGCGCGGTCTTCCACGGGCCATAGCGTTCGGGCAGGTCACGCCACGGAGCACCGGTGCGCAGCTTCCACAAGATCGCATTGATGACCTGCCGGTGATCCCGCCACCGCCGCCCACCGCCCTGCTGCGGCGGCAGCAACGGCGCGATCACCGCCCACGCCTTATCTGTCAACTCACCGCGACCAACCACCGGACACGACTACCAGAGGTCCAGCTCCACCACTTACAGGACACGCCCTAGCCGC
>NZ_JAEBEI010000066.1:0-946 GCF_046548775.1 Amycolatopsis sp. cmx-4-61 | reverse complement strand
TAGGGCGTGTCCTCAAAGCCAGAGGAGCAGGGTGGCCAGGTCGATCAACCCTCGGTAGGAGGTAGCGGTCTTGTCGAAACGGGTGGCGATGGCACGGAACTGTTTGAGGCGGTTGAAGCAGCGTTCGACGATGTTGCGGCGCCGGTAGGCGACACGGTCGAAGGCCGGTGGGCGGCCACCGGCTCGACCACGGCGCAGCCGGTTGGCTCGTTGGTCCCGGCGTTCGGGAATCGTCGCCGGGATGCGACGCCGACGCAGATAGGAGCGGATGGCGCGGCTGGAGTAACCCTTGTCCGCCAGCACCCGGCTCGGCCGCGTCGGCGGACGGCCCGGACCCGGCCGGCGGAATTCGATCCCGGCCATGACCGTGGTGAACTGGGTGCAGTCGTTGACGTTGCCGCCGGTCAGCACGACCGACAGCGGCCGTCCGTGGCCGTCACAGGCCAGATGAATCTTGGTGGTGAGTCCGCCACGGGACCGGCCGATGGCATGATCACCTGGCTCGCTGTGCCCGCCGCAGGATCCGCTCGCCCCCTGTGTGAGACACCGGGACACGGCGAGCACCGGCGGCGTGCTGATGCGCCCGCACGATGCTGGAATCCACCGACACTTCCCGGTCGAGTTCGTCGATCGCCTCGGCCAGCACCTGCACCTTCGCCACCAGCGCAGACAGAGTGCCGGTCCGGGACCAGCGCCAGAACCGGTTGTAGACCGTCTTCCACGGCCCATACCGCTCCGGCAAGTCCCGCCACGCAACTCCGGTCTTGGCCTTGAACAACATCCCGTTGATCACCCGCCGGTCATCCACCCGCGGACGCCCCTTCGCCCCCGACACCGGCAGCAACGGCTCGATGACCTGCCACTGCTCGTCGGTCAGCTCATGCCTACGCACCACGACCGAAGATCAAAGCAGATCACCCGCACCAGCTTTGAGGACAGGCCCTAG
>NZ_JAEBEI010000065.1:0-949 GCF_046548775.1 Amycolatopsis sp. cmx-4-61 | reverse complement strand
TAGGGCGTGTCTGACAAAGCCTTGGTCCAAGTGATCACTGCATGGAGAACAACCGCTGATCGGTAGACGATGGCGAGCTTGTCGTAGCGAGTGGCCAGGCCGCGCCATTGTTTGAGCAGGTTGAACCGTCGTTCGACCACGTTGCGGCCGCGGTAGTCAACCGCATCGAAGGCGGGTGGTCGCCCGCCGCGGGAACCGCGGCGTTTGCGGTGCCCGGCCTGATCAGCAGGCTCGGGAATCACCGCAGCGATGCCGCGAGCGCGCAGATGCCCACGGATCGCCCGCGAGGAATAGGCCTTGTCACCGCGGACGCGGTCGGGCCGGGTCCGGGCCCGACCGCGTCCACGGCGAGGGACGTGCAGATGCCGCATCAGGTGCGGGAACATCGGCGCATCTCCGGCCTGACCAGGACCGAGCAGCGTTACCAGTGGCCGGCCGTTCCCGTCGACCAGGTGGTGCACCTTGGTGCTCCAGCCGCCGCGGGAGCGGCCGATGGCGTGGTCAGGCGGCTCGGTCAGCAGATCCGTGTAGTTCGACCCAGCCCCCTGTGGGGCGGGTGATGTTGGTGGCGTGCTGATGCGCCCGCACGATCGTGGAATCCACCGACACCGACCAATCGACCAGGCCGACCGCGTCAGCTTCGGCGAGCAGGCGTTCCAGCACGATGTCCCAGGTGCCGTCGCCGGCCATCCGGCGATGCCAGGTCCAGATCGTCTGCCACGGACCGAACACCGCCGGCACATCCCGCCAGGCCAGGCCGCACCGATACCGGTAGATGATCCCCTCGACCATCGCTCGCGCATCCGAAAACGGCCGACCACGCCTACCGGTCCGGACCGGCAGCAAGTCTTCGATCAACGCCCACTGATCATCGGAGAGCAACTGAAACCGCGACACGACCAGCAGCATCCCAGCAGCCAGCCGGAACTTTTGTCAGACACGCCCTAGG
>NZ_JAEBEI010000064.1:0-1118 GCF_046548775.1 Amycolatopsis sp. cmx-4-61 | reverse complement strand
CTAGTTGTGATGTCCAGGGACGTTGTGCCGGGTTGAGGTGACCTGGTGATGGCCTGTCGTGCTGACAGGTGAAGGCCTCCGGTTGTGAAGTGGAGCTGTCGAGGAACCACATCACGCGCCGGAGGCCTTCGTGTCCCACCCTAACGCCACCCTGACCCCACGCACCCGGCTCCGGTTGGCGCGTTTGATCGTCGAGCAGGGCTGGACCTGCACCGCAGCGGCGAAGATGTTCATGGTCGCTGCCAGGACCGCCCGTAAATGGGCCGAGCGCTACCGGCGCGAAGGCGCGGCCGGGATGGCCGACCGCAGCTGCCGCCCACACCACAGCCCGACCAAGACCTCGCCCGCGCTGATGCGGCAGATCGTGCGGCTGCGGTGGCGACAGCGGCTGGGCCCGGTCCAGATCGCCGGCCGGCTCGGCCTGCCCGCATCCACGGTGCATGCGGTGTTGGTGCGCTGTCGGATCAACCGGCTCTCCCGCATCGACCGGGTCACCGGCGAACCGCTGCGCCGCTACGAACACGACCATCCCGGCTCGCTGATCCACGTCGATGTCACCAAGTTCGGCAACATCCCCGACGGCGGTGGCCACCGCTACGTCGGCCGCCGGCAAGGCGAGATCAACAAACGATCGACGCCCGGGCTGCCCCGCGGCGCGGACTACAAGCCCCGCACCGGCACCGCCTTCGTCCACACGGTCATCGACGACCACTCTCGCGTCGCCTACGCCGAAATCCACACCGACGAAACCGCCGCCACCGCCACCGCGGTCCTGCGCCGGGCGGTGGCTTGGTTCACCGACCTCGGCGTCACCGTCGAACGCGTCCTCTCGGACAACGGCTCGGCCTACCGCTCCCACGCCTGGCGCGACACCTGCACCGAACTGGGCATCACCCCGAAACGGACCCGGCCTTACCGGCCCCAGACCAACGGCAAGATCGAACGGTTCCACCGCACCCTCGCCGAGGGCTGGGCCTACGCCCGCTTCTACCCGTCCGAGGCCCTGCGCCGGGCGGCGCTACCAGGCTGGCTGTACTTCTACAATCATCACCGACCCCACAGCTCAACCGGCGGCAAGCCGCCGGTCACCCGACTGACCAACCTCTCTGGACATCACA
>NZ_JAEBEI010000063.1:0-1143 GCF_046548775.1 Amycolatopsis sp. cmx-4-61 | reverse complement strand
CTAGTGTTATGCGCCATAAATCCGTCCTTGAAGTGTAGGGTGCATGGATGGCACGTACCGGCAGGCCGATGCCCCTGTTGACTTTGACTGAGGACGAGCGGGACACGTTGCAGCGCTGGGCACGGCGGGCGAAGTCGTCGCAGGCGCTGGCGTTGCGGTGCCGGATCGTGCTGGCTTGCGCGGACGGTCTGGCTCGTAAGGACGTCGCGGAGAAGTTGCGTGTGGATCCCGCGACTGTGACCAAGTGGCGGTCCCGGTTTGTGCGGAACCGGTTGGATGCGTTGGTGGATGAGCCGCGCTCAGGCCGGCCGCGGTCGGTGACTGTGGATCAGGTCGAAGACGTCATCGTGACGACGCTGGAGCAGACCCCGCGCAATGCCACGCACTGGTCTCGGACGTCGATGGCGCAGAAGTCGGGGCTGAGCAGGTCGACGGTCGGGCGGATCTGGCGCGATTTCGGGCTCAAACCTCATCTCGCGGAGACGTTCAAACTGTCCACCGATCCGCTGTTCGTGGACAAGGTGGTGGATGTCGTTGGCCTGTATCACCATCCACCCGAGCGGGCGGTGGTGCTCTGCGTTGATGAGAAGAGCCAGATCCAAGCACTCGATCGTTCCCAGTCGGTGCTCCCGATGATGCCGGGCATGCCGGAGCGGCGCACCCACGACTACCACCGCAACGGCATCACCAGCCTCTTCGCTGCTTTCGACGTCGCCGACGGCACTGTGATCGGTGAACTGCATCGGCAGCACCGGGCTGCCGAGTTCAAGAAATTCCTGATCACGATCGACAAGACGGTGCCGGCCGAGCTGGATGTCCACCTGGTTTGCGACAACTACGGCACTCACAAGACGCCCGCGATCAGAGCCTGGTTGGCCAAGCATCCGCGGTTCCACATGCACTTCACTCCGACCGGGTCGTCGTGGATCAACCAGGTCGAACGGTGGTTCGGGTTCCTCACCGACCAGATGATCCGCCGTGGTGTTCACAAGAGTGTTCAGTCGCTCGAGAAGGATGTTCGGGCCTGGATAGCCGACTGGAACACCCATCCTCGTCCGTTCTTGTGGACCAAGAGCGCGGAGGAGATCCTGGACTCGATCGCACGACATTGTCGCCGAATTTCTGACGCAGGACACTAGTGCC
>NZ_JAEBEI010000062.1:0-1185 GCF_046548775.1 Amycolatopsis sp. cmx-4-61 | reverse complement strand
GTGCCGCATCAAGCAACGTTGGGTAGGTAATCCGGTCGGCGGATCTTGGAGTTGACGGCGAAGTGGCGTTTGGGGTGGCTGTGGCGGTTGCGCCAGCGCAGGTAGCCGGCGATGGCGGCCTCCTGGGCGGCGTGGCTGGGGTAGTCGCTGCCGTCGAGGGTGAAGTAGCGGACCGCGGTGAATTCGCATTCGATCCAGTTCAGCCAGGAGGCGTTGGTGGGTGTGTAGACCAGCTCGATCCCGTTGGCCGCGCACCAGGTTCTGACCTCGGCTTTGCCGTGCGGTCCGTAGTTGTCGCAGACCAGGTAGATCTTCCCGGCGGGGAAGCGGCGGCGGAGTTGCTTACAGAAGTCGAGGAACTGCGGCCAGCGTTTGCGGTCACGGAACCGGTAGAACATCTGACCGGTGGCGAGGTCAAGCGCGGCGAACATCTGCCGGACCCCGGCGGTGCGAGTGTAGGTCGCACGCAACCGGGCCGGGCGACCTCGGGCGAACCAGCCGCGGCCGGGGCGGGGCTGCAGGTTCAACGGCCCGAACTCATCGACACAGATCACCCGCCCATCGGCGGGCGGATGATCGTAGAGATCAAGGATGCGGGTCTTCTTGACCACGAACTCCGGGTCCTTGCTGGCTTTCCAGGTCTTCGTCGCCTGCCAGGACACGCCCTCCTTGCGCAGGATCTGCCGGACGGTTTCGGTGCTCACCACCAGTCGCGCGTGCTCGGCCAGGTACTCGACCAGTTTGGTCAGGCTCCACGTCGTCAACGGCAACCCCAGCTCGGCGGGCTTGCACGCGGCGATGCGGCAGATCTGATCACGGGCGGCCGACCCGAACTTACGAGGTCGGCCGCCCCTCCATTTTGGGGACAACGCCGCGAACCCGGACTCGTTGAACGCGTGGATCACCTCCCGCACATACCCCTCCGACGCAGCGAACATCACCGCGATCTCCCCCGCAGACCGGCCCTGCACCGAGGCCAGCACGATCCCGGACCGCCGCAGCCGCACCCGGTCCTTCGCCGATCTCGTGATCTTGACCAGCCGCTGGGCCTCCTCCGGCTCCAACGACCGCGCGAACACCTCCGGCTGGCGCGCCATGGCTCACCTCCACCGGCCAGCCTCGCGATCACCAGCTCGGATGTCCACGCGACACGGTTACCACGTCAACGTTCCTTGCCGAGGCACT
>NZ_JAEBEI010000061.1:0-1316 GCF_046548775.1 Amycolatopsis sp. cmx-4-61 | reverse complement strand
TGTGTCTCGGCTCCTCGTTGTTCGGCAACAAAGAGCCACAGAGCTACACCCCCAGAGAACCGTCGCATGGGACGCCACACCGACGACCGACGCAACGTCACACCACAGGCTGACGCCCCCCAGAGAAGGGAGTAGAAGTCGCCGCTGTCGTGGATCCGAACCCACGCGTCGATGAACCGTTGGTGCGACAATTCATCCAGCATGGCGTGTTGCCAGCCGGGTAGGTCGTCCATGGTCGAGCGCAGGTTCTCCTGGTGGCGTGCTTTCACCTGGGGGAAGAGGTAGGTGCCGTTGCGGGCGTAGCAGGCTTGCGCACAGATTCCGGCCGAGGGGCAGGCATTGTAGTTTCGGCCATCGGGAAGCTTGCCCGCGAAGGCGGGTAGGGACCAGTTCCAGATCCCGAGCCGTTTCAGTTCGCGGTTCTGTCGCAGCAGCGTCATTGTGTCCACCGTCCTCATGCCACTCGATGCATGGGGAGGCCACACCAAGATCCGGTTCCTTCCACTGTACACGCGCTATGCGACGGCCATGAGACTCCGGCAGCAGACGGCGTGGACTGTCCTATCCAGATTCACCAGCCGGTTATCAGGTCAGTTCGGCGGGTTCGCGACGACGGGATGCCCACGCCGATGATGTCCACGCCGGCGGCATCTCGGCCAGGCAGTCGCGCGGCGTGGCCGACGGCGGTGCGCCAGCTCGGCGGACTCGGCGCGGTCCCGGTCGAGCGCGGCCAGGACGTGCCCGTGTCCAGCCAGCGCCCACGCCGGGATCTTGGTGATCGCGGCGAGGTGCCGCAGGATCTGTTCCAGGACGGCGACGTAGCCGGACAGGTCCGTGGAGTCGAACGTGCCGAACCGCGTTTCCGGGCTGTCGGAGTGCAGCAGCCGGTCTAGGCCGATCGGTGGCTCTTCGTCGTGGTCGAGCTCCAACCCGGCGGCCCAGCGCTGGCGGTGCGCGCCGTGCTCGCCGGTCGTCATGAGCAGGAAGGTCTGGTAGTTGAGCCGGTCCTGAATGTCGAGGACTGGCGCGACCACGCCGGGGCTGTCGGCGTCGAGGTCGTCTTCGTCGAGGAACCGGACGACGGGGCAGACGCCCAGGCCGTGTTCGGCGTGGTCGAGGTAGGCCGGGCCGTCGCCGGGGTCGTTCTCGGCGAGGGTGTAGACGGCCTGGTCGTCGAAGAGCCGGTAGACCTAGTGCCTCGGCAAGGAACGTTGACGTGGTAACCGTGTCGCGTGGACATCCGAGCTGGTGATCGCGAGGCTGGCCGGTGGAGGTGAGCCATGGCGCGCCAGCCGGAGGTGTTCGCGCGGTCGTTG
>NZ_JAEBEI010000060.1:0-1408 GCF_046548775.1 Amycolatopsis sp. cmx-4-61 | reverse complement strand
GGGTCTATCCCGCGATCGGTGTTTCCGGCGTTGTTGATCAGTAGGTCTCGGCTCCCGGCCAGCGGTCACCGAACGTGATGGCGAAGGCGTTGATCACTGGCTTCCAGCGCATCGTCCATCGGGCGCGGCCGGTCCCGGTCGGGTCCAGGCTGCGAGTCACAAGGTACAGGCACTTCATCGCGGCCTGCTCGGTCGGGAAATGCCCCCGCGCACGGATCGCCCGCCGATAACGGGCGTTCAATGATTCGATCGCGTTGGTGGAGCAGATCATCGTCCGGATCTCGACGTCGTAATCGAGGAACGGAATGAACTCCTCCCAGGCGTTGCGCCAGAGCCGGATCATCGCCCCGTATTTCTTCCTCCATTTCTCCTCGAGTTCGTCCAGCGCGATAGCCGCAGCGTTCGGACTGGGTGCGGTATAGATGGGCTTGATGTCCCGCTTCACCACGTCCCAGTCCTGCCGCGCGACCAGCCGGAAGGTGTTCCGAATCAAGTGGACAATGCAGGTTTGAACGATAGTTTTCGGCCAGACATTCGCCACGACCTCGGGGAGACCCTTGAGGCCGTCGCAGACGAGGAAGAACACGTCGGCCACGCCGCGGTTCTTCAGGTCGATCAGCACGCTCATCCAGAACTTCGCACCCTCGCCGCCGGTGCCCATCCACAGCCCCAGGACGTCCTTGTGGCCGTCGATGGTGACGCCGATGGCGGCGTAGACGGGCCGGTTGGCGACCTGGCCGTCGCGGACCTTGACGTGGATGGCGTCGATGAACACCGCCGCGTACACCGCATCGAGCGGGCGGTTGGCCCAGTCGTTCATTTCGGCGACGACTTTGTCGGTGATCCGTGAGATCGTTTCCTTGCTGACCGAGGCACCATAGATTTCGGAGAAATGCGCCGAAATCTCGCCGGTGGTCATCCCTTTCGCATACAGTGACAGCACGATCTCGTCCACATCCGCGAGCCGGCGTTGCCGCTTCTTCACGATCTGCGGCTCGAACGTGCTCTCCCGGTCCCGCGGGACCTCGATCTGAACTTCACCGGCGGCGTCCGAGACCACCGTTTTCGGCCGGGTTCCGTTGCGCACATTCGTCGACTCACGATCCGGGTCGGCCTGGTTCTTCTCATGGCCGAGATGCTCGGTCATCTCTTCGTTGAGGGCGGTCTCCAAAACGTTCTTGGTGAACAGCTTCAGCAGGCCGTCCGGGCCGGTCAGTGCCAGCCCGCGGGCCTTCGCCTCAGCCACCATCGCCGCCGCGGCGGCCTGCTCCGGCGACAGCTCCCGCGCCGGCTTCTCGTCACGCTTACGTGGACTCACAAGGTCCGATGTCATCACTCACAGTGCCCATCCCGCCGGACCTTCGGCCCGGCGTGTCGGGCCGCAAACACCGATCTTGGAACAGTCCCC
>NZ_JAEBEI010000059.1:0-1440 GCF_046548775.1 Amycolatopsis sp. cmx-4-61 | reverse complement strand
GCCCTACCTTTCTGTTTGGGTCTGAATCGGCATTCGTAGGCTCGGTGGACCCAGGGGCTGCGGGCATGGCTGCATGACGGGAGCCGTCGGATGGCTCAAGGAGCTTGGCCACCCGCAGCCCCCGCGACGACTCGACCGCTGATTGAGAACCGCGAACGATCGCTGTGTAGGGCAACGTCGGCGAGGTCGTCTGTGGGACCAGTGACGATCGAGCGTGCGGAGGTGCCGATGCCCGAAGTGTGGGCCGGAGTGGACGTGGGCAAGGAATATCACCACTGCGTGGTGATCAATGCCCGGGGTGAGCGGTTGCTGTCGCGTCGGGTGCTCAACGACGAGACCGCGCTGCTGGAGCTGATCGCCGACGTGCTCGCGATCTCGCCGGACGTGCTGTGGGCGGTCGACCTCAACCACGGCGGTGCCGCGCTGCTGATCGGGCTGCTGGTCAACCGCAACCAGCCGATGACCTATCTGACCGGTTTGGCCGTGCACCGCGCCTCCGGTTCTTACCGGGGAGAAGGAAAAACCGACGCGAAGGACGCGTTCGTCATCGCCGACCAGGCCCGCATGCGCAACGACCTCGGACAGCTGCGCCCCGGCGACGAGATCGCCGTCGATTTGCGCACGCTGACCACACGGCGCGCCGACGTGGTGGCTGACCGGACCCGGCAGATCAACCGGCTGCACGCCCAGCTGCTGGAGATCTTCCCCGCGCTGGAACGCGCGCTCGAGCTGACCAACCAGGGCCCGGTCGTGCTGCTCACCGGATTCCAGACTCCGGACGCGATCCGCCGGGCGGGCGCGAAACGGATCGAAGCGTGGCTGGTCAAACGCAAGGTCCGCAACGCGGCCGCCCTCGCCCAGGCAGCGGTCGACGCGGCCGGCGCCCAGCACGCCAGCCTGCCCGGCGAGAAACTGGCAGCCACGATGGTCGCGCGCCTGGCGAAGGGGGTGATGGCCCTCGACGAGGAGATCCGCGAGCTCGACACCCTTATCGAGGCCCGGTTTCGCCAGCACCGCCACGCCGAGGTGATCCTCAGCCTGCCCGGCCTGGGCATCCAGCTCGGCGCGGACATCATCGCCGCCACCGGCGGTGACCTGACCGCGTTCGGCAGCGCCGACCGCCTCGCCGGGTTCGCCGGCCTCGCACCGGCACCACGCGACTCCGGCCGAGTCAGCGGCAACCTCCGCCGACCACGACGGTTCAACCGCACCCTGCTGCGCGCGTTCTACTTGTCCGCGCTGGCCAGCCTGCGAGGTTGCCCTGCCTCTCACGCCTACTACTGGCGAAAACGGCACGAGGGGAAAAACCACAAACAGGCGCTGCTCTCCCTCGCCCGTCGCCGGGTCAACGTCCTGTGGGCCATGATCCGGGACGGAGCCCGCTACCAAGCCACACCCGTCACCGCGGCGGCTTGACAACATCATTGAGAAGCTCCTTCG
>NZ_JAEBEI010000057.1:0-1615 GCF_046548775.1 Amycolatopsis sp. cmx-4-61 | reverse complement strand
GCGGCGCGGCCTGCCGCTGTCCCAGGATGAACGCGGCTACGTTCGGGTGCAACAAGGTCTTCCCGAAGGGGTCGGCGCTTCCCCTTGGGGAAGTGCAGAGCACGTGTCGTCGTCCAAGGTTGCGAGAAGTTCGCCGCGTCACGAGACGTCGCGGCAGGCGGTACGCGGGGAGTTGTCGGACTCGACCGAAGTCGACTTGCTGCCAACGGATCGACGCTGAACCGCTTCGCGTGAAGTTGGTGTCCTAGCCGAGCGAGGGCGCGGTTGGACATCCGGGATTGGATTGTCCGAATGTGACAACATCCGGGCTAACGACAAGTTCCTCCGATCGCGGCTCGACGGTGTCTTGCCACGACCGGAGGCGTGTCCCACTCGAACCGTGCCCTCTACCGGCGCCATGGTTCCCGCCGCCACTGTCGTGAAGAGAAGTGTTCACCTCGCCCAGCCCAACGGGTCGTACTTCAAGCGGTAGACCGTCGTCGCCGGATTCCGCACCGGTCACCCCAAGAACAGCTTCCGCCGGAACGGCACCTGCCTCGAGGTGCAACGCCTGGTGGACGGGTGTGGGCCCGTTACGCCGATGACGGGGACTGGTCGACGCGCTACCAGGGGCGACGAGAGGGGATGGTCTACTCCAGAGCCACGATCACGTCGACCATTGAACACTTCACTCCGGCCGTCAATACCGGATC
This sequence comes from Amycolatopsis sp. cmx-4-61, assembly GCF_046548775.1. NCBI lineage: Bacteria > Bacillati > Actinomycetota > Actinomycetes > Pseudonocardiales > Pseudonocardiaceae > Amycolatopsis > Amycolatopsis sp. cmx-4-61. The sequence goes on along the minus strand of NZ_JAEBEI010000057.1, from coordinate 923 downwards.
GTGCACTTCGGCGGACGCCAAGAACGGCTGGACGGCAGCCATCGGCTCCTTCGCCGGAGCGACCCGGGCGTTCACCGTGTACTGATCCGCGGTGCGTCGCTCAGCCCGGCGACTCGGGCGCGGGCCACTCGGCCTGCGCCCGGCGCGCAGACACGCCACGCCTCAGCACCTGGTGCGGACGGCGAACCGGGGTACTTCCTCGGTGGCAGTGCTGGGGACCTTCATCGACCTGCGGCACGGCTGTGACCGCGAAGCGGACCCTGCTGGGTCCCGGTGGACTACTCCCCGCCGACGGAGCGAGTCGTCGCCCAGCAGTTCCGGGCCTGCGCACTCACTCGCGATCGACCCGTCCGGCGCTCTCGGCCCTTCCACCCGTGGAGTTGACCGGCCATCCCGGGGCTGCGGGGAAGTGCCGAGTCGGCGGGTAGCACAGGTGCACGCCTCCTGCGACTCACGACGCCCGGCTCAGCCACCCTCGGTAGAACGCGACTGGCCAAACGAGGATCGCAGCCCCTCGGTCGCGCCCGCGCCGGACCCGCGGTTCGGTGGTAACGTCGCTCACCCTGTCGAGAGGTCGCAATGTCCCACCGTGAATGGACTCCACCAGATCTCGACGTCTCGGTACCGAGTATCGTTCGGCTCTACGATTCCTTCCTGTGAGGTACCCGCAACTTCCCGGTAGATCGCGAACTGGCTGCGAGCATCGAGCTTGCCGTACCAGACGCGCGTGCCACCGCGCGTCTGAGCAGAGCGTTCCTCCGGCGTGCCGTCGAGCACATGGTCGAGGAGGGCGTCAGGCGGTTCCTCGACATCGGCTCCGGCATTCCCACGGAGGCGAACGTGCACGAGGTTGCGCAAAGCGCCGCACCGGAGGCGCGAGTGGGGTACGTCGACAAGGCCCGACCGCTGTCGCGCACAGCGAA
>NZ_JAEBEI010000056.1:0-2559 GCF_046548775.1 Amycolatopsis sp. cmx-4-61 | reverse complement strand
AGGCCGCCATCGCCGGCTACCTGCGCTGGCGCAACCGCCACAGCCACCCCAAACGCCACTTCGCCGTCAACTCCAAGATCCGCCGACCGGATTACCTACCCAACGTTGCTTGATGCGGCACTAGTGTCCTGCGTCAATAGTTCGGCTGTAGTCGATAGGGTGTGGCATGCCCAACCCGAAGGCTGAGCCGTTGGTGTTGTCCGGCGAGGAGCGGCCGGTTCTGCTGGCCTGGGTCCGACGCCGGAAAACAGCGCAGGCGCTGGCGACGCGAGCACGGATTCTGCTGCGTTGTGCCGAAGGCCACAAGAACCCGCAAGTCATGAACTGGCTGTGGCGCCATCCCCGGTTCCATTTGCACTCGCTTCGACCAGCAGTTCATGGGCTGAACCTGATCGAACGCTGGTTCGCCGAGTTGATCAACCGGAACTGCGCAGATCCGCCCACCGCAGCGTCGCCGCATTGGAAAAGACGTCCGGCAATGGACCGACGAGTGGAACGCCAATCCGAAACTGTTCGTATGGACCAAACCTGCCGAAGAGATCCTCGAGACCGTCGCCGCCTACTGCGGCCGAATCAACGACTCACAACACTGGTGCTCCAGCCGCCGTGGACTACTCAGAGCCATTTCTTCCGAGGGTCTGACGATTGACGCCGCTGCCTCCATGAAGCTCCGGGCCGGTGCACCCGAACGTGCCCGAGGGGGCCTGGGCTCGGCGCGGCGACGAACCCGCACTACGTTCCTATGGTCCACGACAAGTCCGGCTTGACGTCGCGACAACCGACCATCGAGGCGCGACGGGCACATGTCAGTTTCGTCAACGGCCGGCGGAGTGGTGGTATTTCAGCCTGGTGACCGATGGCGCGGCTTGAGCAAGGCGGGACATGTCCAATCCGCGCCGGATGGATTCGACCGAGAAGCCGTCGTCGGAGCCGGCCTGATCCGCAATCGCAGCGAATTCCACTGCTTGTCTTTGGCGAACCAGGCCGTCGGGCGATCCCCCCGTCCGTCGGAGCCGACAAAAGATATACTGTGAACACTACGGAGAGGCATCACCTGTACTGGATGCGTTTTTCGGCGAGCATCTCGCGAAGGAGGGCGATGCGCACAATTGTCCTCGAGGTGTCCGCGGGTAGGCCGGGAGCCGTAAATCGGTCATTGATGTTCAGCGCCAGCGCGATTCTTGAAAGACTTCCGGACAGTGTTCTCAGTGGTTCGGGCGTCGATATTTGAAGATGGGCGACAAGTGCTACCGGGTCCGTGATCCCTGCGGCGATGGCATCGAGAACAGATTTGTCCTTTGGGGCGAGTTTGGGTACCCTATGTTGCTCCATGAAACCGTCTTTAATAAGAGTCTGCGCGATCCCTCTCTCTTTGATCCGCTCCGCAATGTCTCCGATCGCTGGATCGTAATCGTCAAGCCTTCGTCGCGTTTTATTCTTCAGATTTTCCGGTAGTTGGATACCGAACTGCCTACAGAGTTCATCGATAGCATCTGCGACCACCGTTTTGTTTTTCCCCACTTTTGCAGAGAGTTCTCTCATCGTGCCCGCTCCCTCCAGGATTGCCTGTTGGACAACCTTCTGCCGATCCAGCGTGGTATCGATGTAGGCGTGTCCGTCCTGGTTTTCCGCCGGGTCGCTAGTTCCGCTGTCCGGCCCTCGCGTGCGCTTGGGCGCGGGCTGATCGTTTCCGGTGGACGCGGATGACGGCTGGCCGTATGAGGCCGTCCTCTTCGGCTGCGTGGCCTGAGTGGATTGTTTCGGTGAAGGCGTCGCCGCGCTCTGCTCGGGTTGTCCGGCTGCGGTGATCCCAGTGGTCGCATCGGGGGTGCTTTGCCGGCCGGTGGTCGTGTTGGTGTCCTTTGTCAGATTTGCACGGATCCGTGTGATGAGCTGCTCCGGCGTACCATCCGGGCCGGCGATCCGGTGCAGGATGGCTACGGCATCACGGTCGCGATTCAACCCATACCGCCGAATCAAGTCGGCTACTTGTTGTACTTGTTGGCCTATATCCGCAGCTGTACCGACTTGAGCGATGAGATCGGGAAGATATCTGTGAACAGTTTCGATAATTGCTGTGTCGGCATCCGGTTGCGCGCCTGTGGTCGGCGCGACGGAAGTGGCCGGGGGCGCAACAAACGCGGCGTGAATTTGCATGCACACGTCGTACAGCATGACCCTCGCGTTGTCGAAGTCCTGGTACCTGAACTCGTGGGCCCACTGCCACACCAACCACGTCCCATCACGAAGGTCTTCCCAGAGAATTTCCTTTCCGTCAGGGTCCGTCTCAGGCGGCTCGGGGGATGAGGACAGCCCCGACACTCCAATCAAAGCGTCGTTGACCGCACGGATCTTGCCGTCTCGGTCGTGCAGCAATCGCTCTCGTCCAAGCGCGCGCCATCGGCATGAGCCACTCGAACTGCCCGAGAAGGGGCGGATTCAACTGGTCGTCGCAACACCTTGATCATGGAGGTGTGGGATGGGGCACGGTAGGAAGCAGTTGCCGGAGGCGCCGGTGGGTGCGCGGCGGCAGTGGGCGGCGGATCGGGCGTTGCGGCC
>NZ_JAEBEI010000055.1:0-2777 GCF_046548775.1 Amycolatopsis sp. cmx-4-61 | reverse complement strand
TATGACGCTGCTATGTGGCGTCAAGGGTTGCCGGCGTGGTTGGTGTGCGGTGTTGCTGGAGGGTGCGGAAGAGCTGGCGGGCGATGATCCGTTTGAGGCAGCGTTTGATCTCGCGGAGCGTTTTGCCTTCGGCCAGTCGGCGGGTGATGTAGGCGCGGGTCGCGGGGTCGATCCGGCTGCGGGTCAGCACGATGGTGTGGAGTGCTCGGTTGAGTTGGCGATCACCGCCTCGGTTGAGGCGGTGGCGGTTGGTCAGGCCCGAGGAGGCGGGGATCGGTGCGGCGCCGGCGAGGCTGGCGAACGCGGCTTCGGAACGAAGCCTGCCGCGGTGGGACCAGCTGATCAGGATTTGTGCTGCGCTCAGGGCGCCGACGCCGGGCAGCTGTGCCAGCTCGGGGTGAACCTCGTCGACCAGGCGTGCGATGTCGCGTTCGAGCTCGTTCGCCTCGGTCTTGAGTGCTTGGATGCGGTGGGCGGTGGACCGCATCGCCCGGATGGTGCTGCGGTGCTCGAGGTCCTGGGCGGGACGGTCACGCAGTTTCGCGCAGTAGCCGATCTGCGTGTCGCTGGTCTGTCCTCGCAGTTCCGCGCGTAAGTTCTCGGGTGCGGAGACGATCAGCGCCTTGAGATGGTTGATCGCGGCGGTGCGGGCGGAGACCGCGCCGGCCCGCGTGCTCAGCAGGACGCGCAGGGCTTCGCGCTGCCCGCGGCTGCGCGGCTCGATGAGGCGGTCGCTGCTGAGGATTTCCCGGGCGGCTCGAACAGCGTCGAGGGCGTCGCTTTTGCGGGCACCGCGCCGCGGTGGACGCTTGGGTCGGCAGACTTCGACGACCCGTTCGCCCTGTTCGCTGAGGAATGCGGTGAGCCCGGCGCCGTAGCTGCTGGTGCCTTCGACGGCCCAGCACCGCCGGCCGGGCACCTGCGCTCGCGCGAAGTCCAGCAGCTGCTGGTAGCCATCGGCGCTGGCCGGGGCATCGGCGTGTCCGAGCGTGGCGCCGACCGCGGTGATCGCGGCCGCGGCGAGGGTGTCGCGGTGGGTGTCGACGCCGATGACGCCTTCGATCGACTCGAACAGCATGGTCACGCGGTACCTTCCAGCAGGCGACGTTGTCGGGTGGGCGTCGGCCGTGGTGGGCACCCAGGCGAAACTGTGACGAGTCACGCCGAGCAAGGCGGACGGGCTGCTTATCAGGCCACTGGGTGGGCCAGGCCGGCCCAACGGCGTGGGAGACGAGTCATAGGCAAGGCACGTTCGGAAACGGCCAGTTTGTCAACGAGTCATCCCGCACCGCCGGACCATCCTGACAGCGACCACCAGGCCGCCCGCGAAGTCTCACAGTGGTTGTCAAGCCGCTGCGGGGGCTGGTTGGGGGTGTCGGTAGTGGGTGCCGTTGCGGAGCATGGCGTAGAGCACGTCGCAGCGGCGGCGGGCCAGGCAGATAAGGGCGGCGTTGTGCTTCTTGCCTTCGGCCCTCTTTCGGTCGTAGTAGGTGCGGCTGGTCGGGTCAGACAACGAAGCGAACGCGGCCAGGAAGAATGCGCGTTTGAGCTGGCGGTTGCCGGTCCGGGCCGGGTGCTCACCCTTGATCGACGTGCCGGAGCTGCGGGTGACCGGCGCGATGCCGGCGTAGGCCGCGAGGTGTCCGGAGGAGGCGAAGTTGGAGGCGTCGCCGACTTCGAGGAGGATGCGGGCTGCGGTCCTGACGCCGATGCCGGGCATCGAGATCAGGACCCCGGCAAGAGGGTGCGCATCAAGTATCCCCTCGACCTGCTCGGCAACCTGTTTCCGTTGCTGCAGGACAGTTTTCAAGCTGTCCGCCAGCCGCGGCAGCACGGTGTCGGCGGCCGCGGTGCCTGGGACGGTGACGGACTGCTCGCCCAGTGCGGTCATGATCGCCTCGACCAGCTTCTCGCCCATGCGGGGCGCGTGGACCTTCGCGATCGCGGTCAGTTTGCGGCGACCGGCCTTGGCGATGCCGGCCGGGCCGCCGCAGCGCGAGAGGATTTCCAGCACCGCCGGGTGGCTGATCCGCGGTCCGATGGCGTGTTCGAGGGCGGGGTGGATGCCCGTGAGCAGGCCCCGGATCCGGTTGCTGATCCGGGTGGCTTCGCCGGCCAGGTCGTCGTCGAACCCGACCAACACCTCCAGTTCGGCCAAGGCCTCGTCACCGACATCGACCGGGCGCAGCGTGTGCGGCAGCGAGCGGGCCGCGTCGGCGATGACGAACGCGTCCCGGGCGTCGGTCTTCGCGCGGCCGGGGTAAAGATCGGCGATGCGACGCATCGCCAACCCGGGCAGGTAGGCCACCTGATGCCCAGCGGCGCGGGCGACCGCGACCGGCAACGCCCCGATCGTGGCCGGCTGGTCGACCACGACCAGCAGGGTTCCGTGCCGGGCGAGTTTGTCGAACAGGGCCTTCAGTTTGGGTTCGGTGTTGGGCAGCGGGGCGTCATGCAGCCGCTTCCCGTCCGGGTCCAAGCCGACGGCGTGGTGGTTGTCTTTGCCGACGTCCAGGCCGAGGAACACGCTGAAAGTGCTGCTCATTCACCATGCCGTTCGTTCGCCGTGACGTGGTCACCGATCAGGCATCGAGCGCCGGCACCCACGTTACGACGAGACCTACCCAGTGGTGGCCGTGTCCCTATCAGCGGTCCCTCGATGCCACCAGACCCGGTGACACCACCCCCCGGATCATGCGAGCGACTGGGGGCCTGAGTCATGCCGGGCCTGGTGACCACAGCTCCTTGATCAGGAACTACGAAGAAGGTAACGGGGC
>NZ_JAEBEI010000054.1:0-3235 GCF_046548775.1 Amycolatopsis sp. cmx-4-61 | reverse complement strand
GAAACAACACACACCGTCTGCTGGTGTGGTGTTTCAGAACCGTAGAGTGGATGCGTAACATCTTTGTAGGCAAGTCCTCGGCCTATTAGTACCAGTCAACTCGACAACACATTACTGTGCTTCCATTTCTGGCCTATCAACCCAATGGTCTGTTGGGGGCCTTAACCCACAAAGGGGTGGGATACCTCATCTTGGAACAGGCTTCCCGCTTAGATGCCTTCAGCGGTTATCCCTTCCGAACGTGGCCAACCAGCCATGCCCCTGGCGGGACAACTGGCACACCAGAGGTTCGTCCGTCCCGGTCCTCTCGTACTAGGGACAGCCTTCCTCAAGTATCCTACGCGCGCGGCGGATAGGGACCGAACTGTCTCACGACGTTCTAAACCCAGCTCGCGTGCCGCTTTAATGGGCGAACAGCCCAACCCTTGGGACCTACTCCGGCCCCAGGATGCGACGAGCCGACATCGAGGTGCCAAACCATGCCGTCGATATGGACTCTTGGGCAAGATCAGCCTGTTATCCCCGGGGTACCTTTTATCCGTTGAGCGACACCCCTTCCACCAGGAGGTGCCGGATCACTAGTCCCGACTTTCGTCCCTGCTCGACATGTCTGTCTCACAGTCAAGCTCCCTTGTGCACTTGCACTCAACACCTGATTGCCAACCAGGCTGAGGGAACCTTTGGGCGCCTCCGTTACTCTTTAGGAGGCAACCGCCCCAGTTAAACTACCCATCAGGCACTGTCCCTGAACCAGATCATGGCCCGAGGTTCAGATTCCCAATTCGACCAGAGTGGTATTTCAACAACGACTCCACCACAACTAGCGTTGCAGCTTCACAGTCTCCCACCTATCCTACACAAGCCGAACCGAAAACCAATACCAAACTATAGTAAAGGTCCCGGGGTCTTTCCGTCCTGCCGCGCGTAACGAGCATCTTTACTCGTAGTGCAATTTCGCCGGGCCTGTGGTTGAGACAGCCGGAAAGTCGTTACGCCATTCGTGCAGGTCGGAACTTACCCGACAAGGAATTTCGCTACCTTAGGATGGTTATAGTTACCACCGCCGTTTACTGGCGCTTAAATTCTCAGCTTCGCCCCGAAAGGCTAACCGGTCCTCTTAACGTTCCAGCACCGGGCAGGCGTCAGTCCATATACATCGTCTTGCGACTTCGCATGGACCTGTGTTTTTAGTAAACAGTCGCTTTCCGCTGGTCTCTGCGGCCACCCACCCCTAGCCTGCAAGAAGCTTCAGGATGTTTGGCCCCCCTTCTCCCGAAGTTACGGGGGCATTTTGCCGAGTTCCTTAACCACAGTTCACCCGATCGCCTTGGTATTCTCTACCTGACCACCTGTGTTGGTTTGGGGTACGGGCCGTGCATGCACTCACTAGAGGCTTTTCTCGGCAGCATAGGATCACTCTACTTCGCCTCAAACGGCTACGCATCACGTCTCAGAGTATATAAAGCACGGATTTGCCTATGCTTTCTCCTACACGCTTACACCAGGACAACCATCGCCTGGCGGAGCTACCTTCCTGCGTCACCCCATCGCTTGACTACTACGAAATCAGGTCCCACGCTCCACACACACAAATCCATCCGAAGACTTCATCGCGTGGCTTTGGGTGGTTAGTATCAAACGCCTCGTCATGGGCGCACATGCTCGGGTACGGGAATATCAACCCGTTGTCCATCGACTACGCCTGTCGGCCTCGCCTTAGGTCCCGACTTACCCTGGGCGGATTAGCCTGGCCCAGGAACCCTTGGTCATCCGGCGGCAGAGTTTCTCACTCTGCATTCGCTACTCATGCCTGCATTCTCACTCCCACACCCTCCACCGCTAGCTTCCGCCACGGCTTCCCTGGGTGCAGGACGCTCCCCTACCCATCAACACGACTACACACAAACCTCAAGGGCCCGCATGGATCTATTGTGTCAATGACACAGCTTCGGCGGTGTGCTTAAGCCCCGCTACATTGTCGGCGCAGGACCACTTGACCAGTGAGCTATTACGCACTCTTTCAAGGGTGGCTGCTTCTAAGCCAACCTCCTGGTTGTCTGGGCAATCCCACATCCTTTCCCACTGAGCACACACTTAGGGGCCTTAGCTGGTGTTCTGGGCTGTTTCCCTCTCGACGACGAAGCTTATCCCCCGCCGTCTCACTGCCGTACTCTAACACCACGGTATTCGGAGTTTGGTTGATTTCGGTAACCCGGTAAGGCCCCTAGACCATCCAGTAGCTCTACCCCCGTGGAGAAACATACGACGCTGCACCTAAATGCATTTCGGGGAGAACCAGCTATCACGGAGTTTGATTGGCCTTTCACCCCTACCCACAGCTCATCCCCTCAGTTTTCAACCTAAGTGGGTTCGGGCCTCCACGACGTCTTACCGTCGCTTCACCCTGGCCATGGGTAGATCACTCCGCTTCGGGTCTAGACCACGCGACTCATTCGCCCTATTCAGACTCGCTTTCGCTACGGCTACCCCACACGGGTTAACCTCGCCACGCAGCACTAACTCGCAGGCTCATTCTTCAAAAGGCACGCCATCACCCATAGGCTCTGACGGCTTGTAGGCACACGGTTTCAGGTACTCTTTCACTCCCCTCCCGGGGTACTTTTCATCTTTCCCTCACGGTACTCGTCCGCTATCGGTCTTCAGGAAGTATTTAGGCTTACCGGGTGGTCCCGGCAGATTCACAGCAAATTCCACGAGCTCGCTGCTACTCGGGAACACCAAACAAACAACCAACAATGCGTTTTCGCGTACGGGGCTCTCACCCACTCCGGCCGCCCATCCCAAGGCGTTCCACTAACACACGTGATCATTCCGAGGACTGTCAGATCCTCGACGCTGGGTCCCACAACACCGCCTGCACAACGCCTGACAGCTTGACATACAAACGGTTTAGCCTCTTCCGCTTTCGCTCGCCACTACTCACGGAATCACGGTTGTTTTCTCTTCCTGCGGGTACTGAGATGTTTCACTTCCCCGCGTTCCCTCCACACACCCTATATATTCAGGTGCGGGTAACACCACATCACTGGTGCTGGGTTTCCCCATTCGGAAATCCTCGGATCACAGCTCGGTTGACAGCTCCCCGAGGCTTATCGCAGCCTCCTACGTCCTTCATCGGCTCCTGAAGCCAAGACATCCACCATGTGCCCTTAACAACTTGACCACAAAGATGCTCGCATCCACTCTACAGTTCTCAAACACCACACCAGAAACA
>NZ_JAEBEI010000053.1:0-3600 GCF_046548775.1 Amycolatopsis sp. cmx-4-61 | reverse complement strand
CCCGGTCCCATTCCGAACCCGGAAGCTAAGCCTGACAGCGCCGATGGTACTGCAACCGAAGGGTTGTGGGAGAGTAGGACACCGCCGAACTTACGTTGAGGAAGGGCCTGGGCCCGGTAGAGACCACAGTCTCCCGGCCCAGGCCCTTCCCTCATTTCCGGCCACAGCCGTGTCGACCCCCCAATCACGCGTGTCGACCCTTCAATCACGCGAGTCGACCCTCCAGACACGCCAGTCCCGGTCCGGGTCACGCGAGTCGCGCCCAGCCGGCCGGCGTGGTGGCTCCCCAATCACGCATGATGCCCCGCCAATCACACGTGATGCCCCTCGACGCCCGCCGCCGGCGTGACCCGGCACCGAACTCGCATGAGCAGACCCGCATCTCGTGTGATTGGAAGCGGAACTCGCGTGATTGGAGGGTCATCTCGCGTGTCTGGAGGGTCGACACGCGTGTCTGGAGGGTCGACACGCGTGACTGCGGGGGCATCACGTGAGGCGGCCCGTGGGTGTGGAAAGGGGGGTCAGGAGCGGAGCTCCTGACCCCCCTTCGAACAGCGGGAGGGGACGGATGGTTACTTGATCGCGGAGCCGGCCTGCCAGTCGGCCCAGGACTTGGACCAGTCGCCGTACAGGTCCCAGACCGGGAGCTGGGGGCCGCCCGAGTTCGTCACCTCGACCACGTCGCCCAGGCCCATGTTCTGGAAGAACCACTGGGCGTTCGCGTCGTTCAGGTTGATGCAGCCGTGGGACACGTTCGAACTGCCCTGCTGACCCACGCTGTTCGGGTTCTCGTGGACGAACTCACCGTCGTTGGAGATGCGCTCCGACCACTTCTCGTCCGAGCGGTACGCCTTCGGATCCGGCGGGCAGACGCCGTACGTGCAGGAATCCATCGTGTAGTTCGCCTGCTTGTCCGAAATCACGTGCGCACCCAGGTGGGTCGGCGTGGCGTCCTTGCCCATCGAGATCGGCATCGACTTCACCATGGCGCCATTGTGGAAGATCTGCATCTGCTCGCTGTTCCCGTCCGCTTTCGCGATCCAGGAATCGTGCACCTTGTACGTTTCCGTACGATCTTCCGCGCCGAACACCCCGCCGCCGAAATCGACGCCGTAGATCTTCGCCGTCACCTTCAGCGTCGTGCCGGCCTTCCAGTACTCCTTCGGCCGGTAGTGGACGTTGGAGTCGTCGATCCAGTACCAGCCGCCGTCATGCTTCGGGGTCGACTCCACCGTCAGGGCCTTCTCCACCGCCGCCTTGTTCTTCACGGCGACCTTGCCGAAGCTGAACACGATCGGCTGGCCGACGCCGACGCCCGTGCTCGCCACCGCCGACGGCGCCGGGATCAGGTTCGCGTTCGCCTGCTTCTTCGGCGCCAGCGTGGTGATCTGGTTGTCCTGCTCGACCGGCTTCCCGTTGGCGCCCTGGGCGTGCGCGACGATCTTGTACGTCGAGCCGTAGCCGAGCGGCTCGCTGGACGTCCAGCTCGACCCGTCCGGCGCCAGCTTGCCGGCGACCGTCTTCCCCTTGGCCGCGTTGGTCACCGTGACGTCGAGGAGTTTCCCGTTGGCCGCTTTGACGACGATCGGCATCGCCGGGTTCACCGCCGTGCCGCCCGCGGGCTCGAACGTCACCGCGACCGGCGTGTCGGCCGGCGCCGCGGACCCCGACACCGGCGCCCCACCGCCGGGCGAACCACCGTCGTCACCGGACGAACAGGCGGAAAGCAGCAGTGCCCCGGCGAGGATTCCGGCCACCGAAAGTAAAATCTTCTTGGGGAGCATATTATCTCTTTTTGGGAATCGGGGATCGGCGGGCATTCGTCATCAAAACTACGCGATAGCGATGACGTTCTTGCCGGCGGATCGGTGCATCGGCGTGACGTGGATCACGTGACGACGAGACCTGGAGCCCCGTAGAGTCCCGGGCCGCGCACCGAAACCGCGCCGAGGTACTCGCGGGCCGCCGTGTACGCCTGTTCCGCCAGTGCTTCCGTGTGCCCGAAATCCAACGGGTTCACACGTACCGGCGCCGGCCCCGGCAGGTAGAGCACCGGCACCTGCGCGGCCGCCAGCGGCGCCTCCAGCACGGCCTGGTTCCGCATGCTGATCATCGCGGTGAACATCATCACCTCGGCGAACGTCCGCGGCGCGTCCGGCAGTTTGCCGGGGAACGCGCAGTCGAGCACCACCAGCGACTTCGCGCCCATGGTCAGCGCCTGCCGCATCGGGACGTTCGCGACGAGCCCGCCGTCGTACAGCAGCCGGCCGTCGTGCTCCACCGGCGGGAAGATCCCGGGGATCGCGCAGCTCGCCAGGAGGGGCTCCAGCAGCCGTCCGGAGCGGATGAGCAGCGGCTCGGCCGTGTCGACCTGCGTCGTGACGACGCCGAGCGGCAGGGGCAGGTCCTCGAAGCGCGTCGAGGCGCCGAGGTGGTCGGCGATGATCCCGGCCAGGCCGGTGTTGGGGAACAGGTGCGTCTTGCTCTGCGTGAGTGTCCGCACGCGGCTCAGCACGCCGCCGGGGAACGCCTCCGCGCGCGTCATGTGCGCCCAGATGTCGTGCAGCCGCGCGAGGGCGTCTTCGCCGGAACGCGCCAGCACGGCCGCGTTGAGCGAACCGACCGACGTCCCGGTCACGACGTCCGGGGTGAGCCCGGCCTCGGTCAGGGCGCGCAGCATGCCGACCTGCATGGCGCCGAGGCTGCCGCCCCCGCCGAGGACGAAGCCGACCGGCCGGGGGAGATCCGCGAGACTCATGCCGCCGAATGTAGTAAGCCCGCGGTCAGGACACGCGTTCGCGTTCGGGTTCCGCGAGCACCTTGCGCTTCTTCAGGCGCAGCAGGAAGAACACGGCCGCGGCGGCGAGCACGCCGACCACGATCAGGCCGCCGGTGTTCAAGGCGCCTTCGATGCGCTTGGCGGCTTCGCCGAGCGCCGCGCCGATGCCGATGTGGACCAGGGACCAGCAGAACGCGCCCGCCGCGGCGGCGGGCAGGAACTTGCGGAACGGCAGCCCGGACGTCCCGGCCGCCGCCGGCGTCAGGGTCCGGATCACCGGCAGGAACCGGGCGAAGAACACCGCCCAGGCGCCCCGGCGCGCCAGGACCGCGGTGGCCTTGTCCCAGGCCGCCAGGCCGTACTTGCGGATCAGCTTCGTCTCACGCAGGCGCGGCCCGAACCGGCGGCCGATGCCGTAGCCGAGCGCGTCGCCCGCCGTCGCGCAGAGGGTGACGACGAGCCACAGGGCCAGGAACCGGGGGACGGTGTTGGCCGTCGTCGCGGCGACGAGCAGCCCGGATTCGCCGGGGGCCAGGAAACCCAGCCCGATCGTGCACTCGGCGAACACCAGGCCGCCGGTCGCGGCGACGAGCCCCGGTTCCGGGAGTCCTTGCAACCAGCTGAGGAGGTCCGAAACCAGGGCCATGCCGCCACTTTACCGATCCTTTAAGGATGGTGGGGTGACGTGGGTCACCGGGCCAGCAGTGAGCTGGCCTCTTGCGAAGCCGGGCCCTGCTCGGCGAGGTGGGCCAGGTTCTCCGGCAGCACCTCGCCGCGGTGGGCCTTGGTCTGGGCGTACAGCCGCCCCGCGCGATACGACG
>NZ_JAEBEI010000052.1:0-3688 GCF_046548775.1 Amycolatopsis sp. cmx-4-61 | reverse complement strand
CTTCAACCGGCTCAAGCAATTCCGTGACCTGGCCACCCGCTACGCCAAACGCGCCGCCTACTACCAGGCCGAACTGACCATCGCCGCCATCGTGCTCTGGCTCCGATGACTTACAGGACAGCTCCTAAGCGCAGAAGAAAGGCGCAGCGAGCCATCAAGCAGTCTATGTCCCAGTGCGACCACGTGACCTGGCCGTTCACGTCATCATTGTGACATCGAGGTCTTTCGACCGCGCCACGAGAACCAAGTGGTGGCTCTCTTGCGATGGAGCTGAAGCTGTCTGGCGATGCGTCCTGGGTTGCCGCCCGCAAGTCAGGGCCGTGAAGGTGGCGCATAAGCGCGTCTACTCGGATCCACTTGAGCCGTCATTCTGGCCGCACCGGCAAGGTCACCTCAATACTCAGCTCCAAGTATGGCTATTACTTGGCTGCCATCGTACCTGATGGTCAAGTCCGCTTCGATCGGCATCGGCACACGTTCTTTGTCCAAAGTGATCAGATAGACTTTTTCCCATACGATGTCGCCCTTGAAGTCGACCGGACGAATCTTATCCACACCAGCCTTGACGGCATCATCCCAGGTCATTCGCCTGTCCATAGATTGAGGATCCGGACTGAATGCCAAATTGAATTCCCCAAGCTTCTCGTCTATGACCACGGCAAGGTCTCTCGATCCGATCTTGGTTTTCTTGACGGCATCGTTGTACCACGCAGCAGACGTTGTTCGCCAAATGTCCGCGACGGTCCTTTGGATCACTTCAGGCCGGAAGCTCCAGGACTTACCAAGGGCGTCTTTAACCATATTCGCCGATTCTCGGGTTAGGTCGACGACTTTCCCGGTCTGCTCCCCGAAGCTCGTTAGCGAAGATTTCAGATTTTCGTCGATTCCATGGGTGTCATCATTCATTGTCTTGTACGCTGCAAGGTCGTCCTTGACAGCAACACACACTGTTTCTACGGCTTCAACGAGCCTAAACATCAGATTCCGCACGTGCACGTACGTTGCCACACTCTGCTCATCGTGCTCGCTGATTGCAGACTTAAGGTCATCGACGACTTCCCAGGTATCCTTGAGGGCATTGTATGTGATTCGAATGACGTGATCCGGTTCTGCCACCATAAAGTTGGCGAGAGACCTTTCAATGTCGTCGATTTTGTCCGCCCCTGCCAGCATCACTGCCGCGAACCTAGTTGTATTGTCGTTTACGCTGATTCTGAACTTATTGAGACTATTTTGTTTCACGATAACCGTCCCGGCATCCGAGGAGGACGGGATTTGCGACAGGCCTTGCGCAATTTGCCCGAGTATTGCGTAGAGGTCGCCTGTCCCCCAAAGATACTCACCCCGATTGGATCGATTTGCAAATGCCTCGCATCGCGCCTTTCGGAATTCGATACCGTTGTCATGTGCCAGAAATTCTGGACTGGCCATGGTTTCACCTCTGTCGATGTGGCATGACTTCACAGGAGTCATCAGATTGAGTAACAGTCGATCACCATCGTAACCCAAGGTGATTTCTCATGAAGTCTTCCTGCCCAATCGCGCACCAAGTTTACCCAAAAGCGAATCGCACGATACCGTCCGAGTTTCCCTTTGTGTCGGATCGGCAGTTGCGCTAGTCGGAGATCATCCTGGTGGCGGTCGATGTCGTACGGGTTGGCCGGGATCGGATGGATGGGCGGGGTCACGGGCCGGTTCGTGCGGCCGTGGCCGTGGCTGTGGCTGTGGCCGCGAGCTTGGACCACGGGTGTACGCATCTGACTATTGCGAGCTGGTTGCCAGCCGGTTACGGGCTGGTTACGGAAGCGGTAGAACGGGTGGACGCTGGTTGAACAGGCGGGCAAGACGTCGCTGGATGGAAGGCGGCGACTGTTGCGCTGTGCGGATCGGAACATCGAGGGGTCGCGATGATGAGCGGGGACGACCTGATCGATTATCTCGGTGAGCCGGGTGGTGTGACGCAACACAGGGACGCGTTTCCGGTGTCCGCGGCGGAAGAACCACTCGCCGGGGGAGCAACTCGCTGGAGAATGCCGCAAGCTCGCTCTGTCCATCCGAAACCCTCTTCCTATACTCACCCGATGACGACGCTCCCCCTCCATCCCCCTCTACGGAGGCCGCTCTTGACGAGATCCGCTTGCTGGCTCTTGGCGATGCGCACGCTCAGGGCGCGTAGCGGCCTCTTCTCGACGACTATTTCCCCGGAAATCATCCCCACGAGGCCTCCGAGCGCGAAGCTGTCACCGTAGACTGCCCTGATAAAGTCACAGAATCCTTCAAGTGGTTCGACGAGCACTTCCTGAGGTGCCAGCATGACGACACCGCCCATCACATACCACGTAAATCGATCCCCCGGTTCAGCGCTTCTGAGCTTCACACACAGGTTTCTGTTGCGCTCCTCGATGAACTTGTGTCGGAATTCCCAGTCCACAGACCAATCGATCCCGAGGCTGTGGCCACTAACGCCATTGGCACGTTCGGGCCGCGATGAGACAGCCAGGGTCGAACCGACTTCGAAAACGTATCCCGGACAGACATATGATCGTTCGAACCTACCGACTCGGCCCGCTTCCACCACCTCGACGAGTTGACTTTTGAACATGTCGCTGATCTGCTTGGACTTTCCCGCACACTGGGCAAGTTCCGGCCAGAGCAGCTCCCTGACCGGAGACTCGCCCCCTTTCCAAACTCCTTTTACGCGAATCTTGGCAGCCTGGATATAGTCATTGATCCGAGGAGCCGAACGATGCTTCGCGATCTGAGCGGGACGATAGGCGCGTGCCGGGCCCGAACGGTTGTCCGACGACGAACGCTTGAGCCTCGATCCCTCGTCCAGGCTCGCCGATGCCCGAGTCGGCGCGGCCGATATTTCGTCGGTAGCTCGAGGCCTGTACCACTCCTGCAGGTTTGCCTCCTTTGGTACTTCTACCCAAGGTTTCCCTTCGAAGTGAAACATGCTCTGGTCGTCATTGTAATAGCGAGTCAATTCAACATTGGCCATCAGCTGCATAACTTTCAGAATATCCTCGGTGATATCTTGAAACACGGTCGGCTGAGCAAGGTCAGGTACATAAATATCGCGGATGCTGGGAACGCTGGGATCTTTGATCTGCTCCCATCTGCCCGGGGTGCTGAGGAACAGGCCACGGACGGGCGTCATCGTGAATGTCCGTCGCTGCTCGGCATTCGCTAACTCGGTCCATGGTCCCAGGCGGCGGGAGGCAAAAAGTGCATTGTCGGGCGATAATTTGATTCCGTATACGATGCTGTTGTCTTCTTTCCGCAATTCCTGTGCGGTCAGCGCGCGGTATAACAGTACGGCGTCTTGCGGGTCGTCCTGCCGTGCACCACAATCCTGGCACAGCTGGTCGAAAAATTCTTCGCGATCTTCTGCCCGGAAGAACTCTTTTAATTGCGCAATACTTTTCACGTCCGCCTCGCTGTTGACGTTGAGCGTGCGCGGGGATTCACGAACGGATTCGAGAAGTTTCTCGAACGGACCCCAATCGATATCTGTCTTCTCCATTACTTCTCCCGGTCCCTTCCCGGCATGGCTGGACTGCGGCGCGGCCTGCCGCTGTCCCAGGATGAACGCGGCTACGTTCGGGTGCAACAAGGTCTTCCCGAAGGGGTCGGCGCTTCCCCTTGGGGAAGTGCAGAGCACGTGTCGTCGTCCAAGGTTGCGAGA
>NZ_JAEBEI010000051.1:0-3698 GCF_046548775.1 Amycolatopsis sp. cmx-4-61 | reverse complement strand
GCCCTGCTGCGGCGGCAGCAACGGCGCGATCACCGCCCACGCCTTATCTGTCAACTCACCGCGACCAACCACCGGACACGACTACCAGAGGTCCAGCTCCACCACTTACAGGACACGCCCTAGCCGCCGGGCGCTGCGATGGGGACGAACGTGAAAACCGACCACGCTGCTCACGTGATCGCCCCCCCGCAGGCTCGGCGGCAGACGCGCCGAACGCGGCGGATGACGCGCTTCTGCAGCACCCTGCGGCGATCTGCTCGCACACCGCGCATCCCCGCCGACGCCGCCAAGAGACCCTCGAGTTCGTCGCCGGCATCGTGCAAGTCGGCATCGACCCCGACGACCCGTACGGACCGCCGGCGATCGACCTCCCGGATGCACCGGTCGCGGGCTACGGGGTCTTCTCCGCGGCGGTCGGCGCCGCCCTCGCCGCGGCGAGGCGCAGGGTGAACTGACCGATACCGGCGAACCGCACCACGTGGGACCGGGTCCCTCGCGTGCCGGCTGCTGGGAGACCTGATCGACGATCGGTCGGTGAGCTGGATCAGCCGGCTCTCTCCGGCAGACAGGGCTCCCCAACGGCCGGTGGAACCGCCTGGAGTCCAGGATCGTGCGGACGTCTTGAATGCTGATCGCCAACCAGGGCCCGCCCCCGCTGGGAGGCTGGACGCGGACGAGACCCCGCTGGACACCAGAACCCAGCACCTCGGGTCGAGCGACAGGCCCTCCGGCTTCCCGAAAGGGTACGCCATCAAGCCATGAACTTCCACAGGCTCAGATTAGCTACTAACATCCCAATCAGGACCCTTTTGATCCTTCGCGGCCCGGTCGGCCAGCGAGGAGCTGATGCCGTGCGGCTCGTTGTAGATCCGTGGGCAACGGTGGCCACTTCGACAGGATCGGGAAGCACCATGTCGAGCAGCTTGGTTACTCTCAACGCGTTCTTCGGCCGCGAGCCGTCCACAGGCTCCCATATGGTGTCCGACTGGCACCTTGGTGAACAGCTGGCGGCACGATTCGATTGGTACCGACACATGCGCCGGCACGCGCCGGTCGCGCTGGACCCCGAAAGCGGGGTCTGGGGGATCTTCCGGTACGCCGACGTTCGGCGTGCGATGACGGATTCGGGCGATTTCAGCAACGAAATGCCGGAGGCCCCTTCGGACGATCCGGTCAGAGGCACCATGTTGCGGGTCGATCCCCCTCGGCACCGTGAGCTGCGGGGTCTGGCCAACCAGGCGTTCACCGCCCGCCGGATCGCCGGGATGCGCGAGCAGATCCATGTACTCAGTACCGACCTGGTCAGGAACGCCGCGACAGGTGACACCTTGGACGTGGTGACCGCCTTGGGGCGTGTACTTCCCACCATGGTCATTGGCTCGTTGCTCGGCATCGATCTGGACCGTACAGACGACTTCCGGCGCTGGACCGACGCGTTCATGCACACCCAGGTGTACGGCTCCGACGCTGAACATAGTGCGATCCTCGCCGAGATGGACCGATACTTCATCGACATCATCGCCGAGCGCCGCCAGCGACCCGGATCCGACCTGATCAGCGGTGCCGTGCAGGCGGAGGAAGGGGGCGCACTCCTTACCGACCGCGACATCCTCCAGTTCTGCAAACTGTTGTTACTCGGAGGTACGGAGACGACCACGCACCTGATCGGGTCTGTCAAACGAACGGTGTAACTCGGGTTGAAGGGAACTACTTGCGTCCGGCGGCCAGGCGGCCGTCGAAGGCGATCTCGAACGCGTTCAGCGCGGGTTTCCACCGCATGGTCCAGCGTTTGCGGCCGGCGCCGGTCGGGTCCAGGCTCATGATCGCCATGTAGACGCACTTGAGCGCGGCCTGCTCGTTCGGGAAGTGCCCGCGGGCCTTTACCGCGCGGCGGATGCGGGCGTTGACGCTCTCGATCGCGTTGGTCGAGCAGATCACCCGCCGGATCTCCGGATCGAAGGCCAGGAACGGCACGAACTCCGCCCAGGCGTTGTCCCACAACCGCACGATCGCCGGATACCGGGCTCCCCAGTCCTGCGCGAACTCGGCGAACCGCTCCCGCGCGGCGGCCTCCGTGGCCGCGGTGTAGACCGGCTTGAGGGCCTTGGCGATCGCGTCCCAGTGCTGGCGGCCCGCGTAGCGGAAGCTGTTGCGCAGCAGGTGCACGATGCAGGTTTGGGTGATCGTGGCCGGCCAGACGGTCGTGATCGCATCAGGCAGCCCGGTCAGGCCGTCACACACGACCATCAGCACGTCGGCGACACCGCGGTTCTTCAGTTCGGTGAGTACGTGCAGCCAGTACTTGGCTCCCTCGCCGCCGTCACCGGCCCATAGGCCGAGGATGTCGCGCCGGCCCTCACACGTCACCGCGAGCGCAACGTAGATCGGCCGGTTGGCGACCTGCCCGTCGCGGATCTTGACGTGGATGGCGTCGATGAAGATCACCGGATACACCGGGTCGAGTGGCCGGTTCTGCCACTCGACCATGCCCTCGATGACCTTGTCGGTGATCGTGGAGATCGTCTGCCGGGACACCTCGGCGCCATAAACCTCGGCCAGGTGCGCCGAGATCTCCCCGGTCGTGAGGCCCTTCGCCGCCAGCGAGATCACCATCTCGTCCACCCCGCCCAGGCGTTTCTGCCGCTTGGCCACGATCCTCGGTTCGAAGCTGGCATCCCGGTCACGCGGCACGTCGATCTGGACCGGGCCGACGTCAGTCAGCACGGTCTTGGAGCGGGTGCCGTTGCGTGAGTTGCCGGTCCCGCGGCCGGCCGGGTCGTGCTTGTCATAGCCGAGGTGGTCGGTGATCTCGCCCTCGAGCGCGGACTCCAGCAGCCGCTTGGTCAGCTGCGCCAGCACCCCGCCCTCACCGGTCAGCGCCAGCCCATCGGCCCGGGCGCGGCTCACCAACTGTTCGACGAGCTGCTCGTCCAGGCCATCCAGGCCGGTCTCGGACTTCGAGTCCTCAGCGTTCTCCACGCCGGACATCATGTCGGTCATCAGGTGCACTTCCATGATCGGGAGTTACACCGCTCGTTTTACAGTCCCACCTGATCACCAACACCGTCCTTTGTATACAAGATGATGTCGATCTGATGCGCCGGCTGCGGCTCGACCCAGCGATGCTGCCCACGGTGATCGAGGAAGTGCTGCGCTACGTCTCGCCGGTGCAGGCATCGTTCCGGCGCGCGAGTCGCGACGTGCGGATGTACGACCAGGTGATCCCCGCCGGCGCGATGGTGTCCCCGTGGCTCGGATCGGCGAATCGCGACCCGGAGGCGTTCGCCGACGCCGATACCTTCTCGATCGACAGGAAACCAGGAGGGCAGATCGCGTTCGGGCCCGGCATCCACTTCTGCATCGGGGCACTGCTAGCTCGACTGGAGACTGAGGTGTTGATCGCCACGATGCTGGCCGAACTGCCCGGCGAGTGGGCGATCCCCGACGTCTTCTCGGTGTACCCCGTCCGCGAGATGTGCGGGCTGAATAGCCTGCCGTTGACCTGGACCGGGTGAGCAGCGACGCTAAGAGCGTGTCTTACGTGGTGATCGACCGCTGGTGAGCGATGATCTTGGTTGTGGTTGACCGGTTGTCGTTGCGGTTGGTGCCGGATGAGTTGTGGGAGTTGGCGGAGCCGTTGATCCCGGTGTTCGAGTCGCGTCCGCAGGGTGGTGGCACTGCTCCGCTGGACGCTCGTG
>NZ_JAEBEI010000050.1:0-4554 GCF_046548775.1 Amycolatopsis sp. cmx-4-61 | reverse complement strand
TCTCGCAACCTTGGACGACGACACGTGCTCTGCACTTCCCCAAGGGGAAGCGCCGACCCCTTCGGGAAGACCTTGTTGCACCCGAACGTAGCCGCGTTCATCCTGGGACAGCGGCAGGCCGCGCCGCGCTCCAGCCATGCCGAGAACGGACCGGGAGAAGTAATGCGCACCACAGATATCAATTGGCAGCCGTTCGAGGAACTTCTCGAATACGTAAATAAATCCCCTCTCGCGTTCGACGTCGCCGACGAGACGCAAGTGAGAAGTATTGCGCAATTAAAAGCGTTCTTCCTGCTAGAAGATCGCCAAGAAGACTTCGACAAGCTGTGCGCGGAGTGTGGTGCACGGGAGGAGGACGACGCGCAAGACGCCGTACTGTTGTACCGCGCGCTGACCGCAAAGGCGTTTCGGAAAGGAGACGAAACCACCGTATACGGAATCGAATCAGCGCCCGGTAATGCACTTTTTGCCTCCCGCCGCCTGGGGCCATGGGTCGAGTTAGCAAATGCCGATCCGCGACCGATATTCACGATGACACCCCTCCGTGGCCTGTTCCGGAGCAGCCCGGACGGATGGAAGCAGATCACAGAGCCCAGCGTTCCTCGCATCGGCGATATTTATGTACCTGACCTTGCTCGGCCGGACGTGCGTAAAGATATCAGCGAGGATATCCTGAAAATTATGCAGCTGATGGCCAACATTGGATTGGCTCGCTATTACAATGACAACCTGAGCAGGTTTCGCATCGAAGGGGAATCATCTTGGGTAGAAGTACCAAAAGACGCGAACATGCAGGAGTGGTTCAGGCCTCGAGATAGCGACTGGTACCTGCCCAAGGGCAGTCAGGTGTACAAGTTGGTAAGCGAAATATCGGACGCGCCGACTCGAGCATCGGCGAGCCTGGACGAGGGATCGAGGCTCAAGCGTTCGTCGTTGGACAACCGCTCGGACCCGGCACGCGCCTATCGTCCCGCTCAGATCGCGAAGCATCGCTCGCCCTCCTCGGCTCCTCGGATCAATGACTATCTCGAGACTGCCAAGATTCGCGTAAAAGGAGTTTGGAAAGGGGGCGGGTCTCCGGTTAGGGAGCTGCTCTGGTCTGAACTTGCCAAGTGTGTGGGAAAGTCCAAGCAGATCAGCGACATGTTCAAAAGTCAACTCGGCGAGGTGGTAGAAGCGGGCCGAGTCGGTAGGTTCGAACGATCATGTGTCGGTCCGGGAGCTGTTTTCGAAGTCGGTTCGACCCTGGCTGTCTCATCGCGGCCCGAACGTGCCAATGGCGTTAGTGGCTACAGCCTCGGGATCGATTGGTCTGTGGACTGGGTATTCCGACACGAGCCCATCGAGAATCGCAACGCCAACGTGTGTAGGCAGCTCAGAAACGCTGAAGCGGGGTTTCGACTTACGTGGTATGTGATGGGCGGTGTCGTCATGCTGGAACCTCTGCCAGTGCTCTTCGAACCACTTGAAGGATTCTGTGACTTTATCAGGGCAGTCTACGGTGACAGCTTCGCGCTCGGAGGCCTCGTGGGGATGATTTCCGGGGAAATAGTCGTCGAGAAGAGGCCGCTACGCGGCCTGAGCGTGCGCATCGCCAAGAGCCAGCAAGCGGATCTCGTCAAGAGCAGCCTCCGTAGAGGGGGATGGAGGGGGAGCGTCGTCATCGGGTGAGTATTGGAAGAGGGTTTCGGATGGACAGAACGATCTTGCGGCATTCTCCAGCGAGTTGCTCCCCCCGGAGGCGAGTGGTTCTTCCGCGGACACCAGTCGATAGCCTTGACCTTCGATTTGAACGCGTCGACGCGCGCAAGGTGCTCCGCTGCCAGTTCCCGGGCGGTCGCTTCACCGGCTCGCATGGCGTCGAGCTGTGGCGCGATGCCGGCGAAACCCAGCCCTGTCACTCGCACGGCCGGACGGTAGGCGACGGTCTGCGGCCGACTCCCGATTTCTTGTCTTCAGGGGAAGGCGGCTCACGACACCCACCTGACGCCCCGCATATGCGTCCCCGGTATAGGGTTGCCTCAAATCTTCGCCGTTGGGGCAGCGCGCGAAGGCGCGGAACAACGTACGATTCCGGCCATGCCTGTGAAGACAACGTGTGATACCTGCGATCAGCCTTTGTATGCGGCCTCCACCCCCCAGGGTGTTATGGTCGACATTCCATCGGAAGAAATCTTGATGCCGTGTGGTGACCAGTTCCATGTCCGCTGCTTCGTCAACAGAATCCGCGACATTCAGAAGTTGGTGGAGATTCCGAATTCCGCTCCTGTAGCGGTGTACGATGTGAACGCGGTCAACCGGAACGGTGAACTGGTCGTGGATCGGACCCGTGGCACACCCTATCGTCGCAAAGCGCTCGCCTTCGCCTGTCCGCACTGTAGGGAGCAAGATCTGTCGGTCGATTGGACCGACGCAAGACGAGCGCAATTGACCCAGGTGCTTACCAATGCTCCTCTTCTTTGTTTGCCGGGTGAAGTGTATCTGGAGCCCGATGATGGGCGGCAGGCGTTTTTCCCGGAGGCGCAGCTTCCGGATCAGCGTCGGATCCTCGCGTATAACGGCCTGCTGATCTGGCTGCCCGACGGTGTCGACACGAGCGACCTCCGAGACGACAATGGTAAACTCGTTCATCTGCCGACCAAGGTTGCGAACGCACGAAGCGGCAACGATGATCCGGCGATCAGGCGCGATGTCCAGGCGTTGAAGGACGCGCTGGACGGAATCGCAGATCAAGCGGGGGCTACGGAACGCCCGTACACCTTCATTAGTCAACTTGCGCGTATCGCGCTCTCGGTGATGGCGAAGTATTGGGAGGAGGAACCGAGTGCTCCTACGCTCGTCGTCCCCGGTAAACCCAACAATGCCGTCCCGACAGATGTTGTCGTCCGTGTGCGGATGATGCTCGAACATTTGAGCCTCGGTAACGAAGGCGGACGTCTCGACCGACTTGACTGGGCGGCCGTTGCCGCCCGAATGCGCGCATTGATGAACGCCATTTGAAGGCTGCGCCACAGTCATCGACAGGTCCTCGGCGCGAGCCTGGTCCAGAACCCGGGCCAGGGCCTGGGCGGCGCTGTCCAGCTTCAAATAGGAGAAGTGCGAACAGAGTTGCTGATAGCGGCGGGCCTCGCTCATCTTTGGCCCTGAACGGTTTCCGGACAGAGTTCAGGCCTCCTCGGACTCATAGGTGGGTTTACCGTCCAACTCCGCCGCGGTGGCGGCGTAGGTGGCCAGGTCGATCACGACGTGGGCCGCGGGCCTCTCGCGGGCAGGCAGGCAGCACAGCTTCGCCGCCTCGGCCAACGCCGCCGCCGACGGCGGCCGGCGCGTCTTTATGGGTGCAGGGCCGATCGGTGCTGAATGCGCCCATCGCGGCGTGTTCGAGCGCGATCACGTGCCTTTCGTCGCGGATGACTCGCCCGGCCCCGTCCGGGGCGCGGTGGTGAACCGCGATCGTCGCGCCGCGGTCGGTGACGATCCATAGCAATCCGTCCCGAGCCTGTGGCGGACCTTAACCTGCGCGCCGCCCGGCCCCAGCGGGACGGAGTAGACGTTGCCGCGAGCGGAGACCAGCGCCTGCGGCGTGACCATCCGGCCGAGGTCGAACCCGGCCGGGAACGCGACCAACGGTGGCTGGTGTAACCGCTCGGCTGCGGCCAGGGCGGCGACGGTGATGCGTTCGCCGTCGAGGACCCGGCGACGGCCATCGAGCTTGGCCGCGACCCGGTCCAGCCCGGCCTGGGCTTCGGCGATCGCGACGTCGTCGCCGAGCGCGCGCCACCAGCGCTGCGCAGCCGAGTAGTTGGCCTTCTCGACCACGCCTTTGCGGTTCCCGCGCCGCGGCGGACACGTCACCGAGCGGACCCCGTAGTGCTTCGCGACCTGCGCGAACGCGGCGGTGGTCCGGCCGGACGAGGGGTGATGGACCGTGGCCATCCGATCGAAGCGCCAAGCCTGGGTCACCCCACCGAGCCGCCGGAGCACCGCGTCGAGGCCTCGACCAGGTGCGGAAATTCCTCGGCCTCAGCCAGGACGCCGCACCACTTGCTCGAGTGAGCCAGCGCGCCGACCAGCAGATGCGCCTGCTTCCCGGCACCCGCAGCCCGCCGGCGGGTCCGGCAGCTCCAGCCAGTCCCGCTGGATCTCCTCACCCGGCGGTGAGCGATGATCGCGACGTCCCGGCCGCGGAACACCTGACAACGCTCGCAATGCGGACGCAGCTGATAGCGGCGCAGCGCCCGAGTGAACGTCGAGTAGCCGCCGTCATAGCCAAGCTCGGCGATCTCGTCCAGCAGCGTCGCTGCCCACCGATGCGGGTCGTCGGCCAGCGGGGCGCGGCAGTAGCCGACGAACGGCTCGAACGGGTCAGCCGCAGCAGACCGGCGTTTGCCCGGCACCACGTCGCCGGACAAGTAGCGGCGGACGGTCTAGTGTTATGCGCCATAAATCCGTCCTTGAAGTGTAGGGTGCATGGATGGCACGTACCGGCAGGCCGATGCCCCTGTTGACTTTGACTGAGGACGAGCGGGACACGTTGCAGCGCTGGGCACGGCG
>NZ_JAEBEI010000049.1:0-4917 GCF_046548775.1 Amycolatopsis sp. cmx-4-61 | reverse complement strand
ACAGGCGCTGCTCTCCCTCGCCCGTCGCCGGGTCAACGTCCTGTGGGCCATGATCCGGGACGGAGCCCGCTACCAAGCCACACCCGTCACCGCGGCGGCTTGACAACATCATTGAGAAGCTCCTTCGCTCTGGCCTGGCATCGACAACGTAGCAATTATATGTGATAACAGCAAGGCTGGTGCTGACCCGGAGTTCGCCCAGGTGGGCGTTATAGTTGAGCACGATCCGGCAAGGCCTTGTCCGACAAGAGCAGGGGGCTCCCGTGGCTTCACCGTCGACCGGTGTGCGACCGATCGAGTCCCGCTCGGTCGCCGAACAGGTCACCACGGAACTGCGGCGGTCGATCCTGTGCGGTGACCTCGCCCCCGGTCGCGAGTTCTCCCTGCGGGAGATCGCTGGGATGCTCAACGTCAGCTTCATCCCGGTCCGGGACGCGTTGCGCAGCTTGGAAAGCGAAGGCTTGGTCATCACCCGGCCCGGCCGCAGCGCCCAGGTGGCGCCGCTGGACCTCGAGGATCTGCAGGCCATCTACCGGCTCCGGCGCACGATCGAGCCGGAGATCGCCAGTCGCGCGTGTGTGCTGCTCTCCGACGGCGAGCTCGACCGGCTCGAAGGCCTGGCGGCCGGCTTCGGTGACGAGCGGCTGGGCATGGACGCGATCTACGACGCCCACCACGAGTTCCACCTGGCGCTGCTGGCGCCCGCCGCGAGCGCGTGGGACGTGCGGCTGCTCAGCACGCTCTGGCGGGCGGCCGAGCGCTACATCCGTATCGGGTTCGGCGCGCTGGACCCCGATCCCCATGAGCACCACCGCCGCGAGGAAGCCCACGAAACCTTGATCGAGGTCTTCCGGCGCCGGGACCCGGACGCGGCCGCCCAAGCGGTCCGCGACCACCTGGAGCGCAACGAGCAGCTCGCTCTGCGCGCGCTCGGCGGCGGCGAGCCCGACGACGTGCCGCCGCCGAAGAAGCCTCGCGCGGCCAAGAAGCGCACGACGCGTTGATGTCCTGACCGACCGGAACGTGGTCGACGACGGCCGTTGCAGTTATCACATATAGCGCTTAGTCTCGCGGCACGGTGCCGGGCACGAGTGCGCTTCCCAGCCGCGTGCGGACCGGCCGATCCCTTTCCCCTTCGGCAGGAGGCCGACGATGGCCCAGCAATGCGATGTACTCACCTTCGAGGTCGGCGGCACCACGCTCATAGCGTTGACCGCCGGGCCGGTGCAGCCGACGGGACGACCGCTGATCGTCGCCCTGCACGGCGGGACCTACACCGCGCGCTACTTCGACGTCGCCGGTTCCGGCGGCGGCTCGTTCCTGGACGTCGCCGCCGCTGCCGGACATCGGGTCGTGGCGTTTGACCGTCCCGGCTACGGCGGCAGCACCCCGCTCGACCCCGGGGCCAACACGTTCGAGCGGCACGCCGAGCTGCTGACCGCGGCGATCGAGGCGGCGACAAGGAGTCGGGAAGCCGGGAGGTGTTCCTGGTCGGGCATTCGATCGGCGGGATGATCGCGTTGATGATCGCGGCGAGCCGGCCGGGCTTCCCGCTCATCGGCGTGTCGGCCACGGGGATGGGAGCGGTGATCCCTCGGGGCGGCGCCGCCGAAGCGCTGGGCTCACTGCCGCCGGAGCAGACCGTCGACCTGCCCTACGACCAGCGTGAGCAGGTGATGTTCGGACCGCCGGAGACCTACACCGCCGACGGGCTTGCGCAGGCGCACGAGGCTTACGCCCCGGTGCCCGTCCGGGAGCTGGTCCAAGCGCCGGCGTGGCCACGGGAGTACCTGCCCGCGGTGGCACCGGAGGTGCGGGTTCCGGTGCACAACGCGCTCGCCGAGTTCGACGCATTGTGGGACAGCGCACCGGAGAACGTCGCGGCGTTCGCGGCCATGTTCGGCTCGGCGCCGTTCGTGGACGCGAGCGTGGCGCGCGGTACCGGCCACAGCATCGACCACCACATCCTCGGCCGCGCCCTGCACCTGCGTCAGCTGGCCTTCGCCGACGAATGCACGGCCTGGGCCCGCACCCGCGTCGAGAGCGTGCGCTGATGCCGGTTGACGGTTCCCGGCGGCTCGGCGACCTTCCCGGCACGGTCCCGGTCCTGATTGCCGGGGGCGGGCCGGTCGGTCTGGCCGCGGCGGTCGAACTGGGCCGCCGCGGCGTCGGCTGCCTGGTGGTCGAACCCCGCGTGACGGTGTCCACGACCCGGCCCCGCTGCAAGACGCTCAACGTCCGCACGATGGAGCACCTGCGGCGGTGGGGCTTGGCCGACCGTCTTCGGCAACGAGCGCCGCTGCCGGTGGCGTGGTCGCAGGACGTGGTGTTCTGCACGTCGATGACCGGGTGGGAACTGTCGCGGTTCTCCGGGGTCCTGGGGCTGGCCCCCGAGGGGGATCGCTTCGCCGACCTCGGTCAGCAAGCTCCGCAGTACGTGCTCGAGGAGGTGCTGCGCGAGGCCGTCGAGGAACTCGACGCGGGCCGCCTGGCTCTCGGCGCCCGGGTGACCGATCTGGCGCAGTCCGACGACGGCGTGGACGTCACGATCGAAAACCCTGGCGGAGAAACCAAAGTCGTCCGTGCGGAGTACGTGATCGGAGCCGACGGCCCGCGCAGCACCGTGCGCGACCGGATCGGCTCCGCCTACCACGGCGGCCAGGCGCTGCGACCCAACTTCGGCATGGTGTTCACGTGTCCGGAGCTGAATGCCTTGGTACGCCACGGTCCGGCGGTGCAGTACTGGGTGGTCAACCCGTCGGCGCCGGCGATGCTCGGCCCGCTGGACCGAGCGGGCACGTGGTGGGCCATCGCGTTCGGCGTCGATCGGGAGACCGGCGAACGCGAAGCAGGCACCATCATCGATGACATCGTCGGGCGGCCGGTCGCCGCGACGGTGGTGTCGACCGACCCGTGGACCGCGCGCATGCAGATCGCCGACCGGATGCGCGACCGGCGGGTTTTCCTCGCCGGCGACGCGGCTCACCTGAACCCTCCGTTCGGCGGCCATGGCTTGAACACGGGCCTGGCCGATGCCGTCGACCTCGGCTGGAAGCTGGCCGCGGTGCTGGACGGCTGGGCGGGCCCGCTCCTGCTCGACAGCTACGAGCGGGAGCGGCGGCCGGTCCAGGAGCGCGTCATCGCGGCGGCGACGGCGAACATGCGGGTGCTCTCGACCGAACTGCTCGCCGACAACCTCGACAACGACGACGCGGCCGGCGCGTGCGCTCGGGCGGCCGCGGGAGCCCGCATCCAGAAGACCAAGAAAGCCGAATTCCATTCGCTCGACCTCGTACTCGGCCTTCGCATCGACGACTCTCCCGTGATTCCGGCAGCCGACGACGACTTGGCCGGGGCGAGGCTTCCCCACCTCGCCTTGGACGACGGCCGGTCGCTTTACGACCTGCTGGGAGCCGAGCTGACCTTGCTGGTGCTGGCGGACCACACCGGCTGGGAGCGCGTGGCGGAAGCGGCTCGTGGCCGCGGTGTCCCCCTGGAAGTCGTCGACCTGACCGGCACCGGGTGCGCGAGCCGCGTGCCGGCCGCGCTGGTCCTCGTGCGCCCGGATCAGGTCGTCGCGTGGTCGGGACCCCGGAGCCCCGCGGACGCCGGGGCGCTGATCGCCGCGGTACGCGGGGAACGCTGACCGGCGCCTGCCGCCTCGCCTCCGGACGAGGCGGCAGGCACCCGTCACGCGGCGGGAGCGTGCTCGACCCCGCCGGCCCAGACCCGCTGGATGCGGCGGGTCGCCCGGATGTCGGCGATGGGGTCGCCGTCGATGAGCACCAGGTCCGCGCGGTAGCCCGGGGCGATGACCCCGCGGTCGGGAAGCCGGAACGCCTGCGCGGGCAGGACGGTCGCCGACCGCAGCGCCTCGACGGTGCTGAGCCCGGCGCCGACGAGCAGTTCCAGTTCGTGGTGGAGGCTGCTGCCGAAGGGCGGGTTCACCGGGATTCCCGGGGTGTGGTTGGAGTCCGTACCGGCGAGGATCTGCGCGCCGGCACGGTGCAGGGCAGTGACGCTGTCGCGGGCGGCGGCGTAGCTGGTACCCGGAATCCCCAGCCCGGCGAAGCCTTCCATCACCGTCAGGGTCGGCACGGAGACGCGCCGACGGGAAGCGTACTGCGCCGCGACCGCCGGCGTCAGCGCAGCGTCGAGCGGTACGTGGTGGATCATGTCCACCCCGGCCACCAGCGCCTCGTCGACCGCGGCGGAAGCCGGAGCGTGAGCCATGACCAGCTTCCCGTAGCGGTGCGCGACCGCGGTCAGGGCGTTGAGCGTGGCTTGGCTCAGACCAGGAATGTCGATGATGAGCTTGATGTAGTCGGATCCCTCGGCCACGCGGGCGGCCACGAACGCCTCCGCCTGCTCAGGCTTGCTGACCAGGGCCGACTGGGGGAACCCGGGAATCTGGCTCTCCAGGCTTCCGGGAGCGGTCGCGGGGACGCCCGCGCTGCGCATGTCGGTCAGCCCGGTGCGGTGGCGCAACGAGTCGACCAAGGAGCGCGGCCAGCACGCCATGTCCAGCCCGGTGGTGACGCCGTAGCTCGTCAGCTGTTCGAGCGTCGCCACGTTTTCCAGGTGGATGTGCGCGTCGATCAGGCCGGGCAGCAGCGTGGCGCCTTTCCCGTCGATCACTCGTGCGCCGATGGAACTGACGCCGATCAGGCCGTGGTCGATGACCACGGTCCGCGGCGCCGAGAGGGTCCGGCCGTCGAACACGCGCACGTTGGTCAGCGCGACCTTCTCGCTCGCCGCGGTGCCGGCTGCCTGGGCTGTGCCGGCGAGGCCTAGTTGTGATGTCCAGGGACGTTGTGCCGGGTTGAGGTGACCTGGTGATGGCCTGTCGTGCTGACAGGTGAAGGCCTCCGGTTGTGAAGTGGAGCTGTCGAGGAACCACATCACGCGCCGGAGGCC
>NZ_JAEBEI010000048.1:0-5052 GCF_046548775.1 Amycolatopsis sp. cmx-4-61 | reverse complement strand
GGTCCCTCGATGCCACCAGACCCGGTGACACCACCCCCCGGATCATGCGAGCGACTGGGGGCCTGAGTCATGCCGGGCCTGGTGACCACAGCTCCTTGATCAGGAACTACGAAGAAGGTAACGGGGCCGATGCCCTGTCCGGCTCCGGGCATCGGCGCGTCACCTGACACCGTGGGCCGCCAGCACGAGACGTCATCGCGGCCCGGCGCGCCGCCTCAGACCGCTGCCCTCTTCCGCGGTGCCCGCTTCCGCGCCGGCTTCTCAGCCGGTTCCGCCTCCACCTTCGCGGGCGCCGTACGAGCGGTCTCGTACGCCTCGATCACCTCACTCGACAACCGACCACGCTCAGCGACCTCGTACCCGTTCGCCGCGGCCCACTCTCGCACCTGCTGGTTGTACTCCCGAGAGTTGCCCTGCCCGGTTACCGACGACCTGGTGGCCTCGCCGATGGACTGGCCGAGCGCGACCTTCACCCGCCGGCCGCCAACCCGCCGGGCAGCCTGGACGAAACGCTCGAACTCACCGCGCAGCGCCTCGGCATTCTCCGCCGACAAGTCGATCTCGTACGACACCCCGTCCAGACCGAACGCGACAGTCTCCGCCGCCTCGCCGCCGTCCAGATCGTCGAGCACCTCGACACGCACCTTCTGCGCCATCACCGAACCCCTTCACCGATTTCCACGATCAACCCGGCCCCCGTTGACCAGGGCCGGATCTGGGCAGACGTTACCCTCGGACCGACCGAGCGGTCTGTCCGGCACGCCCACAACATCGCCGCCGAACGAGCAACGACCCGAACACCGTCGCGGGCCTTCGCGGTGGATACCTCGCCCCGCCTGGCCTGTGCCGATGGTCCGGCCGGGTGGACAGACCCGACTTTCGGACCACCGACGCCCGCCGACGCGTCTCCGCGCGCCGATGGCGACACGGGCTGCGGGTGACGCCGGGTGCCTGGCAGGTCCCAGGCCAGCACGCTGCCGTGCCCCCGGACACCAGCGCGTCACCCGTCTCGGTGATCTCCAGCGCCAGACGTATTACGGATGCCGAACCTCCTCTTGCTTGGTGCTGAGGTGATCGGTCCGGCACGCCCCCCGACCGTCCCGATCATCGACAGTCTGGCTCGGCGGCACAACGCCCCCCGATGTGCCGCCGAGCACTAGCCTCTGACGCTGGAGATCGATCGTCACGTGATGAAGCGCAACAGCGCAGGTAACGAGCTGAGACGGCTCACCTCGTATCACGACGCCGGAGCCGGGCGCCCGGACCCGGGGTCACGTGGTGAGTTTGGCAGGAAGCGGTTCGGCCTCGCCGTCGCCAGTCAAGGCATCCGCGCCCGCGCGGCGGCCACCGCGCTCCTGCTACACCTGCCGGCGCGTTCCCTCTCTCCTCGACTTGTCGGGTTCGTTTCCTGGGCCGAAGTCAGCAGTTGCCCCACGGATACAACGCGCTGAACCGGTCGAACGCCGCGTTCATCTCCTCATCACGAGCACGGCCGTCCACGAAGATCGACGACTCCAAGGCTACGTCGGCAGCGTCGAGCACTGCCGCGACGGCGTGAACGATCGCCGCATACCGGGAGGACGGTACATCGAAGGGCAGCAGCACACGAAACTCACGCGATTCCACACAGGGAACCCTTCCTGTATTGAACCGGTGACACCCAGCCCCCGATCGAGCGGTCATGACCGGCCATGGACGACCACACCCGGACGCGACTGAGGCAACCTAGCCTCCAACGACACTCCCGGATCAACGGCTACATCGGCCGACTTCGTCGATCAGTGAGTACATTGTGCACATGGTGCAGAAGCCTGCTGGATTTTCGTGGCCTCCGGAACTGACCGAAGAGCAGGGCAAGCTACTCGATTTCCTTGACCATCTTGGCAATAATGGCTGGGGGCGGAACCCGCAGACGGAGGAGCTCATGCCCAAGGTACTGAGTGAACTCCACGTAGTAGGGCTTGGCATCAGCCTGGTCAAGGAAGCGATGAAGTCGATCGGGTATGACAAGAACGATCTCCATCAACTCGATCGATGGGAATCAAAGCGCACCACTGGTAGGTTCGGCCGCTAGCCCCGAGCAACCCGGAAGACAAACCTACAGTCGCACCACGCCGCATGCGTTCGTCACAAATGACGGCGACATGGTGGTCATGACTGTCGCCGCCGAGCTGGACTTGCCCGGTCCCGCCAACGGACCCCACATCGGCCCGAGCTGAGGCGCCGACCCCTCCCGGTGACGTCTTTGGTCGTCACCGGGCGGCGCCCCCTGGGTGGAACCCGAGTCGACGGGTTGCGTTCCCGTCACGGCCGACCTTCTCCATGGAGACGCCGCAGCAGGGCAGCCGCCTTCTGATCCCCGGCGTCTTCGAAGGCGGCAGCGGCCTCACCCCAGGCGCTGACGGCTTCGTCGAATCGCCGTACTCCCCGCAATGCGCTCCCGAGGTTGAACCAGGCCTGGCCTTCGCCGTAACGGTCGCCCAGCTCTCGGCAAATTGAGAGGTCGTTCTGGTGGGCGGTGATCGCCTCGTCGAACCGCTGCACCTCCCGCAACGCAATGCCGAGGTTATTCCACGCCCGTCCTTCGCCGCGGCGGTCACCTACTTCCCGATGGATCTTGCCGGCGTGTTGGTGGGCAGTGATCGCCTCGTCGAACCGGCGCACCTCCCGCAACGCAATCCCGAGGTTGTTCCAAGCCTGGCCTTCGCCGTGACGGTCGCCCAGCTCCCGGTAGATGTCGATGGCCTGCTGGTCGGCGGAGACCGCTTCGTCGAACCGACGCACCTCCCACAACGCGACCCCCAGGTTGTTCCAAGCCTGGCCTTCGCCGTGACGGTCGCCCAGCTCCCGGTAGATGTCGATGGCCTGCTGGTCGGCGGAGACCGCTTCGTCGAACTGCTGTACCTCTCCCAGCGCGTTGCCGAGGTTGGTCCACGCCTGGCCTTCGCCGCGACGGTCGCCCACCTCCCGGTAGATGTCGATGGCCTGCTGGTCGGCGGAGACCGCTTCGTCGAACCGACGCACCTCCCGCAGCGCCTTGCCGAGGTTGGTCCAAGCCTGGCCTTCGCCCCGGCGGTCGCCTACTTCACGACAGATGTCGATGGCCTGCTGGTCGGCGGAGACCGCTTCGTCGAACCGACGCACCTCCCGCAACGCGTTGCCCAGGTTGATCCACGCCTGGCCTTCGCCGCGACGGTCGCCTACCTTCCGGGAGATGTTGCCAGCCTCCTGGTGGGCGGCGATCGCCTCGTCGAACCGCCGCACCTCTTGCAGCGCGAGGCCGAGATTGTTCCACGCCTGGCCTTCACCATGCTGGTCCCCCACATCCCGGTAGATGCCGATGGCCAGCTGGTGGGCGGTGATCGCCTCGTCGAACCGTCGAGTCGCCCGCAATGCGAGCCCAAGATTGTTGGACGCGATGGCCCGTCGCTGCGGGTCGGGGAATGTGGCGGCGGCGGATGAAGCATGGGTGGCGACGGTGACCCAGTCGTTGAGATGCCACCGCCATCTCAGATATCTCTTCAGAGATGCGGCAAGCCGGGTGGTGTGGTCGAGATAGCCAGTCTGGTGGGCGTGAGCGACGGCGGCGGTGAGGTTGGTGTGTTCGACGTCGAACCAGGCCAAGGCCTCCTGTCGGCCGGCAAACCGGTCTTGAATCGGCTGGCCGGGTAGGCCCCGCAGGTGGTCGTCGGCGGCGTCGGCGGCGGCACAGTAGTACGAAAGCAGACGGCTGATGGCCTGATCTGCGGCGCTGAGCGCGAGGTGGCGCCGGGTGTAGAGGGCGAGCAGGTCGTGCAGCTGCCACCGGCCGGACGGGGTGTGCTGCAGAAGCGACGCCGCGCGCAGGGCCCGCAGTCGCGTCGCGGCCACCGCGGTGGGGATGTCGGCGATTGCGGCGGCGGTCTCGGTGGACAGGTCTGGCCCTGGGTTGACCGTCAGCAACGTCAGCAACTCTGTCGCTTCCGGGGCGTGGGCGGCCAAGCGGCGATAGGAGAAATCGATGACCGCGGCGACATCCCCGCCACCGTAAGCCATGCCGTGCAGGCGGGTCTCAGCGTCGGCGAGCTGGTCGGCCAGCGCCGTTACGGTGAGAGCGGGTTCGTCGGTGAGAATCGCCGCGACGATCCGCACCGCCAAGGGCAGCCGCCCGCACAATTCGACTAGCCGCGCCACTGCCGTCGGTTCGGTGTCCGGACGCGGGTCCTGAAGGTTGTCCGCCCGCAGCAGCCGGATCAGTAGATCAGCCGCTCCAGCCACGCTGAGGACGTCGAGGAAGATTCGGCGTGCGTCCGGCAGCCCCAGGAGGTCGCGGGTTGTGATCAGCGCCCGATGTGCGAGCTGGCGGGGGAGCAAATCCTGCACCTGGGTCGAGTCGGCGGCGTTGTCCAGCACTAGCAGCACCCGCGCGCCCGCAGTAGCGAGCTGGTCAAGAACCCGGTGGTACAGACCGGCCTGCTCGACAGGTGTGCCAGGGATCCGCTCGGCAGGCACACCCAGCTCGCGCAACAACGACGCATATACCTGCTCCGACCGCACCGGTGCCTGGCCGGGCGCGTAGCCGCGGAGGTCCAGCAGCAACACCCCACCGGGAAACCAGCCACGACCCGCAGCAAGCAAGGCGGTGTGCACGGCCAAAGCGGTCTTGCCGATGCCGCCCATCCCCGCCACCGCCGACACCACCACCGCACCGCGCCCCGCATCCGGCCTGACCACTGCCGGGTCCGGAGCCGGGGTGAGAAGCTCCAGCAGCTGGTCCACCTCGTTCCCACGGCCGACGAGCAGGCCCGAGGCCCGGCCCGGACGCAACGGCTCTACCAGCACGGCTGGGCCCGGCTCGGCCGCGGCCGCGATCATAGTGAGCTGACCGACCGCACCAATCACCGTGCCGCCCGCGCCAGCATGGCCATGCCCGGTGACGGCGACAGCTAGTGCCTCGGCAAGGAACGTTGACGTGGTAACCGTGTCGCGTGGACATCCGAGCTGGTGATCGCGAGGCTGGCCGGTGGAGGTGAGCCATGGCGCGCCAGCCGGAGGTGTTCGCGCGGTCGTTGG
>NZ_JAEBEI010000047.1:0-5451 GCF_046548775.1 Amycolatopsis sp. cmx-4-61 | reverse complement strand
TTCTCTGGGGCTCGCGATGCCTGAGGCCGACTCCAGATAGGAGTTTGTGCAGCTCAGTGGCTATCTTGATCCACCGTAGTGTGTGCGACAGTTGTCGTGCAAGGCACGCCGCAGCGATCACCGAATAGTGGATGTTACCGGCGGCCGGCGGCAGTGCGGTCGAGCTGGTTCGAGGAACCGAACCCCGGGCAGCCGAGGTCTTGTCTCGGAAGGCGTAGCGACCGAGTTCAGTGGTCAGCTGCGTATGATCGTCCTCATGGCGAAGGTCATCGACTACGCAGCCCCTGGCCCATTTACCGGACTCGACGGTGTCAGCTCGCTCGCGCTTGAGGGCGTCGCCACTGACCCGGTGGACGTCTGCTTCCCCGTTCACAACCTGGTCATCCAACCGACTGATGCGCAAGCGTTGAACCTGCCGGCTGATCGCTTCGGCGAGAATCAGGTCCGGCCCGCCAGCAAGCTGGTGCGGCAGTTGCTGGCGCTGGACCCGGCACCGTTGACCACGGCGCGGGAACCCGACAAGCGCGTGGTGGGAACCTGTCGGCACTTCGCGGTGCTCAGCTGCGCGCTGCTGCGCTACCGCGGTGTCGCCGCCCGCGTCCGCTGCGGGTTTGCCACCTACTTCCAGCGTGGTCAAGGCCTTGACCACTGGATCACGGAATACTGGGACGACATCAGTACCCGTTGGATTCGCGTTGACTCGGAGATTCTCGGGAAAACGGTGTTGCCCCACCCGCATGACTTGCGTCCCGGCGAATTTCTCACGGGCGGCGAGGCATGGAGCGCTTTCCGGTCCGGTGAGATCGACGCCTCCACCTTCGGGGTCTTCGGGACACAGAACTGGGGAGCCGCAGAGATCCGCGGCAACGCTGTGAAGGATCTCGCCGCGCTGAACAAGGTCGAGACCCTTCCGTGGGACGAGTGGGGCCGCATGACCGACGCCTACGAGGGGAAGACGGGCGCGGACTATGACGCGCTCCTCGACGAGCTTGCCGTGGTCTGTGCGACCGATGATCCGGAAGCGGTGACCGCACTCTACGGTCACGAAGATCTGAAGGTTCCAGAAAGTCTGATCCACTGAGTAGGACACGCTGAGCGGGGTGGGAGCAGCAGCAGGTCTACATGTCAGTACGCACGGCCGAATACGCTGCCGCCGGACATGGTGGTTATGAACGGTTGAGTTGGCTGATGAGGTCACGGTTTGCTCCTCTCGCGGCGTCGAGTTCTTGGTCGCGTTCTGTCAGAACGTCTTTGAGATCAACGACTTCTTGTTCAAGTTCGGTGATGCGCCGCTTCAGCTGGTCGATGTCATCGGGTGCTCCGAGCCCGGACTCGCGCCAGGCGTGGTCACCCATGAGTTCGGACAGCTTCTTCTCCAGCTGCCGGACCCGCGACGCCTGCCGATTGGCCCGGTCCTGCGCATTGACGAGATCGGCTTGCAGGGACGTCATCGTCACGCTCGAACCACCAACGGTCTTGGCGGGTTGTGCTTGTGCCGCATGTATTTGCGCGAGCAGATCGGCGTGACGGTAGAGAAACGACCTGTCCACTCCGGCTTGACGTGCAAGAGCGGAGATACTGATCTCCTCGCCCGCGGCGACGGTCGTGTTGAGGGTCTTGATGACGCGTTGCCGCCGACGTGCCGAGTCGGCCCGCCGGCCGTTGATCATCGCGTTGCTCATGCGGTGCGCTCCGGTCGGACGTCGGGCAGCGGCTGGCGGGCTCGGGGCATCCCCAGCGCGACGACAGCGCTGCGGTTGCGGCGGACGATCGTGATGGCGTCGTCGATCTGAGAGCGCTCGGCGTCGGTGAGACCGTCCATGTCGGCCTTGACACGGGCGATCAGCCGCCGCACCCGGCTGATCTCGGCGTCGGTGGGCATGGCTTCGGCCTTGGCCCAGTCGTCGACCTCGACGGTGGCCAGCAGGCGTTCGCGGTTGCGCAGCAGTTCGGCCAGGTAGGTTTCGAGGTCCGGCAGGTAGGAGATGTCGGTGCTGAAGTGGGCGCAGCCGACACAACGGAACCGCACCGGGCAGTCGTCACCGCCGGCTGCGACGTTGCTGGGTTCGCTGCAGGAGCCGTAAGGAACGGCGACTTCTCCGACGGCCCGGCGGACGCGTTCGGAGTCCAGCAGGGCTTTGGCTTGACGCCAGATCCGGTTGCCGTGCCGGTCGAACTGCATCGTGGTGACTCGTTCGACGGCGTCACGGCGACGTTGTTCACCGACGCGGTAGTACTGCTGGCTGGTGCCGATCTGGCGATGCCCCATGAGCTCCCGCAGGACGTCGACCGCGACCCCGGCGTCGGCGTGCCGTTGGGCGTAGGTGTGTCGGTAGGCATACAGGTAGATCCGCGCGGGATCGAACGGCAGCTGTGCGGTCTTCTGCTGACCGTCTTCGATCACCGGAACCGGGACGAGTAGCGGCGGTAGGCTGTCGACCCATCGGCGGTGGCGGCCGGAGACCCAGCCTTTGGTGATTCCCTTGGCGCCCCGGGGGTTGCGTGTGGGCGCGGGCAACAGTTTCACCTGATCCGTCGGGACATTGGGGAACCGCGCGGCGACTCGCTGCTGTTGCGTGACGATCAGCGCGGCGGTCGCTTCGGGGATCGGCAGACGGCGCCTGTGACGGTTGCCCTTGAGGTTGTCGTAGACCAGAACGGGTTTGCCGTCCCCGTCGCGTTCCAGACAGTCCCAGCCCAGTTGGCAGATTTCGTTGGGGCGACGCCCGGTGTCGATGAGCAACTCGACCGCGACCCGCAGTTCGACACTGGTGTCCTCCAGCCGGGCCAGGTGCCCGCAGAGGTGGCGCATCACCTCGGCGGGAAGGTCACGTCCGGCTTCCGCGTCGTCGGGAGTGCCAGGAACATCTTCCCGGCCGAGTGCGAAGTCCTCAGGCAGCCGATGCAACGGCTGGCCGGCGCGCGTGAGTCCCATGCCGCGCATCCGGGTGAGGACGCGCCGGACGTCCCGGCAGGTGTAGATCCGCTTGTATCCGCTGAGCACATCTTGTTGTTGCAGATAGGCCATGCGGTTGCAGAACGCCGTGATGTCCGTCCTCGACAGAGCCGTCAGCCGGTCGCCGTGATCGTCACGCTGCAGCCGGAGACTGTCCGACAGCAGCACCAGCGAGTTGATCTGGGTTTGGACCACGCGGGCGACGTCGGTGCCTCGGCGGCGAGGCAGGTCGTCGTAGGCCCAGCGCTTGGTTGCTTCGCGCAGCCACGGCTGGCTGAGCTCGGTGAACCTGAGCGTTCCACTGTGGCCGAACGCAGTGACGTCCCATTCGTCTTTGACCCGCTCGGTTTCCGGGTTCAGTTGCTGCCGTCGAGCCAGCGTGACCATGCTCTTGTGCAGTCCAGCGGGAACCGATGCGAGCTCGGAAACCGGGATGTCCTGCAACGAGCCAGCATGACACGCCAGCGCCGCCGTGCAGACCGGTCGCAGATGGTGACTACGGGTTTGGATTCCCTGCCGGGTGCGCTCCTGCAGCGCGTAGATCACCTCCGCCACGACCCGTGGTGCCAGCCCTCGGAGGCTGACCTGGTCGCGTTCGACCGCCGCGGGTTCAGTGCGCCGCCACCGCAGCTCATCGGCATCCGGATGCTGGGTCCGGTAGCGGCGCCAGCGGTCACGATGCCGCCCGCAGTAGGCGCCGGCGCCTTCGCGATCACGGCTGCACGCCACCACCGGGCAGGGGCCGTAGCCGGGCAACGGCACGACGTCGGGATGACGCACGAACTGTTCCAGCGGCAGCCGAATCGTGTGTCGATACTGCAGGTGGTGGGAGTTGCACAGTTTGGACTTCCGGCCCTTCCACGGCAGCGCGCACCCCGGCACGGAGCACGGACCGCTCTCGTTCGACCGCAGATAGACCCTGGGAACAGCGACAAACTCCTCCAGCGACGGCCGCTCGGCCTGCTGCCAGCGCGCATCGCAGGTCGGGCACAGGCCCGTTGTCTTGGAGCGCATCTCCTCGCACCCGACCACTACGCAGACCCGGACCCCGAGCAGTGGGTGTGACCGCGGGAACCTCAGCACACCGACCTCGGGCTGCCACGACATCAACGACACGAACTCGGGCTGGATCGCCTGCCACAACTCGCTAGCGACCTTGTCGTCCGAGCCGCTGCGTTGGTGCGCGGTTGCGCGCTGCGGGCGGGTCACCGGGCACCGTCCTCGGCCAGCAACCGGGGCGAGGCGACGCGGCTGACCGCCGCCCGCAAACGAGCCGGATCCGGGTGTAGGTAGGGCTGTGCGGACGAGTGATGCTTGTGACCCATCAAGTGCTGGATCTCATCCAGCGTCGCGCCCGTATCGGCCAGTGTGGAGCCGAACCCGTGCCGCAGCATGTGCGGTGTGATCCGGCGCCGCAGACCACCACGGACCGCCAGCCGCTCGATCAACTCGCCGATCGCGTCCGGCGTCATCGGCGCACCCACCGGCGGACGGAACAAGTTCACCAACAGAAAGTCACTCGACGCAGCCGCCGGGCACTCCTGGCGCTCGGCGACGTACCGGTCATATGCCTGAACCAGCAGGAAGTCGACCGGGACCGCGTAGGAGTGCCGCGACTTCGCCCAGGCTCCATTGCTGTTCTCCCGCCGCACCACATGCACGTGCGGCCCCTCGATGAGGCACCCGAGAAGGCCGTTGTCCACGGACAGATGCACGTCGCTGCGGCGCAGCCCGGCCACCGCGCCGCGTCGCAGACCAGCGCGGGCCAAGAGCAGAACGATCAACCGGTCCCGTGCCGATCGGCACTCCCGGAACAACGTGACGATCTCCTCGTCGCTCGCGCGGTCGACCGGGCTGTCCGGTTCGTGCAGCCGGTGCCGGGCACGCATCCGATAGCTCAGGCGAGCGTCCTCGCCTTGCGCTTCGATCGGCAGGTCACGGGTATCCGCCAGTTCGTAGAGCTGACCCAGGATCCACTCGGGTGCCTCGTTGGTAGCGACCGCGAAGGACAGAAACCCTCGCACTGCAACGAGAACCCGGTTGATGCGCCGCTCGCCGCGGACCGTGGCGGCGCCCGGTCCGGGGACCACGCCACTGCTACCGGCGTGTATCGGGGTGTACTTCAGCCACGTCATGAACAGACCGATATCTGAGGCGGCGGTGGTCCAGTCCCGATCAGTGCGGCTGCACCATCGCAGGTACAGCGCGACCGCACCCGCGTAGGTCTTGGTCGTCGATTCGGCCCGGTCCCGGCCGAACCGCAGCTCGCGCAGGAACTTGTCGGCTACCGGAACGGCATCCATGCTCTCGTCGAGCACTGTCCAATAGCGACTACCGGACGGCATCTTCACCACAAACGCTCGCATCGTGTGTCTCGGCTCCTCGTTGTTCGGCAACAAAGAGCCACAGAGCTACACCCCCAGAGAACCGTCGCATGGGACGCCACACCGACGACCGACGCAACGTCACACCACAGGCTGACGCCCCCCAGAGAA
>NZ_JAEBEI010000046.1:0-5755 GCF_046548775.1 Amycolatopsis sp. cmx-4-61 | reverse complement strand
TGCGGCGCAGTTCGCGTGAGATCGTTCCCGGGTCGCGGCTGATGCGGCGGGCGATCTCGCGCACGCCGATGTCCTGTGCGCGCAGCAGCGCGATCTCCTCACGCTCGGCGAACGACAGGTACCGGCCACACGACGAGCACGACGTCGTGGGCGCGGTCTTCGGCGAATACGCGCCACTCGCTCGCCACACACCCGCGCCGTCCGCCAGCCACGGATGCCTCCGGACGGCGTCCGCCGGCGCGACCGGCCTTAGCGACGCCGCGTCATAAAGACACAAGATCGTCATCCACCGGCCGGCGAAGACGTGGTTGATCAGGGCCTCGTGCTGCGCGCACGCCGGGTACTCCGACTCGGGACCGCCGGGCCCAGATCCGCTCGCCGATGATCCGCACGTGGACGCCGGGGTACGCCTCGGCAAAGGCCCGCAAACACCCGAGATGATCCGGCCCGGATTGCGCCCGGCAAGGGTCATGTCCAGCAGGCGCACCGGCCGGCATCAGCCCCGAGCTCGCGTCGCAGTAGCTCGAGATTGGCTGACGGCACGGCCACGGCCACCGGCTCGCCGACCGTCAACGCCTCGATGACGAACGGCACCGTACCGGCGAGGTACTCCGCTGGTGTGTCATAGAACAACGCCGGGTGCGCCAAAAGCACTCCGACAACACCGGCATCAGAAACGCGACTTCGTCCGCGCACGACCCGTGCATACCATGGACATAAGCCGACCATACGCCCCAGCGACCGGGTGGTCTCGTGCACGCGGACGGCTGACGGCTCGCGTGACCGGCACCCACCCGGCCTGGCTGCCTTCGAACCACTGCCCAGGACGTCGCCGCGGGCCGCAGTGATCGGTGCACGTGGGACGTCGGCCCTGGTACGCAGCCACACAGTGGTGGGCCCTGAGGCGCTGGCCGGTCCGGAACGACGACGAACTGGCACACGAGCTGGACGGCCGATGGAACGCCGCCTGCAGTTCGCGGGGAACTCGGGTTTGAAGGGCAAGCGGAGGCCGTGCGGTCGGCCCGGCTGCAGCCCGGGCAACGGGTCGATCCACTCCGGTCGCGGACGCGGTGATCATCTGCACCCAGCCTGCATCAACTGCGGGCCCTCACGCCCCGACACCGGACTACGAGACATCCTCAGCGGGCAGCCGCGGTCTTCTCGCGGAGCAGTGCACTCGCGTCATGCAGGTGCTGCAGGACGTAGTAGTAGGTCTTCAGCAGTCCGCATTGGGCGTAGTCGATCCCGCGGTCGGCGCAGAACTGCCGGACCAGGAGTTACGCGCGGCGCAGGCTGGCGCGCGGCATGCTGAGCGGCTGCCCAGTAGCAACTGGGTACCAGCCCGGCCCGAGGCCACCTTCGGCGGAACCGGACTCGTCTGTCTTGTCCCCGGGATTGAACGAGTTGCCCGACCAGCAGGTCCTTCGCAGATTGCTCGGCAACCGGCGCACCAGCCACGTCCTTCACAGGCTGCAAGGATGCGGAGTCCCCCGCCGAAATGACTCGGCGCACTATCGGCGAGACGCAACCTTGCCGGATCCAAGGTCCTGAGTCACATCGGCCGACGCCACGAAGGCCAGAGCGACAAAGTCTCACTCCGGTGCCTAATATGTTGCCCGCAAGATCGACGAACAAATGACCGAAGCTGCGCAGCATGCCAAACCGGAATCCATCAATCGACGTTGACTGGAATTCAACCCGCTCGTCCGCGCGGAGCGATTGTCGAAATCACCGTGACAGCAACGTCGACTTCAGCGGAATCACTGCCCGATTTCTTACCTTTTGGCGCCAGCTTTCCCCACCCGGCGCTGATACAGTCGACGACATGACAAGCGCAAACACGCCACTGAACGACGACTGCGTCTGCGGCGACCCCCTATCAGACACAT
The DNA here is from genome assembly GCF_046548775.1 of Amycolatopsis sp. cmx-4-61. Taxonomy (NCBI): domain Bacteria; kingdom Bacillati; phylum Actinomycetota; class Actinomycetes; order Pseudonocardiales; family Pseudonocardiaceae; genus Amycolatopsis; species Amycolatopsis sp. cmx-4-61. The sequence continues at coordinate 3,866 of NZ_JAEBEI010000046.1, read as the reverse complement.
CGAACGGTGAACTTGCCGCAGCTCCGTGCGGGAACCATTTTCTCCACAGTAACTGCTGGAACACCTTGGTGCAGACGGCAACCCGAGAAAGGCAACCGAAAAACGAATTCGACATGATCGCCACGAATTTGAATATTCAGACAGGCGGAATTTCCGAGGTGTCCGGTGTCGCCGCGAAACTCAAGGAGGGAAGTTTCTCCAACACTGTTAGCTGCCCATGGTGCAGGCAAACCCAACAGGTCGCTTCGGTCGACAACACGAGATATCTTTGGCTTGCCGAGATCAGGGATCGCGACGCATTCGGCACTGGTTTTGAACCGGAAACGTGGGCCGTCCCCCTGACAGACTTTTTCCAGCAGCTCTTAATCCACCAACGATTCATTTACCCTGACGAGACTACGTATTATATCCTGCCAGAAGGAGTGCACGTCAACGACGTGGTATTCAGCCGAGGGGCAACTACGCTCTTCTGGTGGAAAGAATCGCCAGCAATCAGGAATGTCTCCGCCACGGAGATGCACCTTCCCGCAATTCGCACCAATGTTGCCGAGATGAGTCGCTTGGCCAACCAGGGAGAAAATCTGTCCGCGGATGGCCGTCGCCAAATTTATCTGCTCTTCAGGGTGCTGGCTGATATCTTCGATGACATTGCAGACCGAGACCCGACGGGAATGATGAGACTTTCAAGGCAAAATGGCTTTTCCGATCCTTACGTGTACCTCTTGAACAACAAATTAGACGGATCCGCGAAAATCGACTTCCCAACACTCGCCAGACAGCTCGATATGCTTTCGCAATTCCTGGCTAATCCCAATCTGACGTGATCTCGCCCCACAGAAGCGGCAGAATAGTCCGACCCTCAGCAAAATTTGGCAACTGACGCGTTCAACTCGGAGTGTAAGCAATGCGACATCTGCTCTCAAGTCGCCGATATCGCGCTGTACTCAAGTCCGATCGGACGCTCAGGCGGTGGTGCAGATTCCTGGCTCAACCTCTGTCCCATTGTGGGACATTCACACCATTGACAGGAGTGGCGACGGAATACTCACTCAGGCTCCGGGCACACACTACGTAAGAAAAGTTGTTTCCGTCAAGCCGGGGATCTCTGACGAACGAGTGGACAGACGCGCAGCGAACCCGAATGGCAGAAGATCCGACCCGTCACGGCAACCCAACATCGGTTCGCCGAGTATCGGCTGCTGCCGTGTCCGGGTCACGCGCGGTCCTGATCAGCGCGTGCCACCCCTCGGCGGAGAACCTCGCCGCAGGAACTGCCGGAGCGGATCGGACAGGAACCGGAAGGGGCGACTGGCGCGGCATCAGGGCGCTGCCCGGCGGATGATGCATCACAACGATCAGCACCAGCGCTGAGTGTGACGCCGTCTCCTCATGGCTGCAGGGCAAGCGCATCGGCACCCGACCTGCAGCCTGCCTGACCAGCAGCCCAGCCCTCATCTCAGCTAATTTTCAGACACACTCCGGATCATACCAGACGAAGAACGGCCCCCACACAGGTGGCAGCAATCCGGCCGAAATCAAGCGAACATAACTCGTGTCTTAAATTTTCGTTAGCAAGCTTGATCAGGAACCATACGGCGACCTACCGTTGAAAGATGCATAAGTATTCAGCCCACCGAGAATACCATAAATCAGAAAAGTGTCCACATGTCGACGCGATTCGTCTTGAATTCCGATTGGTCGACACTATTGAGATACTTGGCCGAAATGGTACTTTGCCGCTGCCTTCACTTGCTCACCGTAGAGTTCTCGGAGTTCTCCTGCTCAATCTGGGACACCGCGTCGAGGCTGACCATATTGCCGAGCTAGTTTTTCCGCAGACGCGTTCCCCTCATCCTCGCCGGATGATTCAGAATTTAATTCCGGCGCTTCGGGACATCATTCACTCGGACCCAAACATGGTTATCCTGACCGTCGGTGGCGGGTATGAGATCTGTGCGCCCGCCGACCGGGTAGACCTTTATCGCCTGGCCGCGGAGCCGGAAACAAATGACGGCCTGGATGGCCGCCCCCTCTTCGGCGGTGTCGCGACGGCCTCAATGGCACGCGCAGCCGCGGAACGGCTGGCGGTGATATTCGACTCCCGAGATACCCGGACCCCCGCCAGCAGCGACATGTCGGCAGTGCCACGTCCGGGCGAGGCAGTGCGCTCGCGCCGGCGCATGTCGTACGCGAGCACTCTCCGCTGACGCAGCCCCGAAAAGGAACTCACACGCAGCAAGGGCCGGCACGACCACCCAAACGCTCCTCACCCTTCCGCCGAATCGGCCATCAGGTCATTGATCGCCTTGATTGGCGTCGAGACTGCCAAGGAATGGGTCTCCGCGGCATACGGTCCGCACGTCGGTGCGGACCGCCCTGCACCGCCGTCAGCCATTTCGTGACCCGAGACGTGTTCAATCGTGTGGCGTACTGGCTTCACCAAGGTGCGCGAACGCTCCGCACCTACGCCCAGTGTCTTCCGCAGGTTCTCGGCGGCATCGGGCGCTGATACAGCTCCCGATGCCGCCGATCCTCATACCGTGCCCGATCCACCAACTCAGCATCCACGTTCACGCCGTCTGACTGCTCGACCGAAACGCTGTCTGAGTCGGCAGCCTCGGCCGCGCCAGCCGGAGACCCGATGGCTGATACGGCGGCCAGCGCCTGCAGCAGGACCGCTCCCACCTCAGACCAGCCGATCAACAACAACGGACCCACCGCATCGAACAACGCCTTCCCCACCTCACCGGCGATCAACGGCTCAGCGACGTTCAACGCCAACGTCACCAAGCTTGACGCCAACAGCAGCCTCCGCGGCGGCCGAATCACCTCGGCAGGAGCGCCCCGCAACGACAGGGACCGAATGGCGATCAACGGCCCGACCACCGACAGATCCACCGCAGGCGCCACCGGCGGCGCTACCCAGACCGGCACCCCCAACCGAAGCGCCAACGTGAGCACGTTCCCGAAACCGAACAGGAAGGTCAGAGCCACGATGATCCCCACGATCAGCGCCGCCGCCGACAGCACCGGATCGCGCCCCTCACTCGGGCTCAACACAGCAACTGCCCTCCTCGGCAGTCCGTGCCCGGAACCACACCCGGCACGATTGGCCTGCACGGATATCTGGAGAGAATCCGGCACGCACGTGCCCGAGAAGTGCCCGAGCGGTCGCGACGGCTGCCGCGGCACCACGCGCACCTGGTGAGCGGCCTGGACCTCGCGGACTCGGTCTGCGTGAACCTGCACAAGTGGCTCAACGTGCCCTACGACAGCGCGGTACAGTTCACCCGCCGCCGTGACCTGCAGGTTCGGGTCTTCCAGAACGCGGCCGCTTACCTCGGTCCACTCGGCGACAATCCCGACCTGGTCCACCTCACGCCGGAGAACTCCCACCGCCTCTGCGCGCTCGCGGCCTGTTCACTCTGCGGGCCTACGGCAGGGAGGGGCACCGCGAGATCGTCGAACGATACGTCGCCTGCGCCCTCGCCCTGGGGCGGGCGATCACCGGCATCCCCGCCCCGCGGCTGCTGGCGCCAGTCCGGATGAATGTCGTCTGCTTCACCTTCGCCGACGATCCCACCCGCGAAGCGGCTCGCCGCATTGGCCGGCGACGTGTTCCTTACGCCGACCGTCCGCGCCGGTGTGCCGGCAATACGGGCCGCGTTCAGTAACTGGCGTACCGATGAGGGCGACGTTTTCCGGATCGTCACAGCGCTGGAGGGTGCTGTTTCAGCGGCTTAGAGCGTGTCTCATGTGGTGAGTTTGCGGAGTCTCTTGTAGCAGGTGAGACTGGCTCCGAGGATGACGAAGGCGAGGAAGTGCTCTGCTTTGCGTTCGTAGCGCAGGGTCAAACGTCGGTATCC
>NZ_JAEBEI010000045.1:0-5765 GCF_046548775.1 Amycolatopsis sp. cmx-4-61 | reverse complement strand
GGCGGTTCCTCGACATCGGCTCCGGCATTCCCACGGAGGCGAACGTGCACGAGGTTGCGCAAAGCGCCGCACCGGAGGCGCGAGTGGGGTACGTCGACAAGGCCCGACCGCTGTCGCGCACAGCGAACTGTTGTTGGCCGACAACGACCTCGCCACGGTGGTGCACGCCGACATGCGCGACCCCGAGTGGATCCTGGACCACCCGGAAACCCGTCGGCTGCTGGATTTCGACCAGCCCATCGGGATGTTGGTGCTGATGATGCTGCACTGGCTCCCGGACGATGCCGATCCCTGGGCACTCGTGGCCCGCTTCCGCGAAGCACTGCCTCCAGGCAGCTTCTTGGCCATCACGCACATCAGCGGCGACAACCGGGATCCCGGCCTGGCGGTGGCAACGGACGCGATCAAGCAGAGCCGAAGCGCCGACCAGCTCAACGAGCGTTCCCACGCGAAGGTGCTCGAGCTGTTCGGTGACTTCCAGCTGGTCGAGCCCGGCCTGGTCGACTGCTCGGCGTGGCGGCCGGCGGGCAATCGCGACGAGGCCGGTGCCCCGGCGGCGGAGACCTTCATCTACGGCGGCGTGGGTCGCAAGCGTTGAGTTTTCACCCAAGCCACGCCCTTCATGGTGCGCCGTTGCCAGGCGTGCGGCGCCGCAACGGTGTCCGGCGTCCCCTTCAAGCCTGCCACACGCCCGCTACCCCTCACGACTTGCCTGCGAGGGCGCACGCTGATTAGTCGACACTGCAAGGGCCGCCACCGGGCGCGTACCGACGTTCCCGGCCGAGTGGCGACTGCCGGGCTCCACTTGATCGAGCCCGCTCATTGATTCACGCGGACCGGTTTCCGCTTTGGCAGGCCATTGGACATGATCGGCCTGGCCCCGCACCGGCCGACAACGCGTCAGCAATCACCGGCAAGGAGAACCCGTCGCGCCGGCCGGCCGGACGTCGTCACTGCGACGGAGAACGCACGCGGGCAACGTCCGCGCACAGCAACTTCACCACGGTGCAACTTCTGATGCCTGGGGCAGCGCTCCAACTGACCGGCTGTGCGGCCGATGACCAACGCGCCCACGAAGGTGCGCGTGCAGGCGCTTGCATCGAAACGCTTACCGCATAGCGTCGCTGTTCAGGCCACTTCTCCGCCTCCAGGCCACTCTGGACGGGGAGTTGCCGGTCGGACGGCCCGTCACTTCAGGCCACACTCGACTCACCCAGGCGGGTGGTCGGTGCGGATGAGCACTTTCCCGTGCCAGCAGGGGGGTCAGCCGCGGTCGTGGTACGGAGCCGACGGCGGGCGCGATACCGTCCGCGTGACCTGTCCACGTTGGAACTCCGGCTGCGGCGTCGGGCTCAAGGTGACCGCCCCATCGGCTGACAGCGGACCGGCAGGCCGGATCGTAGGTGGTTCGATCGGTGCATCGTGGCCCATCGGTGCAGATCTTCGGGACGCGACCGTTGGCCGCGCAACACGACAAGCCTCACCGAACGAGGTCCTGGCGTTGCTCGAGCTCACCGGCCCCGGTGTGGGTTGCAAGGAGAGGGCGCGTCTCCTTGCAACCCTTCAGGCGCCCGATGCGGCGGTTCTGGCACCAGCCCGTGATCACCAAGCGGCGCCGCCTCACCTCCCGGTGTCTCGCTCTGCCCCGAGAATCCTTGCGCACCGACAACGACGAGCCGGCGCCGTCAAGCCGATGCAGTCGGCTCCAGGCACGGTCTGTTCGGCCGAGGATCCCGGCGGGTGCGCACGGTGCCGGTTATCGGGCGTTGTCCAGGTAGGTGGCCAGTTCTTCCAAGCCGATCCCGGCAATTCGTCCGACCATGCGCTCACGGCCTCGAGCGTCGAGTCGCCGCACCACGCGGGTGAGGACGTCTCGCCGGATCGCTTGGAGGGAAGTGGCGTTCAACGTGCAGATTATCTCGGCAGCCTTCTCGGGCGAGAGGTACGCGATGACCGGAACGATCAGTGCGGGGTTGCCGTTCCCGAGCCGGGTCAGGAAGTGATCACTTTGGACCATGCGGGTGTAATTGAGTTCGCCGAGGATGCGCCTTGCCGCGTCGACCGGCAGTTGAAGCAGGTGGTCGGCCGCCCTGACGGGGGCGAATTCGACGAGTGCCCTGGCCGCGATGTAGGGCGCTTCCTCGGCGGCGACCTCGATGGCGCTGATCACGAACGCCTCGTCGGTCGCCACCAATCGCCGGAGGATCGAACTTGTCAAGTCCGGCGCCAGGTTCGGCAGAAGGCCGATGAGGGTCTGCGGCGTGCTGACTCGGCAGAACAGCGCCCACGTGTTCTGGTCCTCGGACTGCGCCAGCCAAGCGACCAGGGGTGCGGCTGCCGCCCGCCGCCGCGTGAACGCCACGGTGACGATCTCCTCGGTGAGCTCGGGTTCCTTGGCCAGCAGCAAACCGAGGAGCTTGTACTGGCTTTCCACGGGTCGGCCGGCCAGCGCGGGGTGCGTGAGGACGTCGAGGGCGGTATCGGCGGGAAGTGCAGCCAGGAGGGTGAGTTGGAGGTCGGTGTCGTCGAGGACGTTCAGGGTGGCGAGGAGGTGGGCGAGGTGGTCGCGGTTCGCGGCGAGGACGTTCAGGACGGATGGGCGAAGGATGGCCCCGGGGGCCGCACGGAGGCGTTGGAGCAGGTGCCCGTCGGGGTCGTTGGTCACGAGTGTGGTGATGATGGCTGCGGCCAGCGTGTCGTCGGCGCAGGCCATGGCCGCCAGGGCGGTGGAGCCGTCCGGGATGCGGTCGATCAGGGAAACGCAGAGGTTGTGGCCTGGTCGCGCCAATGTCGTGAGGATGTGGGCCAGCAGGGCGGCGCCGCGGTCGGGATCGGCGCGGTGCAGTGCGAGCAGCAGGGCGGCGCCGGTGTCGGCCGCCGTTCCTGCGTCCCCGGCTCGGCCGGTGGTGTCGATGAGGATGCCGGTGAGCAGGGCGCCGGCCTGACCTGCGGGCATGCCGGCCAGAGCGGAGACCAGCAGCGAGCGTGCCGGCGTGTCACCGCCGAGCGCCAGGACCGCGGCAACGGCGTCCAGCTGCGGACCGAACTTCTCGTGTGCCGTGGTCAACAGTCGTCCGGCGACCTCCGGGCCGGCTGAATCAGCGAGAGCGAGGGCGATGCTCACGCCGCCGTCGGCGTCATGGGCGGCGACGGTGGCGATGACCAGAGCGCCCGCGTCGGTTTCGAGGTCGGCGATGAGGGTGGCGATGCGCACCCACTGGCCGGTGTTGGCCAGGGCCAAGCCCGCCGTGGCCAGGGTGGTGGGGCTCAGCGTGGCCACCAGTTGCTTGAACGCCTCGGGGTGGTGGGCCTGCAGCCGGGGCAGGAGCCGGACGAACGCTGCGGGTGTCCAGTTCACCCGTGCCAGCACGATCGCGGCCTGGCTCACCGGGATGCGGGTCAGGATCGCCGCCACCGCCTCCCGTCGTCGGGCGGCCAGCAGGGCCGTGATGGTGGGGGTCATCTCCTCGGGTGCGGCGGCCACTGCGGCCACGATCGCCGTGGCCGTGGCAGGAGAGGAATCCAGTGGTTCTCCGATCATCGCCGCGATGCGCTCGGGGCTGCCGGCCAGGGCGAGCACCACCGCGACGGCCGTGGACGTCGCCTGGGGATCGAGCTGCAGGATCCCGCTGATCAGAGCCTCGGGCGGTACCCCTGCAGTTACCGCCGCGGCCACCACGCCCCCCAGCCAGTCCGGCTGTGACCGTCCGGCGACCAGCAACGCCCGCAACGCCGACGCGTCAGCCCTCGCCCACATCGCCAGCCACAACGCCAGGTACCGGTCCGCGGGTGTGGCCGACGTGATCGCCCGTAGGACCTCGCCGGCCTTGGGCCAGTCCGGTACCAGGGCCAGCGCGTGCCCGATCGTGCCGCTCGCGTCCGGCTCGTTGGTCAACCACGCCGCCAACGCCGTGCCCATCTCCGCGGGCGGTGCCGCCGCGACGGCGCAGGCGAGCACCTCTACACCTTTCGCGTGCCGCCGCAGCCCGGCCTTCGCCGCCACCACCGCCATGCCCGGGGCGTGCACCGACATCGCGGCAACCACCTGGCCGGCAGCTCCCTCGTAGGCCTCCACCAGCAACGACACCAACCTGCCGATCCGGGTCGCGTCGAGCTCGTTGGCGTGCGCCCACCGTGCCAGAGCGGGCCACACCGCCGGGAAGGAGGTCACCAGCCGCAACCCCACCCCCTCCGGGTCACCCACCACGGCCACCCTGGCCAGGTCCGGTTGCGCACCCCACAGCGAGCCGATCAACCGCACCACGACGTCCTCGCCCAGCACCCCCCGGCCCTTGAGGCTCCACAACTCCGGCCACATCGCCTCGGCCGGCCAGGCCGCCCCGCGCACCAGCACCGCCAGCAATTCCGCATCCTCCGCGCTGGCCGGATACGCGTTCAGAAACGCGGTCAGACTCGGGAATTCCAGCTGCTCGACTGCCGACGAGGCGTCGTTCGCCGAAAGGTGCGCCCCGGCCCCCTCGTCGTAAACCACCCGCGACCCCGAGGCCAACCCACCAAAAGGATTGCTCACCATGCTCCCCAACACTTGTAACCACAATGGACAAAAATCACGAACCCTGCGCCACAGCCAACGCAGGAGTTCCATGACGAACCGAACCACGGCCTCCCCATCCGGAATGTGCCCGTGCCCTCGGACCGGCGGTCACGACGGCGGTCAACGGGCCACTTGGAAAACCAGGAGTCAGTCGGGGCTGCAGCGCCGCAACCCTTCCCAGGCCGGTCCACGACCTCGCAGCGCAGGCAACGATCCGGATGTGGACTCCCGGCTCCGCCGCCGCCCGGCAACACCGGTGGTGACGCAGTGACTCTGCGCCACCTGATTCAACGATCGGTCGTCTCACCCTGTGTCGCAGTGAACACGCCCCGTGATCCGTCGACACGGATTCTCGAGGCCGTTGGCAGGGTCCCGGAAGGGCCCTTTGGGCAACCCAAGGGGCACTCACGTCGGGTTTCCCGTTGGCAGGCGCTTTTGGAGAACAACGGCATGACGTACAGCACATTCTCTTGCGCATGCCGGTTCCCGTTCACCGATTCCACAGGTGAAGGAGAGTCGGAAGGCTTATGAAGTGAAAGGAGTCGCGATCGAACGACGTCGACCGAGCGGCTTCCCAAGCGACTGCGGCGACCGGGCCGCACCACTGGCGTTGGCTACTCGCCGTCCGCCCAGCGCGTCCACCGTGGACAGTTCCGTGCCTCTGCTGCCCGCCGCGCCGGTTCCCAGGTGGCCGAACAGGTAGTAGTGGATGCCGGGTTCGAGGTCTGCCTCGTGCACTCCCTTGCCTACTTCGATATTGGCCGAAGTGAAGTCACCGGCTGTGTCGTTTCGTTCAAGCCACCAGCCGACGTGTGGGCGGTAACGCAAAAGCCGCTGACCTGCGTCTATTGCAGGCACGCGGATATCTTCAGCATGAGTCGCACATTGTGGGCCGCCTGTCACTCGCGCGTTCCTCCAACTCCGCGGCTGGAGACCCGTCGGCACCGGGGTGCGGAGGTCGAGCGGGAAGGTGGACGCCCCGTGTCGACGCGACCAGCGCCGACGTGCCGCCACCCGGCACTCGCGGCGATAGCTTTGCCTGTCGACCGGTCGCGGCAGCCACCCGGTCGGCCCAGCACACACACTAGTGCCGCATCAAGCAACGTTGGGTAGGTAATCCGGTCGGCGGATCTTGGAGTTGACGGCGAAGTGGCGTTTGGGGTGGCTGTGGCGGTTGCGCCAGCGCAGGTAGCCGGCGATGGCGGCCTCC
>NZ_JAEBEI010000044.1:0-9942 GCF_046548775.1 Amycolatopsis sp. cmx-4-61 | reverse complement strand
TATTCGGTGATCGCTGCGGCGTGCCTTGCACGACAACTGTCGCACACACTACGGTGGATCAAGATAGCCACTGAGCTGCACAAACTCCTATCTGGAGTCGGCCTCAGGCATCGCGAGCCCCAGAGAATCAGCGACGACTACCTGCTGGCATGGCTGGACATCTGCAGGACTCGCCCAGACACGAACTTCTACGCGTACACCAAAGAGGTTTCCCGGTTCAGGTCCCTCGTCGAGCCTGATCCGCCGCCGAACTTCCTGTGGGTCTACTCGTACGGCGGCAAGCAGGACGCCGCGCTGAACCCGGCCGTGGACCGCGTCGCCGACGTGTTCCCGGACGAAGCGGCGATCGTCGAGGCGGGGTGGGCGTCGCAGGAAGCCAGCGACCTCCTCGCGGTCCTCGGCCCGCAGCTGGTCGGTGTGCCGGCAAACCGGATTCCGAGCTACCTCAAGCGCCTGGCTGGCCGCCGGTTCTCCGAATGGCAGGCCGAAGTCGACGCCGCACGTTCCGCTCGCCGCACGCGCCTGCGGCTGGTCGTCGACAACACCCGTTCCGGCGCACTGCAGACACGCGTCACCGAGGCCCGGCCTGAGCAAGGCGGCGAGCCGCGAGCTGCCTGATCCAGCGCTCCAACTTACGTTCGGAGGTCTTGATGTCCTGGCCGTCCGCTCTATCCACCTCTCTCGCCTCACCTGCCGGCGACTACCTGCGCGACCCGCTCGGTGCGTTCCAGACCGTGCTGGCCCACCTTCGCGATCTCGTCTTCGCCTGGGGGCCGATCGCCGGGCCGGCGCTGGCGGTCGCGACGACCGCCGCGGTGATCGCTCGACGCCGCTGGCGCCGCCGCTACCACGAGAGCCTGGTCAGCGACGCCCGGTTGGTCACCCTGCTGGCGCCGCCGACCGTCGACCCATCCGGCGCGATCACCGTGTGGTCCAACCTGGTCGGCCTGCTGCGACCAGGTTGGCGGCGGCGCTTCGGCGGCCAACCTCACCTGGCTTTCGAGTTGACGTTCACCGACGACGGCGTGCAGATCCGCTTGTGGGTGCCTGGCCTGGTGCCGCCGGGGATGGTCGAGCGCGCCATCGAGGCGGCCTGGCCCGGCGCGCACACCCGCACGACGCCGGCCGCGCCCCCGATCCCCACCGCCTCCGCAGCGGGCCGGCGAATCGAAGCGGTCGGCGGCGAGCTGCGGCTGGCTCGCTCGGAAGCACTTCCGATCCGCACCGAGCACCCCGCCGACCCGATCCGGGCCCTGCTCGGCGCCTCGGTCGGGCTCGGCCCCCACGAGCGGGCCTGCGTGCAGATCCTCGCCCGTCCCGTCGCTGGGCACCGCGCGACCAAGGCGCGGCGCGCGGCGAGGCGGGTGCACGCGGGAAGCTCGGTCAACCTGGTCGGCCGGCTGCTGGATGTCGTGACGCCAGGCAAGACCGCGAAGCCGTCATCCAGTTCGCGGACACCAGGGCTCGATCGGCAAACCAGCCTGGAGTTCGCCGCGCAGGACCGCGCCGTCGTGGAGAAGCTGCGGCAGAACCAGTTCGAGACCTGCATCCGATACGCGGTCGCCACCACCGTCCCCGAGCACGCGACGACCGCCGAGGTCCAGGCGGTCCGGGAGGTGCTGCGGGGACGCGGCCACGCGATCGCCTCGGCGTTCGCCGCCTTCTCCGAGCACAACTACTTCCGCCGGATCCGGCTCCGCCGGGCCCCAGTCCAGGTGCTGGCCGAACGCCGTTTCGGCAAGGGCGACCTGCTCTCGATCCCGGAGCTGGCCGCGCTCGCGCACCTGCCGATCGACGAAGCCACGCCCGGCCTCCAGCGCGCCGGCGCGAAAGCCGTACCGCCGCCGCCCGGCATCGGCACGGCCGGTGACTTGATCAAGCCGCTCGGCTTGTCGGACTCGGGGCACTCCCGGCCGGTCGGCCTGCACGTCGCCGACGCGCGTCATCACCTGCACATTCTTGGCGCGACCGGCTCCGGCAAGTCAGAGCTGATGGGCCGCCTGATCCTGGACGACGCCGAGGCTGGCCGCGGCGTGGTGGTCGTCGACCCGAAGGGCGACCTCGTGTCGGACCTGCTGATGCGCATCCCCGAGGAGCTCGGTGAGAAGGTCGTGCTCTTCGACGCCGACTCCCGCAGCCGGCCACCAGTGCTCAACCCGCTGGAGGGCGTGGACAAGGCCCGCGCGGTCGACAACCTCGTCAGCATCTTCTCCCGGATCTACGCCTCCTCGTGGGGTCCGCGCACCGATGACATCCTGCGCGCCGGACTGCTCACCCTGACCGCGATGCCCGGCACGCCGACCCTGGCCGACCTGCCCAAGCTCCTCACGGTCCCGGCGTTCCGGCAACGGGCCTGCGACCAGATCGACGATGACGTGCTGCGCGGGTTCTGGTCCTGGTACGACGCTCTGTCCGAAGCGAGCCGGGCGCAGGTCATCTCGCCGTTGATGAACAAGGTCCGCGGCTTCCTGCTACGTCCATTCGTCCGCGCCGCGATCGCCGGCGGGAAGTCCACGGTGGACATGGACGAGGTGCTCAACACCGGCGGCATCTGCCTGGTGCGCATCGCCCGCGACGCGCTGGGAATGGAAACGGCGCGGCTGGTCGGCTCGATCGTCGTCGCCCGCACCTGGCAAGCCGCCACCCGCCGGGCCCGCGTCCCGCAGCGTCAGCGGCGCGACTGCGGGCTCTACGTCGACGAGTGCCACAACTTCCTGAACCTGGCGTACCCGCTGGAAGACATGCTCGCCGAGGCGCGCGGATATCGCCTGTCGATGACCTTGGCCCACCAGTACCTCGGCCAGCTCCCGAAGGAACTGGAAGAGGGCATCAGCACGAACGCCCGGTCGAAGATCTTCTTCAACGCGTCCCCTGAGGACGCGAAGCGGCTGGCACGCCACACCATGCCGCGGCTGAGCGATCACGACCTGTCCAACCTGGGCGCCTTCCACGTCGCCGCACGCCTGGTTCTCGGCGGAGAGGAAGCACCGCCGTTCACCGCGGTGACCGAAAAGCTGCCGCCCGCGGTCCCCGGCCGTGCCAGGGCGATCCGCAAAGCAGCCCGCATCAACACCCGACCGCCAGTCGCCGAGGCCGAGCCCATCACGCCCGAAGGCATAGCGCCCACCGCTGATCCACGCCGCGCTGCCTAACACCGGAGGTCCTCCGATGATTTCGAACCCCACTCCTCAGCGGGCGTTGCGCGGGCACATGCCACAACGCCCCACGCCGCGAGCGGCCACCACCGGCGAGCACCACGCCCAGCTCGCCGGGCGGCTGACCCACCGCGACCGGTGGCTGGCCCGAATGCTCTACGAGCACAAGGTCTTCACGACCCAGCAGATCGTCGAGCTCTGCTACCCGAGCATGCGGGCGGCCAACCACCGGCTACTTGACCTGTTCAAGTGGCGGGTCGTCGACCGGTTCCAGCCGTTCGTCACGACCGGCACCGCCCCGATGCACTACGTGCTCGACCTCGCCGGCGCGGTCGCCCTCGCCTACGAAGACGGGCTCGATCCGAAGTCGATCGGCTACCGGCACGAAGACGCGATCGGGATCGCGCACTCCCTGCGTCTGGCCCACACGGTCGGCGTCAACGGCTTCTTCACCGCCCTGGTCGCGCTGGGCCGACGTCCCGGGGCTCGAAGGTCGCTGACGGCGTGGTGGTCCGAGCTCCGGTGCGGACGCCTGTTCGGCGACATGGTGCGTCCCGACGCCTACGGCCGGTGGCGCGAAGACGACCATCAGCTCGAGTTCTTCCTCGAGTTCGACTTCGGCACCGAAGACCTCGGCAAGCTCAGCCGCAAGCTCTACGGCTACGAGAAGCTCGCCGCCGCGACCGGCATCACCACCCCGGTCCTCATCTGGCTGCCCACCCATCGGCGCGAGACCTCCGCCCGCCGAGCGCTCGCCGACTGCCTGTCCCAGCTCGACCGGCCCAAGCTCGTGCCGCTGGCCACCACCTCCGCGGACGCAGCCGGCGACCCCGCCGCCGCCCGATGGCTCCCGATCGCCGGTCCGGCAACGCGCCACCCCGGCCGGTTGCGGCTCGTCGACCTCGCCCAGCTCTGGCCCCAACCTGATCTGCCCGGCGACGTGCCGGCGCCAGGCTCGGTCCCGGCCCAGCAAGGTCCAGCGGCTCTGAACGCTCCGGATCCGTTCCCACCCACCTCGCCCGCCAGCCGCTTCCGGAGGCGCCCATGAAGGTCGCCTACACCGCGGTCGTGGTCGTCATCATCCTCATCGGCGGCATCGGACAAGGCGTCGTGAAGGCCGTGTTCGGCAGCAGCGGCACCGAGCCCAGCCAGGAGGCCATCGCCGACATCCCCGCCGACTACCTCGCCCTCTACCGAGCGGCAGCCGCCGCGTGTCCCGGGCTGGACTGGTCGATCCTCGCGGCGATCGGCAAGGTCGAGAGCGACCACGGCCGCAGCAAGCTGATCGGCATCGCGGAAGGAACCGAGAACTCGTTCGGCGCCCGCGGGCCGATGCAGTTCCTCCAGTCCACGTTCGCCGGAGTCGTCGTCCGGCACCCCCTACCGCCGGGCGGCAAGACCCCGCCGTCGCCATGGGACAAGCACGACGCGATCTACGCGGCGGCGTACTACCTGTGCGAGTCCGGCGCGCCCAGCGACATCCGGAAGGCGCTGTTTGCCTACAATCACGCGGATTGGTACGTCAATGAAGTCCTCGACCAAGCCGAGAGGTACAGCAAGGCCGCAGTCGGCACCGGCCGTTGCGACGACATCCAGGCACCGAACGCGGCCACCGCAACGGCGATCAATTTCGCCTGCGGCCAGCTCGGGCTGCCGTACCTCTGGGGTGGCAACGGACCTTTGAACGGCGACAGCGGCTTCGACTGCTCGGGCCTGACGAAGGCGGCCTACGCGGCTGCTGGCGTCGCCCTGTCGCGCACGGCTCGCACCCAGTACGCCGCCGGCCCGCTGGTGCCGGGCGGCCAGCCGTTGCTCCCCGGCGACCTGGTCTTTTACGGCACGCGCGGCAACGTCCACCACGTCGGCTTGTACATCGGGGCGGGGAAGATGGTGCACGCCCCGACCTTCGGCGAGCCGGTCCAGGTCGGCTCGTACCGCTGGGACGGGGACGATTACCTGACAGCTTCGCGACCGGCCAATTGAGCAGGAATGCCGTAGGTTGTCGTGCGTCTCGCTGATTCGCACCCACCCTGTGCACACGCAAGAGGGGCCGTCCGGGAGCACTCGTCAGTGTCTGATAGCTGGGCTGCTGGGGCGACGTCGGCGTGTGCCTGCGCCTGCTGATCCCGAGAGGCATGATGGTCTTCTTCGGCCTGGCGCAGCCAAGTAGTAGACCTCGCCACCAAGACGAGACACCGCCGGATCGAACAGGTAACGCGCCCATCTGCTACAAAGTGAGCAGTCACGAGGCACCCTTACGGCAACGAGCGCGAGTTTCGATCGACGCTTCGGTGCGCCGCAAATGAATTAATGCTCCCTGCGCGAAATTCGATCCAGGACCACTAAATCCCATCCCGCAGCCAGAATCCACCCGCCGGCCAGACTTACACTTAATGGACCAGGCTTAGCGCGTTGTAGAACAATGGTGCCGGATCTGTTCACCAGGTTCCATAGACGGACCACACCATCCTCGCTACCAGAGATGACAACCGGATTTCCGTCCAGTACTGTACATATCAGCTCGGTCACGGGAGCCGTGTGACCGCGGAAAGTGGAATATTGTTCTCCTGTACTCCAGCTCCATAATTTGATGTTGCCATCCCAGTTGCCAATGACAGCTATCGGACGATCGTCGATCGTCGTGCACGCCATGACGCGAGCTCGACCCACTAATCTGACAGTCCGAATCAATTCGCCGGAGGTCGGGGTCCACACGGTCAACTCTTCATCATCGCAGCTGACGACGACCAGACAACCATTTAGCATCGCACAGTCTACCGATCGAGGTGGGTCAAAACTTTCGACAAGGGTGGTAATAATTTCGCCGGTTATCAAATCCCACACCACTATCGCGGCGTCACGGTACTCTCCACTTCCGAGACCGCTTGTCACGGCAATGGGACGACCATCAAGCGTCGCGCAAGCTAAGTTGAGAACGTGCCAACTATTCACAAGCGTCCCCAAAAGCTCGCCCGTGATCAAATCCCAAAGGCGTACCGCCTGTCGAACTCCACCGGTAAGCACTACAGCGCGGCCATCGATCACCGTACAGGCCAACGCCCACACAGAATCCGCAAGGTTGATAGTTACCCCAATCTTCCCTGTGATTGAGTCCCACGTCCGCACTACACCGTCTTCGCCGCCAGTGATAGCCACGGGCCGCCCATTAGCAACCGTCGAAACCACTGCTCGTATGTCTGCGGAATGACCGATCCGAACACTATCAACTGACTCCAATAAGCTCCACACGCGAATTGTTCCGTCGTCACGACGCATGCCGCTTCCTCCGCCGCCAGTAACAGCGACGGGATGGCCGTCAATCTCAGTACATGCTACTGCTTCTACATAATCAGTGTGGCCAGCGAAGGTCGAATTCAGCTCACCATTTTTCAGATCCCATACGCGCACAACACCATCCCGCCCACCGATGACAGCAATCGGACGCCCGTCAAGCACAGCGCATGTCACATCGCAAACTGAACTGGTGTGATGGAAAGTACCGCGTGGTTCGCCAGTGTTCAAATTCCATACTTGCACCGTGCCATTGAAGAGACCGACAACAGCAGTCGGACACTCGTCGATCACCGCGCAAGCTACCGCTTCGACTCCCTCGAAAGTTGGATTCGTGGAGACAACGAGCACATTCCTCAGCCGACCTTCGCCGAGATCCCAGACGAGCACGCTTCCGTCCCTACTGCCGGTGATGGCGACAGGACAGCCATTGATCGTTGTGCACGCCACCCCTTGCACCCAGTCGGTGTGGTGCCCAAGCGTCTGCAGCAGGTCACCAGTAATTAAATCCCATACTCGTACGGCACCATCACCGCCACCGCCCGTTACGATCAATGAGCTTCCCTCGATTCCCGCGGTAGCAACCACGTGAATCGATCCGTCTTGATCCGTGATCACACCAAGCAACTCGCCCGTACGCAAATCATAAGTGTGTATTTTACCTATTTTTGCCCCCGAGGCACTGACTGCAACTGGCGTCCCGTCGATCACCATGCAGACGACTGCGCTTATCCAGTCGGTATAACCGTTGATCGTCATGCGGAGTTCACTGGTGCTCAAATCCCATATATGCATGCTCCCGCGAGATCCATGCGAGGCCGTGACTGCGACCGCATTCCCCTCAACGATTGCACAAGCGGCCGCGCGTATCGGCCCGTTGTGACCTGTAAGGGTCGAGAAAAGTGCGGTAGCCGTCTGAGCACTGGTGGCCCAGCGCGGTTTCCAGCCCAGCGGCAACGCCAGTTCGCAGGCAAGGGCATGAGCACCGAAACGGGCAGCATCAAGAGCCAAGATATGGCGACGATTATGCGGGTCAAGTCGCCGATGATAGTGAGCACTCGTGCGATAGATAGCTCGAATAGTCGCGCCGATATCTGTGGTTACATAACGCAGTGCGGGCAACAGAGTGTCAGGTTCGGCATGCACGAGGTAGCTGGGATCGGCGATGAGGTTGTCGACAGCACCGGCAGCTGCGGCGTGAGCGGCAAGGTGACGGAGGATATAGGGGTGAGCGTTGGCCCAGTCCTTACCTCCTGAATTTCGGTTATCCGGGACCTGACCGACGAGAGCGACGGTGATAGCGCGGTGCGCGTCGGTGTCGGCGCCGGGGGCGCGGAGCAGCTCGGCCATAGTCTCGTGGACGAGCCGGAACACCAAATTATTGTGAGTGGCGCTCTCAATCACGTAAGCACCCGCATACTCCAGGAGCCATCGAAGATCGTCCTGCGAGCAGGGTAGACCAGACAGGGCCGCAGCAATCGCAGTCCACAAGGTCGACCAAGGCAAACCACTGCCTTGGGCGTAAGCGAGAGGGCGCAGCAGACTTTCAATTCTCAACCGATTATCACCAAAGCGGGCGAGGTAGGCGGCGAAGGCTTCTTTGGCGTCGGAAGGCAGGGTGTCGCGCCAGCCTGGACGGGTGGTGTCGATCGTGATCTGGCCGTCGACCAAGGCCCGGGCGGTCATCCGGGCGACCAGGAACGACGTCCCTGCCCGATCAGCGATCGCCCGGCCGATCGTTGTGGCAGCGGCGAGGTCGTCGCGATAGGGGGAGAGACTGTCAGGATCGTGGGCGTCCAGCAGGACGTCCCGGGCGTAGTCGACCACGTCGTTAGCGCCGAAGTAGTGGGTGTCATCGAGATCCAGGACAGTGACTGCGGAGCCAAGAGTGCCAATGAACGGATCACGTGTACCGATGATTAACCGCACGGTCGGCATGGAGGTCATCGGACGCAGCAGTTCCCGACCGATCCGCATGCCCTCGTAGGGGTCACCGCCGGTGCCAGCCTCATCCAAAGCATCGACCACGACTACGAGCGGTCTGGGGCGCTCGGCCACAATCTGCAGCAGCTCGCCCAGGTCAGCCTCGGGAGTACCGAGAGTGGAGGCCAGGTCCTGAGTGAGCGACTCGCGGGTGGCGCGACGGGCGTACAGCGGCACGATCTCTAGCCCAGCAGGGGGCAGCGTGTCTGGATCGGCTTGGGCGCGAGCGGGCTCGTCCGGGTCGGCCAGCATCAACAGACGCCCCAGCAGCGCAGACTTGCCCGAGCCTGGCCGGCCGGTGACCACCCTAGCTTTTCGGTCGTGGCGGTCACCGCGCAGCCAGGTGGCCAGCTCGCGCAAAGCGGTGGTACGGGCGGTGAAATAGTCGCCACGATCGCCTGCATGGTCCACCCCACGAGCGCGAGGGCGGAAGTGCCGGTCATTGCGCTGATGCAACTCCAGCCGCTCCAACTCCTCAGACCGACCCGCGGAGACCCCCGCCCGCATGACAATCCGCCCTGCCGGCGACGTCTCCTCCTCCGCCACCATTGGGCGGCTCGTGCCAATTCGCGCCCGTACCGTTTCTAGTGTCTCACCTGACCACATTTGTGTGCCTGCCCGCGGAGCTGCAGAGCCCTTGTGAGAGCGAGTGGCGAGACGTCGTACGAGATCGCCGTGCTGTTTTCTCCACCACTCCAGGTCACCCAGCCGCTGCATCTCCTCAGTCGCACCGATTAACGCTCCTGACTCCCGCAGTTCGATAACACACACTTCAATCAGATCAGACACCCGCTCCCACGATGGTGCCCTCACCCACTCGCCACGCAGCAGATCCCCCACCGATGAAGAACGCTGGCCCGCCCGCTTCGCCAACCTGGCGATCGACATCCCGGCAAGCTGCCGCAACTGATCCAGGTCAGCGGCGAACGCCTCCTGCAACCCCGCCAACGGAGCCACCACCCACCTTTGCTCGACGACCGGAAACGACCGGAGTCCGATCACCGCAATCTAGCCGCCACCAGCCCAAACAGCCTCCGTAACCGGACACCACCGACAACGCCTCACTCGAACGGCCCAATCAGGAACCGTGGTCACCGACAACCCAGACGCAGACCACGGGAGCAAGCGATGATCAACACCCGCGACCGCAAGAACCGACCACTCATCCAAGCCATCATCACCGGTGCTCTCTCTGGCATCACCCGAACCATCCTCGCCTGGATTATCGACCAACTCCACTTCTAACCCAACAATTGGCGGGCCGCCCCAACCGAAGGGCGGCCTGCCATTACCGCACCCAAGCCGTCGACGACGTCTCCTCATAACCGACCGTCGGCGACATCACCCGGACAAACGAGTGACCAACAGGGTGGACGCTTGACGCTTGGGGACTGTTCCAAGATCGGTGTTTGCGGCCCGACACGCCGGGCCGAAGGTCCGGCGGGATGGGCACTGTGAGTGATGACATCGGACCTTGTGAGTCCACGTAAGCGTGACGAGAAGCCGGCGCGGG
>NZ_JAEBEI010000043.1:0-10431 GCF_046548775.1 Amycolatopsis sp. cmx-4-61 | reverse complement strand
GGCCTCCGGCGCGTGATGTGGTTCCTCGACAGCTCCACTTCACAACCGGAGGCCTTCACCTGTCAGCACGACAGGCCATCACCAGGTCACCTCAACCCGGCACAACGTCCCTGGACATCACAACTAGAACAGGCCATCCTCGCCACCTCCCCGGCCTGCCCAGTGGCGATCCGCGAGGAGATCACCGAGCTGGCCGTCCGGCTGGAGCGCGGCGAACGCCTTGCACCTTCCCTGCGCCACCTCGCCGACCAGCTCCGCGACCCGACCGCCGACCTGGTGATCTCCGCGCTCGTGCTGGCCGCCGAGCACCAGGCCCGGCAGCTGGCCGACCTGCTCGGCGAACTGGCCGGCGAGGCACGCGAGCAGGCGTCCATGCGCATGCGGGTTGAGGCCGGCCGTGCTCGCACCCGGACCAGCGTGCGGGTCGTCGTGATCACCACGTTGGTCTTCGCCGTCGGGCTGGTGCTGCTCAACCGTGGCTACCTTGCTCCATACGACACGGCGTTCGGGCAGGTCATGCTGCTGCTCGTCGGCCTGCTGTTCACGGTCGCCTTCGCCTGGCTCGGGCGGATCGTGCGCCAGCGTGACCCCGAGAGGTTCCTGACCGAGCTGAGCGCGATCCGCCAGCACGACGCCGACGTCGATGACCTGCTCACCGGGAAGGGAGCGTCATCATGATCGAGGCGTTGCTGTGGGGAGCCGGGCTGGGCGTCGGCTTGTGGGCGCTCGTGGTTTATGTGTTCCCGCCGCGGCCGCCGCTGCGGGCCCTGGTCGACCGGCTGCACGCGGCGCCGGCGCCGCCGCCGATCCTCACCGCGGAATCCGACGGTTGGGCGCTGCGGGTGGGCGGCCCGTTCGTCAAGCCGCTGGCTGTCCTCGGGTTGCCCAACAGCAAGATACGCAACGACCTCGCGGTCACCGGCAAGAACATCGAGCACCACCTGGCCGAGAAGGCGACGCTGGCGCTGGCCGGGCTGCTGCTGCCGACCGTGATGCAGGTGCTGCTCGTCATGGCCGATGTCGGCCTCGCCTGGGAAGTTCCCGCGGTCGCCGGCCTCCTCGTCGGGCTCGGCGGATTCCTGCTCCCGGACATCCGCGTTCGACAGGAAGCCGAGCGGCGTCGCTCCACCTTCCGGCACGCGTTGTCGGCCTACCTGAATCTCATCCGGGTCCTGCTGGCCGGCGGCGCCGGTGTCGACGGCGCGTTGTCGGATGCGGTCGGGATCGGCAAGGGCTGGGCGTTCCAGCAGCTTCGTCGCGCGCTGGTCACCGCCAAGCTGACCCGCACCACGCCATGGGCCACCCTCGGTCAGCTCGGCGGCGAACTTGACGTGCACCAGCTCTCCGAGCTCGCCGCGTCGGTCAGTCTCGCGGGTACCGAAGGCGCCCGAGTCCGCGCGAGCCTCGCGGCCAAGGCCTCGGCTCTGCGTACTCGCGAGCTCACCGACGCTGAAGGCGATGCCCAAGCAGCCACCGAGCGGATGAGCCTGCCCGTGGTGATGCTGTTCATCGGCTTCCTTGTCTTCATCGGATATCCCGCCCTTGCCAGCGTGCTGGCTGGCTTATGAGTCCACTTCAGACCGTCGTACCTTCAAGGAGAAGCTGATGTTGAACGAAGTTCAGATTCTGATCGCCCGCGTCCGTGCCGAGCTGGAACAGCTCCGTCAAGACGAAGGCGGCTACTCAACCGAAGCCGTCGTGGTGACCGCTGCCTTGGTCCTCCTGGCGATTGCCGTGGTCGCAATCATCGTCGCCAAGGTGACCGAGAAGGCCAACGGCATCACCCTCTAGGCCGGTGACCACGATGCCTCGAAACGTACTGCGCCGACTTCGCACGGATGAGCGCGGCGCCGGTACGGCCGAGCTCGTCATCGCTACCCCGCTGCTGTTGCTGCTGGTTCTGCTCATCGCTCAATTCGCGCTGTACATGCACGCCGACCACATTGCTCAAGCCGCTGCGTCCCAGGCGCTATCTGCGGCACGAATCTCCGGTGGTAGTTCAGCCATGGGTGACACCGAGGGACAACGAGTCCTCACGCAACTGGGCAACGGACCGTTGCGGGAAACCTCGGTGAACGTCCAGCGTGGAGCTGCCCAAGTATCCGTGACGGTCACCGGAACTGTGACCAGCCTGATCCCATTCACAACCCTCTCGGTCCACGCAGAAGCCGTTGGGCCAGTGGAAAAGTTCACCCCGCCGAGCGGAGCCGGGGCGGTGACGCCATGACCGCGGCCCGCAGCCTCCTTGCGCTACGGCGGGACGACCGGGGGTCCGCCGCGGCCGAGCTCACCCTTCTGACCCCGGTGCTGATCCTGCTGCTGTTGTTCGTCGTCTTCTGCGGCCGGCTGGCCGATGCCAAGCTGCGGGTCAACGACGTCGCCCACCAGGCCGCCCGCGCCGCCACCCTGGCCCGCAGTCCATCGCAAGCTACCGCCAACGCTCAGGCCACTGCCAGCGCGGCTCTGCGCTCGGCCGGGATCGCTTGCCAGTCGCTGTCGGTTTCCGCCGACACCCAGGGGCTCAAGCCTGGGTCGACGGTGACCGTGACCGTGTCGTGCAGTGTCGGACTGGGCGACCTGACCTCGCTCGGCGTGCCCGGCAGCCGGACGTTCGAGTCCACTTTTTCCTCGCCGGTCGACGTCTGGCGTGGCACCTCTGGAGGTACGGCATGAGGTCGATCGCAGTGCTACGTCGGCTGCGCGACGACGAAGAAGGCCGGGTAACCGCCTTCGTCGTCACCATCGCGCTCGCGGCCCTCCTCTTCGCCGGCCTCGTGCTCGATGGCGGGCTGGCACTGGCCGCCAAGGTCCGCGCCATCGGCGAGGCGCAGGAGGCCGCACGGGCCGGCGCCCAGGAGATCGATCTGGCTGCGTACCGCGCCGACGGCTCGCTGCGCCTGGTCCCACAACGTGCGGGCGCCGCGGCCCGCAGTTACCTCGCCGCCGCTGGCCACACCGGCAGCGTGTCGGTCACCGGAAACCGGGTCGCCGTGACCGTCATCATCGACCAGCCCACCCAGCTGCTCGGGCTGGTCAGCATCGCCTCGATCACCGTAACTGGAGCCGGACAAGCTGAACCACAGCGCGGAATCTCCGGCGTATTCCCATGAGAGGACACGAAATGGCGACTACCGAAGAGATCGAACGCCGCATCGAGGAGGCGGACGCAGCCCGGAGCGCGAAGAGGACTGAGGCCGCGCGGCGCGTCGGCGAGCTCGTGCAGCAGCGGACTGAACTGGCCGAGAAGCTCAGCGAGATCGACCGGAGGCTCGGCGACATCCTCGTCGGAGCGAGCGACGTCATTGGCGTCGACGAGCTGGCCAAGTTCACCGATGTCCCGGCAGCTGACCTCGCCCAGTGGCGCGACGGCCGCAAGACGACCCGGGCCAGGCGTAAGCGGCAGACCGCGAGCGCGCCTACCCTGAAAATCAGTCCGAGCGCGCCGCTGACGCTCGCCGGGACGCGGACGTCGGCCGCTGATGCGTCCACGCGGGCTTCCGTACCGGTGCCGTGACCTCGCAACCGCCCCTCTCGCGCCGGACGCGGGTGTTCGCCGCGGCACTCCGGTGTGTCCGCGGGCTGCTCGCGTCCGGCGTCCTGGTCGGCCTCGCGGCGGGCCTGCCCTGGGCTCTGGTGCACTTCGTGGGCTGGCCGCTGCCGGACCAGCTGCCGACTTGGGACGAGATCCAGGCGACCCTGCTCAATCCGATGAGCGTCCGCTTCCTGCTGAACACCTTGGCGGTGGTGTGCTGGATCGTCTGGTTCTTCTTCGTCCTGGACGTCCTGCGCTGCTCCGTCGACGCGGCGCGCGGAATGACGTGGCCGAGTCGCCGTCCCGGCCCACTGCGCGGGGTCGCCGCGGTCCTCGTCGGGACCATCGTGCTTACCCTGCTCGGCAGCCGAAGCTCGTACTTGGCGCCGCTTGCGGGCGCCGCGGCGCCCACCGTCGGCCTCCGGCCGGTCGCCGCCGTCGCATCGCTACCTCCAGGTCCGGCACCACAGGCGACCAGTGCGGTGATCGATCCCGCCGCGCCGGCTCCGGCCGGCATGGTCCAGGTCACTGAGGAAGTCCGGCTTCCACGCGACGGGGTTTACGACAGCCTGTGGCGCGTCGCCGAGCGCCTCTACGGTCCGGGCGGCGGCAGCCGCTGGCCCGAGCTCTTCCAGCTCAACCGCGGCGTGGAGCAGCCCGACGGACGCGCGCTGAAGAACCCCAACCTCGTGCGGCCCGGCTGGAAGATCACCGCGTACATCCCGGCGCCCAACCGGGAGCATCCGTTAGTGCCGCCCCGACAGCCACCACCTCCCACGACTACGGCGCCTACCCAGCCTGCGCCGGAACCAACCGCGGCGGGGGAGCACCGCGAAGACCGTCCCGAGCCTGCCGTGGACCTGGTGACGGGCGTGTTCGTCAGCCTCGGCCTCGCCGGAGCGATCGCCGCGGCCGTGGTGTCGACCAGGATGTGGCGTCGGCGGCACTACCGGATCGGAAGCGGCGACCGTGCTGACCTTCAGCGCCCGATCGCACCCGTGGTCCGCGCCCTCTGCGCCGTACGCGACGACGGCGACCTGCCGCCCGGTGAAGTTGCCGAGCTCGTCGACCTGGCCTCACCGGGGGAGTCGGAATCAGGCGGCGAGCTGGACCAGGTGCCCGCGAAGATCGGCGTTCGAGAACGTCGCGAACTGGCCCTGAGCCTCGCCAGCACCCGCGGGCTTGGCCTCGCCGGTGCCGGAGCGATGGCGGCCGCCCGCGCGCTGCTCCTGCACCTGCTCGCCGAGCAACAGCCTGGCAACGGTGTCGGCATGATCGTGCCCGTTGACGACTTACGTCTAGTTTTCGAAGGCGTCGCCGTTGAGGACCTGCCGAGCAGCGTTCAGGTCGTCGCGACGCTCGATGTCGCGCTCGATGAGATGGAGGCGGCTCTGCTGACTCGTACTCGCCACGCGATCGAGAAGACCGGAGCTCGGCCCGCTGTACCGTCGCTCGTACTGCTCGCCAGGCCAGCATCCCACGCTGATCGTCGCCTGCAAGCCGTCCTCGACAACGGCTCGACGCTCGGCATAGCCGGCGTGCTCCTCGGCCAGTGGCGTCCCGGGGTGACTCTGCTCGTCCGCCAGGACGGCACCGTCAGCGCGACCAGTCCCGGGATCGACGACGTCCTCACCGGTACGCGCCTGTTCAACGTTCCGGCCGCCGACGCCACCTCTCTCCTTGAAGTGCTCCAAGCTGCAGAGAGCGCCGAACAGGCTCGGGAACCGGTTCCCGAGCAGCGATCGGCGGATGCCAAGGCGAGCAACTCGCTCGAGCAGGAGGAGCACCACGCCGAGGACAACCAGCCGGCGGCCCGCGAGGAACCGCCGGTCCGCACCAAGCAGCCCCGGCTGTTCCTGCGTGTGCTGGGTCGAGTCCAACTCGCCGTACGGGACGAAGCGGGTGATCGCGAACTGAGCGGTGCATTCACGCCGAGGCAGCGTGAAGTCCTCGTCTTCCTCGCGCTGCATCCCCAGGGAGTCCGGCGCGAGGTACTCAACGAGGCCGTCTGGCCCGACAGCCGTCCACCGAGGCCGTACAACTCGTTCCACAACACCCTCTCGACGTTGCGCCGCGCGCTTGCCGACGCCACCGATGGCCAGACGGGCAACCTCATCCTCAACGAGGACGGCCGCTACCGGCTCAGCGACGACCTTCTCGACGTCGACTTCTGGCAGCTGCAGCGCGTTCTGCAGGCGCAGCGCCCACTTGACGAGCTCGGCAGCGCCGGCCTCCGCGACGCGGTCGAACTGTACCGGGGCGACCTCGCCGAGGACCTGCTCGCCCAATGGATCGAACCCTTCCGGGAATCCGTCCGCCGAGACGTCTTGGACGCGGTCGGCGCGCTTATCCGCGCCGACGGCGACATTGCCCCGGAGACCGCGCTGGTTCTGCTAGAACGAGCGCGCAAGTTCGACCAGTACAACGAAGGCGTCTACCGCGATATCATTCGTATGCAGGCACGGTTGGGCCAGTACGCGGCTATTCCGCGGACCGTCGCGCTCCTGACCACGACGCTCGCCGAGATCGACCAGCAGGTGAGTGCCGAGACCCTCAATCTCGCCGATTTTCTCCAGCGTCGAGGCAGCGCGCTATGGAAGGATGCCGCCGACAGCGCGGCAGCTAGTTGACCGGCGGAGGATGCTGCCTCCGCAGGGTCCTGGTGACAGTCTTCTCGCGGTGCCTGTTAGAGCGGTAGCCCTCGCCAGCATATTAAGCGCCAGGTCGGCAGGCTTATTGTGCCTACCGATGTGGCGCCCGACTCGGATGCCGGCAGGCACGTGAACAGTCGAGAGGGGCTGGCTGCCGACAAGTTTGTGACCGTGTAGCCGAATTCATTCGAACAAAATCCTTGTACTCGTCTCCTTGTCTCTATCCGTTGCGCTCTATTCATCTTGGTCTTTATTTATTCCCGTATCTGCTCGTCTGCGTTCCGGCAGCGCGCTGGCCTGCGTGTTTGCTTCAATCTATTGCCCTCTTGCTCTGGCTGGCGAGTCTGCGAGGAGCGCATAATTGTCGGGAAATAACCCGTTGGGGGTCTTGATTTTCTGTGGTCCAGTCCTAAAATGGATTGTAGGAGAGAACGGGACGGCAACCCCAAACTCTCCGTTTCGCCAACCAACACCGCTCACCTGACTGAAGGCTCAGTGATGACCATGCTTGAGGCGTGCGTATCCCAATTTTCCCTTACCGTCGATGCGACGGACACCATCCAAGCCCTGGTGGACAGCTCCGACCACCCTTGGGGCCGACGGCTCCACGATGCGCTGAAGTTCGCCACGTACGCGGAGTGCGTCTACGCCGTTGAGCCGTACGCGCGTGTCGAAGTTGCGGACTTCCGGCCGGACGCGCCCAAGTATCCCGACGTCGCCGACCGGTCCGCGTCCGGCGTGTTGGGTGAGCTCCAGGCGGCCGGGTACGTCGACACGCGCGACGTACTGCAGGAAGACGCGGGCCAGACCTACCTGTCCGAGGGACGCACAGTGACGGCCGTGCACGTCGTCCGGCCCTTCGCGCTGGTCGGCGTCGACTACCGCTTTTCCCGGGAAGCCAACAGTCGAGCGATCCGGTACGGGCACGCGTACGCCGACCGGTGGGAGATCACCGAACGCGCCTACACCGTCCCGGCCGGGTGGTACCTGGTCGGCGAGACGGGCGACTTCACGACAGACCTGGTCGGCGTCGCCGGCATCTCGGGGGACAGCGACGACTTGCTGTGCTCGTTGTTCGAAATCGAAGGGTTCGGCGCGTCAACCTGTCTTGCCGGGTGCGGGTCGTGCGGGATGCGCTGGTCGGCGGATTCGGGTTCGTGGCACTTCCGGCCCGACGACTGCGACGCCGACGCCTGGGACTTCGACGACGCCGCCGAGATCGACGACGAATCCGGCACCGTCGCGTGCCCGGCATGCGCTACGGGTCGCGTCGGCTTCTCCATCTTCTGATCTTTCGCCGTAGCGCGGGCGGTCCCGCGTCTTCGTGAGCTGTGCGCTCACCTCTTCCTTGTGAGGCTGCGATGTTTGCTGTGCTCTCCGTGGACGGAACCCCGATTGGGCTGTCCGACGACGTCGCCGAATCGATCATCCTGCAGTTCGACACGGACGCGGCTCCCACCCATCGGTGCCGAGCGTGCGGGGAGGAACTGGCCGAGACTCCGGACGGCTACGGATCGACGTCCGGCGACACCGCGTGTGCCGACTTCGAGCCGACGGCCGACACCGACCCGGACTACGGCGAGGGACCGCACGATCCCGAGCGGATCCCGCTGTCCTGGTGCAACAGTGCGGCCGTCCACGCCGACGAATCCGAAGACTCGGTCACGGTGTCCATTTCGGTCGGTGACCCGCGCGGCGCCTTCACCTTCACCATCCGGCGCGTGCCCGACGACGCCGAAGGTGACCTCGCCGGACGGCTGATCATGCACACCCCGTACGCCGGAGAACCGATGCCGCACGCCGCCTTGACGGTGCTGCACGAAGGAACCCACATCGTCGGCACCTACGCGCCGACTCGGCGTCTGCACTCGGTTCCTCCCGCCGCCTGAACGCCTACGGAGGTTCCCGATGAACACCGCACCAGCAGGCGACCGCGCCCAGCCGGGCGAGGTCTACGTGACCGTGGCGGACTCCGGCGCCGTCTTCCCGGCCGTGATCGAGGACGAGCGTTGGAACGGGTTCGCTCGGCCGCGCTTCAGCCGCGCGGCGGCTGAAGCCGTGGTGGCCTGGCTGACCGACTGCCACGGTGCCATCGCCGCCGCATTCGACGGCGAGGCTGTCGCCATCACCGAAACCGCGGCCGATCGCGCGGAACGCATCGAACCGGCCGCCGATGGCCGCTACCCGATCGGCGCCGGTGCGTGGGAATGGGACTTGACCACACCAGCCGCCGACGTCGCCGCCGAGCAAGCGTTGCTCGCCGGTGCTTACTTGCTCGCGCCCGACGCGGGCGAAGTCCTGGTCAAGATCAACGCCACCGGCAGCGATCCCGGCTTCCCGGCCCAGGTGGACCCCGTGTCCGGCTGGAGTCGGTCCGGGACCCCGCGCTTCCGCCCCGACGTCGCGGTCGTCGTAGTCGCCTGGCTCAACGCCTGCGGGCGGCAGTACCCGGGCGCCACGGTGGCGTACTGGGAGGACAGCACGATCATGCTCCTTGACCCGCTCGCCGCGACCCAGGACGGATACGTGCCGACGCAAGTCGTCCGGGAGGCGGACGGCCGGTACGCGATCGGCGCCCGTCTTCTCCGAGCGACGCGTGACCGTGCGCGACGACGTCGAACCCGCGCAGGCCGCGAAGACGCTGACGCACGAGCTGGCGCACATCCTGTGCGACCACGAAACCCGTCTGGCCACCACGCCACGGCATGTGCTGGAGGTCGAGGCCGAGTCGGTGGCGTGCATCGTCGCGGCGGTCTGCGGCATGGACACGCTGGCGTACTCCGTGCCCTACGTCGCCGGTTGGGCGGCCGATCGCGAGACGGCACGCACGTCGGCGGAGTGCGTGCTCCGCGTTGCGGATCGGATCCTGGACCGGCTTGGCCATGCGGCAGCTTCACCCGTGGCGACTCTCGAGGATCTGGCTGCTGCGCACGGCGTTCCCGCGGTCGCGTGAATCGGCCGGGGCGCGCTATGACTCCTTCAATCCTGGGCTGCGCCGAGCTCTACGGGCGCCTTCGCTACGTCACCAACCACGCCGGGGCGCAGCGGCGAACCTATCCGCCCGCCGGCACGTCAACCGCATCCGCCTTCGACGATCACGACCCGCTCGGCTTGCACGGCCACGTCCTGCAGGGCCTCGGGGCTACCCCCGAATACCTCGACGGCTTCACCGGGGCCTCGGCCGGCTATCCGGCGTTCGGATTCCGGCTCACCGAGAAGGCAGCTCGCCTGGCGCGGCTCTCGGAGGAGTTCGAAGCGTCCTGGACGTGGGGTGACGCCGTCCGAGCCGCGGCCAGCCTGGCGCACCAGATCGACAACGCCGAGGACGACCAGGCGCTCGGCGACGTGGCCTTGCTGGCCGTGGCCCGCCACGTCGGGCGTCAGCATCCACCCGAGATGACGTCGTTGCCAGGGTGGTCGCCGCCCTACACGCCGCTGTTCCTCGATGGATACCCGGCGACGCTGTTCGGTCACGTGGCCGCAGATCTGCGCGTGGACGCTGTCACCGCGACGTGCACGCGGGAAACCCGGGCGGTCACGCTGTTCCGGTCGCTCGGCTGGCGACTCACTCCGCGGGCCGAAGCCTTGGCCGACGCTGCGCAGCATTACGAAGCAAATGGGCTTCGCTGGCCTGACGCTATCGCCGCGGCGGCAAAGACCGATGTGACACATCTCGAGCGGCACAACTGGGACCGCTGAAATCCGATTCTGAATTCGTTAATAGCGCCCGGCGGGTGAACACCTCCGGAGAGGCGCGGCAACCACCCGCCGGGCTCCAACACCGCACACCTTAGAAGGGTGCGCGAGCCTGTAGTCTAGCGCACAGCGGTACCGGCACATACATGCCGCTCTTCGAGCTAGCGCCCTCACTGGCGCGATTATTGTCGCAAGTCTGGCGGTGCTGCAGTGGGTGATTCATCACTTCTCCGGATTGTGGTGGTCGTGATGGCCCTGACGACTGCCATCCTCGGGTTCATTGCCTGCTTCTCAAGTTTGGAAACAGAGCGATAAATCTCGCACAAGTTGCGATAAATTGGGACTTAAATTCTTCTCTTGTCAAGCGTCAAGCGTCAAGCGTCAAGCGTCAAGCGTCAAGCGTCAAGCGTCAAGCGTCAAGCGTCGGGTCTATCCCGCGATCGGTGTTTCCGGCGTTGTTGATCAGTAGGTCTCGGCTCCCGGCCAGCGGTCACCGAACGTGATGGCGAAGGCGTTGATCACTGGCTTCCAGCGCATCGTCCATCGGGCGCG
>NZ_JAEBEI010000042.1:0-10841 GCF_046548775.1 Amycolatopsis sp. cmx-4-61 | reverse complement strand
CCCAGGAGGCCGCCATCGCCGGCTACCTGCGCTGGCGCAACCGCCACAGCCACCCCAAACGCCACTTCGCCGTCAACTCCAAGATCCGCCGACCGGATTACCTACCCAACGTTGCTTGATGCGGCACGAGCACCCGAGCCAGCCTGTAAGGCGGCGGCGCCGCCGGCTCGTCTCGGGTGCGGATGCTGCCGCGCCGCAGAGAGGGGACGGTGGCGTCTAGGCCGCCTGCGGCTGCGGGGTGGAGCGTGAAGTCGCCACCGGATGCGCGGGCGAGCTGGGCGGCGATGGTCGGGCCGCGGCCGCCGCCCTCGCCAGCGTGCTGGGCGGCGGGGTTGCGCCAGAAGCTTTCGCAGGCCCGCGCCCGCTGCTCGGCCGTCATCCCCGGGCCCCGGTCGAGGACGTGCACGGTGACGTCGCCGCCGGAGGTGCGGGTGGTGGCGAGCGTAATGGTTGTGCCGGGTGAGGTTCGCGCAGTGCGTTGGCGAGAAGGTTGTCGATGATCTGCTCGAGTGCACCCGGCACGACGATCCCCGCCCGCTCCGGGCGCCGCGGTGCAGCAGCCGGATATGGCGCTCGGCGGCGAACGGGGACCAGGCTCTCGACGCGGTCGGCCAGGAACGCGTCGAGGTAGGCTGGTTCGGCCAAGGTAGCGTCTAGCCCGCGGGCCGGCGCGCTCCCTCCCCCTCGGCGTGTCGGCCCGCGTCTCCGTCGTGTTCGATCGCTGAGGCAATCCGTCGAGATCCAACACCCACGCAGCCGGCCTACGCGTGTGAGTTCGGTATGTCGACCTACATCCTGCATCGGTCGCAGTGCACGATCGAGTGAACGTAGCCGCAGTTTGCTTCCGATCAATCCCTCGGTGGACCTGCGGTGCCGACGTCGGTTGCTAACGCCGATGGGGATACGCCCGGTCTTTCTCGATCGCGGCTTGATCGGCGACGTGACTTCGGCCTCCAGAGCTCGACGGGTGTGTCGGGCAAGCGGCTCGTGGCGGTGGCATGATGCTTCCGGTGACGTGCAAGATTCGCCTGTCCGCAGCTGGTGTTCACCTGTTCGACCGTGTTTCCGGGACGAACGTGCTGCTCGACGAGGTATCTGTTCCCCCTGAGCAGTTCTCCCGCGCTCCGCGGTACCTGTCCGTCGCGCTGACCAACGCCTGCGAACTGCGCTGCACCTACTGCTACGCGCCCAAGCACGCCGCGGCGCTCGACAGAGAGCGTGTAGTCGCGTGGGCGGTCGAACTCGATGCTGCCGGGTGCCTCGGTGTCGGCTTCGGAGGAGGGGAACCGACCACATACCGAAGGTTCGCCCAGTTATGTTCGGACATAGCACAGTGCACGTCTATGGCGGTGACCTTCACAACCCATGGGCACCGGCTCACACCCGCACTCGTCGAATCCCTGCGCGGGGCCGTGCACTTCGTCCGCCTGTCAGTCGACGGGGTCGAAGCCACCTACGAGCGACTCCGGGGCCGACCTTTCGCGGCTGTGGTCCAGGCGGCGGCGTTGCTCGGATCCCTCGCCCCGTTCGGCATCAACGCCGTCATCAACGCCGACACGATCGGTGAACTCGATGACCTCGCCGAGTTCGCCGACAAGGTCGGCGCGTCGGAACTTCTGCTCCTGCCGGAGCAGGCGACCGCGGCAACTCCCGGTATCAGCGACACCGACGCTCAGCGCCTCGTCGAATGGGCTGCGACCGCCACGAACGGCGTTCGGCTCGCGGTCTCTCGAACCGGGATCGAAGCCGCGCTGCCCACAGCGGAGGCCATCCCAGGCGAGCACTCTCTCGACGCACACATGCACGTCGACGCGACCGGCGTCCTGCGCCCTCACGCCTACGCGCCCACCGGATTGTCGGTCGGAAATTCCATCATGGAAGCCGTACAGGCGTTGAGGGAGACACGATGAGGATCTGGAACGGCTACGGCTCGGAGCACTCGATGGACCTGGTCTTGATCGGCCGATTTCAGACGGTCACCGGCGCGAAGGCAGCGGAGGAGCGCATGGAGGCTCTGAAGGCTCTTGCCGAGGACACGTGGTCCGATGACGACTGGCGGAACCCTGGCGAGCGCATGCCTCGCGAACTCGGCGAAGCACTCGCCGACATGAAGTTGTACGACATGGGAAGGTACGACGTCGACGTCTTCGCCCTGGACCACACCGTCACCCGCACCGGAGAGACGGTCCGGATCTGGACCGACGAGTCTGACGTCCAGGGATTCCTGAAGGCACTCCTCCACTCCGGCGCAAAAGTCGAGATCTTCTCACGCCACCAATGGGACGAGGACACGATTACTCGGTCTGATGCAAGCACTGGGAGCGACAGTGGATCTGACTGAGCTGGAACGTCTGCCCGGCGCCGCGGACCAGAACTTCGAAGCGCTCACACGGGCCATCGTCTCCCGCCGCTACGGCGCGCAGGGCGCGATGCGGGAACGCCGCAACCAGCCCGGCGTCGAGTTCTACCTGCACGTCGACCACGCCGGTGCTCTGGGCGACCCCGGCCGCGTATGGGGTTGGTCGTGCAAGTGGTTCATCCTCAACAGCAAGAATGAGCTCAGCACAGGACAACGCAAGCAGATCGAGGAATCGCTCTCCAAGGCAATCAAGCACGTCGCCGGACTGACCGACTTCGTGCTCTGCCTTCCACAGCGGCCCGCCAAGGGGGACGAGGACTGGATCAACGGACTCAGCCAGCCGGGCGTCAGAGTCAGACTCTGGTCCACCGAGAACTACGACGAGCAACTCGCGGGACACGACGAGCTCCGCTCCACCTTCTTCGGTGAACTCGCCCTCACAGCAGAGGTGCTGGCGCAAGCGCACAAGCGATCTGTTGCACCCATCGAGGCGCGGTGGATGCCACGGCTGCACACCTCCCACCATGTGGAAAATCGCATCGACCGAGCCTTGCTGCGCCCCGCGTCGTTGGATTGGCTACAGCAGCGCACCGACGACATCGCAACCCGGATCCAGGCACTGCGCACAGCTCTCGACGGCCTCGACACCGCCTTCCGCCAAACCGCGGAAGAGATTGCTGGCGACCTGGAACGATTCGTCGACGACCTGCGGGAGATCCTTGACGCCGGAAGAAACCTCCGGCCCGGGGAGGTCCGTCAGCGCCTCGCCGAACAGAGTCCGCCCGCAACCTCTCCCCGAACGCTACGACGCCTGGTGCTCAAACTGAGGCAGCGTCGCCTGCAAGAGGCGCTGCTAGTCACCGGTCTCGGCGCGGAGATCCGCGACATCGTCCAGTGGCTGCACGACACACAAGCGGACACCGAAGCCCCCCTGCTCGCCGTCATCGCCGCCGCGGGCCAGGGCAAGACGCACCTTGCCGCGCAAATGACCTCACCGAACAACCAGCCCACGGCAGGAGTCTTCATCCAGGGCGGGAACCTCCGCGGCGGCGAAACGCTGAACGACCTCGCGCGAAAGATCCCCGGGCTCAAGGTCGACTACTTCGAGGACCTGCTGGAAGCTCTCAACTCAGCCGGTAGCCGCGCCGGCTGCCGGATTCCGTTGATCATCGACGGCCTGAACGAGGCCGAACGGCCTTCGGAATGGAGGGCTCTGCTCGCCGGATTGACACCAATCCTGAACGGCTACCCTCACGTAGCGGTAATCGTCACCCTCCGCGAAGCACTCGCCAACCGGGCCCTACCGAAGGACACGGTGCCCCTAGAACTGGAGTGGCACCGCGCGGAAGTCGACCACATCCTCCGCGTCTACTTCCGTCACTACCTGATCAACCCGGCCGGCGCCTGGCTACCGATGGAAGAGTTCCAAAACCCGCTGTTCGTCCGCATGTACTGCGAGGCCGCAAACCACGACCGCCGAGAGCCGGTGGGTGTGGAGGCGCTGCCACAGTCCCTCATCGGCGTCTTCGAGCTGTATCGCGAGGGCGTGGTCGAGCGACTGGCCCAGGATCCGGCACGCATCCCTGTGCCGGCCGACCAGATTAAGCGCCGCCTCACGGATCTGGCCAAACACATGTGGACGCACAACGTCCGTCGGCTTCCGTTCGACGAAGCACGAAAAATCCTCGACGCCGACCAATCGAACTGGGACGAAAGCCTGCTCCGGCGCCTCGTAGACGAGGGAGTAATTCTCCGCGAGGAGGCCAGGGGTTCCAACGACACTGAGTGCGGCTTCGTTTTTGACCGCCTCGCCGGTTACTTGATCGCCGAGGCGATCCTGGTGCGTACTACACTCGCGGACGTCAACGAGCAGCTCGCGGAGGCTACTCTCTGGCAGTCCCTCCTGGGCGACCAAGCGCACACCCTCGGCGACGATATCCTTATTGGCCTAATCTCACTGGTGCCGCGCCGATTCACCCGGCGCCACCTGTGGCGCGTCGCCCCGGACGAGCACCGTTCGTTTGTGCTCGCCCAGGAACTCACCACCGAGTCGGACTTCCTCGATAGCGAGACCGTCGACGCGCTTGCAACCGCGCTCGTTGCCGCGCGCCCCGGCGGAAGGAAGGGGCGACCAGCATTCGGCCGTCTATGGGAGATCCGCGGGTCCGCTCCGCACCGCCTGAATGCTGTATTTCTCGACCGCGTCCTGCGTCAGCTGCCCCTTCCTGAACGTGACCTGCGATGGAGCGAATGGGCTCGGAACCAGGCTTCGGACCGCCTAACGGCAGATGTGGAACGAGCGATCGACAGGTGGTCCGGAAGCAGCGACCGCGCCGAGAGCGACGACCTGGACGCACTGGCCATTGCTTGGCTGCTGACTTCCACGGACACGAGCATGCGGGACCTGGCGACGAAAGCCCTGCAGCGCTACGGTCGGCCAGAACCCAAGCGGCTGTTCGACCTGGCCACCCGGATGCTCGATATCGACGACCCGTATGTCATCGAACGGGTCGTCGGCGCAGCGTTCGGCGCCGTCAGCGCCCATCAGATGCCCGACCCCGGCGGGCCGCTCGAGGGCGCGTTGCGAGGCTGGCTGGTGCAGCTGCGCGATCGATTCCTCGACGGTGGGACCACGCCAACCTCGCACGAGCAACTGCGCGGCTACGTACGGGCCACCTACGAGTTCGCCGGCGCCCTTCATCCCGCTGCCGTCCCGGATCACGTCGACGCCTTCGCGCTGACGTTCGCCGCCGCAGCGCCCGCCGAGGTGATGGAGGACGACGACCCCAATGCCGAGGAGTGCGACCGCACTTTCGGCATGGACTTCGAGAACTACATCATCGGGGGTGCCATCAACGGCAGGGGCAACTACGACTTCAACCACCCCGATTACCGCAGGGCCCGCGCCGAGGTCATGGGCCGCGTTTGGGGCCTGGGCTGGCGCCGTAAGAATTTCGGCAGCGTTGACGAGTCCATAGCCGCGGACGCCGAGCGGCGCTACGGATCCAAAAGGAGAGTTGAGCGGTACGGCAAGAAATACGGCTGGATCGCCTACCACGAGATGGTCGGCCGCCTCGTGGATGTCGGTCGCGCACCGGCCCACTTCGGTGAAGCAGAACGCTTGATGCCCGACATCGACCCGACCTTCCCCGACGAGCCCCCGGTAGCACCCATGCCCCTTCCGCTGTGGGCGCCCGTGGAGCCCACTAACGACCAGACCTGGCTCACCTCAGGGACGGTGGCCGTCTCCGACCAGCTGTGGTCACCCGAAGAGATCCACGGAGTGGACGGCGGCTGGCTTCTGGTCGAGGGATATCTGGACCACCGCCGCGATGGACGGGAGGTGTTCGGGTTCTTCCGAACCCTCGTACTGGAGCAGGAGGATGCTGAACCCGCCCAACAGCTAGCCAGTGAGCAAGAGTATCTCGGGAACGACTTCTTCCCTCGGCTGCCGATGGTCCGCGACGTGCTGGCCGCGGAGATGCCGTGGAGCCCCCGGTTCGAGCTGATCTTCGACGACAATGCCCCGGGCGCCTTCGCGCGCCGCGCTCTGTGCCGCGACTGGCAGGACGACGGCATCAGGTTCGACCAGGTCGCCGTGGATTTCGCCCCCGACAGCACGTCGGAGATCGGGCTCCGCGGGGGCTACGACGTGCCGTCGTTCGAGTTCGCCGCCCGATTCGGACTACGCCAGTTGCCCGGCACCGTGGACCTCGTGAGCCTGGACGGCCGACGTGCCTCCGCCACCTTCCGTGCGGACAACCCCTGGCGCGGCCACCTACTCTTTCTGCGCCGCGATCTTGTCGAGGACTTCGCCGATGATCGCCGGATCATGCAGGTGGCGTGGGGCGAGCGCCAGGTGGCCACCGATTGGAATTCTGTTCCTTCCTGGATGCGCGCGGCGTACCGCAGCTACGCCCATGTATGGCGGAACATCCGAATTCTTGGATCGGATTAGCGCCGCGAAGTGAGCCGTCCGGAGTCCAGCTCCTCGCAGGTACACCACCGTCGATTATCGAAGAACTGCCATCTACAGACAGAACCGGGCGTGGTTCGCCTACAGACCATAAGTTGAGGCCAATGGGTCAGGGTCTGAATCCTTGCCCAGCACCGCAGCCAGCCGGTCAAGCACGGTAAAGGCGACCTCCGGATGAGCGATGAAGGCTGCGGGCTCAACCCAGCGTGTGACAAGCAGCGGAACGACGCGCCACGGAAGATCGTCTTCTACCTCACAGGCTTTGGCTGCCTGTCGGGCGTGCCCGCCGATCACATCAGCCTTTGACAGCAGTTTGGCGACGTGCCCGTCGCCTTTCACAAAGCTCCTGATGTGCCGGAACAGCGCAGGTGGCGAGTATGCTGCTTGCGGATCCTTGATCTCGCACACCCACAGGCGGCAATGTTCGACGTCGGCAACCAACAGGTCGATTTCGCCGGCCTGTGCCGGGATGCCCGCCCTCATCGCATCTCCCTGGGTGAAACGCAAGCGGTGAGGTAGTCCGAGGTTGTTGACTACCGACGAAACTTCGTCCTCCAGCTCGTTGTTCTGCTGTTGTCGTCGGCGCTGCATGAGGTTGAGCAGGTGTTGGGGTAATGCGCGCAGGGGAGGAAGGCGACTGTCCATCAGGTACGTGACGTACGCGGTAAGGCCCGCATGGGCGATCCAGGGACCAATCAACACCACACCGTTGACCATGGGCAGGGGCCGAAGCGGCAATCGATCAGGTCGATCTTCCAGGTCAGCGACCTGCTCAGCGCTCAAGGGTTCCAGAGTCTTGCGGTCAAGTGTCAGCGTTTCGAGAGCGGCGTTCACTTCGGTATCAGGTAGCCGACTCCAGGCCGTTGCGTCGGCAACCAACGCTCCCGGCTCTACTCGGGCCAGCCCGTCGTTACCGACAGGCCAGGCTTGTGCCGTGTGCAGGACGGCTCGGATGGCGTCCAGGCCGGTGCCCGTCGCACCACGCAACCCATCGTCGGCTTGACGGAGGACCTCGTCGGCGATGTCGTGAAATGGCGCGAACGGCTGCGGCGATCGCGCTGTCACGTCGATGGGCATCCGCTGTCTGTGTTCCGGCTCGGCGGGCGGGCCTGCTGCACGCGCCAGGGCAACCTGCTGGTCACGGCGAGCGCGTAAGTACGCCTCGTGATCGAAGCCCTGGCTCTCGAGATCGGCGTCGACATCATCCGGTTCGTCGGTGAAGGCGAATACTCCGTCGGCGACGAGAACCGCGAAGTCCGAGAGATGCTGGTCGGCAGTGCGGATGCGCGTCGCCGTACTCAGCACGAGATCAGCCAACGCTACAAGGTCAGCGACATCGAGCACGTCCGCGTCTCGATCCCCACCTGGAGGGTAGGCCAGGAGAAACTCAAGCAGGACTTCAAGCGGACGCGTCACCGCCGCTCCTTCCTCGGCTGCGAGAGCGTGCTCGATCCAGTCGTCTGCGAACGGGCCGGCCAGCGAGCGGGCGATAGTGGCCTGCTCCACGAATCGCTTTGCATAGGCAGCGTTGAGCCGGCGCAGAACCTCATCCACAAGGCTCGGACGATAGGTACGGGCGCGAGCGACGAGGGCGTCTTCCAGCGCCGGCAACAGGTGCTCCCGGCACACCTGAACAGCGGATTCGCCGGCAAAGCTACCGGACGGTATGCCGCGCTGACGCACGGTCCGCGCCACAACCTCGATTGCCCGCATCCTCATGTGAGGACCGCGTGGCAGCGCATCCGGCTCAGGCAGGGCCGGAGTATCGGACTCGACCAATGCCACGGTCGTTACTGGTGGACAAGAATCCCACGCAACGGAGAACTCCTCGCGGGAGGGGCCGGGTCCGTCGCCGCGGGCATGCCGCAACCGTGCTATGGCCTCGTACAGAGCAATGCCGAGTGCACTGTGCCCCTCCAGGCCGTCGCCCTGAAACAGGGACATCGCCTCCGGGACAATGCCGATCTCGATGACAGCACGATCCGCAGACACCCCGACGCGATACGGAACGCCTGTGATTTCTTGATCGTGCATGGGTGCCGTCTCAGGCAGCAGGCGAAGCACCAGGCTGAGCGGAACGCGGCCACCTAACTTCAGATGCGACGAGATCGTCGCGACGCGACCTACCGTGGCACGTACCCCATCTGCGAATCCGAACAGCGCATCCGGGCTCAGGCCAAGATGCTCGGCCTCGCCGAGGAACGCACAGATCACGACATCCGGATCTCGGCGAACCAACAAGGCGACGCCGTCTCCGCGATCGAACAGGTCTGCCTCATCGCCGTCCTGGCTCAGTCGCGCGACCGGCCACCCAACGGAAGCAGGCACGGCCGCGTCGAACAAGAGCTGCTCAATCGGTTCCCAAGCCGCAGCTCGCGCCCACGGCAGATCGTCGGGCTGGTCGTACCGCTCCTCCCAGACGCCATCGAAGTCAACCTGTGGGACGAGGTAGCCGCGCTGTCGCCACACCGACCACGCATCCAGGACGTCATCTAGGAAGAGCGGAGCCTCCGAACCTGGCCGGTAAAGCTCGTCCAGGAAGCAGGCGAGCAGAATCTGATCACTCTGAGCGTCCGCAAGGATCTCGACAAGTTCCTCGACGTGCAGCCGGACCGTATCGGTGATCTGTTGAGCGACGAGCACGGCCGGCCCGCCGTAGATCACGAGCCGCACAGGCGGCCGAACCTTCTCAGGTCGATCTGCAGATTCCCGTGCCCAGCGGTAGTCCGCCCAATCCAAGGCGAGCTCCAGATCCCCCGAGCCAAGGCCGCTCACGATCACCGTCGCGTGCCGCCGTCCCTGCACCACTTCTAAATCCAGCAGCCGACCGCGAACCTGCTCG
This sequence comes from Amycolatopsis sp. cmx-4-61, assembly GCF_046548775.1. Taxonomy (NCBI): domain Bacteria; kingdom Bacillati; phylum Actinomycetota; class Actinomycetes; order Pseudonocardiales; family Pseudonocardiaceae; genus Amycolatopsis; species Amycolatopsis sp. cmx-4-61. The sequence continues at coordinate 1,664 of NZ_JAEBEI010000042.1, read as the reverse complement.
GTGCGTCGCCGCGCCTCACCCCGGACGACGGCGGATACTGGTTCGTCTGGGGGCATCACCCAGCGGGCCTCGATCGAGGAGGCGGCATCATCGACCGCCTCCTCGGTCAACTCCACGGCCGCGTGACCCATAAGTACCCGAACAACCCGCCGCTGAACGACCGCGTTAAGCCGATGATGGGACAACGCCGACTCCGCCGCCTGATCGGCCAACTCCTGGGTCGCCGCCGCCAACGTCGCCATGGTCATCGCTGCTGGCACAGACACGCTTCGGTAGCCACCCTCGACCACCAGAGTCGGCCCCAATGCCGGCTCCGTCGGCCGAGACGCCACCTTGATCGCGGATGCCGGGCGGGTCAACCACGTCAACGCCGCCGCCGCCCGCGCTGGGTAGCGACACTCCGTAACCAACTCCTCCGGACCAACAGCCATCCCGTCCCGCACGACCGCGATTTCCGCGTCGCTGACCACCGGCTCGGCCGCTTCCCAGAAAGCAGGCCCGCCAGGTCCCGCGTCGGGCCACGCAGGGGCGAGGGCCGAGATCAGCTTGTCGGAGTACCCGAGGACCAGTTCCATCACATCGGCCAATCCGAACCCGCGAACCGGCACCAACACGGGATCGATCGCCGCTGCAGTCATCGACAGTGACCGGAGAAACACCTGTGGATGAACGTGGTCACCTGGATGCACCCGCAGCCGGCGACCAGCGATCTCATGTCGAACGATCGCCCGCGCGTCCACGGCCGCGAAGTAACCGCTGGAGACCCGGTCAGGCGCCGCCCGAACTGCCTGCTCTACAAGGCCGACGAGATCGGACGATGTTGCCTCTACGCTGCCGCGGGGTGGTAGACGAACGGCACGCGCCCACAACAGCAGCAGCTGGCGCTCCCACAACCGACAGAGCGGAGAGTCGATGGCTGCGCCCAACAGCACCAAGACGGACTCGGCTTCGTAGTTCGCCAGAACACGATCAATCAGACGCCAACGTACGCTGCCGCCTCGCGGTACCACGCCCGTGCGCCTGCCGGATTGCCCTCGTCGCGCCGCCCCCTTGACCATCTGACCGTCCCGTTTAGATCTCGCTGCGTTCTGGCTGGACATCCTAGGCCGTTGGCCCCGCCCCAGCATGTTCTCCGGCCGACTGGGAACGACCCGGCCGGACGCTCAGAACACATGGGGTGATGCGCCCCGGGTCTGGTGCAGGTCTCGCTGTCTGTCACCGAGCCCGGGCAGGCTCGAAGGGCTGATCGTAACGTGACGCTTGGTGGCCGGCTTCGACCTGGGCTGGAGTGCGCTGGCCCAGCTCGCCGTGGACGCGGCGATGGTTGTACCAGTCGACGTATTCGGCGACGGCGATCTCGACATCACGAACTGATTGCCAACCACGACCACAGGCAACAGGGTTATGGATCAACTCTCCCTTGAACAGTGAATTGAACGCCTCGGCCATCGCGTTATCATAGGAATCTCCGCGCGAACCGACCGAGGCGACCACTGCCGCTTCCGCCAAACGTTCGGTATAACGAATAGATCGATATTGGGCGAGTTCAATCGGTCGATGCAACACCGGGTTGTTGCAGTGAGCGTAGCTGCTCGGCGAAGACTTCGGCCGGGGTTCGCCAGTCGAGGATCTTGCGGGGCCGGTTGTTGATCGTGTGAGCGACG
>NZ_JAEBEI010000041.1:0-15803 GCF_046548775.1 Amycolatopsis sp. cmx-4-61 | reverse complement strand
ACCGGATACCGACGTTTGACCCTGCGCTACGAACGCAAAGCAGAGCACTTCCTCGCCTTCGTCATCCTCGGAGCCAGTCTCACCTGCTACAAGAGACTCCGCAAACTCACCACATGAGACACGCTCTTACCAAGCTATTAAAACATCGCCAGGAAGCAGCACGTGGTTGTACCTGTCGAGTACATTGCTCTGATTGGCTGGTGAAACCAGATGCAAGTTCGGAACGCGCTGCAGCAGTGTGTGCAGAACGACCGTCAGCATGCGAGTGCCCACGGAGGACCCTGGGCACCTGTGCACTCCGTGGCCGAAAGCGAGGTGCCTGTTGTCCGTTCGCGTGATATCAAACTCGGTGGGATTCTGAAACTTCTCCTCGTCGAGATTTGCTGCGGCGACCGACGTTGCGACCACCGAACCCTTCGGAAAGAACCGCCCTGCGACCTCGACGTCCTCGAGGGCGATTCGAAGGTGATCGATCTCAATCGGGGCAATGAAGCGCAAGCATTCCTGTACTGCGGAGTCCAGCAACTCCGGGCGGGCGCGGAGGAGATTCCACTGGTCCGGGTGGCGCAGCAGCGCCATGATGGCGTAGGACAGCTGGGAAATGACCGGAAATGCGGTGGCGCTCATCGACTGGATGACCAGGCCGATCAAGTTGTCCTCAGGCAGAGGCTCCTCTTGGGCGTCGAACTCGGTCACGATCAGGCCGGCCACGTCGGAACTCGGCTTCTTGCGGCGGACACGGATCATCTCCGAAGCTATGGCACGCAGTTCGTCGGCCGCGCGGTACGTGTCGGCCCTTTCGACCCCTCCCAGCGCGAGCACTACGGCGAAGTTCGTCCTGAAGCGTTCGATAGTGCGTTCGGGGACGCCGACCAGCGCGGCGGAGAAGCGGGTCACCATCGGCTTGCAGAAGTCGTCGATCAAGTCGACGGGCAGAGACCCCGCGGCCAGGGTGGACAGCGTCTCGTCCATCGATCCCTGCACGAGGGCGTCGACCCTTTCGTCCGGCTGTGATCGCAGCGCACGCACGAATATGCCGCGCAGCTTGGTGTGGAGGGGTGGGTCGAGCATGAGCAAACCGGGGTACAACTTGACCCTGCGGGTCAGTTCAGGGGCGTCTTCGGCCGTTGCCGCAGCGATGCTGAACCTTCGATCAGCCAGGATTTCGCGGACGTCGTCGTACCGGGTGGCGAGCCACACCTTCCCTCCGGAAGGCAGCCGGATCTGAGCTATGGGCTCGTTCTTCTGCAGGTACAACATCTGCGGGGAAAGCTCGACGGCGATCTCCCGGGGAAACGGGAAGTCATAAATCCTCGATCCCGCACCTCCGGGCTCCGTGGAGGTCGCTGATCCAGTCATTTCTCCTCCAGTTGCATGCGAACGAGAAGTCGGCGTCATGCGCCATGGCGATATGGCTCGCGGTGGACCGGATCATGGGAAGACGGCTGGGTCTTGCCGGCGCGGCGCGGTGAATTGCGGGCAGTGGGTGCATGTTCATGCTATACCTCACGGCTTCGAGGATCACCTGCCCGCACGGGTAAGAGTTCAGGTACCTCGACCTGTGGTGCGGTCCGCCGTGAAAGGCCGGAGTTCGAGTGCCGATGCGACACGCGACCGGCTGCGTGCTTCCCGGACCACGCCATCGGCGGCCTCGGGCCGGAGCGCTCTGTTACCCGCGGCGACGAGGCGTGAACTGGACGACATCCGGCTCGCCGAACCGCTGCCGACCGAGTCGTCTATCCCGCCTTTCGGGGCCGTCCCAACGACGGCCTCCCGCCACGGACGTCACCTCCACAACAGGGCGTGCCCCGTGACCGCACCCCTCGGGAGTAATCACGCCCGGGCGTGGCGGCCCGGCTGGCCAAGCCCAAGCGGGGGACTCCGTGGTCAGAGGACGGGGACGCGGTGTGCCGCGATCCGTGCCGCCTCGGCGTCCAGGATCGGCAGGTAGAACTGAGCGAAGAGCTTCCAGATGAACTTCTGCGTGTGAGTGGACGGGTTCCTGAGCCACCCGGCTCGTCGTGCGCTGCGTACGACGTAGTCGCACCTCGCCTTCCGGACGGACTGGTACTCCATGAAGGCCGCGCCGGCACCCCGATGCTTTTTCAAGCAGGCGGCGAGGGTGACTGCGTCTTCCAGTCCGAGGGCAAATCCCTGCGCATGGTAGGGCGTGCTGGCATGAGCCGCGTCACCGAGGAGGCAGGCCGAACCGGAGAACCAGCGAGATAGGGGTGGTAGTTCGTAAACCTGGTGGGAGGACGCCGGCGGGTTTTGGCGGATCAGGCGCAAGATCTCTGCCGGGGCGTCGCCGAACTCCGCTTCGAGGATCGCGGACCAATATTTCGGGGAAGGTTCGCCGTGCTGGGTGACCGCAAACTGGGTCGGGTGGTAGAGGATTGCCGTCCAGAACGCGTTACCGGTGGCTGAGACGTTGGAGATGAACGACGACGCGGCGGTGCGGTATGTCAGTCTCGAGTCGCGACCCGCACTTGGGACGCCGGTTTGCAACCTGCTTGTGACGTAAGTTCTTTTCGTATACCTCGGCTTCGGCGTGTTCGGCAAGAGGAGCCGGCGGGTCGCGGAGTGCACGCCGTCGCAGCCCAGGAGAACATCGCCCGTCACGGTGGTTCCGTCGTGGAACCGGGCTTCCACGCCCCCGGCCGCGGGCAAGTGGATGCCGGTGAGCTCTTTGCCGAATTCGACCGGAATCCCGGCTTCGGTGGCCGCCTCGCGCAGGACTCGTGCTGCGACGTTTCGACGGATCGCGATGAACGGGTAGAGGGGCCGGTCGGTGGCCCCGCGCTTGTCGTCGGCGTAACGGACCTTGACGTACCCGTTGTGCCTGATCCGGGGTCCGCAGCTCAGGGCGTCGAGGATGGCCATGCCGTTGGGCGGGAAGTTCAGGATACCGCCGGTGCTTTCCCGAGGCCCGGCGGCCTTCTCCAGGATCACCGGGTCGACACCGGTGCGCCGCAGTGCGAGAGCGGCGGCTGGTCCGACCATTCCGCAGCCGATGATCAGCGCTTTCATGTGCGCCCCTCGGGCGAGGCACAGCGGATCGGGTGGGGCGCCGGGAGCACCGTTCTCCGGCGCGGCGCCCGACGCGTCGTGGGGGATCGGCTGACCGCAGTGCTCGATTCGGTATCGCCGCCGCGCCGCGAGGACTTCATGCTGATCGCTTCTCCTCGTCTGATGAAGCCGGGTTTCGCTGCAGACGCACACACGTTGTGCGGCCTGAGTTTAGGTGTTGCGTCCGGAGATCTGGGTTCCCGGATGGATAGGAACCGGTGCGCCCGACGGACGGTGGCGCACGTCGACGAGAGCCGGGTGGGGCGGCCCGCCTGGTGTGCAGTGCCGGCGTCCGTCCGAACGGACCTGGCCGAACCGACTTCACCGTGCCGCGACTTGCGACAGTGTGCACTCGACGTCCCTAGGGAGGAGTACGCGTTTGTCCGGTGGGGGACTCGGTGAGATATGAGCGCCACCCGACCGTCAGCACGAGCAGCGTCGCGAGCACACTGAGGAAGGCGACCCCCCAGAATACGCTGTCCGACACGTGCTGCAGCGCCTGTTGCAGGTAGGCCTGTCCTCGTGGGTCGCCGCTCGGGTCTCGGATGAAGCCGATGACGCCGTCTGCCGACGACGGTAGCTTCGTCGCGAGTTCGGCGGGGGCGGAGGCCATGCGGGTGGCGAGCGTCTCGTCGACCAGCGAGCCGAGTAGGCCCGCGCCGATGGCCATGCCGATCGTCCTCGCGTACAGCAGGGTGCCGGTGACGACCCCACGCTGGTGGTGCCGGGCAGCGGCCTGAACCCCGATCTGGGTCGACTGGATGAGCAGTCCGTTGGCTGCTCCGATTCCACCGACGCAGAGCACGATCACTGCGGGGGAGCCATCGGTGGAGGCCAGTGCGAGGGTGAGTCCGCTCATGCCGGACGCAAACGCGCCGATCAACGCGCTCCCCCGGAAACCGAGGACCAGGCACAGCCACCCCGACGCCGCTGAACCCGCGGGCCACCCCACCAGCAGAGCCACCAGCAATGGTCCCGGTCCGGCTCGCGCCGAGCCCGACGCAGCCTCGGCGAAGAACGGAAGGCAGACCAAGACGCCGCTGAGTGTGACTCCGGCGATGATGCGTACCGCGCAGACGGCACCGATGAACTGGTTGTGTAACAGCCATGTCGGTACGATCGGCTCGAAGGCGATGTGCTCCCGTTTGACGAATGCGAGGAAAAGCGCGGACGCCACGACGAGCAAGGCGGACGCCACGAGGAGCCGCAGCCCCTGCCAGTTCTGCTCGATGGCCAGGAGGAGGGTCAGAGTCGCGAGGACGAACAGCAGCGTGCCCGCGACGTCGAAGCGCGGGCGACGGTTCGGCTTTTGCTCGGACCAGCCCAGCATGAGCACGCCGGCCAGCAGACCCGGCGGGAGACCGGCCAGGAAAAGCCAACGCCACGACACGTGAGCCACGGCCACAGTTCCGATCAGCGGGCCGCACAGTCCGGTCAGGCCGTGCACCACGGACAGCGCCGTGACGAACTTCGCGCGCTGGCCCAGGCTGAACATGTCACCGGCGACGGTTTGGCTCAGCGACACGAGCCCACCTGCTCCGATGCCCTGGACCACGCGGAACCCGATCAAGGAGGGCATGCTCCACGCCAGTGCGCACAAGAGGGAACCGGTGAGGAACAGTGCCATCGAGGCGAGGAGGAGCGGCTTGCGCCCGTGGAGGTCGGCGAGCCGTCCGGCAATGGTCACCGTCGCCGCCGACGCCACGACGTAAACGGAGAAGATCCACGAGAACGAGTCGAGTCCGCCCAGTTCTGCCACGAGCGGGGGAACCATCGTCGTGACGATCGCGGAGTCCAGTCCCGCGAGTCCGATGGAGATCAGCAGGGCCACGGCCAGGGCATTGCGGCGCGGTCTCGGCGGCACAGCGGCACCGTGGGCGACGTGCTCCGGGTCGTCCTGTGGCATGTCACCTCCGACCGGAATGTCCTGCTCGGGTTCCTTGCTCGCGATGCGGAGGCTGGATGGAACGTGCCGATCCCGCCGTTGAGCCTTGATCAAAGACCGCGCGCTCGCCCGTGGTGATCCACGACGGCGCAGGCGATCTCGACGGCGTCGGCGGCGGACGATGCGACAGTGACACCCGCCGATCCGCGGTGAATCTCATCGATCGGCGCCAGGGAGGCCTCCTGGACGAGCACCATCCGTATGCCGACTTCGCGCGCCGAGTCGATATCGTTGACCGAGTCGCCGATGAGGACGGTCTCGTCCGGTGAGAGGTGTCGCTCGGTCATGAGAGCCGTCAGCTCCACGGACTTCGGCGCTTCGGCGGACCGCGATCCTCTCACCTCGTCGAACAGATCCTCGAGGTGGTGGTAGGCGACCGCCTGGACCACCTCCGTGTGGGGCCAGTGGGAAACCAGCGATTGGCCGGCCGCGAGCCGCCTCCCCCTGTCGAGCGCCGTCCGGGCACTGCGCACCAGCGGCGCACGCGCACGTCCGGCGTTGTAACGCGCGTGGAACCTGGCGTCCATCGAGGGCCACCGGTCCGGTGGAACGGGGCGCCGCAGCAGGTTCTCCACGCATGCCTGCAACGGTGTGGCGAACCTCGCTGTGACGGTCTCGGGCGTCAGGTCGACGACACCCTCTTCCGCGAGGAGGCCCAGCAGCGACTCGACGAACAGGGTCCGGTCGTCGAGGAGGGTGCCGTTCCAGTCCCAGATCAGATGGGGCTTCATTCCCGATCCTTCGGTCGTACGAGCTCACGCCGGGCGATCATGCGCCGTGCGGTCTCCATGCCGTGGGCATTCCGTTGCGGGAGGTCGTCCGCGCGCAGCACATGGAAGTCGGGCGGCAGGAGAGCAGCGGGCTCCCCCGGGGCGAGGCACCAGCTCGCACGCACATGTGACCGGCCGGCCGCGACCGGCGCTTCCCACAGGATCAGACCGCCCGGTGCGACCGCTCGGCAGGCTTCGAGGAACACCGCCGGGTCCCAGAAGTAGCGACACACCACGAGGGCGTAGTTCGGCCCGTCAGCCCTCCAAGCGCCGAGATCGGCGTGGACCAGGCTCAACCGTGCCAGGACATCCCTCCGCATCGCCAGCTGTTCCAGCCGGCGCAGCGCGGCGTCGGAGACGTCGATCGCTGTGACGCTTCGTCCTCGGGCGGCGAACTCGACGAGCGCGGACGAAGGTCCGCTGGCGAGTTCGAGCACGGCTCCTTCCGGGAGGTCGCGTCCGAGGACGTCGACCAGCCACGGGGGAGTGGCCGGCTCGGAGTCGGCGACCCCGAGCCGCTCGTACTTCTCGTTCCACTTGATCCGGTCCGGGTGGTCCAGGAGATCCGGCCTGGTCTCAACGGTCACGGTCGGTCACCAATCCACTCCGCGCCCGTCGGGGTGAGCTCCTTCTTCCAGATCGGAGTTTCGGCCTTGAGCAGTTCGATGGCGGTCCGCGCGGCCTCGAACGCTTCCGCCCGGTGTGGTGCCGCGGCGGCGATGACGACTGCGGCGTCGCCGATCGTGAGTTCTCCGACGCGGTGTTCGATGGCGACCTGTACGCCCTGGCCGATCGCCTCACAGCGTTCGATGATCGATTGGAACGTGCGCAGGGCCATCGAGTCGTACGCTTCGTAGTGCAAGCTGACGACGTCATGCCCATCGTTGTGGTCCCGGACGTTGCCCACGAACACGACGACGCCGCCTTGGGCCGGTCCGGTCACTGCTGCGACGACCCGACCGATGTCCAGCGGTCGGTCGGTCACCTGGTAGTACGGGCCCGATCCGCCGGCGACTTGGGGGATGAACGCGACAGTGTCGCCATGCTTGAGGAGCGTGGATCGTGGGGCGATCGACTCGTTGACCGCGAGCTGCACGTAATTGCAGTAAGCGGCGACTCTGGGGTGTCTGCCCGCCACATCCTCGACGAGGTCGGCGACGGTCGCTCCGTCGTCGAGTGCGACCTCCTCCGTCCTGAGGTTGCCACAGCGTTCCCGCACCAGGCCGAAGTACAGGACGTTGACGGCGATCTTGTCACCGGGCATTGCTCTTCCCTCCTACCGGTCCGCGCCGTCGACCGCGTGGTCGCGGTCTCGTACGTAGTGCCCTGAACGTCCGCCGGACTTCTCCTCGAGGACGATGCCGGTGATCGCCATGGCGCGGTCTGCCGCCTTGCACATGTCGTAGACGGTCAGCGCGGCCAAGCTGACGGCAGTGAGCGCTTCCATCTCCACACCGGTACGGCCCGTGGTGGTGACGGTCGCGGTGATCAGCAGCCGGTCCGGCAGGCTGGGCACGAGGTCCACCGACACGGCGTCGATGCCGAGTGGGTGGCACAACGGGATGAGGTCGCCGGTGCGTTTGGCGGCCATGATCCCCGCCAGCCTGGCGGCGGCGAGGACGTCGCCCTTTCCGACCGCTCCGCCGGTGATCAGCCCGAGGGTCGCCGGGGACATCACCACCGCACCCGAGGCTCGAGCCCGTCGAGTGGTGACGGCCTTGGCCGACACGTCGACCATGCGCGCGGCACCCTGCTCGTCGACGTGGGTCAGTGTGGTCTTCTCGCTCTGCACGACGTCACTCCCCGGGAACCATGAGGTCGTGGACCTCGTTGATCGACATCGCCAGGTCGAAGTCCAGTGACGTCAGACAGCCCATCTTGTGCGTCCACAATTCGACCGAAACGACCCGCTTGTCGCTGACGGAGAAGTCGGGGTGGTGGTTCGCGGACTGCGCCAACTCGGCCATGCGGTCGACAAACCTCATGGTGTCGTCGAAGGAGGGGAACCGGAAGGTCCGGCGGAGCCTCCCACCGCGCTCTTCCCACCCCGGTGTCGACTCGATGCCTTCCGCGATCTGCGCGGGGGTCAGCGCATGCTCACTGCCGTGACACACGGAGTGGTGCGTGACATGCTCCTGGTGGTCATGCCGACCGGCCAACATGAGACCCTCCTCGCTCTAGCTCGGCGCATGTGTGTGCGTTTCGGGTGCGCCCGTCGCGCGTCAGCAAGTCCTCGACACCGCCGACGAGCGCGTCGACGTCGGCGGAGGTGTTGTATAGGTAGAAACTCGCCCGCACCGTCGCGGGCAACCCGAACCTCTGGTGAAGCGGCTGAGCGCAGTGCTGCCCGATTCTCACCGCGACCCCCAGCTCGTCGAGGTGGTGGCCGACACGGTGGGCGGGTAGGCCGTCGACCACGAACGTCACCGTGCCGCCCCGGTCGTCGCCGTCCATGGGGCCGATCACCCGTACTTCGTGCATGGCGGACAGTCGCCTGAGCGCCGCGGCAGCCAACGCGCGTGAGTGTGCCGAGATCACGTCCATGCCCCACGTGCCGAGGTAGTCGACGGCGGCGGCCAGCCCGACGGCCTGCGCGGTGGCGGGCACTCCTGCTTCGAGGTGGTGGGGAGCCACCCGGAACGTCGCCGAGGTCATCGTCACGTGCTCCACCATCGAGCCACCGGTGAGCAGGGGCGGCAGCTGGTCGATCAGCTCACGGCGTACCCAGAGGACACCGATTCCCGAGGGACCGCACATCTTGTGACCGGAGAAGACGAGGACGTCCGCGCCGAGGGCGGCGGCGTCCACCGGCATGTGCGGCACCGACTGCGCCGCGTCGACGACGACCACCGCACCGACCTCGTGGGCGCGAGCCGCGACCACCGCCACCGGGTTGATGGTGCCCAGGACGTTCGACTGCTGGGTCAGCGCGACCACTCGGGTCCGGTCGTTGACGAGCGAGTCGAGAGCCGACAGATCGAGCCGGCCGTCATCGGTGACGTCGAACCAGCGTAGGGTGGCGCCCGTTCGCGCGCAAACCTGTTGCCAGGGCAGGATGTTGGCGTGGTGCTCCATTTCGGTGATCACGACTTCGTCGCCGGGACGCAGCGCGAGCTCGTTGGCCGAGGGGGTCATCGCATGCGTCACCACGTTGAGCGACTCCGTCGCACTTCGGGTGAACACGACTTCCCCGTGGTCCGCTCCGAGGAACGACGCGACGGTCGCGCGTGCGCCCTCGTAGGCGGTGGTGGCCTCGACCGACAGCTGGTGGGCGCTGCGGTGCGCCGCCGAGTTGGACTGCTCGTAGAAGGCGCGCTCCGCGTCGAGCACCTGGCGTGGTTTTTGTGACGTGGCGCCCGAGTCGAGGTAGACGAGACGCCGCCCGTTCCGCATCTCCCTGTCCAGGATGGGGAAGTCTGCGGCGGCCCCGGCCAGACGCGCCGCCGCCAGTTCGGGTGGTGAGGTCATGCCGGCCCCTTTCCGATCAACCGCCTCGGGTGTGCATTTCCAGGTGTGGATCGCGTTTGAGCTGGTCGGCGGGCAGGAATACCTTGCGCTCGCGCATGTTGCTTCGGTTCTCGGCACCGCGGTCGGCTCGCCGCGTCCAACCGGCCGCCAGCAGTGCCCGGAGCTCCTCGTCGGTCACGCCCGAGCGCAACGAGTGGCGCAGGTTGGTACCGGCGAGCGAATAGAGGCAGTGCAGCCACATTCCGTCGGCAGTGACGCGAGACCGGTTGCACGTCGAGCAGAACGGTTCCGTCGTCGATGCGATGATTCCGAACGTGGCTCCGTCGGGAAGCATAAAGCGGGAGGCGGGAGCGGCGTCGGATTTCGGCAGTGCCTCGATCGACCCGTAGCGCTTGGTGAGGAGCTCGAGCATCTCCGCCTTGGGGAAGACCTTGTCCTTCGACCAGTGCGTCGCTCCTCCGACATCCATGTACTCGATGAAGCGAACCTCGGCGGGCACTGTTCTGGCGAACTCGATCAGGTCGCCGAGCTCGTCTTCGTTGAACCCACGCATGACGACGGAGTCCAGTTTCGTGTCCTGAAATCCGGCCGCGGGGACCGACCGGATTCCTTCGATGACCTTGTGGTGGGTCTTCCGCTTGCTGAGCGCGGCGAACCGGTGGGGATCGAGGGTGTCGATGCTGATCGTGACCCGTCTCAGTCCGGCGGCCTTCAGAGCGTCGAGCTTGTCCGAGAGCAGGACGCCATTGGTGGTAATTGCCAGGTCATCGAGGCCGGACGTGTCGTCGAAGTGCTGCGCGATCCGCTGCACGATCTCCGGCAGATTGGGCCGGATCAGGGGTTCACCGCCCGTGAGCCGAACCTTGGTGACGCCCAAGCTGATGAATGCCGAAACGAGACGCCCGATCTCGTCCACAGTGAGCAGATCCGTTCTGGGCAGCCACGTGTAATGCTCTTCGGGCATGCAGTACTGGCATCTCAAGTTGCATTGATCAATGACCGAAAGTCGGAGATCGCCCATGGGCCTGGCGAAGAGATCGGTTACCGGCGCGGCTGGAGTGCTCGGTGTGGGTGCGTTCACGGCTCAATTCTCCGCCCTTCGGATCGACGGTCGGTATTGCTCCTGTGATCGGAGTCACTCGGTGGAAGTGTAGTTTGCGGGAGGGGATGAGCGAGTGCCCCTTGGGGTCGTATTGGGAATAGCTCGTCTTCCCGAAAGGGCGGTGTGCGATCCCTCCGGGCAGCCCTTTTGTCGTGCGAATGCCGGAGAGGTGGTGTAAGCACGTCCGTTTGCGGCCGTCGGGTCGGCGGCTCAACCGGACCGAGGGTGCCCGACGACGGTTGCCGGCCGGCGACCGTCACGAGCGCGGTCGGCCAACCGTGGCGGCCCGCATCCGACGGCATCGGGGCGGCGGTTCGTGGCGGTCGGTCGCGGCGCGGCCGCGCATTCACGGCGTGGTTCTGCTGCACCTGCCCTGCCCGCGTGCGCCGGGCCTGCTGCAGCAGTCAACCGGCCGGCTCCCCGAACCGTGAAGTTCTGGCTCGAGGTCAACCAGTTCACCCACTCCGTCCTCGTCTCCGACGGTTCCCAGGTCGACGTACTGCAGTACCTCGTTGACCGCCTGGGTCGACCCTCGCGCCCGCTCGGCTGAACTCAGCCGCGCACCGAGGTGTTCGTGCGGACCCAGGTCGGGTTGGCTGTACGGGCATCCCGCCAGGACGAACCGCGCGGCGGGTGGCGGGGGCCTGTGGAGCTATGATGTGCTTCCGCTCGCCGATGCCGAAGCGGGCCGATCACATCGCCGTCGGTGCGCTCTTCGCCCACATGAACGGTCTCGGATCGACTCGAGTTGACGCAAGAACGGTTGATGGTGGTGCGCACGGTGATGGGCGCGCCCAGCCGGGGAGTACCGTCGTCCTTTCCGGACGGTGCCGGAGCGGTTTGCGAAGATCGCGAACAGAAAGCTTCCGAGGTGGATCCGCTTGACCTCGTGCTTGACCGGCGACGCCGACTGGCCGGCGGTGCGCTGATGGCTACGGTCGTGGGGGAGTGTCCTCGGGGGGCGGGACCGGCTGGTTCCGGGACTGCTCGTCGTGGCGGAACCCGGGTGGGATGCGCTGCGCCCAAGGCCGTGCCTGTTCCAGTTGCCCGGACAGGGACAGCAGTGTGCATTCGTCGTGCCGGCGGCCGATGAGCTGGACTCCCAGCGGCAACCCGGCGGTGGTGTGCCCGGCCGGCACCACGGCGGCGGGGTTCCCCGCGATGTTCCACAGCGGGAGGAAGGTCGCGTAGCTCGCGGACGACGACAGGGCACGCACCACGCGGATGCCATCCCATTCGGCGATCTTGATGGGCGGACGGGAAAGTGCCGGGGTGAGGAGCACGTCGACTTCGGCGAATATCCGATTCGCGAACTCCGTTAGGCGGGCGTCGCCGCGGTTGGCCCATCGGACCAGCGGCTTCGGCAGGCGGCGTCCCAACTCGCCCACCGCCTTTGTGCGTGGTTCGACTGCGTCCGGCAGTTCCATGGTCATCCGCGCCTCGTGCGCGTTGGAGAGGTACCGCATGCCGAAGGCAGTGGATGCGGTGAGGTCCTTCATCGGGGGATCCAGCCGGACCACGTCATGACCGAGTTCGGAAAGGAGCACCACCGTGCGCAACACCGAGTTGCGTGGTTCGTCATCGATCCGGATCCCCGGTCCCCACGGTCGGAGCGAGACACCGATGCGGAGACGGGACGGGTGGGTGCGTGCGGCTTCGGTGAAGGTCGTCCTCGGTGGCCGTGCCACGTGCTCGTCGTCCGGCTCGGCGCCGACGAGTTGGTCGGCGATCAGCGCCCAGTCGAGTACTGTGCGGGTGAGCGGCGCGACGACCACGAGACCACCCCACAGTTGTTGCTCCGGGGCCATGGACACGCGTCCGCGCTGGGGCTTGATGGTGAACAAGCCCGTGACCGAGGCCGGGACGCTCAACGATCCCCCGCCGTCGGTGCCGATGGCTGCGGCTGCCAGTCCCGCCGCGACGGCTGCGGCGGGACCACCACTGGACCCGCCGGGAGAATGCTCGAGCGACCACGGGTTGCGAGTCGGGCCGGCCCACGTCGTCTCGGTGAACGGCCACAGTCCCAGTTCGGGCATCCGTGCGCGCCCGATGACGATGGCGCCGGCGGCACGCAGTCTGCGTACGACGGCGGCATCGGCCGGCGCCGGGGTGTGGGCGGCGTTGGTCCCCTTCGTCGTCGGCAGTCCGGCGAGCGCGATGTCCTCTTTGACCGCGATCGCCACACCCAGCAACGGCGCGTCCTCTCCGCGCTCCCGGCGCCGGTCGGCCGCGTCCGCCTGTGCGAGCGCCTCCTCGCCGAACACCAGTCGATAGGCGTTGAGCTGTTCGTTGAAATGATCGATGCGCGAGAGGTACTCGGTCACAAGTTCCCGCGCGGTCACTTCGCCGGCTCTCATGGCGTCGAGCTGGCGTGCCACTCCAGCGAAGCACAGCCCTGTCGGTCGCATTGTCGAACGGTAAGCGCGCAGCCGGTAGTCGGAGACCGAGCGGGAGTCCGGCTCCCCGTTTCTTGTCCTCCCGGGAAGCGGCCCCGGTCGGTCGAGACATGATCTGCGACGGCCCGGCAGCGGCCGTCGGTAGCCGGGGTGACCGTCGGGTGACGCGCGGGCAATCCCGGACAGGGGCACGAGAGCGGTCCTGGAAGGTGCCGCTGCGACGCCTGAGTACCGATGGGCGCTCCCGCCCGGGCGGACGTCTCATGACCCGCACTGCCGGCTGCGCGCTGCGTGGCTTGTCGGGCCCGGGGCGGGAGTCCCGGCCAGGTGGGTGGGATGGTGGTGCGATCGCGCCCACCGGTGGCCCTTGGCGTCGTAGGTGACCGACGGTGGGCTCGTCGCTGCCCCGCGTCCGGGGCCTTCGGCGGCCGACCACCGCTGTGACTTCCGGACGTGTCCATCGGCACGCCGGCAGCACCGACGCGTCGACCCGCGGAATCGTCCAGGTCCGGCAGCGGAGCAAGGTTGCGGACCTCGCGCCTGCACCGCCGGCCCGACGGAATCGCCGTCGCGAACGGTGAGGCATCGGTGGCGGACGCCTTGAAGGTGATCTTGTCTTCGTAACCCGCGCGCCGATCCGGCCAAGCCATCAGGCAGCGCGGCCACCGGGCCTTGTTCGACGGCTCCTCCATGGCCAGCCTGGGAGGATGACATATCCCACTGCGGCGGATCAGGAAGCCGAGCTGTGGCTGCGGAGCGTGGCCCAGGACGCTGCTGTCCAGGGATGGAGGGTCATTCCTGACGGAAGTCTGGACACATTGCTCACGGCACTGTACGGCGACCGTCAGGCCGAGGCACTCTCCGGTTTCTTGCTGGCGTGGGCCTCCCGGACAGGTTCTCTCAGCGTCGAATCCGTGCTACAGCGGATGATATCGGCATTGACCTCGATGGGTGAGGGCGTTCCGCTGGAGACAAGCGTCAAGGGAATCGTGGAACGGCTGGTCCAGGAAGGCGTGACGAGAATCGAGGACGAAGACGCCCTGGACAAGTTATTGGAAGAACACTACGGAACCGGGTGGCTGGCCGCCAGAAACTGCCTGGCGGACTGGGTCATTCAGGAACACGTGGTCGACCTGCCGTACAACCTGGAGAATCTGATCTCCGAGCGCCGGAAAGCGTCGGCCCCGGCGAGCGCCGGTGTTGGAGCTCCTCCGGTGCAGGCCGGTGTGAATGTCTCGAATGTCGCGAGTGCGCAGCCCGTTGCGCCAACCGTGGCGCCCGACTGGGTGTTTCAGGTCGCGGTGTGGCTCGCGGCGTTGCCGGGGCATCTGGATCCCAGCGACAACGTGCTGCAGCAGAACATCCTCCACTACGCCATGGGACTGTCCGGAAGTGACGCACAGGCCACGTGGAACGGGCTGGTCACGGCAGCGCCGAGTTTCGGGGCGCAGGCCGCGGACCCGATCGACCTGATCACCAGGATGCACGCGTGGGGACGGCAGCGCGCACTGCACACGAACAATCCTGCCGTACCGGCTCGAGATCCCCGGTTGACGGGCGCCACGGGCGTGGCGCCGCACCGTGGCGGCATGCCGGCCGCATCGGGCGTTCCGGCCACCCAAGCGGCGCGCGAACCGCAGCGGCCCGTCGGCCAGCTGCGGTCGACGATGCCGGCCCCGGCGATTACCCCGGTCGACGATCGGGCCAAAGGACCGCAGCTCCGGTTCCACAACGTGTCGGGACCGTCCGCGGTGGCTGAGTGGGTGCGCACACATCTCGACTCCGAAGGTGAGCCGAATCTTTCCTGGGTCAACGAGCGGATGAAGAAGTTCACTCCAGAGCAGAGGGCGATTCTGTCGTACATTGTGGAAAACAAGGTGACCGTCATTGGCGACGTTCCGCCGGCTCTCTTCGCCAAAGCGCATGTTCAGAAGGCATTGTACCAGTTCGCCGTAGCCATCGGTGCGGAGCAGCTCGGCAAGTCGAATGAACGCCTCGAGTTGTTCCGCTATCTCGCGATCGAGCGTCGCTTGATCCAGGTGAGTTTGGTGGCGGGCGAGAAGGTGAGGAAGGCCACGCGCAAGGCGCCCCCGGCCGGCGCCGATCCGCACTCGAACAAGAAGGCGAAGGTCGCTGCGAGACCATCGGCCACCCTGATGTCGCGAAATGATCCGTTGTGGGTACGATTGGCGCAATGGGTCGATCTCAACCTAGCGGAACCGAATCCGAATCCGGAGGAGGACGGCCGTGTGCTTGTGTCGGCGTTGGTAGGCTGGCGGGGGCAGAACCCTGAATATTGGGCACAGCAGCTTATCGCCTGGAGTGGCTCGCCTCTTCCGGTAGCAGTGCAGCAACTGCGCGACTGGGGCCGCAAAATCAGGGCGGAACAGGCGTTCGCAGCGGAGGTGGACAACGAGGCCGTCGACATGAGCGCCGCCTACGTGGACAACACATCGGAGATCAAAGCGCGCGTTCTCGCGGCGATCTCGAATGGCGCAAATTCGGTCGCCGAAATCATGGAGGCGCTCAACCACAAGAAACGCACGACGGTTGACCAGATTTTGAACGAACTGGCCGGTGAGTACAGCCTCGGGGACACCGACAACGCGGCCCGCATCGGCCTTCTCCGGGACATTCTCCGGACGAGAGGTATGAAGCTCCACATCGAGCAGGATGGACTCCTGCACAACCACGTGCTAAGTCCCATTCGCCGCGAACACGAGATACTTGATGCCATAAAGGGAGGTCACGCGAGCTTGGAGGCCGTCGCTGCTGCCACGAACCTGGCCGCCGGTACGGTCGTACTTTCGCTGGGTTCGCTGGCAAGAGCGCTCAACATCGACTCCCGGAGGGGCGACGGTGTCGATCTGCCCACACTGAGGATCAGGCTGATCGGCGAGATGCTCGCGGCCGAGCGCATCACTTACTAGTGTTATGCGCCATAAATCCGTCCTTGAAGTGTAGGGTGCATGGATGGCACGTACCGGCAGGCCGATGCCCCTGTTGACTTTGACTGAGGACGAGCGGGACACGTTGCAGCGCTGGGCACGGCG
>NZ_JAEBEI010000040.1:0-19558 GCF_046548775.1 Amycolatopsis sp. cmx-4-61 | reverse complement strand
CCGCTGGTCAGCACGTACACGATCGCGGTGAACACCGCACGAGCGTCCAGCGGAGCAGTGCCACCACCCTGCGGACGCGACTCGAACACCGGGATCAACGGCTCCGCCAACTCCCACAACTCATCCGCACCAACCGCAACGACAACCGGTCAACCACAACCAAGATCATCGCTCACCAGCGGTCGATCACCACGTAAGACACGCTCTAAGAAGACCTTCTTGACTCGCCGGCGGGTGCGCTGTTGCACGAGCCGGCGTCCGATCACACCAATTCGCCTCGGCAGCTTCATGGTTGCCCACGCCAGGTGCTTCTCTGTCGGTCGAGCTGGGTCAGCCGCGCTGCCACTTTCCGTGCGTCGACGTGGCGGCGGCGGCACCCGCGCCCATGGCCAGGCACCCCCCGGGCTGTGCACTCGGGCCTGTAACGGTTTGCGTCGTGAGGCGCTGTGGTCTGAGTTGAGATGGGAGACCTTTCTCAGATCACAGCGCCGCCCAGCGCAAACCGTTTCAGGGACAGTCCCCACCAGGCCGTCCGGCCGCACATCGGTGCGACGCGGCGGCGAGTGGCACCGTCCGGGCCCGGTCGAGGGCGTTCACGATGCGTCTTCTCAGGCGAGGTTGCGTCGCCCGCGCCGTCGCGGGTCAGTAATCCGCGACGAGCGCAGGACCACCCGTGGTCCCCTCATCGAATGGTGCGCAGGTGGTCCGCCAGCTCCGGGAGCCCGGCGGACTCGATCGTGCGGACCAGCCTCTGCCGGCTGTACCCGCCGAGCTTGCGCACAGTCTCGGTGACGACGTCGCGAGGTAGTGCCTGCAAGGACTCGGCACGCAGCATGCACATCACGGTCGCCGCCTTCTCGGCGGACGTTTGCGGGATGATGAAGGCGAGCAGCCCCGGATTGGCGTTGCCCAGCTGGGTGAGAAAGTTCTCGTTGTGGACGACCCGGCCGTATCCCAGCTCCACCAGGATCCCCCTCGCCGAGGTCTCGGGAAGCCGAACCAGGAATCCTGCCGCTTCGGCCGATTGCAGTCCGGTGATTATCCTCGCGGCGGCGTACGCGAACCCATTGGTCTCTGCGATGGCAAGCGCCTCGACGATCAGTCCGTCGTCAATCTTCTTCAGCCGATCGATGATCGGGCCGAGCGTCTTGGCGGTGAGGTGGGGCAGAACGCCGGCGAGGATCTGGGGTGTGAGGATGTGCAACAGCATCGCCCACCTGCTGGCGTCCCCGGCGGCCATTAGCCACGAAATGAGGAACTTCGCATGGGCAGGACTCCTCGAGATCGCCGAACCGAGGATCTGCTCGGCGACTTCGCCGTTGTGCGCCAGGAGGTCATCGAGAAGCCTGCCCCCGGTGGCCGCCACCCGCCGTTCCAGCGCGGGCTGCACGAGGACGTCGGCCGCGAGTTCCCGGGGCAGCCCGGTCATGATCGTGAGCACAAGAGTCGCTTGGTCACCGGAATCGAGGACTGCGAGCAGCTTGGCGAGGCTGTCGATATCGAGGGCGAGGGCATCAAGGACGGCGGGGGCGAGAATCGTGTCGCATGCGGCGTACAGCCGCTGAAAGAGACGGCCCTCGGGATCGTCGTACACCAAAGCGCTGACGATGCGCGCGGCGATCGTCTCGTCGGTGCGGGCGATGGTGGCGAGGGCGCCGGTCATGACGTCGCCTCGCTCGATCATTCCGACGCACAGACGTCGGCCGTGCTCGGGCCTGCCGTGGAAAGTGTCCCGGAGAAGGCGGCACGCGCCGGGAAGATCGGTTTCGTGGATCGCGGCCAGCAACTCCGCCGCCGCGTCGACCGCCGCGCCGTCACCGGCGGCTCGGCCGGTGGCATTGCTGAGTATGCCGAGGAACAAGGTGCACGCGAGGTCCGGCGCCATGGCCGACAATGTGGTGACCAACAGTGCCCGCGCGGGTGTGTCGCCGCTGGCGGCCATGGCGTCGGCGACGGCCTGCATCTCCGCGGCGAACCGCTGGTACGCGGCGACCAGCAGCTGCCGGGCCGAGTCCGGGCCGGTCGCGCCGGACAGTGCCACGAGGATGCTCGCTCCGCCCATCGGGTCGTGGGCGGCGATCGACGCGACCAGCAGCGCGCCGCCGGTATCAATCCCCAGATCGGACGCGAGCTTGGCGATTTGTGGCCATTGAGCGCCCTCGGCCAGCACCAGCCCTGCCGTGGCCAGCGATGTGGGCGTGAGGCCGGCGACGAGTTGGGCGAAGGCCTCCGGGTTGTGCGCTCGGAGCCGCGGCAACAGTCGCGCGAAGTAGCCCGACTGCCATTTGGCCGACGACAGTACTGTTGCGGCTTGCGGCGGCGTGACCCGGGACAGAATCGCGGCCGCCGATTCTCGCCGTCCCGCGGCGAGCAGAGCGACGATGGCGGGCGCCATGGCCGCGGGCGCGTGCTCCACCGCGGCGATCACCGCAGCACCCAGGTGAGGCGCCGCCTCCAAGGGTTCCGAGATCAGCGCGGCCACCCGCTCTGGACTGCCGGCAAGTGCCAGCACCACCCTGACGGCTGCCGGGACCGCCTCGGGGTTGAAGTGGAGGATTCCGGCGATCAAAGCATCAGGTGCCACTCCGGCGCCCATCGCTTCGACCAACATCCGTCCCGACCAGTCCGGTTGGGTCTGTCCGGCGATCGCCGTCATGCCCAGCGCCGGCGCTTGAGCCCTGTTCCACATCGCGAGCCAGAGTGCGGTGCACGCCTGGACCGGCAGGCCTGAGGCGAACAGCAGCAGGATTTCCGCACCCTTCCGCCAGTCCCCCGTCGCGACCAGGGCGTGGCCGATCGCCTCGAGCACCCCGGTGTCGGCTGCCGCCCAAGCGGTCAATGCCGGGCCCAGGTCCGCGACGGGCGCGGCGCCGATGGCGGCGACCAGCACTTCCGGCAGCTTGGGGTGCTGCCGTAGACCCGCTTTGTCGAGGACCTGCAGCATGCCCTGGGGGTGGATCGCCATTGCGGCCACCACTTGCCCCACAGCGGCCGGGTACGTCTCGGCCAGCTGGGCCACGATCCTGCCGATCCGTGCGGCGCTGGCCGCATCGGCCTGTGCCCACCGAGCCAAACTCGGCCACACTGCGGGAAACGTCGCGACCAGTCGCACGCCGACCTCGTCCGGATCACCCACTGCCGCCACCCTGGCCAAATCCGGCAGCGGGCCCCACAGCCGCCCGATCATCCCCACGATCACGTCCACACTCAGGACGCCCTGCCGTTTGAGGCTCCACAACTCGGGCCACAGGGCCGCCGCCGGCCACCCAGTCCCCCGCATCAGGCCGGCCAGCACATCGGCATCGCCGGCACTTTGCGGGTACGCGCGCAGGAACTCGGTCAGATTGGCGTACTGCACTTCCTCGGACGGGCCATCATCGGCCGACAGGCGGACGCCCTCTTCACCTTCGGCATAGACCTCCTGAGTTCCGTCTGCCAAGAAATCATGCGGCCTTTTCAAACCTTCACGCCCTCACTCGATTGTCGTGGGAAGCCTCGCGGCCGGTGAGGCACGTCGACGGTCTCCCGACCTCGCCTCTCCCGCCGGGCTTCGATTCGGCACGCACGCCACCTGTGCGGCTCGTCACTCTCCCGAAGTGATATGCCACGCCACGTAGCCGGCGCCGACACGGATTGTCGGCGTTCGCGGTCCGGATTCGAAGAGCCCTTCGGGTAGCAATAAGGGCACCACGCCGTGTCGGCGAAGTGCTCGAGGGAATACGCCACGGGCCAGTGATCCGCCTGCCTCACCAAGAGGTCAGTTCGGAATGAGTCGGCGTGTCGCCTTCGCCGCTGATACCAGGCGTTCCAGAATCGCCGTATGCGTGAGGACGGTGCCCCGTATACGGCGCGCCCCGGCATCGGAGGAAACCGGCCGCCGACGGCATCGTTCAGTGCCACGGGTGCGACTCGCTCGCGGCGGCTGACCGAGTGGCACGAAGCCGGCGTGTGACAGCAGCTGCAACAGCTACTGCCGGCCGGACTGCGTGCTACCCGGCTGCTGGATCTCTCGGCCGCGCTGGTGGGCTTCACCTACTTGCGCGCTCTCGAAGGGGCCCATGGCAGGCCGAGTCCGGCCGACCGTCGCAAACCCGGCGCCAAACACCACCTGATCACCGACGCGAACGACACCCGCTTGCGGTCACCCTCGGCTCTGGCCCAAGTTATGCGGTTTGGTCACTTTGCTTATCAGATCGGGTCCTGGCCTGAGTTGCTGGAGCGTCGCGATCATGACGGGGCTCGTGATGTGCTTCGCGTGGAAACGCCCGGTCGACGACGAGCCCAGGACCGCATCGGAACGGTGGCTCGAGGTGGCGAGGACTGTGCCGGGGTTCGTCCGGTTCACGTTCGACGCTTCGGACACCGAGGCAATCGCGACGCTGGTCGTCGAGGATTGTCCGGGGTGAAACGATCGTCCGGCCGGCAAGGGGCTGCTGGTGGACGAGGTCGGGGACATCCCGGTGGTCGCCGCGGAGGCGGTGCACGAGCGGATCGTGCGCATCGGGGCGCTGGAGCTGTACGGGCGGTGCGGCACCTGGTGGTGCGGCCCCGGTGGGAGACGATGTACGTGGAGGCGCAGAGGCTGCGCGGTGAGCTCGGCCCGGTGCAGGCGTATGGCTTGTGGGGGTGTCGCCAGGACGTGCGGCCGCCGGGCAGGACGGCGGGGCCACTGCCTCCTGCGTGTTCAGGGGCGCGCCGAGGGCCGTGCCTGTCGGGCTGTTCGGTGGGCGGCTGTGAGCCGGTTCGCGTCCTGTGCCGGGAGATGCCGGACGGCTTCGCGCAGGGTGACGCCTGAGGTGCGGTCGAGTCTGTCTTCGATCCAGGCGGTCACGAATCGGTCGTTGCGCCGGGAGGTCTCGCGCAGTGTCCAGCCGATGGCTTTGCGGATGAAGAACCCGCGCTCGTCCAGCATGGCGTCGGCGTAGTGGTCCAGGCGGTTCAGGTCCGGGTTGCCGGCGCGGATGCCGCGCAGGAGGGTGAGGAGGGCGGAGCGGCGGAGCCACATGTCGTGGTCGGTGGCCCACCGGTCGAGGACCGGTCCGGTGTCGTCGGGGTGCCGAAGCGCGATCACGCCAGCTGCGTGGACGGCGATGGTGTCCACGAGGGCCCAGGTGTGGGCGGTGCGGAGCATTGCTTCGATGATCTGCAGGTCGGCGGGGGTGAGCAGGCGTGTGTGCTGGGTAAGGAGATGGGCGGCGGCTTGGCGGTGTTCGTAGACGTCGTCGGACCAGGGGATGCCGGCCAGGGTCAGGATGTCGGGGCGGGTGAGTGAGGGCAGTGCGCGGCGGGCGGCGGTGACGGTTCGGCGCAGGTCAGGGATGGCGATGCCGAGGTGGGTGAGGTCGCTGTGGAGGTAGTTGCGGTCCCAAGCGGCGCGTTTGGGGCTGCCGAGGCGGGCGAGCTGCTGGGTGAGCTGGTCGGCCGCCTCGGCGAGTCGGGCGTGGGGCAGGGTCACGCGCCGGTTTCCAGGATGCGCTTGAGGGTGGCGAGTTCAGTGTCGAGCAGGGCGATCTGCTCGTCGAAGAAGGCGTCGGTGAACGCCGGGGGCTGGAAGAAGGTCATCATGAATTCGGCGCCGGTGGCGTTGGGGACGACGCGGGCGGGGACCTGCCATGCGGCCTGGTCCTCAACGTAGTCGTGGTCGAGGAGGCCAAGCTCGGCGTTGCCGCGGATGCGCAGGCGGGCGGGGCCGTGCGGGGTGGTCATCAGCCACCAGTCGGGGTCATCGGTGGGCTCGATGGCCTTGACGTTGACGACGGCCCAGGCGGGCCAGTTGGCGGGGTTGACGAGGAACGCGAAAACCTCGGCGACGGAGCGCTGGATGCTGACGGTCTTCGTGACCGAGCGGACAGTGGCGGGGGTGGTGTTCACGATGCCGTCTTCCTGGGTGCGGGGGATTCGGGGTGGGTGTCGCCGACCAGGTGGCGGATCCATTCCTCCAGTTGGAGGCGCCGGCCGGAGTCGAGGTGGGCGAAGAAGTGGGCGTCGTTGCGGTCGGCGATCTCGACGAGGTGCGGCGTGAGGTCGCGTCCGGCGTCGGTGAGGGCCAGCCGCAACGTGCGTCGGGAGGCGGGGTCGGGCTCGCGGGACATCAGGCCTTTGGCGATGAGCCGGTCGACCAGACGGGAGACCGCGCCGACGTCGATGTCGATGTAGCGGGCCACCTCGCGTGTGGTGGTGGCGTCGCCGCGGTAGACGGTGATGAGGACTGCCCACTGGGCGACGGTCACACCGTGCTCGGCCAGCTGTTTCTCGAAGCGAGCGTGGACCTCGTCGGAGAGCCGGCGTAGCCAGTATCCGAGGTGGTCACGCAGGCCGCTGCTGGGTGCTGTCACTCTTCCAGTCTGAATGCCAAGACAACTGTTGTCAAGACAACGATCTGTCCGAGCGTCGCGGGTGTCGTTGCCGTGTCGGGAAGAGCGCGTCTTAGGTGGCCTGGTGGCGGTAGGACTCGGTGCCGGTCTGGATGAGGGTGCAGCGGAAGGTGTGAAGTTCCCCCAAGGCCGGTAGTCAAGGATTTCGGCCGGGGTGCAAGGCGAGGGTCGAGGTACACCGCAGTGCGCGGAACGCAAGCAACGCGGCCCCGGTGGAGCAGGTGTCGGCCAAGACGCCCTGCCCGTGGAGCCGCGTTGTCTGTCCATTCTGCCTCGCCGCCTGCCCTGGCCACCCTCACGCGGGAAATCACCCCGGCCGCAGGACGTTTCGCTGCCGGGCCTGACCCCTTGCCGCCCTTCGAGCTGGTAGATGCCGTCCTGGAGGAGACCCGCGCGGTCCAGCGGAGGCTGCGGGACCTGCTCTCGCGGGCCCGGGTGGACTTCCTTCTCGCGATGTGCCTGTTCCCGGAGGTCGGATACTGGTGTGGGCCAAGATGACCGCCGCCCTCGACGACCTGCACCCGGCACCGACCGCCAAGGGTCTGCGCGCTCTTCGACGCCGGACCGGCGCCGCCGCCCGCCGATCGGCAAGGCCCTCAGTGACTCCCTCGTTTCTGTCGGCCATCGGCGGCGTCCCGGTGCGCGTCATCGAGGCCCGGATCAGCACCGCCTGCTCGGACGGCACCGACTCTGCCGGCTCCTATCGGCTGGTGACCACCCTGCTGGACGCCCGCCGCTACCCCGCGACCGTCTCGTGCGCCTCTACCACGAGCGCTGGGAACACGAGAGCGCCTACTACGCACTGCGCCACACGTCCTCGACGGACGCGTCTTGCGCTTGGGCGCCCCGGTCGGCGCCGAGCAGGAGATGTGGGCCCTCCTGGTCCTCTACCGGCTTCTGTGCCGGGCCATTGGTCGAGGCGGCGGAGTCCCGGCCGGGCACCGATCCACTACCCGGCCTCAAGGGAGCTTCACCCACGCGTTCATCCTGGCCTGGCAGCGGATCACCGAACTGCCGGCCGCCACCTGACGGCCGCCCCCGACTCCGACGACCAAGAGGGAACCGCAGGTCCGATCCGGGGGAACCCGGCGTCTTGGCAGCGACATGCGACGGCCCGCCCCGAACGACGAGGGGACGTTATGGGCAGCCCGTCGAGCAGGTCTGCGACCGCTCGCCACTGACGAATCGAGGCTGACCGCTCGCTGACCCGCAGCGCGCCGACGATCTCCCGGTTCTTCTCCCCCGCCCTCGAAGCGTTCCACGACCTGCAGCCGAATCCGCTCCCGCGCGGCCCTCCCGGCATCGGTCAACCCGCCGCCCTGCACGTACCTCATGCCCCAGGGCTACCGGAGGCACATTGGCCGTGTCAGGCGAACAGCCCCGACCTCACCCAATCAAGTTCAGAAGCGGAGCGCAGTGCCCGGCCTGCGGAACGTGGTCGGCTCGGGTGCACGGGAACTACACGCGGTCGGTGCACGATCTGCCCACGGCCGGGCGTCGCACCGTACTCACGGTGCGGGTACGGCGTTGGTCAGCGGGGCGCAGCACTGTCCGTGTAGGACTTTCGCAGAGCAGGTTCCAGGCCTGACGCGCCGGCACAGCCGCTATTCGGAACGTTGCGGTCGGCCGTGGCCACCATCGGGCTTGCCTTGGCCGGCCGAGCGGGCGCTCGGTTGTGTGCGGCACTCGGGATCGCGTCGTGCCGCAGCACGGTGCTGCGGCGAGTCGGGGAACTGCCCGATCCCGCGCGGCCGGATCCCCTCACCGGCGGGCACCGCAACGACGTGCCCCAGCTGCGTCCTCTGATCGAGGCCATCCCACCGATTCGCCCGCCGACTACGCATCCGCACCGAAAAACTGATGATCAATCAGGCGCAGGTCGGCAGGCCGGAGGGTAAACTCACCTGTTGGGCTTGCGCGCGACACCGCCGATGATCATGCCGTAGATCGTCGGCTCCTTGCCGGTCAGCGGCCCACCCGGCCACCACTGGTGCAGCGGCACCAAGCCCGGCTCGACGAACTCCAGACCGTCGAAGGGCGTGGCAATCTCGCTACGCGTCTTGAAGCGTGTTGTCGCGTTGACGGCTCGATATGCCTCTTCGATGCCGGCCGTCATTCTGTCCAGTTCGCTCCCGTCACGCGGACTGTGCACGTGTGTCAGTGCGACGTACGACCCTGCGGGCAGGAGTTCGACATAGCGACGGATCACCGACTGCTGATCTTCCAGGTCGCTGATGTGGTGGATGGTCGCACCGTGGATGACGCCGATCGGCCGGTCCAAGTCGAGAGTCCCCCGGACGCTGTCATGCGCGAACAATTCCTCCGGCCGGCGCAGGTCCGCGTCAACGAAGACGGCCCGCTCGTTCGCCTCCAGCAACGCGCGACCGTGGGCGATGACGGCCGGATCGTTGTCGACGTAGACGACCAGCGCGTCAGGGTTGTACCGCTGTGCCACCTCATGGGTGTTGTCCATGGTCGGCAGGCCCGACCCACAGTCCAGGAACTGGTCGATTCCCGCCGACTCGACCAGCCAGCGGGTGACTTTCCGTGACCAGTCGCGGTGCAGTCGGGCCACGGTCGGCATGTGGGGGTCGACGGCGATGATCTTGTCGAACACGGCCCGGTCGACTTCGAAGTTCGTCGTGCCTCCGAGCGCATAATCGTAGACCCGAGCGATGCTCGGCCTTGTTTCGTCGATCGCGCTTGTCTGAGACATGGATCTACTCTACGCGTTCCGCAATGTTTTTGGGCTTCACGCTGCCGATCGTTCCCTAAAGGGATATCAGGCAACTCAGCGCTTCATCGGGAACTCGCACACCTCGGAGTACTTCGACAGAGGTCGTCGTGGTGCGGTTCGCCGGAGTGTCCCGGCCCGAAATGGTTGCCGGAGGCGGGGCAGGGTGGTGGCCCGGCCGGTCCTGGGTTGTCCTGTCACAGCACGACGGAGGTGATGTCCAATCGATGTGCGTCGACCGCCCTCTGCCCGTCGAACACGGGCCTGGCGGGGCCGGAGTGCCAGCCTTGGTCGTCCAGTGAAACGACGCCGCTCTTGTCCTTGTAGGTGATGGACCACAGCGCGTAGTAGAGGGGGTAGATCACTCCGGTGTTCACTTCTCTGAGAATCACCCAGGTACAGAACGAGTCAGTGCCGCCGATTTCGTGGAGCACCAAGTTGGGGATCCCGGTTTGCCGGCTGATCTCGGACTTCTTGAAGTCGTATCCGGGCCGGTCGAGGAGCGCGGGGGTGGCCTCCACCACCTGTCCGGGCGGCAATGTTTGCGGACCAAATGTCTGACCATCGGCGAACCACGGCGCGGTGGCGGATGGGCTGCGGTCGTTAGCGGGGCCGCTGAGCTGGATCGTGATCAATGCCGCCCTGGCGGGCTTCAGCACATCGGGGCGCAGCTCGCACGTCCGCTGGACGGCCAACGCCGTCTGCGTGCAGCCGACCTGATAGGTGCCGGCGTCGGGGGCGACCCTGAACAGCAGCTTGAAGGAGAACCCGATCGTCTGATCCGGGTGTACGTTTACCTCGTCCGGGTGCTCCTTCGCGGTGAAGCTTGCCGGGATGTAGTTCCACCGCGGCTGTCCGGGCATCATGCATTCGACCCCGGGCGCGCGCGTGTCGAGGTTCGGCTGAAACAGCGAGGCGGCGGAAGGCGGTGGGGGTTGCGCTGCAGCCGGCATGAGTTTCAACGCGGCGTGGTACACGTTGGAGAAGGCGTACACCGTCCGGTCGTTGATCATCCGCGTCGCGAGTCGCTGCAAATCCTCCACCGTGATCTCGTTGGCGCGGACCCTGGCTTGCACTCTCTTTTCCTTACGCAGCTCCTCGACCAGTTCGTCGGCGGCGTAAAAGCCCCCTCCCTGCTTCGTGACCGGCATGGCGCTCCTCTGTATCTCCGACGTCTCACGCCAAGTTAAGGCCTGCTACGTCGGTGGGGGCGGACCGACGGATCAAGGACCGAATGCTTGCCCGATGGGGAAGGGCGGCGTCAGCCGCATTCGATGACTCGCCACTGCGGGCCGCTCACCCACGACGCCTCCAGCCTCGACCGGTGGCCGGAGCTGGTGAAGTCGACAACCAGGGTCTTGGCCGCAGGTCGCTGGAAACCGGCCGCGAATCCCGGCCGCGGGGTGGCGGAGATGGGGTCGACGCCGCTCGTCGTGAACCTCACCGTGGCCACACCGCCCTGAAGGCTGACGCTGCGGGTGTAGACCCGTTCGCCGTTCTGGGTGCTCCAGGTGCCGTTGCCGGGCGGCTGGGCCTGGGCCGTCGAGGCGGGTTTCGTCGTGGCAGCCGGGGAGCTGGTCGTGACGTCGACCGTCGGCGGGGGCGTAGTGGTGATGGTGGTCGCCGGCGCAGAGATCGTGGTCGCGACCACGGTCGGCTGCTGGGTCGGAGCCGCCACCAGACGCGGTCGATCGGGCGCGCCCGCGTCGAGCACGAAGCGGATGCCCAGCCAGGACAGAGCGACCGCTACGGCGGTCGAGGCGGACCACGCCGCCAGATACCGCAGGGCCTTCGGCATGGCGGTCATGCTACCGGCGCGGCTCCCGCGGCCGGACGCTGACTCCGTAAGGGGCCAATTGCCGTCCCAGCGGCGATCAGCAAGTTATTCAACGCACGACGAACCAATCCGCATCTTCAACCCGGGCAGAGGAACTTTTCCGTTGATCGTTTGTCCGAGAGGGCGTGATGGTCAGCGTGCACGGTCAGCACCCGGGCGCGGCGCGAAGATCGCCGCCGAGGTCGAGGCGACGGCGGCACCGCGCGCTTCATCGCCACCGGACCGGCCACGCCGACGCGCGCGGCAGCCGGCCTCGCGCGAGGCCGGCCCGGTCGACATCGTGAGGACCGGAGCAGGCATCTACTCGTTCGCGGCGATGGTGCGCGTCGTCAACGTCTCGACCTCCGCCGCGGTCGCGGCGGTGCGCGGCAGCCGGGTCAACGCGATCCCGCCGAGTGCCACGGGCGCGGACCGCACCATCGTCCGATGAACCGGCCGGGCGCGGCGGCCGGTGTCCCCGTCGACACGCCCACAGCGTTACGGTTCGTCCATGGTTTCGGTTCTGCTGGTCGAGGACGACCCGGTAGTGCGCTCGGCGGTCGCGCGGGCCCTGGCCGGCTTGGGACACGCCGTCCAGCCGGTCGGCACGGCGATGCAGGCGCTACGGGAGATCAGTGGCGCCGCCTTCGATCTCGTCGTGCTGGACCTGGGCCTGCCGGACGTCGACGGCGCAGACGCGCTGCGGATGATGCGCGGCCTGTGCGACGTGCCGGTCATCGTGGCAACGGCCCGGGACGACGAGGCGGAGATCATCCGGCTGCTCAACGCGGGCGCGGACGACTACCTGGTCAAGCCGTTCTCCAGCGAGCACCTGGCGGCCCGGCTGTCGGCGGTGCTGCGCAGAACGCGCAAGGACGACACGTCGGAGCCGTTGCGGATCGGCGAGTTGACGATCGACCTCGACCGCCGTGAGGCGCGGCTGGGTTCGCGCGAGTTGAACCTGACCCGCAAGGAGTTCGATCTGCTCGCCTATCTCGCCGCGCGTGAGGGCAAGGTGGTCGCCCGCGCGGAGTTGCTCGCGAACCTGTGGAACATGCCGGGCCGCCACGACGACCAGACGTTGGACGTCCACCTGTCTTGGCTGCGGCGCAAGCTGGGAGAGCGGGCCGCCCAGCCACGGTATCTGCACACGGTGCGGGGCGTGGGGTTCAAACTCGTGGCGGCCGGGTGAGAAAGTCTCTCGCGCTGGTGTCGCTGGCCGTCACGTCGATGGTCGCGCTGGCGTTCCTGATCCCGCTCGCGTTGGTCGTGCGTCAGCTCGCCGACGATCGCGCGATGACCGACGCGGAGCGGCAGGCGACCGCGGTGACACCCGTGCTGGCGATCACGGCCGATCCGGCGGTGGTGGAGCAGGCGCTCGCGAGCACGAGTGGACGCGTCGCGGTGCACCTGGCGGACGGCTCGGTGGTGGGCGATCCCAGGGCCACGGCGGACCAGCTGAAGGCGGCGCAACAACAGCGACGGGCGTTTACGGCGTCCCTGCCGGATGGCCGTGTGCACCTGCAACCGGTTTTGCTGGATCGGGGACGCGTCGCCGTGGTCGAAGTATTCGTGCCGGACGGCGAACTGTCCCGCGGCGTGGCGCCGGCGTGGCTGGCGCTCAGTGGGGTGGCGATCTCGCTGGTGCTGGTCTCGGTCCTGGTGGCCGATCGGTTGGGGGCGCGCGTGGTACGGGCGGCCGGCGCGCTGGCAGACGGCGCGCGGCGAATGGAGGAAGGCGACCTCGCCGCGCGGGTGACGCCCTCCGGGCCGCCGGAGCTCGCCGAGGCGGGGGGCGCGTTCAACCGGATGGCGGATCGGATCGGTCAGCTCATGGCGAGCGAACGGGAGGTGCTGGCCGACCTGTCGCACCGCTTGCGCACGCCGCTGACCGCACTGCGACTGGACTCCGAGGCGCTCGGTGCCGACACCAGCGCCACTCGCGTCCGCCGCGCCGTGAACGTGTTGGAGCGCGAAGTGACCGAGCTGATCCGCGCGGCGCGGCGCGAACTGGACCACCCCGAGGGAGACCGGTGTGACGCCGCCCAGGTGGTGCACGATCGACTGGTGTTCTGGTCGGCGCTGGCCGATGACCAGCTGCGTCGGTGGACACTGCGCGGCACCGAGCGCACGGCGATCGTCCCGTTGACCCGCAGTGACCTGGCGGCGGCGATGGACGTGGTGCTCGGCAACGTGTTCCGCCACACTCCGGAGGGGGTGGAGTTCGTCGTCGCGCTTTATCACATGCCCGATCAGGTGGTGATCGTCATCGAGGACGGGGGACCGGGAATCCCGGACCTCGAAGCGGCGCTTCGGCGGGGCAGCAGCAGCGCGGGGTCGACCGGTCTGGGGCTGGACATCGCACGCCGCGCGGCGGAGTCGGCGGGTGGTTCGTTGGTCGTCGACCGGGGCCCACTGGGCGGTACCCGGGTGCAGCTGCGGGTGCCTACGTTGCTGGAGGCGTGAAGCCGCGGTCGTGCCGCCTCCGGACCTGCCCGCATACGGCCCCGATCGCCACGAGCGGATCGCGGCCTGGCCCGCTGGGTGAACCGATGCCAACGCGCCCACCGTGAAGCTGCGCGACGCCGACCGCGGCCATGGCCACCCGTCCTCACGGAGACATCGGATTCGTCCGCGTTCGGTTGGACCGGCGGGCACGTCCACGTTCGTCCTCCGACTGTTCACCGCCCGGTCAGCGTCGCCTGCCTCACGGATCACTGACGGCGCGAGAGCACATCGCCAAACCGTGTCGCAGGTTCGGATCCGGCCAGGGGAATCACCTGGGGCGCGCGCTCGGGACCGATTGTCATTTAGCGCGAAAGGCCATGCCGACGACGCCTGACTGGACTATATCGCGGACTCGGGAATTCAATAATCAACTATAAGTGATCTCGTATGTGCCGTCGGACTTGATAGTCAAGTCTACCTCGGTTGAAGCGATATCCCATGGCGCAAGGGCGGGCCTGGCGCGCGAGAGTCTCCTCTGTTGATCCTTTGCTCCACCTGATCCACCCATTAAATCTGCCTTAAAAAAATCCGGTGTTGACAATTCGACGGCCTTGGCTAAAGTTCATCGCGGATCGGCGCCGACGGCGGGTTCTCCCCTGTTCGGTCGCGTTCCACATTCGGTGCGGCGACCGCGACCTGAACGGCTTACGACCGTGCGCGGTCGCCGCACCCCAATGCCGTCGAATGCAGATGAGGTTTCGGTGCTCCGCAGAATCAGCGCAGTGGTCGCCGTCGTTGTCGTCGCCGGGCTGGTCGGTTTGTACTTCATCATGCGCGAAGACACGGAAGAGACCGGCTACGCGCTCCCCACGGCGACCGGGACCTCCACCATGACGACCGCGCCGACCAGCTCCTTTTCCGACCCGACGACGACCGAACCGACGACACCCCCGCCGACCACTGGCACGACGACGACGGCGGCTCCGGTCAAACCCGCACCGGTGCCCAAACAACCACAGCCACCCCCCTCCGACGCCTCCGACGCCACCGACGCCACCGCCGAAAACAAAGTCTTCGAACTCACGAACGGCGAGCGTGCGGCCCACGGATGCCCGCCACTGGCCGCCGACCGGCGGCTCGGCAATTCCGCACGCGAGCACAGCTCCGACATGGCTGATCACAACTACTTCAGCCACACATCGCTCGACGGCCGGGACTTCGTCGCCCGCGAGAAGGCCGCCGGCTACCCCACGCCCGGCGCCGAGAACATCGCGGCCGGTCAGCGTACTGCGGATGACGTGGTGAAAGGGTGGATGGCCTCCCCCGGGCACCGCGCGAACATCCTCAATTGCGGCCTCAAGGCCTTGGGCGTCGGGATGGCGCGCGGCGGCAGCTACGGCATCTACTGGACCCAGAACTTCGGTCGGTGATCACCACCGCGAGCCACCCGGATCAACCGCTGCCACGAGCATGCGTCAGAACCCGGCAGGCCCGTCGCCGTGAGTCACCTCGCCATACCGCCCGTAGCGCTTTCGACGGTAAGCCGCCCACAATTGATCACCCAGGCTGAAATGCCACCACTCCGCCGGGTAGTTGACGAAGCCGGCGGCTGTCATTGCGGCGACCAGTACGGCGCGCCGGTGGCGGACATCGCCGGCTACCGCCGCTCTCGTGGCCGTGACGGGCGTGAACTGCTGCACCTCGGTACCCATCCACAGTTCGCCGGTGTCGTCGGCGAGGGTCAGATCGACGGCCCCGCCTGTCTGGTGGCCGTTGGCGACGCCGGTGTTCGGATTCGCGACCACGAGTCCGGTCAACCGGTCGATCTCGGCTGGTGCAGCCGTCGGATGGCCGGCGACAGTCTCGCGGCGAGCTCGCTCCCAGAGCTCCTGCTGCCGGGCCCGGCTGCGGAAGGCCTCGACCACGACAAGCCGCCACCCGGCCGGGAGCGACCCGTTCGCCCGCTCGAGGGCCTCGGCGACCGACATTCGGACACGCAGGTCCACCCCCAGCCGCCCGTCCAGATCCACCGAGCAGCCGGCGAGGTCGACGAGCGGCTCGCCGCATTCCCGCACGGGCACGCGGCGGACGTAGTGGTTGGGCAGCACGTGGCGAACGCCGAGACGCCAGAGGCAGTAGTTGGCCGTGACCCGGATCGGACGTCGGGGGTTCATGGGCGGACGCTGCCGCGCAGGACTTCCATCACGATCTCGTCATGCCGGACGCCGTCTTCCCAGCGGCTTTCCCGGTAGCGGCCGCACTCGACGAAGCCGACTTTCTTGTACAGGGCGACCGCCCGAGTGTTGGCCGCCGACACGCTGAGGTGTACGCAATGCAGGTCGAGCTCATCGAACGCCCACTTCAGCATAAGCCGGGTCGCTCGGTAGCCGTGGCCTTGCCCACGGGCCGCAGGGTTGCCGATCGCGATCCGGAAGATCCCGACCCGGTGCCTGCTTCGCACGAACATGCCGGCGTAGCCGACCGGGGTCCACACGTTCTCCGGCCCCTCCGCCACGACCGCCCAGGTGTCCTTCAGATGGGACTCGACATAGCGCTTCCCGTCTTCCACGGTGAACGGCCTCGGATCGACGTCGCCCATCGGGAAGTAGACATCACTGTCGTTCAGCCATGATGTGAGCAACGGGGCACACCCCGCGTCGAGCGGCGCCAGCCCGGTCGCCCTCGAACGCATCCTCGGGCGTCTTTCAGCCCCGGTTCTCCCGTTCGGGCTGAGGTCGAAGTCGAAGAGTGCTCCACGCGCCGACGCGGCTGGCTCGTCGTGGTCGATCATCGTCATCATCCACCTCGATGGTCGGTCGTCGCGACAGCAAGCCGGACTGGTCATCGACAATAGTGCGCAGTGTGGACTCGCCACCGCGCCCGCGCCAGACCCCTTCGGGCACGTTCCCCTGCACCGTCCCGGTAGTCCATGGAAGCGGAGCCGCCAATTGCCTGCTTCAACCGAACAAGTGACTCTGAGTCGTCCGCTGTGGACTCGCCGCGACCTGCCGTCGGTGGCGACTTCGGTGACGCGTGGACTCAGTGCCTCGCGCCCTGGCGGCGAATGCCGTTGACGGTCTTCGGAGCTTCCCGCGGCGAAGTCGACGGTGTCGCGGCGCGGGATCTCCGACGCGACCGGGTGGGTCGACATCGACGTCACCTCGTTGCCGGCGGCGCGGGCGCCGTCGCCGTCGGGACCGCCGGTGAGCTTGCAGTCAAACCCGCGGTTATGGCAGGCAGCGGTCGCTTGAGCCTCCCAGCAGCAAGCCGAGACCCGAACTGTCCAAATACGGCCGGGAGAGCGTCGGCCAGCCGGCCACCTGCGACTCTGCGTCGCCGACCAGGGACTCTGTGCGCGTCGCCCTTCGGTGCTCGCCTGCACTCTACGATGGGACGTCGCGCCGGAGGTCGCGCCTGTCTGCGGGAGCGGCGAGCGCGACCACGCCGACGACAGGCACCGACGCTATCGACGCACCTCAATCCGCCGCCCGACGGCCGGACGGCAACCAGGTCACCTCGGGTTGTGCCTGTCGGCGTTCAGCTGCGAGCGGGTGTCCCCAGCCCACCTCGGGCGCTCATCATCGGAGAGCCGGATCAGCGACCACGGCGCGCAGCCCGTTCGCGGTCAGGGATCTTGTTTATTTGCGGCAGCGACCCCGTGGGTCATGTCTTGAATTTCTTTCTCTAAATAGGTTCCGAAGGGAAGAACTTCATCCGAAAAAGCTTCGACGGGCACCAGATTCTTCTTCGTGATTCGCCTGAGAGCATTAACGAACGCGGCTTGGTCGTATGCTCCCTTGTACCTGATCTTGCCGGGATCCTTGGGGTGCTTCGCTTTGATGACCTGTAGTTCGCCCGCCGTGCCGTACATCCGGATCATATCGAGTTCCTTAAGCTCGGTCCCGCCGTTGTCCCCGGGGATCAAAACGATGTCCCTGAGCTGGTAGAACGCCATGCGGCGAGTGTCAGGCGCCGACTTCAATGCCCGCGCTGACCACACCCGCACCTTTTCCTTGTTCACGGGCACTTCTCGGGAGCTGGGGCCTTTGTCGCCGGCCGCCCGGGCCGTGCGTCGGACGGCTCTCTTGGCCCCCGAGTTGTCCGTCACGACCCAGGTGATATGCGCCGAGGCGCCCTCTTGCGCCCGTGTTCTTGCTGTCGACAGGTCCTCATTGTGCTTCTTGACCGCTTGTCGCGCCGCCGGGGGAGCAAGGTACTTGAGCTTGGTGTGGATCGGCATTTTCCCCTGTGTGGGCATCCACCCGGCCCAAGCCCGGAAGGCGCTCCACTCGGCCGTCCAGGCGTGCAGGAGCTGTTCCAGCACGGGCCGAAAAATCGTGTCGGCATGGCTGAGGAATGCCTGCGGTGTGCGGTCAAGAGGGGGGTCGTCCGGGCCGTTCAGCAGCGACCACTCCGCCAGTTCCATCGTCTCCGGGCCGGCCGCCTCTTCCACTAATTTATATGCCGCGTCGTCCTCGCGCTCCCGGAGGTCACTGAGCGAAGCCTTGACCTGGTCCCCGTCGAGGTTCTGCCCGGCGCCAAACCTGCTCAGCACGTCCTGAAGTGTCGCCGCCACGGTCTTGCGGCTGCTTTCGAGCACCCACCGGTAAATCTCGGGCGTCTGTGTTTTCATCTCGGCCAGTGCCGCTCGGGCCGCGTCGGGATCGCGATGCACGACGGAATGGCACACTTCGAGTGCCATGAGCTTCCAGGTCGTCGACTGGTCACGGTCGTGTTGCACGTATCCGTGAAACGCTTGCACCACAGCGCTGTCACCGGGCTTCTCCAATAGTTCTGTGAGCGAGTCGCACGGATCATTCACCCTGAGGAAGCCAACCAGGTTTTTGAACTCGACAGGTGTTTCCTGCTTGTATTGATAGCGGGTCACCTGCTCGTCACGCCCTGCCACCGCCTCGTGCACCAGTTCCACGCCGGCCAAGGCGCGCTCGCAAAGGTCGTCTACCCATCTTGGCATGGCACGCTCCCTTTCTCGTGCCGTAATCATGACTCGTGCACGCGCGACGAAGGTTCCTCATTGGGTCGCCGTTGGTGCACAACCGGTACCCTTGGGCCGCGGCGACGTGGTCGACGACCCTGTGATGATCGAACTCGCGGATGGTTTCCCGGATGTCAGCAATCGCCTTCTTCGCCACCAGCGCACCGGCCGTCAAGCCGACGCGCTCGGCTTCGGCGCGCTGCTCCCTAAGGCTGCCGATCGCGATCCGGAAGATCCCCACCCGGTGCCTGCTTCGCACGAACATGCCGGCGTAGCCGACCGGGGTCCACACGTTCTCCGGCCCCTCCGCCACGACCGCCCAGGTGTCCTTCAGATGGGACTCGACATAGCGCTTCCCGTCTTCCACAGTGAACGGCCTGGGATCGACGTCGCCCATCGGGAAGTAGAGTGGACTCGCCACCGCGCCCGCGCCAGACCCTTTCGGGCACGTTCCCGTGCACCGTCCCGGTAGTCCATGGAAGCGGAGCCGCCAATTGCCTGCTTCAACCGAACAAGTGACTCTGAGTCGTCCGCTGTGGACTCGCCGCGACCTGCCCGTCGCGGCGAGCGGCGCTTCCCGCGCGGGCGCCGCCGGTGGCGATTGCGTGTCGCCTGGACTCAGCGCCTCGCGTTCCGGCGACGGGTCTCGTTGACCGGACTTCGGGGCTCGGTGGCGGCGAGTTGACGGCGTCGCGTCGCGGGATCTCCAAGGCGACCGGGTGGGTCGACGTCGACGTCATCCGTCGAACCTGCGCGTCCAGAGCGACGGGAACGGGACCTTCGACGAAATCAACCTCGGGTTCGCGGCGCAGGCCGACCGCCGACCTGTGGTGTCGGCCGTGCGGCACGCCCACGAATC
Organism: Amycolatopsis sp. cmx-4-61; assembly: GCF_046548775.1. Taxonomy (NCBI): domain Bacteria; kingdom Bacillati; phylum Actinomycetota; class Actinomycetes; order Pseudonocardiales; family Pseudonocardiaceae; genus Amycolatopsis; species Amycolatopsis sp. cmx-4-61. The sequence goes on along the minus strand of NZ_JAEBEI010000040.1, from coordinate 331 downwards.
GACCAGCTCCGGAGCTGCGGTGCGATCCGCGGCGCGGAAGTGGCGCCGGCGGTCCAGCGGGACGGGTCGTGATCGGCGAGGCGATGCTCATCGCTTAGGGGCACACCTTCGGGCAGCAACAGGCTGGTTGACGAGGGAGTCTCTTGCATCGACTCGAAGCGGGCTTGACCATCGAGCGATGACGAGTATGAGTGTGGAAAGCCTGGCGAGTTCAATCGGTCGATGCAACACCGGGTTGTTGCAGTGAGCGTAGCTGCTCGGCGAAGACTTCGGCCGGGGTTCGCCAGTCGAGGATCTTGCGGGGCCGGTTGTTGATCGTGTGAGCGACGGC
>NZ_JAEBEI010000039.1:0-32415 GCF_046548775.1 Amycolatopsis sp. cmx-4-61 | reverse complement strand
TGAGGGGTCGACACGCGTGATTAAGGGGTCGACACGCGTGATTGAGGGGTCGACACGGCTCCGGGCTGCCGGTTCCGCCGTGTCGACCCTTCAGTCACGCGTGTCGACCTCCTGATCACGTGTGTCGACCCTCTGATCACGCGTTATCCGGCGGGCGCGGGTCGGGTGGAGGCGGACGAGCTGGCATGTAAGCCGGATCCTGTTCCCCGGTCGCCTTGCGGCTCGCGGGGCGGCGGCCATCCATCTCGGCCTGCCGTCGCCGGCAGGCTCCAGCGGCCTACCCGCAGGCTCGGACGGGCCGTCCTCGAACGCCTGCGCAGGAGCCCGGGGGCTCCCTCTTGGCCTTGCTCCGGGTGGGGTTTACCTAGCCGTCCCGGTCGCCCGGGACGCTGGTGGTCTCTTACACCACCGTTTCACCCTTACCCCCGGCCGGCCGAAGCACAGCCGGGGGCGGTCTGTTTTCTGTGGCACTTTCCCGCGGGTCACCCCGGGTTGCCGTTAGCAACCACCCTGCCCTGCGGAGTCCGGACTTTCCTCGAGCCGGGTCGCCCCGGCTCGCGACCGCCCTGCCAGCTCGTCCGCCGGCTGGATCGTAGCTCAGTGACCGGCCACCGCCCCGGTGTGGTGGCGGGGCCGGGCTTCGGGCGGCGGCTCGGCGGGCGCCGGGTGCTGGCGGGCCAGCTCGGCGGTCCAGTGCAGGACGGCGGCGGGGCTGTCGAGGCCGATCAGGCCGACGAGCCGGCCGTGGCGGACGAAGCCGGTGATGGGCCGGGTGCCCGGGACGGGCGATTCCAGCAACACCGTGTCCGTCGCGAGGGACGGCCGTCCGGCGACCTGGATCCGGACGCCGTGCTGCTCGGACCAGTAACGCGGCACCGGCGTGTAGGCCCGGGACCCCTGGGGGCCGGTGAGCAGGTTCTCGGCGGCGGCGCGGCTCATCTCGACGGCGTTGAGCCAGTGCTCCTCCCGGTGCGGGGTGGGGTCGAAGCGGAGGTTGGGCCAGCGGGCGACGTCGCCGGCCGCGACGATCGTCGACGAGCCGACCACGTGGCAGGTCGGCGCGCAGACGACGCCGTCGTCCAGCGGCAGCTTGGCCCCGCGCAGCCACGACACGGCCGGGACGCTGCCCACGGCGACGACGACGCAGGCGACCTCGGCGGCGCGCCCGTCGGCGAACTCGAGGCCGACGTGCGTGGGTGCCGGCCGCCAGCGGCGGATCGTGGTACCGAGCTCCAGGCGGACGCCGCGGGCGGTGTGCAGCGCCGTGAGCCAGTCGCCGATGTCGGGCCCGAGGACGTCGGCCAGCAGGGACCTCGCGCGGCCGAACAGGATGACCTCCCGGTTCATCTCCCGCAGGCTGGAGGCGACTTCGCAGCCGATGAAGCCGTCCCCGATGACGGCGACCGGGCCGGGGTTCGTGGCGAGGGCGCGCTTGAGGGCGATCGTGTCGGCGAGCGTGCGGACGACGACCACGCGCGGGTGGCCGTGCGGCGCGCCCGGCATCCGGCGCGGTTCGACGCCGGTCGCGATGATCAGGCCGTCGTAGTGCAGCTCTTCGTCGCGGAGGTGGACGACCTGCCGGTTCGGCGAGAGCGCGGTGACCGGCGTGTCGAAGCGCCATTCGGCGTCGACCTCGAGGGGGTCGGCGAGCAGCGTGTCGGCGCGGCTGACCGCGCCGGTGAGCAGCTGCTTGGACAGCGCCGGCCGGTGGTAGGCGATGTCGGGTTCGGCGCCGAGGACGACGACTTCGCCGTCGAACCCGAGTTCGCGCAGCCGTTCGGCCGCGCGCAGGCCGGCGAGGCCGGCTCCGGCGATGACGATGCGTTCGCTCATCGGGTGGCTCCCAACAGGTGGATGGCTCGCATGGGGCAGGCGCGGGCGGCGGCCTGGACGTCGGGCACCAGCTGGGCACCCGGGCGCTTCTCGTACGCGAGCTGCCCGTCCGGGCCGAGCCGGAACACCTGGGGCGCCTCGGACTGGCAGACCCCGTAGGCGTGGCAGCGCTCGCTGTCGACGTCGACGCGCACGGTGGCCGGTGCCGGCTCGGCCCCGGCGGGCGGCGGTGCCACCAGCCCGGCGCGAGCCAGCACCGCCGCGGGCAGCACGCGCAGGGCCGACAGCAGCACCGGCGGGACGAGCAGCGTGATGCCGGCGAGCCAGACGACGGCGAGGTGCCCGCTCGCGATGGCACCGAGCCACGCGTGCACGGCGAGCAGGCCGATGGCGAGGTAGCCGGCCTGGTGGAACCGCAGCCAGCGGCCTTCGCGGGCGCCGCGGCGCAGGCCCGCGGTCACCGACACGGCGATCACGAGCTCCAGGCCGGCGATGCCGAGGGCGTGCCGCGGGGTGCCGTCGTAGAAGGGGAGGAGCAGGTCCGCGACGCCGAAGGGGTCGTCCTCGAGGAAGAGGAAAGTCAGCCCGTGCAGGGTGCCGGTGGCGAGGGTGACCGCGGCAAGCGCGGCGTGCCCGGTGCGGATCGCGTCCTGGCCGCTGAACCGGCGGACCCAGCCGGTGGCGGCCAGGACGCCCCAGCACAGCGTCAGGCACATGCAGAGGTAGGTGAGGCGGCCGGACAGCGCGGCCGCCTCGGCGACCCCGGTGTCGTGCGGCGACACCGGGACCAGCGCGGCGAAAGGGGACATGGGGCGGCTTACCTCCGGGTGCGCGGCGCGGGCCTGCCGGGGGTTCCGAGCAGGCGGAGCAGGCCGAACGTGGCGACGGCGGCGAGGGCCACGAGAACGGCGCCGAGTGCGATGGCGCCGCCGCCGAGGGTGTCGTCCTCGGTGGCGGAGACGAGCAGGGACGTGGTCTCGGCGAGCCCGGTGCTCTCGAGCAGCGTCAGGTGCCCGAGGGAGGTGTCGACGGCGGTCTGGGCGAACGCGCGGACGTCGTCGTCGCGGGTGCCCGCGCGGACGTCGGAGGCGAGGCCGAAGAGGGTGCCGTACTCGGCGCGGAGGCGGTTGACGTAGGCGCGGTCGAACGCGTCGCCGGAGTCGGCGGCGATCTCGTCCGCCCAGGAGCGCTCCTGGGCGGTGGGCTCCCCCGGCAGGGTGACGGCGAGCCGGTCCGCGACCGCGCGCAGGGCGACCTCGAGGCGGGCCTGGTCGTCGGCGATGCGGCCGGCGACGGCGCGCACGCGCCGGTTGGTGGCCCGCTCGGCGGCGAGCCTGCTCGACGGCACGGCCCACAGCGTGTGCTGCTTGAGCCGGGTCAGCAGGACGCGGTCGGCCTGCTGCAGTTCCCCGGCCGCGGCCGGCACGGCACAGCCCAGCACGAGCGCGGTCGCGGCGGCCAGCAACGCCACGAATCGGAGCGGCATCCCCGTTGTCCCTTCGCAGAGGAGTCCTCACCTCCTGTTACGGCGAGAAGGGGCGATCCGGTTCTCGGCTTCACCCTTTGGTTACCTGTGACGTGTATCACAAGACGCATTGTCAACCGGCCGTCGTCGATGCTGCGTCGAATTGAGTCCGGAAACTAATGCATATGGCCTATTAAGTGTTTTTGCGCTACGCTCCGATGACCCCACGGTCCGCCAGTCAGGTGAGGTTGCGAGCTTTATGGAAGAGCTGGGAAGAGAAAGCCGCGGCCGCGTCGGCTACGCCTCGTCCGCCACGGCGGTCGACCCCGGCTCCGCCGCGAACGACGACCTCGTCCCGTTGCTCTACAAGGACTTCCGCGCGACCCTGTTTGCGCAGGTCCTGGCCCTGACCAACCACGACCGGCAGTGGACCGAGGACGTCGTGCAGGAGACCATGATCCGCGCCTGGCAGCACTCCGACACGCTCGAACGCGAGCCCGGAATGCTGCGCGGATGGCTGCTCACGGTGGCCCGGCGGATCGTCATCGACGGCTGGAGGAATCGCCGCGTCCGCCCGCAGGAGGTCGCCCTGGAGATCCCGGAAAACGCCGAGTCCACAGACCGCACGGACAGCTCGTTAGCCGCGCTAACGATTACGCGGGCATTGCGGGAACTGGACGCGAAATACCAGTCCGTCATCTACGAGACGTACCTTGCCGGAAACACGGTTCGACAGGCCGCGGAAATTCTCGGAATTCCCGAGGGAACCGTCAAATCGCGGTTGTACACGGCGATGCGGCAATTGCGGAAGGCACTCGGGGAAGTGACGATCCGATGAGGGCCCGGAAGGGGGACGCCGCGGCCTACGGGCTCGGCGTCCACGACGATCCGGACGGGTTCGAGGCCCACCTGCGGGACTGCGCCCGCTGCCGGAGCCGGGTCGCCGGGTTCACCCCGGTGGCCGGCGCGCTGGCGGAGGCGGTGCGCCTGGGCTACCTGCCCCCGGGCGACGGGGCGGCCCGGCGCCGGAAGCCGGCCGGCCCGGCCGCGCTGCAGGGGCCGGCGGCCGGCCCGCTCCTGCTGCTCGCGCTGGGCGTGGCCGCGTTGACCCTCTGCGGCGCCCGGCCGGCCACGGGGAAGATCCGGTTCGCATCCGCTGCGTCCATCGTCTCCCCTGGTCAGGTCGTCGCCGGCCCCGGCCGCGGGCCGCGGTCACTCCCGTGGTCGGCCGGTTTCCAGTAGTCTGCCCCAACCCAACATGAAAGTCCTTACGGTGGATACCGAAGTAAATCCCGAGCACCCCGGCAGCGGGGCTTCGGTACCGAAGCGTCCCGCCCCGCGGCTCCCCGGCCGCGAGCCCGAGCTCGGCCGCCTGACCGGTCTCTTCCCGGTCGTGCTGGGCGGCACGGCCGCGAGCGCCGTGCTGGCCGGAGAGTTCGGCATGGGCAAGAGCGCCACCCTGCGAACCGCGGCGGCGCTGGCCGCGGACGCGGGCTTCACCGTCGCGATGGCCACCGGGTCGCGGCTGGAGAGCCACCTGTCCGGCGGGATCGTCCGCCAGCTGGCCGACGCGCTCGAGGAGCCGGGAGCGCCCCCGCGGCCGCCGGTCACCGAGCTGTGCGGGGTGGCGGGCGAGAGCGAAGCGCTCGACCTCTTCTTCCGGATCGTCCGCGACGCCACCGAGCGGGGTCCGCTCTTCCTCGGCATCGACAACATCCACCTGGCCGACGCCTGGTCCATGCGGTGCCTGGCCTACGTCCGCAACCGCGTGCTCGACCTGCCGGTGCTGCTCGTCCTGACGTCGGTCGTCGGCTATCCCCCGCACCGCGAGGTCGCGCTGCTGGACATGGTGGGGAGCACGCCGGTCACGACCACGCTGAACGGCCTCGGCGACGCGGCCGCGGCGGAGATCCTCGGCCTCGCCCCCGGGGAGCTGGCCTCCGCCTGCCGCGAGGCGACCGGCGGCAACCCGGTGCTGCTGCAGGCGCTGCGGCCGCGGCTGCTGCCCGGCGCGGACCCGCACGAGCTCGGCTCGTCGCTGATCGGGCAGGTGCTCACCACGCGCGTGCAGGAGTTCCCGCACGCGCCGGCCATCCTGCACGCGGCGGCGATCCTCGGCGAGGACGCCGGCTTCGACCTGCTGGCCCGGCTGGCCGGCGTCGACGAGCTCGACGCGCTGCAGGCGATCGACACCCTCGTGCGGCTGCACGTGCTGAACAACAGCGACCAGCCGACGCTGACCTACTCGTTCGTCCGCAACTCGCTGCTCAAGGACATGCCGCAGACCACGCGGGCGGTCAACCACTCCCGGGCGGCGAAGCTGCTGACCGAGGCGGGGGCGCCGCCCGAGCGCGTGGCCGCCCACCTGCTGGAAGCGACGTCGATCCGGATCCCGTGGGCGGTGGACGTGCTGCGGCTGAGCGCGCGCGACGCCGTGTTCTCCGGGCGGCCCGAGCTGGCCGCCCGGCACCTGCGGCGCGCGCTGGAGGAGCGGCTCACGTCCGGGCGCCGGATGGCGGTGCTGCTGCAGCTGGCGCACGCGGAGTTCCAGTTCGACCCGCCCGCCGCGGCGAAACGCGTGCGGGAAGCCGTCGACACGGTGGGCAACCGCGAGACCGCCGCGTACATCGCCACGGCGATGCTGCTGTCGCTCTGCGGCGGCCAGGACGCCCGGCTCGGGATCAGCGCGGCGGGCCAGATCGCGGCGCGGCTCGACGCCGGCGGCCCGGACGCCGTGTGGCCGCTGCTGTGCATGACCTACCTCGCCGAGGCCGGCAGCCGGCTCGGCCCGCCGCCGGAGTTCCGCGACTTCGAGGAGCAGTGGGCGCCGCTGACCGACCCGGCGGCCCAGCGGAGCCGCTCGGCGCTGCTGGCGCTGGACGCCGTCCGCAGCGGCGAATCGGCGCAGGACGCCGTCGGCCACTTCGCGGACGCACTGTCTGACGCCGGGGCTTCGCCCCGGGCCGGGGGCTCCGCCACCCGGACCCCCCGGGCGGTGACCGGCGACGACGGCGAGCTGTTCGAGCAGCACTACTTCTTCACGCTGGCGACGGCGGTGCTCGCGGACGAGCCGGCGCACGTCGACCGGCTGTGCCGGGTCCTCGACGTCGAGCGCGAGCCGTGGGACGTGCACGTGCCGCACGGCGCGCTGCCGACCCTGGCCCGCGGGATCGCGCTGCAGGCCAGCGGCGACCTGCAGCGCGCGAGCGTCCACTTCGAATCGCTGCTGCGCCGGTTCGACGAGCGCGGCGGCACGACGACGTGCCCGGTCGGCGTGCTGTGCGCGGCCAAGCTCGTCGAGTGCTGGGTGGACCTGGGCCGGTTCGAGGCGGCGACGTCCCTGCTGGACCGGATGGACTTCGTCGCCAGCCAGGGCCTGTTCACGCACACGTACCTGCTGTACGCGCGGGGCCGCCTGCGCGTCGCGACGGGCTACACGCGCTTCGGCTTCGAGGATCTGCTCAGCTGCGGCCGCCGGTTGGCGCACCACGGCATGCGGTTCCCGGGGTTCGTGCCGTGGCGCGCGCACGCGGCGCGGGCGGCGCTGGCCCTCGGCCAGGCCGACGACGCGGCCCGGCTGGCGGAGGAGGACATCAACGCCGCGGCCCGCTGGGGCGCACCCCGGCCGCTGGGCACGGCGCTGACGACGCTGGGCCTGGTCCGCGAGGACGACGAAGCCGAGCGGGCGCTGCAGAAGGCGATCACGACCCTGCGGACATCGCCGTCCCGATTGCAGCTGGCGACGGCGCTGACGGAGCTGGGGACGCTGCAGGCGCGCCACGGCCAGTCGGAGAAGGCGATCGAGACGCTCCGGCAGGCGGTGGAGCTGAGCGAGCAGTGCGGCGCGCGCCCCCTGGCCCGCCGGGCGGCGGAGGAGCTGCGGTCGGCGCGGCGGGCGCTGACGCCGGCGAAGGACAACGAGCACGGGCTGACCCGCCAGGAGAACCGCATCGCGGTGATGGCGGCGCAGGGGCTGACGAATCGGGAGATCGCGACGGCCCTGCACCTGACGCGGCGGACGGTGGAGCTGCATTTGTCCGGGGCGTACCGGAAGCTGGGGATCCCGGGGCGGGCGGAGCTGGGTGGGGCGCTGGCGAAGTCTTCGCAGCGGGTGGACCGCTGAGCTCGCACGGGGTGGCCGCTGACCTCGCACTGGGTGGCAGCTGAGTTGAGGCGTGGGACGGCTGGGCGCTTGCGGGGCGATGGCCGTGGCGCTCGCGGGGTCGGAGGCGGCCGGGCTGAGGCGCCAGGTGCAAGTCGATAACCGCTCAACTCGGCGCGAACTCCCAGGCGAGGGCCCGCCGAACTCGGCGCGAGGCAGCAGGTCTCCGACCGCCGAAGTCGGGGCGCGAGCTCCCGGGCCACGCTCTCGCAGTCCACTTCGGACTCCCGCCCGCGGGGCGCCCCCCGTCTTCCACACTACCCGGGGGGACCGGCAGAATCGGGCCGCAGTTAGCGTGAACGCGTGAATCTCCTCGCGGGCGCGGCCAGTCTGGTGCTCTTGGCCGGTGTGCTCGTCTTCGCCATCGTGCGGCCGCGGGGGTGGCCCGAGGCCGTCGCCGCCGTTCCCGCTGCCGGGATCGTGCTGCTCCTCGGGCTCGTGTCGCCCGCCGCCGCCGGGGAGCGGGCCGTGGAAATCCTGCCCACCCTGGGGTTTCTGGCCGCGATCCTGCTTTTGTCCTTTTTGGCCAGTGTCGACGGCGTCTTCGCCTGGCTCGGCAACCGGCTCGCCGAAGCGTGTCACGGCCGTCCGCGGCGGCTGCTCGTCCTCACCTTCGCCGCGGCCGCCGGGGTCACCGCCATCCTCAGCCTCGACGCCACCGTCGTGCTGCTCACGCCCGTCGTGCTCGCCACCGCCACCAGCCTCGAACTCCCCGCGCGGCCGCACGTCTACGCGTGCGCGCACCTCGCGAACTCGGCGTCCACGCTGCTGCCGGTCTCCAACCTGACCAACCTCCTGGCCTTCGCCGCGTCCGGGCTGACCTTCGCCGGCTTCACCGCGCTGATGGCGTTGCCGTGGCTGGTCACCATCGCCGTCGAACTGCTCGTGTTCCTGCGCTTCTTCCGGGCCGACCTGCGGCCGCGGGAGACGGCGGAGCCGCGGCAGCACCTCGAGACGCCGGCCTTCGCGCTCGTCGTCCTCGGCCTGACGCTCGCCGGGTTCGCGGTGGGGCAGCTCGGGCACGTCGAGCCGGTCTGGATCGCCGCGCTGGCCGCGCTCGTCCTCGGCGTGCGCGCGGTCGCGCGGGGGAAGATCAGGCCGTGGCAGCTGGTCACCGAGGCGGCGCCGCAGCTGTGCCTGTTCGTGCTCGGCCTGGCGGTCGTGGTGGAGGCGGTGTCGGAGCACGTCCTCGGCGGCGTGCTGCGCGAGGTCCTGCCGGCGTCGACGGGCCTGCTCGACCTGCTGGTCGCGGCCGGGGTGGCGGCGCTGCTGGCCAACCTGGTCAACAACCTCCCGGCCACGCTGATCCTGCTGTCGGTGCTGGGCCCGCACCCGGCGCCGGGCGTGCTGCTGGCCGTGCTGCTCGGCGTCAACATCGGCCCGAACGCCGGCTACCTCGGTTCGCTCGCGACCCTGCTGTGGCGCCGGACGCTCCCGAAGCCACCCTCGTTCAAGACGTTCCACGTCCTGGGCGCGCTGACGACTCCGGTGAGCCTCGCCGCCGCGACCTTGGCGCTGTGGCTCGGCCTCAGCTGGGCATCGTGATCGTCTGGCCCGGCTTCATCGTCGGGCCGCAGTCGTCCAGCGGGCCGCCGAAGCGGTCCGCGGCCACCGCCGGGATCGTCTTCGCCGCGTAGTCCTGGGCCGCCTTGAGCTTCGCCGGGTCGGTGACGGCGTCGCGCCGCACCCAGTCGCCGTTGCGCAGGCCTTCGATCGGGGAGCTGTAGATCAGCACGTAGTCGCGGTCGAGGCGCGGGTCGAGCGCGATGCCGTTGCCCGCCGCCCACGGGCCCCACGAGTGGATGAACGTCGGCTTGACCGTGTCGAACACGTAGTTGCGCAGGCCCGCCAGGTCGTTGTCGTGCACCAGGTCGGCGATCGGCTTGTTGACCAGGCCGGCCATGTCGACCAGTTCGAGCCGGCTGGTCATCGAGGACCCACCGAGGTCGGGCAGCAGCAGCGACGCCTTCTGCAGGCCGAGGATGTCGGCGTAGGTGTTGAAGCCGCGGCCGAAGCGGTCGGCCACCAGGCACGCCGTGATGTTCGGGTTCTTCGCGAACTTGTCCGCCGCCGCCGCGAAGCCGATCGCGGACGGGACGAACGCGCCCACCAGCACCACGACCACGCCGACGCGCAGCAGCGCCCGCCGGTGGCGCAGCAGCTCACCGGCCGACAGCGTGCCCGCGATGACCGCCAGCGGCCAGATCGGGCTGGCGAACCGGTGCTGGTACATCCAGTCCGCGACCATCACGCCGTACGCGACGATCCCCAGCCCCAGCGGCACCAGCAGCGCGACCAGCGACCGCCGCCACGGCGCCTTGACCAGCGCGAACCCGACCACCAACACCAGCACGACCACGCCGGTCCAGCCCGCGTAGCCGACCAGCTCGAACGGCCGCTTCACCGCGTCGAACCCGGGCAGCCCCTGCTGCTTCGCCACCGACGGGTTCGCCAGCAGCCGCCCGAACTCCGCGTGCCGCCAGACGACGTACGCGCCGAACGGCACGGCGAACGCGGCCACCGACAGCAGCGCCAGGCGGAAGCTCTTCCAGAACAGCCCCGAGCGCAGCAGGAACAGCGCGGCCAGCGGGTACGCACCCGCGTAGATCAGGCCTTCCGGGCGGGTCAGCGCGGCGAACGCCACCAGGACGCCCGCCCAGAGCGCGACCTTCGGGGTCAGCAGCACGTCCCGCTTGACCGAGACGAACAGCGTCACGCCCAGGGTGACGACCGCGAACGCGAAGAGCGAGTTCTCCAAGCCGGAGACCACCCAGATGACGTACGACGGGATCGTCGCCAGAGTCAGGCCGACGACCAGCGTCGCGAGCCACGCGAACCGGGTGAAGACCTGCTTCGCGGCGATGTGGCAGGCCGTCAGGACACCGCCGGTGAACAGCAGGCCCAGTGCCTTCGGGAAGAGCACGTAGTCCGGGATGCCGAAGAGCGTGCCGTGGTCGAACAGGCCGACGAGCTTGCCGAGGCCGAGCAGCACCATCCACGTCGGGTCGGAGAAGCCCTCGACCGGCGGGGCGCCCGGCTGCAGCACCGGGCCGAAGCCGTCGGCGAAGCTGCGGGCGTAGGAGAAGGTGATGGCGGCGTCGTCGACGATCCAGTGGCCGTACCGGGTGGCGTGGACGGCCACGGCCGCGACGCCGGCGAGCACGGCCAGCACCGGCGCCAGGCGCGCGCCCCAGCCGCGGGTGGCCGTGGTGGTGGCCGGGTCCTCGGGGACGTCGCTCGGGGAGGTCTCGGTGAGTGCGCTAGCCGTCATGTCCTCGTCACTGTTCCGCCCGCAGGCTTCTGCCGGTGGGATACGCGCGAGCTGGCGCCCCCTGAGTGGGCCGATCGTGCCGGCCCGCCACCGCGGCGACGCGGTCGAGACACTGTAGCCAATACCCCATCCGGGGTCCGCCACGCGTCGGGGTTGAGCGTGATCCACCCCACATTTCCTCCTCGGCGCGGTGCCCGGTCAGACGAGGTGCGAGGTGTCGTTGGCGAGCCGGACCGACGCGTTCCCGTCGGGGTAGAACTCGACGATCGACAGCGACGCCAGATCGAGGTGCAGCCGGAACAGCAGCTGGGGTCCGGCGTCGAGGCCCATCCGGAGCAGGGTCTTGATCGGCGTCACGTGGCTGACCAGCACCAACGTCCGGCCGCCGTGCTCGGCGATGAGCTCGTCGCGGGCCTTGCGGACACGCCGGTGGACGACGTCGAAGCTCTCCCCGCCGGGCGGCGGCACCGAGCTGTCGCCCAGCCAGGACCGGTGCAGTTCCGGGTCGCGGTCGGCGGCTTCGGCGAACGTCAGGCCTTCCCACTCGCCGAAGTCGGTCTCGATGAGCCCGGGGTGGGTCTCGACACGGCCGCCGAGCGCGTCGGCGACGGCCTGCGCCGTCTGCTTCGTGCGGGTGAGCGGCGAGGCGATGATCGGGACGGCCGCACCGTCTACGACCAGGCCTTCGGTCGCGGCCAGCCGCTTCGCCGCCGCGGCCGCCTGCGCGCGGCCGAGCTCGGTCAGGGGGACGTCGCCGCGGCCGGAGTAGCGGCGCAGGGCCGACATCTCGGTTTGGCCGTGGCGGAGGAGGAGCAGCCGGGTGGGGGTGCCTTTCGCGCCGGTCCAGGCCACCGTCGCGCGGTCGGGTTGCCGGGTCGGGAGCTTCGGCTTGGCGGCCGGGTCGGCGGTGGTGGCGCCCCCGGGGGCAGTGCCGGTGGCGCCACCGGTCCGGTCGGCGGTAGTGGCGGCTCCGGAGGCAGTGCCCGTGGCGCCGCCGGTCCGGTCGGCGGCAGCGCCGGTGGCGCCGCCGGTCTTCGCGGCGGCCGCGGTCCTGCCCGCCGGGCCGGGGCGGCCCGCGGCGGGCTTGCCGGTCGCCGCGTCCATGGCCTCGTTGGCCAGGCGGTCGGCGTGCGAGTTCTGCGCGCGCGGGATCCATTCGTACCTGACCCGGGTGAAGCCGGCGGCCAGCTCCTTGGCCCGCTCCGCCAGCGGCTGCATGTCCGGGTGCTTGATCTTCCAGCGTCCGGACATCTGCTCCACCACGAGCTTCGAGTCCATCCGGACGTCCACAGTGGACGCGCCCAGTTCGGCGGCCGCGGCCAGGCCGGCGATCAGGCCGTTGTACTCGGCGACGTTGTTGGTGACCACGCCGAGGCTTTCCTTGCGCTCGGCGAGGACGTCGCCGGTCCCGGCGTCCTTCACCACGGCGCCGTAGCCCGCCGGGCCCGGGTTGCCCCGGGACCCGCCGTCGGCCTCGATGACGACGTGCGAGGTCACAGACCCGACTCCAGGGTCCGGACCAGGATCGCGCCGCAGTTCTCGCACTGGATGACGTCGTCCTCCGGTGCGGCCTTGATCTCGTTGACGGTGTTGCGGTCGAGCTCCAGCTGGCAGGCGCCGCAGCGGCGGGCCCGCAGCAGCGCGGCGCCGATGCCCTTGTGCTCGCGGACGCGCTCGTACAGCTTGAGCAGCGGCTCCGGGAAGCGCGGCACGAGCTTCTCGCGGTCTTCGGCGCGGCGTGCGCGGGTGGTGTCGAGGTCCTTGAACGCCTCGTCGCGGCGGGCGATCGCCGCGGCGACCCCGGCCTCGGCCTTGTCGACCTCGGCGCCGGTGCGCTGCGCGTCCAGGCCGAGGGCCTCGCGCTGCTCCATCAGCTCCAGCAGGTCGTCCTCCAGCGCGCTCTGCCGCCGCTCCAGCGACTGCAGCTCGTGCTCGATGTCGGTCATCTGCTTCGAGTTCACCGAGCCGGACGCCAGGAGCTTGCGGTCGCGGTCCTCGCGGGCGCGGACCGACTCGATCTCCTTCTCCTGCCGGGCGATCTCGCGGTCGAGGTCGGAGGCGGCGGTCTCCACGGACACGAGCGCGTCGCGGCGCTCGCGGACGGTCTTCTCCCCCGCGTCGATCTCGGCCAGCTCGGGCAGGGTGCGGCGGCGGTGCGCGGTGCGCGAGAGCTCGGCGTCCACCTTGGCGAGCTCGAGCAACTGGCGCTGCACGGCGGGTTCGGCCTTCACGGTGCTCCTCTAAATCGATGTGCGCTCGGCGCGGACGTTCCACGGGTCGGTGCACCGCGTGGACACGTGCCCGTCGACGTTACCCGCAAAGGCCCGCGCCACGAGCGCCGAGGCTTGCCCGCACCAGGGCCACTCGCTGGCCCAGTGGGTCAGCCCGACCAGGGCGGGCACCGGGCCGCGGCCCGCGAGGTGCTCACCGGCGGGGTGATGCCGCAGGTCGGCGGTGACGAAGGCGTCGACCCCGGCCGCGGTGGCCCGCTCCAGGTAGGAGTCACCGGCGCCGCCGGACACGGCGACGGTGCGGATCGGGCGGTCCGCGTCGCCGGCGCCGAGCACGCCGGGCACGGTCGCGGGCAGGGCGTCGGCGACGCGCTGGACGAAGGCCGCGAAGGGCTCGGGCTCGGCCAGTTCGCCGATGCGGCCGATGCCGGTGACGCCGTCTTCGTTGGGGGTCAGCGGGCCGGTGACGCGCAGCCCGATCGCCTCCGCGAGGGCGTCGGAGACGCCGGGGTCGGCGGAGTCGGCGTTGGTGTGCGCGCAGTAGAGGGCGACGCCTTCGCGGATCATCCGGTGCACGAGCGCGCCCTTGGCGGTGTCGGCGGGCACGCCGTGCACGCCGCGCAGCAGCAGCGGGTGGTGCGCGACGATCAGCTGCGCGCCGAGCTCGACGGCTTCGTCGACGGTCTCGGCGACGGGGTCGACGCAGAACAGCACCCGGCGCACGGGCTCGGCGGGATCGCCGCAGACCAGGCCGACGGCGTCCCACGACTCGGCGAGCGCGGGCGGGTAGGCCCGCTCCAGCACGGAGATGACTTCGGAGATGGCGGGCATCGGGAGATTTTGGCACGGGCCGCGCGGGCCGGCGTCCCGCCTCTCCGTCGGCCGGGTGGTGGGCGGCGCCCCGGCGGCAACACGCCGCCGCGGGCGCCGGGTGGGATCAGTTGCAGTTGCCGCAGCAGCCGCAGCCCTGTCCGGTGCACTTCGAGCAGCACCCGTGCATGATCGCTCTCCTTCCGGTTCGCGTCCTCGCCCGATCGACGCTAGGTGCGTGCCGCGGGCCGCGGATACCGCCGAGCGGGCGGGTGACCGGGTGAACCCCGCGGTTACCCTCGGACGCGGCGAGCGAGCCTGGCCGGGTGTCCCCCGGTTACCCTCGGGGCGTGACGCACATCGTCTTCGTCTGCTCCGGCAACATCTGCCGCTCCCCGATGGCCGAACTGGTCTTCCGGGCCGGGCTCGACGACGCCGGGCTCGCGGATGCCGTCCGCGTGAGCAGCGCGGGCACCGGGCCGTGGCACGTCGGGGAACCCGCCGACAAGCGGGCCCGCGCCACCCTCAAGGCGCACGGTTACCCCACCGCGCACGTCGCGTCGGAAGTGTCGGACGAGGACCTCGCCGCCGATCTGCTGCTGGCCGCCGACGAGGGGCACGCCGAGTTCCTGCGGGCGCGGGCCGGCGATCCGGCGAAGGTGCGGCTGCTGCGGTCGTTCGACCCTTCGGCCCCCGAGGGCGCCGAGGTCCCCGACCCGTACTACGGCGGCGACGACGGCTTCGAAGACGTCCTCGGGATGATCGAGCGCGCGGTGCTCGGGCTGCTGGACTGGGTCCGGGCGCACGCCTGATCGGCAGCACGAACCGCTCTCCGGCACCGGGACCCCGCCGACAAGGGGCGGCCCGACCGCCGAGCCCGGCCGGTTCGCCCGGTCTCCGTCACAGCGGGCGGAGGTCGGCGGGCGGCCCGGGCGGGGTACGGCCTACCGTGAAGGGGTGCGGTTGCGGTTCCTGCTCCGGCCCGGGTGGCTGGCACTGACGGCGGTGGTGTTCACCTTCGCCGTCTGCTGCTTCACGCTGCTCTCCCCGTGGCAGTTCAGCCGCAACGCCGAGCGCGAGCAGCAGAACGCCGCGCTGCAGACGTCGTTCACCGCGGCGCCGGTGCCACTGGCGCAGCTGCTCCCGCCGGGCAGTGTGCCCGGGCAGCGGACCGAATGGCACCTCGTCACGATCACCGGCCAGTACCTGCCGGACAAGGAAGTCGTCGCGCGGCTGCGGACCGTCCAGGGCGAAGGCGCCTTCGAAGTGCTGACGCCGATGCGGACCACCGACGGCACGATCGTGCTGATCGACCGCGGCTACGTCCGGCTGGACAGCAAGTCGGCCGCGCTGCCGTTCGCGCCGCCGCCGGCGGGGACCGTTTCCGTGACGGCCCGGGTGCGCGCGGACGAAACCGACCCGAAGAACCGCGACGCGTTCGCCGACGCCTCGACCGGCGGCCGCCTGCAGAGCTACGTCGTCGACTCGCGGGTCGTGGCGCGGGCGGGCGGCCTCGACATCCGGCCGGGGTACTTCCAGCTGGACGTCGGCCAGCCCGGCGTGCTCGGCGCGCTGCCGCTGCCGCAGACGGACTCCGGGCCGTTCCTGTCGTACGCGCTGCAGTGGATCGCGTTCGGGGCGATGGCCCTGCTCGGCTGGCTGTACTTCACCATCCGCGAGCTGAAGCCGGGCGGCGCGCTGGACGCGTCCTCGGCGCCCGCGCGGCGGAAGTCGGTCGCCGAGATCCTGGCGGAGGACGAGCTCGCCGAAAGTGGTCATCAGAAGTAGGCCGGAAATGGCCCTGGGATGAGGCCACTTCGGCCGGTGATACTCGGGCCATGCTGATCCACCCCTGGGACGCCGCGACGGATTCCGAGTGGCGCGCCTGGCTGGCCGGGCACGACTTCGGCCAGCTGATCGCCGGCGGGACCGGCCGCGACCTGCCCGTGGTGACGCCGGCGCACTTCGCGTTCGACGGCGACCGCACGATCGTCACGCACCTGGCCCGGCCGAACCCGATCTGGCCGCTCCTGGAGGAGCACCCGCGGGCCCTGCTGACGGTGATCGGCGACTACACCTACATCCGCGCGGACTGGAACACGGCCGAGGACCCGGCGTACGGCGTGCCGACGTCGTACTACGCGACGGTGCAGCTCGAAGGCGACGTCCGGTTGGTCGACGACCCGGCGGCGAAGGCGGAGCTGCTGGACAGGCAGCTGCGCCACTTCGAGCCGGACGGCGGGCGGGCGCCGGTGAGCGCGGCCCGGGACGCGCCGGACCGGCGGCTGCTGCCGGGGATCCGCGGGATCGAGTTCTCGATCACCGGCGTGCGGGCGAAGTTCAAGTTCGGCGGCAACAGGACGGCCGAGGACCGGGCGCGCATCGGGGCCCGGCTGGCGGAGCGGGGCGGCCCGTCGGACGAGCAGGCCCGGGCGCAGCTGCTCCGCCGCGGCTGAGGGATCCCGGCCGCGGCGGAGCCGGCTCAGCCGCCGCAGGCCGGCACGGGGAGCACGTCCAGGAACCCGTGGATGGTCTCGCCGGTGGTGTGGTTCCGCGCGTCCGCGGTCATGTGCTGCGTGACGCCCGGCTGGTTGGCGGTCGCGTGCTGCTCGCGGATCCCGGCCGTGGTCGAGACGTCGTCGCCGGTGAAGAAGACCTTGCCGTTGTCGGCGAACGTGATGGTCCAGGTCTGGCCGGCCACGGTGGTGTGGATCTCGAACTCCTCCCCCACGACGAACGACCCGCCGGGGCCGTCGTCGTCGTGCTTGGACTTCAGCGTGAAGGGTGTGCCGAGGCTGCCGGAGCCCTCCTGCTTGTAGGTGGGGCCGCAGGGCCGGCTCCTGGCGTCGGCGGTTCCGGTGACGACCAGGGTGAGCAGGCTCGCGGCGACCACGCCGGCCGCCATGTGCTTGTACCGCAAGAGTTCCTCCCAGGTTTCGGCGAAGCGTTGCCTACGCTCGTCGATACGCGGCAGGGTTACGGCCGGCGGCGCCGGAAGCCCATCAGCACGGCGAGGACCACCGCGGTCGCCCCCGCCAGCCAGCCGACCACGCGCGACAGTTCCACCGCGCGCGTCACGTGGCCCGCGTCCGGGTTGCGGCCGACGCCCAGTACCGGGAGTTCCAGCACGCCGTGCGGGTACACCGTGCGGCCGCCGACGCGGATCTCGAGCGCGCCGGCGAACGCCGCCTCCACGCGGCCGGCGTTGGGGCTCGGGTGGGCGATCGTGTCGCGGCGCCAGGCGCGCCACGCGCCGCCCGCCGAGCCGCCGACCACCGGGGCCGCCAGCACGGTCAACGCCGCCGCCACGCGGGTCGGGACCAGGTGGACCAGCTCGTCGGCGCGGTCCACCGCCCAGTGGCCGCGGCGGCCCACCCGCGACCGGCGCAGCAGGCTCACCGCCCGCGCGCCCAGGAGGCCCGGTACGCCCGCCACCGCGCCCCACACCAGCGGGGCCACCACCGCGTCGGAAGTGTTCTCCGCCAGGGTCTCGACCGAGGCGCGGGACAGCGCGATCGCGCCCAGGCCGTCGGCCACCCGGGGGTCCAGTTCGGACAGTGTGGTGCGCGCCGGCTCGAAGCGGCACTCCTCCAGGTCGCGGGCCAGTTCGGTGCCCTGCTGGGCCAGGCCGGCCGCGCCGAGGACCGCCCACGTCGTGACCGCCGTCGCCGAGGCTTGCACCAGCGGGCGGCCCCGGCCCGCGCGTTCGAGCAGCGCCCCGCCCGCCACCGCCGCGGCCGCGGCGAGGACGCCCGAGCGCGGCGGGAGACGCCGGAACGCCGTCACCGGGGGACGGCGGCGGGGGTCGCCGAGGGCGCCGTCGGCCGCCACGCCCAGCACCAGTCCGATCGCGCGCGCCGCGCTCACCCAAGCCCCCCGGCGGAAGTAAGTCCAGTTCCCCGGGGAGGCTACTCGTCCCCGGAACCCGCCGGGCCGAAGGGGACGTTGCCCGTACCGGACGCGACGAAAGTCCCTGCCGGTGCGCCGGAAGTGCCCCCCTCCGGCGCACCAGGCGCTCACTCGTCCCCGGGATCCCCTTCGGCCACCAGAGCGGCGATCTCCTCCCGCGCCTGCACCACGATGTCGCGCATCGCCCGCTCCGCCCGGTCCGGCTCCCCCGCGGCCACCGCCGCGGCCACCTCCAGGTGCAGTGCCACCGCCTCGGGCTGCGGCTCCGGTGGCATGAGGCCGTGGCCGGTCCGTCCGGTGAGGACCTCCGCGACGACCTCCGACAGCTGTCCGAACATCGGGTTGCGGGACGCGGTGAGCAGCAGGTCGTGGAAGGCGATGTCGAACCCGAGGAACGCCGGGAGGTCGCGGGCCCGGGCCGTGCGCGCCAGCCGCTCCCCCAGCGCGCCCAGGCGGCCGCGCTCCTCCGGGGTCGCGCGCAGGGCCGCGAACCGGGCCGCGCACGGCTCGATCGCCGAACGCAGCTCGTTCAGCGTGGCCAGGGCCGCCGCGCGGGCCGGGCCGTCGAGCTGCCAGCGGATCAGCCGCGGGTCGTAGTGGTTCCACTCCGCCGGCTCGCGGACGATCACCCCGACCCGGCGCTTGCTGCTGGTCAGCTGCATCGTCTCGAGCACACGGACGACTTCGCGGGCCACGGTCCGCGAAGCGCCGAAGCGTTCCTGGAGCTCTTCGGAGCGCAGCACCGTACCGGGCGCCAATGATCCGTTAGCGATCGCCGCCCCGAGGGCATCCAGAACCTGCTCGTGTCTCACCTGGTCAACCTAACCGTCTGATTCGATTAAGTAGTACTTCATCTTGAATAAGTAGTACTTTTGAGTTTGACTCACCTGGGCACAACGAAGTGGGAGGTGCGGATGACCGTCATCGTGGTGATGGGGGTGTCAGGCTCCGGGAAGACGACGATCGGCACGGCGCTCGCCGAGGCGTTGGGCGTCGAATACGCCGAAGCGGACACGTTCCACCCGAAGGCCAACATCGACAAGATGACCGCCGGCACGCCGCTGACGGACGAAGACCGCGCGCCCTGGCTCGCGGCCATCGCCGGCTGGATCCGGGAGCACCAGGTCACCGGCGGCGTCGTGACGTCGTCCGCGCTCAAACGCCGGTACCGCGACGTGCTGCGCAGCGGCGGCGACGTCTTCTTCGTCCACCTGCACGGTGACCGGGCCCAGCTGGCCGAGCGGATGAAGACCCGGAAGGGCCACTTCATGCCCGTGTCGCTGCTGGATTCGCAGCTCGCCGACCTCGAACCCCTCGAGCCGGACGAGGCCGGCATCGTCCTCGACAACACCAGCGGGACGCCGGCGGAAATCACCGAAGCCGCGCTGACCGCCCTCCGGGAGCACGCGTGAACGCCGTCCTCGCCGCCGGCTGGACCGGCCACGACACCCGCCTGATCATCGCCACCGTCGTCGCGATCGCCGTCATCGTCGTGCTCATCACGAAGGTGAAGCTGCACCCGTTCCTGTCGCTGGTGCTCGGGTCGCTCGTGCTCGGGCTGACCGCCGGGATGCCGGTCGACAAGCTGCTCAAGAGCTTCACGACCGGCGTCGGCAGCACGGTCGCGTCGGTCGGCATCCTGATCGCCCTCGGCGCGATGCTCGGCAAGCTGCTGGCCGACTCCGGCGGCGCCGACCAGATCGTCGACACCGTGCTCGGCAAGGCCCGCGGCGCCGCGCTGCCCTGGGCGATGGCGCTGGTGGCCGCGCTGATCGGGCTGCCGATGTTCTTCGAGATCGGCCTCGTCATGCTGATCCCGGTGGTGCTGCTCGCGGTCAAGCGCACCGGGAAACCCCTGATGCTGCTGGGGATTCCGGCGGTGGCCGGGCTTTCGGTGCTGCACGGGCTCGTCCCGCCGCACCCGGGCCCGCTCGCCGCGGCGGGCGCGCTCAACGCGAACGTCGGCGTGACGCTGGCGTTCGGCCTGCTCGTCGGCATCCCGACGCTGGTCATCGCGGGCCCGCTGTTCGCCCGCGTCGCCGCCCGGCTCGTCCCGGACGCGGCTCCGCCGGAGCGCCTGATTCCGGAGCGCGCCGACACGGACAAGCCGCGCCCGAGCTTCGCCGCGACGCTCACGACGGTGCTGCTGCCGGTCGTGCTGATGCTGGCGAAAGCGCTGTCGGACATCCTGCTGGCCAAGGACAGCCAGGTGCGCAAGATCCTGGACTTCGTCGGCGACCCGCTGATCGCGCTGCTCGCGGCGGTGCTGGTCGGCATGGTCCTGCTGGGCCGCCCGGCCGGGCTCGACCGCGCCCGGCTGTCCACTGTGGTCGGTGACTCGCTCGGCCCGATCGCCGGGATCATCCTGATCGTCGGTGCGGGCGGCGGCTTCAAGCAGACGCTGGTCGACGCCGGCGTCGGCGACGTCATCACCGGCCTGGCCAAGGACGCGAACCTTTCGCCGCTGCTGCTCGGCTGGCTGGTCGCGGTGGCGATCCGCCTGGCGACGGGCTCGGCCACGGTCGCGACCGTGTCGGCGGCGGGCATCGTCGCGCCGCTGGCGGCCACGATGGACCCGTCCCACAGCGCCCTGCTGGTCCTGGCGATCGGCGCCGGTTCGCTGTTCTTCTCCCACGTCAACGACGCCGGGTTCTGGCTGGTCAAGGAGTACTTCGGCCTGTCGGTCGGCCAGACGCTGAAGAGCTGGTCGGTGATGGAGACGCTGATCTCCGTGGTGGCGATCGCCCTGATCCTGCCACTGTCGTTGATCGTTTAGCCGCGGACGAAGGCCGTCACCCCACCGCGGGTGGCGGCCTTTTTCGCACGTTGACATGTGACCTTTTGGTCACCTATCCTCGCTCACGTGCCCGACGACGACCTGGTGTTCAAGGCGCTGGCGGATCCGACCCGCCGGTTCCTGCTCGACCTGCTCTTCGAGCGTGACGGCCGCACGCTCACCGAGCTGGAGACCCAGGTGGAGATGACCCGCTTCGGCGTGATGAAGCACCTGAAGCTCCTCGAAGAGGCCGGGCTCGTCGTCACCCGGAAGGAAGGCCGCGAGAAGCGGCACTTCCTCAACCCCGTCCCGATCCGGCAGATCCACGACCGGTGGATCGACAAGTACACCGAGCGCCACGTGACCGCGCTCCTCGACCTCAAGAACGAACTGGAAGGCGAAGAACCATGACGGACACCGTGCAGGTCTACCGCGTCTACATCAAGGCGTCCCCGGAGCGCATCTGGGACGCCATCACGAAACCCGAGTGGACGGCGAAGTACGGCTACACCGGCCTGGTCGACTTCGACCTGCGGCCCGGCGGCAAGCACCGCACCCACCCGACGCAGGCGTTCATCGACGCCGGGATGACCGGTGACGTCGTCGACGGCGAGGTGCTGGAAGTGGACCCGCCGCGCAAGCTGGTGATCACCTGGAAGCTGCTGATGGCGCCGCAGGACGTGGCCGACGAGCCCTACACCACGCTCACCTACGAAATCGAGGAGTCCAAGACGGCCGGCACCCGGCTGACCGTCACGCACGACGTCACCGGCGCCCCGAACATGGCCGGGATGGTCAGCGGCGCCTTCGAGCGGCTCGACGCGCCGCCGAACGAGAACGCGGGCGGCGGCTGGCCCTGGATCCTCTCCGACCTCAAGTCCCTGCTCGAGACCGGCGAAACCATCGTCCCGGCGCCGTGAGGTGGGTCTGGTGGCCTGCCTCGCGCCGCTTCGAGGCAGGCCACCAGGTCTAGGTGCGCTGGGTCGCCGCCTTCAAGGCCGCCTTCGCGGCCTCGGGCGCGTCCAGCGTGTCGAGCCCGAACAACGCGGCTCCGACCACCGGGTTCACGTCGACCACGCGGACCACCGCGCGCGGCGCGACTTTCAGGCACCGCTTTTCGATCTCCGCGATCACCGGGGCACCGACGCCGGTCAGCACGCCACCGCCGAGGACGATTTCCGGCGCGTCTTCGGTCAGGTCGAGTTCGCGGAGGATCACCGCCGCGAAGACGCTGACCTCCTCGACGAACCGAGTGACGATGTCCTGCGCGACCTCGTCCCCCGCGGCCGCCACCTCGAACAGCAGCGGGCACAGGCCGTGGATCGACGCCGGGTCGATCTCCTCGAAGTGCAGGCCCTGCACGACGTCCAGCAGGGTCGGCTTCCCGAAGTACGCCGCCACCGCGGGCATCAGGGCCGTGCGCGGGCCGCGGCCGTCCTCGGCGCGCACGGCCCACCACAGGGCCTCCTCGCCGAGCCGGTAGCCGCCGCCCCAGTCGCCGGAGATCTTGCCCAGCGCGGGGAAGCGGTGCACACGGCCGTCCGGGCCGACGCCGGCACCGTTGATCCCGGCGCCGCAGACGACCGCGACCCCCACCCCCGCACTGCCCGCCCGGAGCAGCGCGAGCGTGTCGTTGCCGACCGTCAGGGTGTCGCTCCAGCCGCGCGCGGACAGCGCCGCGTGCAGCGCCTCTTCCTCGCGCGGGAAGTCGAGCCCGGCCAGGTAGGCGGAGGTGTGGACGGCTTGCGGCCGCGTGCCGAACGCCGGGTACGCCTCCAGGACCAGTTCTTCCAGTGCCGCCACGCATCCCGCGACGCCGATGTTCTGCGGCGACGCGCCGGGGCCACGCGAGGCCCCCAGCACCACGCCGTCTTCCGAGATCACCAGGACCTCGGTCTTGCTGTTGCCGCCGTCGATCGCGATGACGGCCGCCGACGTACTTTTTCCCGCGGAGGCGGAATCAGGCACGCTCATCCGCGAGCCCAGGGCAGGTACTCGCGGTTGATCTGCACCAGGGAGTCGGCGAGCGTGTCGGCCTTCGAGTACTGCCCGACCAGCGGGTGCGCCAGCAGGGCGTCGGCGACGCGGTCGCGGCCGCCCTTCACCGCCGCCTCCAGCGCGAGGTACTCGTACGACGTCGTCGCCGCGATCAGCCCGGCGAAGTTCTGCTCGACCGGCGGCTGCGGGATCGGCGTCGCACCGTTGGAGTCCACAATGGATCGCGCCTCGATGACGGCGTCGTCCGGCAGGAACGGGAAGGTCCCGTTGTTGCGGACGTTCACCACGTGCTCCTCGGCCGGGCCGCCCGCGGTCAGCGCGTGCACCAGCTGCACGGCCGCCTCGGAGTAGTAGGCGCCGCCGCGCTTCTCCAGGGACTCCGGCTTGGTCACCTGCTCCGGGTCGAGGTAGATCTTCAGCAGCTCTTCCTCGACGTCGGACACGACGTCCGCGCGCGGCCGTTCGGTGCGCTGCTTGGTGACCTGCTCGTCGTGCGCGTAGAAGTACTTCAGGTAGTACGACGGCACGACGTTCATCCGCCGCAGCCACTTCTCCGGGACGCTCACCTCGTTCGAGAGGTAGTCCAGGTGCTGCTTCAGCAGCTCGGGCAGCCGGTCGACGCCGTCGACGAGCGCGCCGCGTTCCCAGCTCAGGTGGTTGAGGCCGGTGTGGACGAGCTTGACGTCGTCCGCGCCGACGCCCAGCAGCCTGCCGAACTGCCGCTGCAGGTTGATGGCGACGTTGCACAGCCCGACCGCGCGGTGGCCCTCGTTGAGCAGGGCGCGAGTGACGATGCCGACCGGGTTCGTGAAGTTGACGATCCACGTGTCGTCACCGGCGATCTTGCGCACGCGGTCGGCGATGTCCAGCACCACCGGCACGGTGCGCAGCGCCTTCGCGAGGCCGCCCGCGCCGGTCGTCTCCTGGCCGACGCAGCCGCAGGCGTGCGGGAACGTCTCGTCCGAGCGCCGCGCCCGCTGGCCGCCGACCCGCAGCTGGATCAGCACCGCGGACGCGCCGTCGACGCCTTCCTCCAGCGACTGCGTGGTCCGCACCTGCGCCGGGTGGCCGGCGTGCGAGAGCAGCCGCTGGCTGAACCCGCCGACCGCCTCGACGCGGTAGGCGTCCGGGTCGACCAGCACGATTTCGTCGACGTCCAGAGTGGACCGGCGGCCGGCGATCCCGTCGATCAGCTCCGGCGTGTAGGTGGACCCGCCACCGACGACTGCCAGCTTCATCCCTTGACTCCCGTGAATGTGATGCCCTTGACGAACGACTTCTGCGCGAACACGAACAGCACGATCACCGGCGCCATGATCAGCGCGGTCGCCGCCATCGTCATGTTCCACTCGACGTGGTGCATGCCGCGGAAGGACGCGATCGCGAGCGAAAGCGGCCAGTGGTCCTGGTTTTCGCCGGTGTAGAGCAGCGGCCCGAAGTAGTCGTTCCAGGTGAACAGGAAGCAGAACATGGCGGTGGCCGCGATCCCGGGCTTGGCCATCGGGATCAACACGCGGTACATCGCCTGGAACTCGTTGCAGCCGTCGATCTTCGCCGCTTCGAGGTAGTCCTTCGGAATGGTGAGGAAGAACTGCCGGAGCAGGAAGATCGAGAACGCGTCGAAGAAGAAGTACGGCACGATCAGCGGCACCAGCGTGCCGGTGAGGCCCATCCGGACCCACAGGTCGTACAGCGGCACGACGGTGACCTGCGGCGGCAGCAGCATCGCCGCCACGGTCAGCATGAAGAACAGGTTCTGCCCGCGCCACTTCAGCTTCGAAAGCGCGTACGCCGCCGGAATCGCCGAAAGCAGCGCCCCCGCCGTCGCCAGCGCCGAATACAGCAGGCTGTTGCCGAAGTATTCGAGCAGCGGAGCTTTCTGGAACACCTTGACGAAGTTCTCGAAGTGCCATTCGCTCGGCCACAGGCTCGCCGTCATCGCCTGGTCGTTCGCCATCACCGCGGTGAGGAACACGAACAGCAGCGGCAGCATGAAGATCACGCCGAGGGCGATCCCGACCGCGTGGGTGGCGATGAACGACAGGCGCTTGTCCCAGCTGCGCTTGAACCGCACCGTCGGCGGTGTGCCCGCTTCACGCTGCGGCGCTTCGGCCACGGCGGTCATGCGCCCTCCTCCTGGTGCTGGGACTTCCTGAGCTGGCGCACGAGAATCCACGTGAAGCCCGACGACACGATGAACAGCAGGACGGCCATCGCCGCCGCGTAACCCATGTTGAAGTAGCGGAAACCCTGGACGTACAGCCAGATCGGGTACGTCAGCGTCGAGTTCTGCGGCGCCCCGATGAGCTTCGAGTTGCCGGCGACGTCGGCCGTGCCCGCTGACGCCGACGACGCGACGATCGCCTGGGTGAAGAACTGCAGTGCGTAGATGATCGAGTTCACCACGCCGAACAGCAGCACCGGTGAGATCGACGGCAGCGTGACGTGCCAGAACCGCCGGATCGGGCCGGCGCCGTCGAGTTCGGCGGCTTCGTACTGCTCGGTCGGGACGTCGAGCAGCGCGGCCAGGATGATGATCATCAGCTCGCCGGAGCCCCACAGTGCCAGCAGCGTCAGCGCGGGCTTCGACATCGCCGGGCTGTTGAACCACAGGCCGCCGTCGATGCCGACGAGCCGCAGGAACCGGTTGACCGGGCCGAACTCCGGGTTGAACACGAAGACGAACGCCAGCGTGGCCGCCGCGGGCGGCGCGAGCGTCGGCAGGTAGCACAGCGTCCGGACCAGCCCGACACCCGACTTGAGCCGCGAGATCACCGACGCGATGCCGAGGGAGAACACCACCCGGCAGACCGTCAGGACGACCACCAGCCACAGCGTGTTGTACGCCGCCGTGCCGACCAGCGGCTCGGTGGTGAACATCCGGATGTAGTTGTCGAACCCGATGAACTGCGGCGGGTTGATCAGGTCGTAGCGGGTGAAGGAGTAGTAGACCGTGGCGATCAGCGGGTAGCCGAAGAAGACGAGGAACCCGATGAGCGCCGGGGCCATGAAGAACAGGACGGTCCGGCGGCGCTTGGCCCGGCGGGCCCCCGCCCGCGCCTGGCTCGGCGCGGACGGGGAACCGCCGGTTTTCGCGGCGAGCGTGCGGGGCGAGGTACTCGTTACCGCCGAGACCCCATCGGACAGAGTCATCCGCCCGCGCCCTTCTGCTTGAGCTCGTCGTCGATCTGCGCGTCGACCTTCTTCAGGCCTTCGGTCAGGTCGGGCACCGAACCGGCCTGCCACTTCTCGGCGAAGTCGTTGACCGCCTTGAGGTGCGCGTCGCCGATCGGGGTGGTCTGGTTGGCGACCAGCTTGCCGCTGTCGTAGATGTCGAGGAACGTCTTGAACTGCGGCTGCAGGTCCAGCTTCGGCGAGGTGAGCGACGCCTTGGTGCTGGGCACGTTCTTCAGGCCGTTGGCCATGTCCACCAGCGTGTCGGTGTCCAAGGTGACCTGCTTGATGAGCTCCCACGCGGCGCCGGGGTTCTTGGCGCCCTTGGGGATGGCGATGATCGTGCCGGTGGTGAAGCCGCCGCCGTAGTGGTCGGCCATGCTGTCGAGGACCGGGGCCGGCGCGGTGCCGTAGTTGACGTTCGGCGCCTGGTCCTTGAGGAACGCGGTGCGGAACTCGCCGTCGTAGATCATCGCGAGCTTGCCCTTGTGGAAGCCGTGGTCGGCGGAGTACTCGTCACCGAGGCCGGCCTTGAACTGCTCGACCTTGGCGTGACCGCCGTAGAAGTCGATCAGCTGCTTCTGGAACTCGAACATCGCCTTCCAGCCGGGGTTGGTGGCGAGGTCGGACTTGCCGTCCGGGCCGAGGAAGGGCGCGCCGAAGTTCGGCGCCCAGTACTGGGCCTGGTTGGCGTAGAACGGCATCGACGGCAGGAAGCCGGCGACCTTGATCGAGCCGTCCGGGTTGAACTCGGTCAGCTTCTTGGTCGCTTCGAACAGTTCCGACGTCGTCTTCGGCGGCGAGGTGATGCCCTTCGCCGCGAACATGTCCTTGTTGTAGTAGAGCCCGTAGACGTCGGCGAGCATCGGCATCGCGCACCGCTTGCCCTGGTACTCCGTGTAGTTGCGGACCGCTTCGGGGATCTGGTTCAGGTCGATCTTGTCGCGCTCGATGTAGGGCTTGAGATCGGAGAAGCTGCCGGTGGAGCACCAGGCGCCGAGGTTGTCGGTGTAGAACGAGATCGCGACGTCCGGGGGGTTGCCGCCGCGGATCGACTGCGTGAGCTTGTCGTCGTCCTGGTTGCCCTCGTGCTTGATCTCGATGTTCGGGAACTTGGCCTTGAGCTTGTTGAGGCCCGCGGTCACCACGCCGTACTCGCGGTCGGTGAACTTGGAGTACACCGTGATGGTCAGCTTGTCGTCCTTGCCGGGCGCGGCGGCCGCGTCACCGCCGCTCGGGGCGGCGGCGCCGGAGCAGGCGCTGGTCAGCAGGACGGACGCCGCGGCGGCGGCCACCAGCAGGGCGCCGCGGCGGGTCCGGGTGGTAGGGGGCATGGCCCTCCTCCTCATCGGTTGGGGCTACTCGGTCGGGGACGGGTGCTGTCGCCCTCGGGTCTGCGCGACCCGAGGAGCGTGGGGGTGACGACGCCGAAGACGTCCTCACGGGTGGTGGCGAGCGCCGACTGCAGCGCGCCCGCGCGAACGGCGTTGCCCTGCACGGAAGCGCAGCCCACGGGCGTGCGCGGCAGGACGAGTTCGTGCAGCTTTTCCTGGACGAGCGCGGCGAAGTCCTCCCCGCCGGCCCGGCTGGTGTCGCCGCAGAGGAGCACGAGCTGCGGATCGGCGACGGCGACGAGGTTGGCGACACCCCCGGCGACCCGTCTGGCGAGATCGTGCCGGAAGGGGTGGTCCGGTCCGGTCTTCGCGACGGCCTCCCAGGCAGTGGCGGCTTCGATGCCGTGCGCGGCGGCGAGGCGGCAGATGGCGGGCGAGTCGACCAGGTTGCCGAACCGGGCGCCGGCCTCGGGCCAGACGTCCCCGGTGTCCACGGTGGCCGGATCGGGCACGCGCATCCAGTCGATCTCGCCGCCGCCGCCGGTGGCGCCGCGCAGCAGCCGCCGTCCGATCACGACGGCACCGCCGACGCCCTCGGACAGCCAGACCATGACGAAGTCGTCGACGTGCTGGGCCTGCCCGACGGTCATCTCCTCGACGGCGACGAGGTTGACGTCGTTTTCGATGAGGACGTCCACGCCGAGTTCGTCGGACAGCTTCTGCGGGACGTCGAAGCCGAGCCAGCCGGGGATGTGCGGGGCCGACGACAGCAGGCCGGTCCGCGGATCGAACGCCCCCTGCGCGCCGATCACGACGTGGGCCAGGTCCGTTCGCTGGATCCCGGCTTCTTCGGCGACCTTCTGGAGGGCTTCCCCGAAGGTCCCGACGACGTCGGCGCCCTCGTGCACGGGCAGCGGAGTCCGGTACTCGGCGAGCACGACCCCGGCGACATCGGCGACGACGAAGTCGGCCACGTGCGGCGTGAGGTCGACGGCGGCGACGAAGGCGAGGCTGCCGTTGGCCGCCCAGAGCTGGGCCCGCGGCCCGCGTCCGCCGCCGCGCACCCCGGCCTTGACGACCAGGTCGTCCAGCTCGAGCCGGGTGAGCAGCTGCGCGGTGGCGGGCTTGGAGAGGCCGATGGCGAGCTCGAGTTCCGCGCGGGTCAGCGGGCCTTCCCGGAGGAGGACCTCGATGGCGGCGCGATCGTTGATCTCGCGCAGCATCCGCGGACTGCCGGCTCGCACTCGTCGTCTCCCGACTTAATTAGGATACTTTACAGACGGTTTCCGGGGACTGTAGTGAGCCGGGGCACAGCCGTCAACGGTCTGGTGAAACGGCCAGGTAACGCTTGGCGGCGTTGGGCCGGGTGGCGGGCGTACCGGTGAACGAGTGGCGCCACCCCGGACGGACCCGGCCACCCGTTTCCGGCCCGCAACGCGAACGGCCCCGGCTTGCTGCCGGGGCCGTTCGTGTAGCGCTCAGTGGCGGCGGTTACTCCTCCGCGTCCGCCCAGGCCCGGAGCATCACGTGGGCGATCGACGAATTGCCCGGCAGGATCAGCTCCGCCGCGCCCCCGGCGATGGGGGTCGGCTTAGAACCCTCGCCCCGCACCGAGCTGTTCTCGAACGCCGCGCGCACCTCCGCGCGCGAGACCCACAGCGCCTCTTCGATCTCGCCGTCCGCCGGGACCAGCGGCGCGGACCGGTCCGCGCGGGCCGTGAAGCCCAGCATGATCGACCGCGGGAACGGCCACGGCTGGCTGCCGAGGTAGCGGACGTCGGACACCGAAGCGCCGACCTCCTCGCGGATCTCCCGCGCCACGCAGGCTTCCAGGGACTCGCCCGCCTCCACGAAACCCGCCAGCACCGAATACCGCCCCGCCGGCCAGATCGGCTGGCGGGCCAGCAGCACGTGCGAGCCGTTCGTGCCCTCGAGGGAATGGACCAGGCAGATCACCGCCGGGTCCGTGCGCGGGTATTCCTCACGGCCGTCGTTCGTGCACTTGCTCGCCCAGCCGAACTGGATCAGTTCGGTGGGCCGGCCGCAGCGGGCGCAGAACTTCGCTTGGCGACGCCAGTTCCGCAACGCCTGTGCCGTCGTGAACAGGCCCGCCGACGTGTCGTCCAGCAGGTCGCCGTACCCGCGCAGCTCGACCCAGATCTCGCCGTCGACGCTGGGGACCTCCTCGACGAAACCCCAGCTGCCCGCCATCTTCACCGTGCCGGCGTCACCCGACGGCCCGCCCGGCAGCGACCAGTGGTCGACGCCCTGCCACTCGCCGAGGAACACCGCGTCCTCGGGCGGCGCGGCGCCGTAGTCGATCGCCTTGCGGAACGCCAGCGTCGACGAACCCTCGACGACCGGGGTGCGCCCGGCGTCGTCCAGGAGGACGACCCGGGCGTCGGCCCAGCGCGACACCAGCCGCGCGGGGTCGGTGCGCAAGCCTTCCTGACGGTCCACTGTGGACCGGGACAGCGTCGGCAGGGCACCGAGGGTGAACGGGACGGACATCAGGCCGGCTCGCCCACGACGACGTCGCCGAGCGCCAGGAGCTTGCGCTCGAGGACGGCCGCGTCGCCGACCACGACACCGGTGAACCGCTTGGGCGCGAAGTACTTCAGGGCCGCTTCGGCCACCTCGTCGGCCGTCACCGCCGCCACCCGCGCCGGGTGCTCGTTCAGCCACTCCAGGCCCAGCCCGGTCGACGCCAGCGCCAGCACCTGCCCGGCCAGCCCGGCCTGCGACGACGTCGACGTCAGCAGCGAGCCGATCGCGTACTGCCGCACCGACTCCAGCTCGTCGCCGGACGGCGGGACCTGGCCGAGGCGGCCCAGCTCATAGCGGGTCTCCAGCAGCGCCGGGGCCGTCGCGTCGGTCGCGGTGTCCGCGTCGACGTTGACCACGGCGGTGCCGTCGGTGAACTCGAACCCGGAGTGCGCGGAGTAGGTGTACCCCTTGTTCTCGCGGATGTTCTCCACCAGCCGCGACGAGAAGTACCCGCCGTAGGCCAGGTTCGCCAGCTGCAGCGCCGCGTACCCCGGGTCCGTGCGCGGGAGCGTCTGCGCCGAGAGCCGGATCTGCGACTGCACCGCGCCGGCGCGCGGCACCAGCAGCACGGCCGGCCCGGTCAGGTCCGGCAGCGGCGGCAGCCGGACGGCGGAGCGGTCCGACGCCCAGCCGCCGAGCACCTTCTCCAGCTCGCCGATGACACCGTCGGGGTCGAGGTCGCCCACCAGCACCATGACCGAACCGCGCGGCAGCACCGACGCCTGGTGCAGCGCCCGGACCTGCTCCGGCGTCACGACGGCGACGTCCTCGGCCTTCGGGACCTCGCGCGTGGCCGGGTGGTCGCCGTAGCGGTGCTTCTGCAGGGCCTCGCGGGCGATCGTGCGCGGCTGCGTGCGCGAGACGGCGATCCGCTCGACCAGCCGCTCCTTCTCGCGGGCGATCTCTTCGTCGGCGTACGTCGCGCCGGTGAGGACGTCGCCGAGGACGTCGAGGAACGTCGGCAGCTTGTCGGCGAGCGCGGATCCGGTGAGCACCAGGCGTTCCGGGTCGACACCCGCGCCGATGTCGCCGCCGATCAGCGCCAGCTCGGCGTCGATCTCGATGCGGTTGCGGCGGGCGGTGCCGGTCAGGATCGTCTCGGCGAGCACCTCGGCCGTGGCCGGGTGCAGGGCGTCGTCACCGGCGAACGGGATCCACAGCCGCGCCTCGACCATCGGCACGGTCGCCTTGCGGACGGCCACCACGCGCAGGCCGTTCGCCAGCGTCGTGTCCACATGGGACAGATCGGCGGCGGCCCGCTGCCCGCCCAGCGGCGGCAGCGGCCGCGGTCCCCGCGCGGTGCGGCCGATCTCTTCGGCGCTGCGGTGCGTTGCTGAAGTCACTGCTCGTTGTTCCCTTCCGAAGCGGGCTTGACCACCAGCACGGCACGCGCGTCCGGGCGCAGCGCCTTGGCCGCCGCCGAGACGGCTTCCGCGGTGACGGCGGACATCCGGTCCGCGAGCCGGTACACCAGCGACGCGTCGCCGTAGAGCAGTTCGAACGAGCCGAGCGCCAGCGTCCGGGACACGAGCCGGTCGTGCTCGGAGTGCAGGCTCGCCGTCCAGCGGGCGGTGACCTTGCGCAGTTCCTCGTCGCTCGGCGGGGTCTCGGCGAGCTTCTCCAGCTCGTCGTCCAGCGCGGCGAGCACGCGCTCGCGCGGCACCTCGTGCGGGTGGATCAGGGTGATGGTGAACGTGTCGGGGTCGCGCGCCTCGAACGGGCCGAACAGCCCGGCCCCGGCGCCGATGTCGACGACCAGGGGCTCCTTGTGGACCAGCCGCTGCTGCAGGCGGGAGCCGTCGCCGTCGGTGAGCACGCCGGCCAGCACGAGGTAGGCCAGGTAGCTGTCGACGTCGTTGATCGGGTCCGGCATCCGGTAGCCGATGCCGAGCGCGGGCAGCGGGGCGTGCGCGTCTTCGACCTCGCCGCGCAGCTCGGTGGTCGGCAGCGGCTCGGCGAACGACGGCCGCTGCGGCGCCGGCCGGTGCGGGACGTCGCCGAAGTGCTCCTCGATCAGCTTCTTCGCGTTGTCCACCTCGAAGTCGCCCGCCACCGTGAGCACGGCGTTCGCCGGCGAGTAGTAGGTGTCGAAGAAGGCCGCGCAGTCGTCGACCGTGGCGCTTTCGAGGTCCTCGAAGCCGCCGTAGCCGTTGTGGGCGTTGGGGAAGGTCGAGTACAGCACCGGCGGCAGGGTGATCCACGGGAACCCGCCGTAGGGCCGGTTCAGCACGTTGAGCCGGATCTCCTCCTTGACGACGTCGATCTGGTTCGCCAGGTTCTCCGCCGTCAGCTTGGGCGCGCGCATCCGGTCGGCCTCGAGGAACAGCGCGCGCTCGAGCGCGGCGCTCGGGAGCACCTCGAAGTAGTCGGTGTAGTCCGGGTGGGTGGACCCGTTGAAGGTCCCGCCGCTGGACTGCACGTGCCGGAAGTGCGCGAGCTTCTCCAGGCTCTCGGAGCCCTGGAACATCAGGTGCTCGAAGAGGTGCGCGAAACCGGTGCGCCCCTCCGGCTCGGAGCGGAAACCCACGTCGTAGTGCACGCTGACGCCGACCACCGGCGCGGTCGCGTCGGGGGCGAGAACCACCCGCAGACCGTTGTCGAGGGTGTATCGGACGAGCTCGGGATCGGCCATGGCCCCACCCTACGACGGCTGGGCGGTCGCCTGCGTCCCGACCGGCTGCTGAGCGGGGCGTCCCGGCCGGCCCGGTCCCCGTCGAACGCGGCCACCCACGGCCCGAGTTCGCCCAGAGCGAGCGCGTAGGCCCCTTTCGGCGCGCCCGCGCAGCCGGGCCCCGTGCGCGGCGCCACCAAGAACCGCAACCAGCAGGGCAACACGTGGCTCGCCCCCGCGGGCGACGTCTCCTAGCCTCGTGTCGACCCTCCGATCACGCGTGTCGACCCTCTG
>NZ_JAEBEI010000038.1:0-34226 GCF_046548775.1 Amycolatopsis sp. cmx-4-61 | reverse complement strand
ACAGGCGCTGCTCTCCCTCGCCCGTCGCCGGGTCAACGTCCTGTGGGCCATGATCCGGGACGGAGCCCGCTACCAAGCCACACCCGTCACCGCGGCGGCTTGACAACATCATTGAGAAGCTCCTTCGACTGCGGCAGTGATCTCCTCGAAGCTGGCGTAGGCGGTGTCGAGGTCGGCGTCGGGAAGCGGATCGAGCCCGACATCCGCCCGGGCGAGATTGACCTCGGCCGGCCGGTGCAGCGGGTAGAGGCGGTGGACCTCGCCGATGTTCAGCCACTGGGTGCCGTAGCGCTGGCCCCGTGTCTCGTCGGTGGCGACCCGGTCGGCGAGGTAGGCCAGATCGCGCGGGCTTGCGTCTCCGCGGGCGACGGCGTCGCGCAGCTTCGGCAGCCAGCAGGCGCGATATCGGGCGGGCGCGTGCTGGGCCAGGATCCAGGCAGCGTGGGCGCCGTCGGTCCCGACGGCACTCACGCCGGGCCAGCCGTGGACCGCCACGATCGGTGCGAGCCAGCGCAGGTTGTCCTCGTCGACGCGCTGCACGGCAGCCCACTGCCGCGGCGTGGGGCCCGCCGGGTCGAGCTGGGCCCGGGCGTGCTGGTCCGCGGCCGCGCGTGCGATCAGCTCGTTGCGTAGCGCCGCCAGCGCTGCACTGGGTGGCCGTGCCGGGTTCACGGCTGCGCCGATCGAGTTCGCGACGTGGGAACGGCCATCGCTCGCGTGGTGGTCAGCAGGGCCGCTTGCGGCGGCAGGTCTGCCGGGGTGGGCTGCTGGACCCAGTGCCATAGGCCCAGCGCTTCGGTCTCCGGAGAGGGCAGCACCACCACCGCGGTCTCACCGACCACGCTGACGCCCAGTGGCACCAGCGCGGCCAGGTCCTCCAGCGTCACGGTGCCTGGGCCGCTCAGCAGGGTCCATCGCTGCCCGCCGGGATGGGCCAGAGCCGGCGCCGGCATCGCCCGGACCCGCAGGCTCGCCACCACCTTGCGGCCCAGCCCGGCGGGCATGGTGACCGCGCCGAACACCCCGCCGAGCTGCAGGACGATCCGGTCACCGTCGACGAGTCGAGCGGGCAATCCGCATTCGGTCTGGTAGTACTCGCACCGGTGCCAGGCTGTGTTGCCAGACGCTGAGGCGGCTACGTCACAGGGGACAGGCATCGGCGTCGTCCTTCCGCATGTCGACGTCAAGGGCGGAGCAGCGCGGCAGGGCAGCGCCTTCCATCTGCAGCCTCGGCGTGGTCGTGTCGGCGTCGGCCGACGGTGTGTCAGTCGGAGTCGTCGGAGTGAACCAATCGGGGAACTGCGGCAGCGCGTGGCGCGGCGCTGCCGTGTCCCACGCGCGCAGTCCCTCCAGTAGCTGCTCGCAGAGCGCTACCGAGTCCGCGCCTGTGACGACGGCCGGGCGCTCACCGAGGTCGGAATCTGTGACGGAGGCGCAGGGGCCGGGCATCAGGCCGCGTCCGAGTCGAGGAGGTTCGCCAGGCGGGCGTGGCGCCCGCTGGGCTCGTCCTCGTCCTCGTGCAGCAGCACCGGGCCCGCCGGTGCCGCGTCCGCCGTGTGCCGCCCGGCCGGGACTTCGCGGTGTGGGGTCGGCAGGGGCCCGGGATGACGGCGTGGTGTCGGTGCGCCGTCGCGGGTGGCGCCGTCGAGGCGGGCGTAGAGCTCGATCGCCTCCCGCAACGCAGCACGCAACCGGCCGGCGTCCATCGGGTTGAGCACGGCGACGGTTGAGCCGATCGCCAGCGCCGGTCCTCGTTCGGCGATCAGGACCTCGGCGTGGCCCCGGCGGCCGTCGCGGTCGCGGCAGGGCACGGCCCACGCCCGTCGTCGCGGCTTCCACCCGGCTCTGACCAGCATGGCCAGCAGTCCGTGCCGCCTCTGCGTCTTGCGCATGCTCGTCGCCCACCTTCCGCGCGTGCCCGACCGGTCCGGTGCCGCATGGTCCCCGGCTGGCGCGTCTTGCCCAGGACGGCCGACCGTCCTCTGGAATGTTGCCGAACACTCGAAGATTATCGAGATAATTATTTGGAACATATCGACCGACCGGGTGTACTTATCGACAAGACCGGTACTCTCAGCAGCATGTCTCGTGACGACCGAGCGCCCAGGAAGGAACACCCGTGGCCCTAGCCTCGAGCACCCTGCGAGCATGGGAACTCGGCCTCCGACTGCGCCGTGCCCGCACCGCGCTCGGCCTCACGGCCGCGACCGTCGCCAAGCAGGTCGGCATCCAGGCCAGCAACCTGTCAGCCATCGAAGCCGGCAAACGCCGACTCACCGAGAGCAACCTGCTGCGCCTCATCGACTTCTACGAACTTGACGAGGCCGACCACGACGTGCTCAAACGCCTGCACACCGAGGCCGAGCAGCGGAACTGGTGGCACGACTACGCCGAGCTCTACAGCGAAGAATTTCTGCGCTTCCTCGGTCTGGAAGCCGGCGCCAGCACCGTCTACGAGTGGGCGCCGATCTACGTCTCCGGCTTGCTGCAGACCAGCGACTACGCCCGCGCCACCATCCGCGCGGGCAGCCCGTACATCAAGCCCGTCGACGTCGGCCCGCGTGTCGAGACCCGCCTGGCCCGTCAGCCCCTCTTGGACGAGGGCCTGTCGATGGATGTGCTCTTCACCGAGTACACGTTGCGCCAGCAGGTCGGCGGTCCCGCCGCGATGGCCCGCCAGCTCGACCGCATCATCGACGTCGTCACCCGCCCCAACAGCACCGTCCGGGCACGGGTTGTCGACTACGCCGCCGGCGCCCACGCCCTGACCGGCGGACCGCTGACCCTGCTCAGCTTCGCCGGCAACCTGCTGCCCGACCTCATCTGGCAGGAAACCGCGATCACCGGCAGCCTCATCGACAAGGCCCAGGTCATCCGCGAGTTCAAGGCCAGCTTCGAGAACGTCTTCGACACCGTCGCCCTCGACGCCGAGAAGTCCCTTACCCTCATCGAGAACATCCGTCACGAGATGGAGGCCGCCGCGTGACCACCTCTGCCCGTCACCAGGCCCACCTTCACACTGGCTGGTTCAAATCCAGCTTCAGCCCGTCCCAAAGCGGCTGCGTCGAAGTACGCTTCACCGGCACTAGCGTGCAGGTCCGCGACACCAAGGATCACGGCGCCGGCCCTGTCCTCAGCGTCGACATTGCCGCCTGGCCCGGCTTCATCGCCGAAGTCACCGGCGCCGCGGCCACCGGCAGCAACCACGCCCTGCGCATCGAACACTCCGCCGCTGGCGGCGCGCGCCTGCACAGCCTTGACGGCACCACCACGCTCACCTACACCGACGATGAATGGACCGCCTTCACCGCCGGAGCGACAGACGGCGAGTTCGCGATCCCAGCGGCGGCGTAACACCGCAGGATGAAGCCGGACAAGGCAGCGACGAGCCGGCCAGCGCTGCCACCCTCAGCCACCCGGAGGATCGGCAATTTTCCGTTGTGACCGAGGACCCGGACCCCAGCCAGGGTCCTCGCAACCGGCCGGCGCGGCTTACCCACGAACCGGCTCGAAGCGGATGCCCTGTAGACGAGCGAGCTCGGTCGCCGAGGGGGAGGGAACGACCGAGCCCGCCGGTGGCACCTTAGCCGCCCGCGGCGCAAGTACCGATTCGTCAAGGAAAGGTCCGCCTGTATGGCGCACACGGGAGACCAGGGGAAGCCCTGACGAGGACCCACGACGGTATGCCGCGATCGTTCGGTCAACCGGGCCGGCGCGCCGCCTGAGTCAGCGTCCCGACAACACCGACACGGCTGGATGAGGCCAGCCTTACAGCCCGAACCGCTCGCCACGACGGTAAAGCTCCACACCCGCGTGGGTGTACGGCACGGTGCTTTCCGGCGGCGAGGTTTTTGGGAACCATGCGATCTGCGAGCACTTGTGCGGCTCGGCATTGCGTGGTTCACTCTGCCATCGCCGCGCACGGAAGAAAAACCCGACCCTGCCTGGCCCTCAGGATTCAAATAGTGGACCGAGGTGACCATCTCCAGATCATCACGGTCCACCTCGACGTCGATCTCTTCGCGGGCTTCCCGGATGATGGCGGCGACCAGGTCCTCGCCCTCTTCGAGCTTGCCCGAGGGCAGATTCCACTGGCCGTCCGCGTAGCCGGTGTTCGCACGCGTGGCGAGCAGGACCTGCTCGCCACGTTCCAAGATGATTAGGACGTCAACGAAGCTGGTGTAGGGCACGGTAAGTCTTCCTGAGAGCCGCCGGGGTCTGGGCCTGATCAGGCAGGTACGTGAACCCGGGCAGCGAGATCACGAATTCCCGGCACCGCTGCACGATTCTGGTTCAACAGCGCGTCGACGATGGTGCGGACGGCCGCGCGGGTGTGCACTTCACCGGGTGCGCGGCGTTCGGCGGCCAGCAACGTGCTGTACGCCGGGCCCGGTTGACCCAGCTGCAACTGGACCGCGGCCAAGTCGACCAAGTAGCGCCCCTCCCGCTCCAGATCAGGGAACCGCACCCCGCGGGCCGTGCGAGCGTGCTGCAGCGCAGCCCCCGGCTCGCCGAGCAGCTGTTCCACCGAGACGCGGTGGCTCAGCAGGTTCGCCCGGGCCCGTGCAGCCCCGGCGCCGTCGAGCCGGCTCGCCGTCGCGGCAGCCTCTGTCAGCAAGTCGCGAGCTCGGGCACCGTCGCCGGCCCGGGCAGCGGAGTACCCGCCGGTGCACAGCAGGCTGGCGTGCAGCAGGAGATGGCGCGGGTCTCGGCCGTCGAGCGCCAGTCGGTCGGCTGCCTGCACGACAAGGGTGCCCGCCCGGTCGTGGTCACCGGCGCGGCGGCACACACCGGAGAGCATGCGCTCGGCTTCGGCGAGAATGAGGGGCTGACCTGCTGCTTCCGCAGCCCGCACGGCGCGGTCGGCGCTGATCCACTCCAGCCCCGCAGGGCGGAGCTTGACCAGCGCGCGGGTGACCAGCGTGTAAGCCTGAGCTGTTGCTCCGGCGTCCTGAGCGGCCTCCGCGGCTCGGACCAACGCCGGCAGCTGGTCGGCCAGCGCCAGAAAGTCGGACTTGCCGAACGATGCGCGCGCCGCCGCGAGTGCGCGGGTGAGCCCCACGGTCGGCATGGCCGGGCCGATGGACGTTCGGCTGCCGAGGAGGACGTCGGACAATCGGGTGGTGAGCACGACGGCCGGATCCGGTAGTGCCCCGGAGGCGGGAGACGCGGCGGCCTCCGCGGCCGGGGCGCCAGCGACGGCGGCGCCGATGGCCACGCCACCGGCCTTCAAGAAGCTGCGTCGACGCACGTCGTCCTCCTCCGGGGCGGGCTTGGTGCCCACCCTAGAAGGGGCCGGGTCGATGCGCCCGGTCGCCACGCCCTCGGACCCCTCCAGCCCGAACGCCGCTGCGGGCAACTGCAGCACCTCGGCCAGCCGCCGCAGCGTCACCACGTTCTCCATCCGGCGACGACGCGCCTCCATCTTCGAGATCACGCTCGGGTGAAACCCCAGCCGCCGGGCGAGCTCGGTCTGGCTCCACCCGGCTCGCTCCCGGGCGAGCTGCAGGACTGCGGGGTAGTCGCGGCGCTCGATCGCGTCAAGCAAGGGCGAGGACATGATCAAGAACATCAGGGCCCTCCCACCGCCGGAACGAAGACTAACCCAGGGTAGCGGTCTAGTGACCCTGTCAAGGGCACTGTGCCGGTTCGGCACAGCCGTGCCTAGCTGGCACAGAACCCCCCTCATCTGCCCCTGAATTCCTAGCTTCGAGTTGTCGCGATGACGCGCCGATTTCGGGAGGGAACAGGATGGAATCACGCATCGAGCCGCTGCCGATCTCCGGAGCGTGGAAGGTCACGCCCACGGCCTTCGTCGACGACCGCGGATGCCTGCACGAGCCGTTCCACGGTGGACAATTCGCGGCGGCCACAGGCATCGATCTGGCGGTGCAGCAGGCGACCTGTTCGGTCTCACACCACGGCGTGCTCCGCGGCATCCGCGTGACAACGGAAGCCGGGCCGGCGAAATACGTAACCTGCACCGCAGGCGCGGTGCTCGACGTCGTCGTCGACGTGCGGGTCGGTTCCGCGACCTTCGGCCGTTGGCACGCCGAGCGTCTCGACTACGAGAACCGAACAGCGCTCTACCTCGCGCCCGGACTAGGGCACGCCT
The DNA here is from genome assembly GCF_046548775.1 of Amycolatopsis sp. cmx-4-61. Lineage (NCBI taxonomy): Bacteria > Bacillati > Actinomycetota > Actinomycetes > Pseudonocardiales > Pseudonocardiaceae > Amycolatopsis > Amycolatopsis sp. cmx-4-61. The sequence continues at coordinate 28,111 of NZ_JAEBEI010000038.1, read as the reverse complement.
TCCTGGCTCTCTCCGACACCGCAACGCTGTTGTACCTGCTGTCCCGGCCACATCAGGACACCGACGAACGCACCGTCAACGCTCTCGACCCTGACCTCGCGATCGCCTGGCCACCTGGCATCACGCCGCAGCGAGCAGAGCGCGATGCGGCCGCGCCAGGACTCTTCGAAGCCCGCCAGGCCCGCACTCTGCCCAACTACGCCGCCTGGTCCGCCCTGCACCGCGGCTGACATCCGCACGCTTCTCGCCGTCCGACTCAACCGAAAGGATCACGATGCACACCGTCTTCGTCACCGGCGGCGCCGGATTCATCGGCTCGCACCTAGTCGACCGGCTCATCAGTTGCGACGACATCGCGCAGGTCACCGTCCTCGACGCGCTGACCTACGCTGGCGACCGCCGCAACCTCGCCGACGCCGAATCCTCGGGCAAGGTGCGGTTCATCCACGGCGACATCCGCGACCACGACACCGTCTCCGCCGTCCTTCCCGGCCACGACTGGGTAGTGCATCTGGCCGCCGAATCCCACGTCGACCGCTCGCTGATCGACGTCGGACAGTCGGTTCGCACGAACGTCATGGGCACCCAGGCGCTGCTGGACGTGGCGATGCGCGCCGGCGTGGCGAAGGTGGTCCACGTGTCCACCGACGAGGTCTACGGTCCCCTGCCGACCGGGGCCGCCGCCGAGACCGCGCCGCTGCGGCCCACGGTGCCGTATGCGGCCAGCAAAGCCTGCAGCGACCTGCTCGCCAGCTCCTACTTCGTCTCCTGCGGTGTACCGGTGTGCATCACCCGCAGCTCGAACAACTACGGACCGCGCCAGCACCCCGAGAAGCTGATCCCACGTTTCCTCGGGCTGCTGCTGTCCGGCCAGCAGGTGACCGTCCACGGCCGCGGACGGCACGTCCGCAACTGGCTGCACGTCGAGGACAACTGCCGGGCCATCGAGCATGTCCTGCGCACCGGCGTGCCGGGCGAGACCTACAACATCGGCGGTGGCACCGACCTGACCACCATCGAGCTGACCAAGCTCCTGCTCGAGGCCACCGGCCGCGGCGCCGACGCCATCACCTACGTCCCGGACCGCCCCGCCAACGACATCCGCTACAGCATGACCTGGGACAAGATCGCCGCCCTCGGCTTCACACCCACCCGTGAGATAGAAGCCGGGCTGGCCGACACCATCGCCTGGTACTGCCGGCACCCGGACCGACTCGCGCCGAGCACCGCCGTGGCCGAACCGGACGGGGTTCCCGCGTGAGCATCGTGACCAGCCCGAGCGGGCCTGCCGCCAACGCCCGACCGTTCCTGCACGGCCCCGAGCTGGACGCGATCAGCCGCGCCCTGCAGTCCGGCCAGTACGGACACGGTCCGGAGACCGACGCCTTCGAACGGGAACTGGCGGCCTATCTCGGCGTCGACGACGTCGTCGCGGTCGCGACCGGCACCGCGGCACTGCACCTGGCGCTGCTGGTCGCCGGCGTGGTCCCAGGCGACGACGTGATCGTGCCCTCGCTGACCTTCTGCGCCAGCATCCAGGCGATCCTCGCCACCGGCGCTCGCCCCCGGTTCGTCGAGGTCGATCCCCGCACCCTGTGCACGACCGCAGAGCACATCCGGGTCGCGCTCACCTCAGCCACCCGCGCCGTCATGCCGGTGCTCTACGGCGGACGCGCCGTCGACCTCACCCCCATCCGCGACCAACTCGCCGACCGCGGCATCGCCGTCGTCGAGGACGCCGCCCACGCCTTCGGCTCCGTGAACGGAGATCGCTTCGTCGGCGCCACCGGAGACCTGACCTGCTTCAGCTTCGACGCCATCAAGGCCCTCACCTGCGGCGACGGCGGCGCCATCGTTCCCCGCAACCCGGCCGAAGCCGACGAGCTGCGCCGGGCCCGATTGCTGGGCATGACCGCCGCCCGGGAGGAGCGGGTGCACACCGTCTCCTACCAGGTCAGCACCCCAGGGTTCCGGTATCACCTCTCGACCCTGCACGCCGCCATCGGCCGCGTTCAGCTCGCCAACTTCGCCAAGGTCGCGGCCCGTCGCAAGCACCTCTGGCGCCGCTACGTAGCCACCCTCACCGACATCCCGGACGTCGTCATGGTCGACCTCGACGTAGCCAACACCGTGCCGTTCAACTGCGTCGTCCGCGTCCCCGCGAGGGTCCGCGACGCCGTGCACGCCCGCCTGCACGCCGCCCGTATTCAGGCCGGAGTGCACTATCCGCCAAACCATCTACAGCCTGCGTTCGCCCCCTGGTCCTGCACGCTCCCCGCCACCGAAGCCGTCGCCGCCGAGATCCTGAGCCTGCCTTTCCACCCCGACCTGACCGACGCCGACATCGACCATGTGGCCGCGACGCTCGCCGCCGTGGTCGCCGACGAACACCACGCGTTGGGCCACCGCGACGCCGTCGGCGCCGCACCACAGAAAGGACTCTGATGCGCCGCGCCGCCGTACTCGGAAAAGGCCGCCTCGCCGTCCACGCCTGCGAAGCGATTGCCGACTTGCCGGACCTTTCGCTCGATACCGTCGTTCCGACCACACCAGAGCCAAGCTGGGACATCAGCCTCACCGACACCGTCGGCACCCGGTGGCCCGAGGTCCGCGTCATCGAATCCGGCGACTGGCGCGACCTCGAGCCCGGCCGGTGCGAACTCGTCTTCAGCGTCCTCTACGACAAGATCATCGGCAGCGACCTGATCGACGCGACCCCACAGATCATCAACTGCCACCCCGGACGCCTCCCGCAGTACCGCGGCGTCCGACCGGTCAACTGGGCACTGCGCAACGGCGATGACCTCGCCGGCATCACCTTGCACATCGTCGACGAAGGCGTCGACACCGGCCCGATCCTGGCTGAAGCACTGTTCTCCATCTGGCCGGACGTCGACGAGGTCCGCGACGTCTGGTGGCGCGCCATCGCCCACGGCCGCCAGCTCATCACCGACACCCTTCCGCGCCTCCAAGCGATCACCCCGCGACCGCAAGACCCAGCTCAGGCGGTAACGCACTACAGCCGCGACAACCATCAACTCGGCGACCGCGCTGACTGGACCCGGACTTAGTCCGTCCGCCTCACGTGACACCTCGAGCGTGTCAGTGGCCGTTGACCCGGATCAGGTCAACGGCCGCCGGCCCCGGCACGGTCGAGAACGAGGTCGACGAGCCGGTCTCCGGCATCCGGCCGCCCATGCTCTCGCGCCTTCGTGGTCATCGCCTGTCGGCGCGCAGGGTCGGCCAGAAGCGGGTCAAGCGCATCTCGTAGAGCCGTCGCCGTGACCTCGCCCAGCAGGGCGTTCGCCGCCCCGACCTCCGCGAGGTGCCGCGCGTTGTAGGCCTGCTCGCCGCCGGCCGAGGACGCCAGCGGAATCAGGACCGAGGGCAACCCCAGCGCGGTCAGTTCGGCGATCGTGCCCGCGCCGCTGCGCGAGATCACCACGTCCGCCAGCGCGAACACGTCCGGCAACTCCGGCCCGACGAACCCGACGGGCAGGTACCGACCCGCCAGCGCCGCCGGCAACGCCTCGGCAGTCGCCTGCATCCCCGGCACCGCGGACGGGCCGCCCTGGTGGATCACGTTGGCCCGTTCCAGTAACCACAGCAGGATGTCGCCGACAAGCTGGTTGATCTGCGCTGCGCCCTGCGCGCCGCCAGTCACGTACACCGTCGGAAGATCTCGATCGAACGCGTCCAGCGCCAGCGCTTCGAAGGCCTTCTCCGCGTGGCCGGCCAGAATTTCCGGTCGCACCGGGTTGCCCGTGACGACCGCACGTTTACGAGCCCGCTCTGGCAGCAGCGGCACCGTCGACTCCGACGACACAGCCATCGCCGTCGCCACCCTGGCCAGCAGACGATTCGCCAATCCCAGCCGCACCGTCTGCTCATGCACCACCAGCGGCCGCCGGCAGACCCACGCCGCCAAGCTCACCGGCACTGCCACGTAGCCACCCGTCGCGAGCACCACGTCCGGCCTGAACGTTCTCACCGCACGCACCGCCTGAAACACTCCAAACGGGACCCTCGCCATGTCCTTCACGTTCGCCCACGACAACATCTTCAGCGGATTTCTCGCCCGCCGGACCTTGCCGGCGGCAACCGCCACAAACGAGATGCCTTCACGTTCAGCCGTGCGCGCCTCAAGACCCTCACCAGTTCCGACCCACAGAACCTCCGGCCGCAGATCCTTCGCCAAACGCGACTGCAGAGTACGAATAGCCGTCAACGCCGGATAAGTGTGACCGCCCGTTCCGCCACCCGTCACCAGCAGCCGCACCGGTCGATCATCAACCACTTCACTACGATCGGCGTTCAAGACGATCGCCCTCCCACCACATTGAGCCACGATCTGAACGCGGCGCACGAATTGGCATAAACCCTGCCACGCCTCTTGGAGGGACTTGCAGCCAGGTGCGACCAGAAACAGGACAGCCACCTATCACCTGACGAAGACGGTCGTCTCGGGGCCCACCGATATCGCAGGACTACCTCTACCAGAGGTAGCGAGGCTCTTGGATGGCCGCTCAGAGGCGACGCCGCGTCAGCCTGTCGTCGCTTCGATGCGGTCATAAGCTCGCTGTATGAATGTTCACCTTCTCGTGACCACGACGACCCCAGACCGAGCCTCTGCCGCAAAGATCGCTACATCGGCGCTGGCCGCGCACCTGGCGGCCACCGCGCAGGTCACCGGTCCCGTGGCGTCCTTCTTCTGGCATCTCGGCGAGCAGGGCGAGGGTGAAGAGTGGAACGTGACGTTCAAGACCACCGATGCCCGCTACGCCGAGCTCGAAGCGCACATCGTCGAGCAGCACCCGTGGAACAAGCCGGAGGTGACCGCCGTCGAGTTCGTGCGCGGCTCCGCCGACTACCTGCGGTGGCTCGAGGAATCGACGAGCGCCGAGGCATAGGTGCCTAGCCGGGTCAGCAGCTCGCCGACCGCGGGCGTCGACCGGTACTGCGTTAGCTGGCACACGACGGGCGGGACGTCAGAGCTCGGAGAAGATGACAGCCGGAACGTCCGACAGAGTCGACACCGTCCGAGTCGCCCCAGCGTGACGCAACTCAGCTTCACTGGTCTTGCCAGTGGCCACGCCTATGACTCGCACGCCTGCAGCTAGCGCGGCTTGGACATCATTCGGCGTATCGCCGACCAGAACGACCTGCTTGTTGATGAAACGCGCGCCAGTCCGCCCCTCGGCTCGCTGTCGTGCAATCTGTACCAGCTCCGAGCGCTCGGCGTGATCGTCACCGAATGCGCTACTGTCGAAATCAACGAAGCGTGCGAGGTCGAATACGTCCAGCTTAATACGCGCTACATCCCGCAGATTGCCGGTGAGAATCGCCTGGTGGATCGCGGGATCGGCAGCGAACCGAGCGAGCGCTTCCAGAGCGCCGGGTAGAGCGCGTCCGGTGGTGGCCAGTTCTTCGCGGGCGTCCTCGTAGCCCTGCACCAGGGCGTCGGCCAGCTTCTGGACGGCCTGGTCGGTCGCTTCCAGCCCGTTGACCTTCAGCGACTCGGCCATGATGTCAAGCTCGGTCCGGCCCGCGATGGTCGCCAGCTTGGCCAACGGCCGGCCGGTAGCTGCGGGAAAAGCCCGGTCGTAGATGGCCCGTCCGACGCCCCGCGTCTCGATGAGTGTGTGGTCGATGTCCCACAGCAGCAAGGTTCGAGGTGCGGCGTCAGGCGTGGTCATGTTGTGAGTGTGCCATCCGTGACGAATTGAGTGCGGCGAGATACCATTCGGGCTGGTCAGAAGCCCAGCGGGGAGGCGGCACAAGATCGTGAACGACCAATTGGCGCGGATGGTGGGTGATCGGGTGCGGTTCTACCGCACGGCCGCCCGCCAGACGAAGACGGTCGTCGCCGGGCTCACTGGTATCACGCCGGACTACCTCTACCAGATCGAACGCGGCCAGAAGCTGCCCACGATTCCAGTGCTCGCACAGCTCGCCGAAGTCCTGCGCGTCAAGCCGGGTGACCTGCTGAGCGCCGAGCCAATTGCGGCGCCCCGGCGCGCCTCTAATGCTGCCGGGGACGCGATCTACCGCGCCATGACTGCGCCGGCGACAGCAGGTCCAGCCCGTGTTAGTGACCTCGGGCGCCAAGTCTGCGAGGCCTGGAGCACCTGGCAGACGTCCGGCCACCGTTACAGCGAATTGACCACCGACTTGCCAGAGCTCATCGCAACCACCGACGCGACGGTCCGCGGCACCTCGGGCAAACACCGGCGCCAGGCGCAGTCCGTAGCCGCCGACTTGTACGGCCTCGTTCGGACCGTGACGAAGCGCATCGGTCGCGTAGATCTGTCCCTCCTGGCTGCCGACCGCGCACAGCGGTCCGCGGAACAAGCGGACGATCCGCTCCGGCTAGCCGGAGCCCGCTGGAACCTCATCCAGGTCATGCTCGCCGATGGCCACGCCCAGGCCGCTGAAGACGAAGCCATGAAGGCGCTCACCGAGCTTCAGGCCGCGCTCGGTCCGGACCACCTCGACGCTGTGGCGATGTCCGGCGCGCTTCTCCTCCTCGCTGCCGTGGCCTCTGTCCGGGCCGGGGATGCCTGGACAGGCCGCGAGCGACTCCGACAGGCGACGCCGCTTGCCGAGCGAGTCGGCGACCGCAACGTCTGCTGGACCGCCTTCGGGCCGACCAACGTGGCGATGTACGCCGTCTCAATCGAGGTGGAGTCCGGCGAGGCCGTCGAGGGCTTGCGGCTGGCCGCCCACATCGACCATGAGCGATCGCTCTCGATCGAGCGACGGGTGGCATTCTTGCTCGACCAGGCGAAGGGCTACGCACAACGCCGCGAGTTCGCCCAAACCCTGGCCCTCTTGACGACCGCCGAAACCGACGCACCGGAAGACGTCAGCTTTCGGCCCGCGGCCCATTCGCTGATCCGTACCGTCATGAAACGCGGGCGACGGACCGAGGCAGCCGGCGCCGTCCAGCTCGCCAACCGAGTCGGCCTGCCAGATTAGGGCAACCCCTCGCCAGGTACCTACCCGAGCTGACAGTTCGGGTTACCGGCAAGTAATCGTCCTACCGTCGAGTTCTGGCACCCCGGCGGCCGGTTGATCGTCCTCTCGCCTCCGAGGTCACGGGCGAACTCCCGCGTGCATTAGTTCTCGTTCACCGTGATGCGTCCCGGTCGTCGGGTGCCACTCAGCATCCGCAAGCAACGAACGAGGCGATCCTGGTGCACCACGGCGAACGCTCATCGACCCTGAGTAATCAGTTCGACCTCACTCATCCGGCGCGCAAGCCTCGTGGAGTTGACGTCCACGGCGGCAGCTCTCGCCTCGTCAAGGGCGGCACGTGCCGCGTCCAGTTCGCCCGCACGGGCGTAGGACTCAGCCAGCCACGTCCGATACAACGCCACCTCGCGGGCGTGCGCGCGGTCGTAACGGTCGATCGCAGCCGTGAGCAGCGGCGCCGCGGAGACCGGATCCCCCAACTCGATCAGGCAGCGGCCGGCCATGACGTCGATTTCATCCCGCGACATCCAATACACCCATTCGGGTTCGGGAACATCGACGGTCCGCTGGGCGTAGGCGGTGTCGACCTCATCCAGCGCCCGGCGAGTGGCCTCCTGGTCGCGGGATCGTGCACTGGCCCAGGCCAGACGCTCGAGCAGGAGTGTCCGGACGACCGGCGAGGCTTGCCGAGCGCCGGTCACCGCGCTCCTGGCGAGCAGCTGGGCGTCGGCCGGATCGCCCACGTTGGCCATCTGGTACGCCAGCGACGAGAACAGCTGCCCGACCAGCGCAACGTCTCCGGCGTCGCGAGCTGCGGAAACACCGTCCAGGTACGTGCGTTCAGCCTGCAGGTACGCTCCGGCGTCGCTGGCGACCCAGCCGGCCAGCTGCGCGAGCTCGCCGACCACCACGCGCAGCCGTCGGCCGACCTGCTCGGTGTAGCTTCCACCGTTCACGATGTCAGCAGCCTCAGCCAGCTCGCGTTGGACCAGCGGGTTCAGATCGCCTCCGCCGACGGTGTCGTCCAGGTGGCGAAGCTCGATGACCCGGCGCTCGAGTTCCTCGGCGAGACTGTCGCCGACGCGTCGACCGGCGGCGCGGTGCACCGCCACCGGCGTGTCGGACACCAGCCACTCGTGCGCCAGCCGCAGCGGGTCCAGCGACGGCCCGTACAGCGCGTCCACGGCCACGTTGAGCGCCCGCGAGTACGCGGTGACGTGTTCCGGTTTGACGGTGCGTTCACCGTTCTCCAGCTGCCAGATGTAGGTCTTGCTGTAGTGCGTCTTCGCCGCCATCCTCGACAGGCTGATCCCGGCGGCCTCGCGCGCCGCCCGCAGTTGTCCACCCAGCTCGTGCACGATCTCCCGTCCCGCTGCGAACAGTTGCGAACGGCGATTCAGTTCCCATCACGCCTCGTAGCTACCAGGCTACCGGAAAGGCGAATGCGACGCGTCTATTCGACATGCGACCACTTGTCGGGGCAACAACGCGTCACACGAGTGAATGTGAGGAGCGCACGATGACAGTGGACTATGAATCGCTCGCGACGCTGCTGCCAATCACATTCACCGCCCTGTTCGCCATCGCATTCGCCATTGGTCTGGCCCAGCAATGGGCGACCAGCCGAAAGCGAGCGCGTGCAACTGCCAGCCGGAACGCTTCTCCGCGCTGTAGCCCGGTCAAAGACATCGGACGCGGCCTCCGATGACCATCCCCGTCAAGAGCCCGTTCGCGTTCCTCTGGGACGAACCGGCCAGCGAGCCGTTCACCACCTTGCTGAAACGCCACTGGGACTTCCATCCAGTGTTTGACACCGACGGCCTCCTCGAGAAGATCACGGGCGCCTTCGCGTGGGATGCGGACGGCTTTGTCGACGCCCTCCGCATCAAGAGCGAGACCGACGCCGCCGCCCTGCGTACGGATCGAGCCGGCGGGAAGGTCTGGGAACGTGAGGGCGACGCCCTCGACGTCCTGCACCAGCTCGTCGACATTCCCGAGCCCAGCGACCCGCGCGCGCCCCGTCTCGTGATCGGCTCGGCTCCGAGGCTGTGGACACCGTGAAGTGGCCGTGGGCGCGGGGACGCGCGCGACGAGAGCTCACCCTCGTCCAGGCACGGCAGGCACTGGTGTCGCTGCCGGATGTCCGCTGGCGCGATCCCGAGTCCGAAGAACAGGCACGCACGCAGTTGCAGGAGATTGCCGCGATCGTCGGCCGCGCACTGGGGCGAGTTCATGCGTCATCGGACGAAGCGCGCGCGTTGAAGTACGCGCAGGCGAGGTTGACCGCGTTTCTTGTGGGCTGGGACGACCCCCATCTGATCGCACCGACACACATCGCCCCCATGTACGAGAGCCTCACGGATGCACTACGCGACCTTTCTGCCCGCTTGGCAACGAGCAAAAACGCCGATCCGCCAGTGGACCCCGACGAGCCCGTCCCTCGAAACTGAACCCTCCAAGAATCCCAGCCCGGACAGGCGATGTGCGTACCTCCCTCCCGTCCGGTCTGCGCGCCTCGACCGAACGCGGCTTCCAACCTCCGGGCGGTCGAGGCGCATCCAACGTGTTCATCCACGAACCTGAAACGTGATCATCATGCAAGACACCTCAACCACAACATCGTGCTGCCACGAGGCCAACCGCGAATATGCCGCGTCAATCTCGTCTCCGTCGACTCCGCAGATGTACTCGCATCAGCAGGCTCCACCCCGCCGTCATCGGTCTCGCCCGTACAACTGCGCACCTCGCCGCCTCGCTGACCAGGTCACCGGAACACACTGATGACAGACTCCGAACGATTGCTGGATCACCCCGGCACGCCGCCGATGAAGCTGCTCGGCTTGATCACCGATGCCTACACCGATGCGTTGCTACGACTCGCTTATGCCGAGCGTGACCGTCATGACTGGACGTCCTACCGGCAACTCGGCTACGACCTGATCGGGGTCGGAGCACAGGTCCTCATCCACGCCTGCGCTCGTCATGAGCAGCCGACCGACGACCCGCGGGAGGTCGCGGCAGAAGTGGTCCAGGAGCTGCGGACCACTCTCGGCCTTGCCGAGCAAGTTGCGGGAGGCTCCGCGGGTGCTGACTCGGTGGCGATGGAAATCGAGGCGTTGGCCGAGGATTGCGCACAGGTCACCGGGCGGCTGTACCGACTTGCGGCTGACTTGTCGCCGTCGGGCATCGCCAAGATCAACCCACTCGGCGACGGTCACGACGACGCCATCGACAACAAGGACGAGGGCGAACGGTCGGATGGTGAACCCGCATGACCGACCGCAGCAGGGTGCACACCGATCACGGGGGCACCGGTCCAGGTGGGAGTCCACCAGCCAGCCCGAAGAAGAAGCGAGCCACGCCGAGCACGGCTAAGCGACTGCGACACCATCCCGCTTTGAAGGGTGATTGCCGATGGAAGCGCGGGGCTGCGGCATGACGGCGTCCTCAGCCATTCGGCCGGCCGCGACCGTTCTGCGGTCGCCGTCCACCAACCATCCGCGGATCCACCGCGTCGACGGCGCGACGTTCGATTCCACCGGTGTGCTCGCGCCTGCATGCGCGTCAGCGGATTCTCTACGCGACACCGTCTGTGCCGCTCAATCTCGCCGGCCCCGCTACCGCGACACCTCAGCCGCCGTGACGTGCGAGAGACCTCGATGCAGCGAAGACAACGCAGGCACCGACCCGCCCGACGATGCGACCAACTCTCCAGCAACCGCGGAGCCACCATGCCAGTAACCAACGGCGCGAGACCCGAGACCTATTGGTGGACCACCGTGCGCGCGCGGCCGCTGCACGACTACCTCGACTCCCGCACACCCACGGCCCGGATACGGCACTGGCCGATGCGCGATCCCGACTCCCCGCACACCATCCACCCGCTCCAGGAAGCTTTGGATAACCCTGATGACCACGACCGACACCGGCGAGCTCGCCCACGCCGTGGGCGCGGAACTACAGCAGCAACGAGAAGACCGCGGATGGTCCCGTCCTGCTCTCGCCGCATGGTCCAACAGCCAGGTGAAGGCGCGAACACTCGCCACGTGGGAGAAGGCCAGCCGCTCGATGTCCCTGCGCCAGCTCGGCGACGCCGGCCTGCTCTACCAGCTGCGGCCATCGGAGCTGCTGGCACGAGCTGAACGCCGCATCGCCTGGGACCCCGACCTGGCCGTCGATCTCGCTGTCCTGGCCGCCACCCAGCTCGACGCACTCCGTCCCGCGGCTCGCTGGGCACAAGACGAGCTCCGCGCTGATGGCCCCCCGTTTCGAGGGCTGGGGCCTGTCGACCTCGCGCGGCTGGCGGATCGATGTCGCCTCAGCATCGCGCACTTCACCATCCTGCTGTCCACCGAGGCACCGGTACACCCATGACGCCAACAGAAACGACACACGCCACCCCGAGCCACCCAACCGCCACCGCGGGGAAGCCGTGGTGGCAAAGTCCAGCCGGGACGAATCCGGACCGCATTAACCTCGCCTTCCTACTCGATGCCTTCCGCCAAGCCAAAAACAGCGACAACCGCGATGCCCGCTGCGTCAAATTTGCCCACATCAACGAACGTGACGCTGCGCTCCTGCTCGAAGCCCAAGTATCGGACGCCGGCTTCGTGTTCCGATCCGAGCGCTCGTTCCTGGATCGCGCTGCCGCTTACCTCGTGGCCCGGCAAGGCGTCAGCGCCATCGTGGTCGCCGGCGCGGGACTGCCCAACATCGACTTCGAACACGACCTGCACTCGGTCGTCCGCCGCAGCGAGGCAAGCAACCGAACCCGGGAGCAGAACACCACTCGTGCGAGCGTGATCTACGTCGAACACGACCCCCTGGTCCTGGCGCACCTGCGCACCCTCGCCGACGAGGACAACGGCGTCCACGTCGTCGATGCCGATCCCTGGAATCCCCACGCGATGTGGGCCACGCTCTACAACACCGCCGGAGAAGCTCCCGGCCTGGTCTCGCGCGATCACGACCACGTGGCGCTCCTGCTGGGCGGCGTGATGTCCTTCCACGGCGGCAGCCGCGCCGAAGCAGCGCAGGTCGTACAAGATCACCTCGCCCGGCTGCCCGCCAATGCGTTCCTGGCCATGACGCACCTGCTGCAGCCCGAGCATCCCGACCTCGCCGTCCAGGCACTCGAGTTCGAAGCTGCGCTCCAGCGCCGTGGCCCCGGCACCGGAAGTCTCGCCACCAGAGCCCAGATCGAAGCGATGATCCGCGGCACCACCCTGTTGCCGCCTGGGATCGGCCCCGCGTTCGCGTGGTTTCCCGACGGGCCGCCCACGGACACGCCGGTGTGCGGGAACTTCACCGCCGCGGTCCTCACCCAGAAACCCGAACCGGACCGCGACCTGCCGGAACCCCCGTGGCGGCCGCCACCCTCCTGACTTCCTGACCGTCCGTGCCCCGATGTCGCGGACAGTCAGGAAACCGGGGCCGGTGTCCTCGCACGAAACGAGAAACCTGCGCGAGGACACCGGTTGCCCGGATTCGACCGGCTACCGGGGTGGCCGGTCACCTCGCCCGCGATCACAGGTCAAGCAACCGGCCTCCCCGATCGTGGGTGACCACCGGTGCCTGGCCGTGCTCACGGCCCCCCGAGCACGGCCAGGCACCCACACCACACTAGGCGCGCCCAAGCTGCGCCGAATTCGTTGTCGAGAAGGGACATTCCACCCGTGCGTCTCAGAGCAACAGCTGCAGCAGCGCTTGCCCTGCTGCCGATGCTGTTCGGCGTCTCCGCCGCGACCGCCGACACCGGCACACCGCCACCCGCACCGTCCACCGCGATGGCATCGCCGCGGATCGTTGGCGGCGATCCCGCCCCGGTCGCCTACGCCGGCGCCGGATCCCTGCAGCTGCTTGACCACGACGATCCCAACTGGCATTCGTGCGGGTTCACCCTCCTGGAGCAGGGGTACGACGAAACCGGCCAGCCGGCCGCGGTGGCGGCCACGGCCAGCCACTGCCTGAGCAACCCGCCCGACCCGGCCGAGCAAGCGCGGATGAGCCCGGCCGAGAAGAAGATCTTCACCAGCTTCCGGACCGACCTGCGCGACTCCACCATCGACCGCAGCGATCCCGCGATCTACCACGCGCGATTCGGCTCGCCCAACCGGCTGCAGGGCGGCGTTGTCCGCGCCGGCAGCAAGCTCGTGGTCCCGGCAGGCTGGGCCTGGGGCAAGGCCGACAAGGATGGCAGGCTCTGGGACGTCTCCCTCATCCGGTTCGCCGGCCACGTCGACGGCGTCCGCCCGGCCCGGATAGCCCCCGCGTGGCTGTGGGCCCCCGCGCGGGCGATCGGCTGGGGCATCACCACCGACCCGGCCGCCTGGACCAGCCCCGCACCGGCCCAGCTCAGCCAGCTCGACGTCCCGCTCCTGCGCGCGGCCAGGTGCGCCCCCGGCGGCATCGGCACCGGCGAGCTGTGCGCCGGGGTCCCGCCGACCGGCGGCGGCGTCTGCAACGGCGACTCCGGCTCCGGGCTTCTGCAACGCCACGGCGGCGACTGGTACCTGCTCGGCGCGGCCTCCCGCACCATCGCCGAGTTCTGCGGCAGCGCGGCCATCTACACCGACTTCAGCACCTACCGGTGGTGGATGACCCAGCAGATCCGCACGTTGCTGCCCGGCGCCCCAGGCGCCACCACCCACACCGCGCCGGCCACACCCGTCGGCTGACCCACGCAACACCTGTTCCTGGGGTGGGCGCGGCAGATCCGATGCTGCGCCCACCCCGGGGTCGACGGACGGCCCGCCAGCGCTGCGTGCCCGACCAGCCTCGAAAGTCACTCGACATGCCACCACGAACCGCAGCTACACCCGTTCACCCGCGCGCGCACGATGGCACACGCGTCCACGTCGACATCGAAAGTCCCCGCCGGGACGCTGTCGCCGACTACCTGCTCGACGGCCACCTCAACACCACCGTCGACCGGCTCTTCGCCGACCAGCTCCTCGCCGACTACCCGCAGCTGCCCCGGCTGGCGCTCGCGGCAGCCAGCTGGGATCGCCGCGCCGCAGCGGTCATGCTCGATCACGGGCTACGCCACTTCCTCGTCCTGGGTACCGGCGGCCTGCCCATCTGGGCTCACTCGTCCACGCTGACCGACCTGCACAACGCCGGCGCGCGGATCGTGGTGATCGAACACGACCCGGTCACCCAGCACTTGCACGACCACATCGACCACGGCGCCGCTGCCGGCCGCGCCCACGTCCTCTGCCTTTCCTCCGACCGCCACCACGACCTCGCACTGACACCCGCGGTCACGCACCTGCTCACCGCCGGCGCGCCGCTCGGCATCCTCGCCACCGGGCTACTCCGGCCAGCCGGAATCCGCCTCGTCACCATCCTCGCGCTCCTCGACAGCGCACCCTCCGGCAGCCGCGCGGCGATTACCCAGCTCATCACGGACGGACCTGACGATCAGGACCACGTCGGTGCGTCCTCCCTCGGCGCGCGCTTCGCCGAGGCCAGCATTCCGCTCGCAGTCGAGAACCGGCTCGCGGCCGATCAGCTGCTCGGCGACCTCCCGCACACCACGACAGTCTCCGTCATGTCGGCTGCGCTGGACCAGGAAGCGACCAGCCCCGTCATGCGCACCGCCCTGCTCGGCCAACGTGACCCGCGCAGTTCCACCCGCGCGCAACGCCCAGCCACTGAGCGGGCCATCGACGTCAGCGGACGGAGGTGGGGCCGGTGACCTCGAGTATCGGCTGCCCCTGTGGCGTCGCTGCCCTGGGCATTGTCGAGGCCGCCACCGCTGAGGAAGCGGTCGCCGCCTACGAGCACGCGGCGTTTCAAGCGCTGGCGGTCGGGGCCCAGCTCTACCTGCGTCGGCACGACGCCGCTCTTCCCGCGGCCGGGACGGCCGATGGGATCGACGAGGTCCTCCGGCAGCTGCGGATCACGCTTGCCCTGATGGAGAGGCAGGTGGCCGAGAATCCGCCGGCACAGCTGGCTCCGGGAACGCTCGCCGGACACCTGCGGTCATGGGCGCACACCACCGGCCAGATCACGGCCGGTCTCTACCGGCAGGCAGCACACCTGGACACGGCAGCCTCCACCGATCAGCTCACTGGCCGACCCGCCGCTTCCGGCTCCCCGGCGACGGGAAGTTGCCGATGACCGCCGATGGATGGCACCCGAGAACACCGCGACGCCGGACCGACCTAGTCGTCGGCGGCGTGATGGGCGGGCTTGGCTGCTGCGTCCTGCTGTGGGCGCAGCCTGCGACAGCTGCGCGCGCGGACGTGCCACTGCGACGCCGTCATGGTCGCTCTCTGGCCGGCGGCAGAGCTCTTTCCCGCCCCGCGCACGGCCATCGAGTGTTCACCCGGGCGGGCCGGATGACCCGCCTCGGCTCTCCGCGCGGCTGCGCGCCGTCTCCACGATGCGCGCGGCTGCGCGCCGGCCTTCGGTGGCGCGGGTGAGCATCCCGTACGAACACCTTCCTGCCGTGTGCCAGCGGGCCTACGAGCTGCTCGCCGACCACCCCGGCCCCGACACCACCGCGCTCCCGATTGCCGCGGCCTTCGAGATCAGCGAGCTGGACGCGGCCGCGGCGCTGCAGCGGCTGCACGCCGCACGCCTGCTCGACCTGCTCCCGCCCGGCGACCGGTACGCCCTCGGCCCCTGGGCTCGCCAGCACGCCAGCCAACAACGCGCCCGGGTGCCCGACCGGACGCGATCCGGCCAGAACAGCCGCCTGATCGACTGGTACGCCGCCACCGCCTGCACCGCGGTCCCGCTCGTGGCCCCCGAAGCGTTTCGGTTGAGCTCCTCCGCAGCGCATGAGGCTCTGCCCCACGACCACGTGGACGGGCACTGGGCGCTGCGCTGGTACACCTGGGAACACCGTGTCCTGAGCAACGTCCTCACCGCCGCTGTGGATCACGGCCGCGGCGACGTCGCTGTCGAGCTGGCCGAAGCCATCTGGCACCTGGCCCGCACCACCTACCACCACGGCGACCTCGCTCGCGCCCAGCGCACCGGCTATGCCCTCACTTACCAGGCCCGACACCCGATCGCTGCGGTGTTCCGCGCCCGCGAAGCCTCCGCCCTGGCCGACCTGCGAGACATCACCGACGCGCTCGAGGCCGCAGCCGACGCCGTCGCCCTCGCCCGAGACATCGCCGAGCCGGACATTCTCGCGTTGGCCCACTCCCACAACGGTCGCGTCCATCTCGCTGCCGGCGACCCGCAGGAGGCGCTCCGGGAGCTCACCGCTGCCCTTCGCCACTACCGCAGCGTGGTCGACGACCACGGACACGCTCTCACTCACCGCCGCATCGGCCAGGCCCACTTGGCCCTCGGCCACACCGCCGACGCCCTCCGCTACCTTGACGCCTCGATCAGCGCACTGATCCGCGCGAAACACCGCCTAGGGGCGGCGCGAGCACTGACCTACGTCGCCGACGCGCTCACCGCGGACCGACAATCGTCCAACGCACTGTCGGCCATCGGTCGCGCGCACACCCTGCTGGGCAACGCCGCGGCCCCGCGCTACCGCACCGGACTCGACCTGGCCGCCGCCCGCGCCCGCTACGCACTCAGCGAAACCACGATCACCCGCCGCCTCACCCAGAACCTCATCACCCGGCTCAACCACGCCGGCCCCGGCGCGGCAGGCGATCTCGCCGCCGCCATCGCACTACATGACCAGCTCTGATCCGGAACGACGCGAGGAGTCCCTGGATGAACCTCTCTTCCGCACGATGACCGATCCGCCTGCATAGCCCCGGTGACCGTTCAGATCACCTGCAGACCGGAACCCCGCCGGCCGCACAGAAAGAACACGAACCGGCGAACCTTCGCCCGACGCCTCCGCCACCTAGAACGAGAGACTACATGACCACACCTAAA
The DNA here is from genome assembly GCF_046548775.1 of Amycolatopsis sp. cmx-4-61. Taxonomy (NCBI): domain Bacteria; kingdom Bacillati; phylum Actinomycetota; class Actinomycetes; order Pseudonocardiales; family Pseudonocardiaceae; genus Amycolatopsis; species Amycolatopsis sp. cmx-4-61. The sequence goes on along the minus strand of NZ_JAEBEI010000038.1, from coordinate 11,275 downwards.
TCACTCCCGGCACTGCTCGCATTCAGTAGCTCTCTCCGGGCGGTCAGAACAGACCGAGGGCTAGGCCTGCGCAGGTTCGCAGACGAGCTGGGAGTCTCGGCTCAGACCTTGTCGAACTGGGAAACCGGAAAGCGGGCGCCGGCGATCGACGAGGTGGCGCACCTGCTCGGATTTCTCCGAGTCAGCCCCGCTGAACGCCAACGCGTCATGCGGCTCTGGCACCAACTCGACTCCCCGACTCTCATCGAAACCCCCAGCCCAAACATCAGTCTGCAGCAAAACCTCGACGAACTTGCCATTCACGTCTGGGAATGGGCACCACACACCGTCCCAGAACCGTTGCAAACCGTGGAGTACGCCCGCGCGATTCTGCAGCGTGACCAGACACCACCTGACGACGTTGACGTAGAACTCTTCCTCCGACAAGCCCGGCAGCTGGACCGTAGACAGCCACGACGCAGGACTGTGCTGTTGAGCGAAGCAGCGTTGGCGCCAGCACCCGATTCACAGCTACACGCGATCAATACAATGTCAGATCGTCCCCAGCTGAGGATCATGCTCGTACCAGTCACCGACACAGTACGAAAAATCGAGCCTTTCACGATCTACGAGACCGACAGCAAGACCTTCACTGTCGCGTTTCCCCACCACGACAACGTCATCTTCGTCAGTGAGCGAAACCTGGTACAGAGCTACCGGTCGACGTTCAAGACGCTAGAGCGGGAAGCAATCGACCATGTCGACAGGGCGTGAGGTCATGACCGCGGAAGTCATAGTGGTGCCCGAACCTGCGCGGCCGACTTCCGCCCTGCTGACCGACCCGGCATGGCACACGGCCGTTGCTGTAGTACGCGAGCAGGCACTGATCGATACCCACGAACCCCCAGCGATCATCGAACTGCTGACACGGGCGGTCGACTGTGCGGAACACGACGGCGACAGGGCACTGGCCGAGTCAGGCCGGGCGCGAATTCTCAATCTCGCTCTGACACGTGACGACCACGCCGGAGTGCGGTCAGGCGTGACCGACCTGAGCAATCTCTACCGCCGGCGGGACCGCAGGCAATACGCGAGGGACGTCGCATCCGATCTCATCGGCACCGGCGATCCCGTCCCAACACTGGAACGGGGGTGCAATCGCCATGCTTTGTGCTGCGGCGCAACGGTATCTTCGGAGAACAACCGATGAGCGGCCACGACCACACCTACGAGATCCTCGGCCTGGACTTCGCCCAGCAGAACCGCATCCGTTGCCTCTCATGGCACCTCGGGACGTTCGAGCGCGGCGGGCACATCCGTCGCGAGTGGGCATTGCGGGTGCAACGACAGGACGGCGACGGCCAGCAGCGTTCGCTGACGTGGCTACACGACCTACCTGGACACGAAGAACTCGACTGGGACTGGGCGATCTTCCTGCTCGCCCGCGACGCCGGAGACGGCCGACAGTCCTTCGACGCCTACATCGAGGAACACCTCTCCCAACGCGACGACGATGACATCCCCCGGCACGAGCATCACGATTGGGTACGCGCTGAGCACCTGTGGTATCAGATCCGGGACTTTCTCGGGCGCGATCCCGCTCTGCTCACAGCGTTCTTCGACATCCTGCCGCCCGAGCGTTGAATGCCGTCCCCGCGATCCTCCGCTCTGGGCCGCATCCTCGGCGACGCCATCGCAATGCCGTGCGTCGCAGCGCTGGTCATTCCGATCATCGCCATGGTCGTCACCCGCTGGAACCCCGTCTACGGCACCGTCGCCACGTGGGTAGCGGTGATCGCTGATGTCGGCTGGGGTGGCGCGTTGCTCGTGTCCGGGATACGCCGACTCAGAAAGGAACCCAGGAAAGAAGATGTCAAGCCCGAACACGCGCCAGTACCAGCCGAAGTCGACAATAAGGGGCGGAAGCTGGCCGACGATCGGTGAGCACATCACCGCAGTGCACCGACGATCCGCAGCTGACGGCGTGCCGGACCCGGACTGGCTTCCTTGGCCGCCTACCGCCCGGAACTGCCCGCTGCTGCTACCGCGGGGCGAACGCGCTCCGTATCGGGTGTGGGAGGTGATGGAGCTGCGGGCTCGCTATGTGCGCTGGCCCCAGATCGCCGCACGGCTCGGTGTGCCCGAGCACGTCGTCCGCGATTGGATCCACAGACTCGGTAACCGGTGAGCTCGAACAGTCCGTGGTTGCGAGATCGATGTGCCACAGCACGCCGGTTCGCCAGATCGAGTGAGGGCGGGACGTCGGCCCGGCCAGGGTTTGGCACCGGCCGGACCGACCCGCCCACGCACGACAGCCGGCGGATATCAGAGCGTGTGTGACGTCACGGGCACCGCGGAACCTGCGGGGTGCCGCCTCCGCCTGGACCGGTGTGCTGCTCGACCTCCCACAGGTCGCCGCGGACCCAGCCGTAGGTGCCGCCGCGGTAGGACCACCCCCACGCGTGTCCATCGGAGGCCCCGCGCGTGCACGAGACCCAGAACCCGGCGCCGTAGCCGATCGTGCCCAGCACCGGACCGTCCACCGGCCGCGACCGGATGCGCGCCCCGTCCGCGGTCGCGACAACCGCGATCCAGCCCTGAGCCGTCGCAGCCGACATCGGCCGAACGTGCGACGAAGTGGACGTCGGCCAGGTGAGGGTTCCATCCGGCGCGACCGCCGGCGTGTCCGCGTTGGCCTCACCTTCGCCGGCCGCGCCGACGTCCGGTTGCTCGGACACCACGCCGACCGCGGGCCAGAGTTCCGCTGCCTGGATCGGCGCCGCGGCCGCCATCGTCGCACTCGCGAGCGCTCCGAACGTCAGCAGCGACGCCGCGATCCGCCTCGCGCAGAAGAGACTCGTGGTCATGGAAAGACTCCCGTCTTACAGGGCGCGCTCACGGCCGCCTGAACAGAAGGCTCATTCGAGCGTGCGGGCAACGGCTCATCAACGTGCGCAATGAAACCCCGACCGTCGATCCAGGCCGTCCGATCACCTCAGCCTGAGGCGTGGCCGCTGGTAAAGCCGGCCGGGCGACGTCGGGCACAGAGATTTTGGCTCGGGAGAGGCGCCCTCCCCAGTGCCCTCTCCCGAGCCGGGAACCCTTCTACCGCTGGGGGTGAAGCGGACGGATCCCCAGAAGGGTCCACTGTGGCCGCTCCCTGTGGACCACCGTGGATCACCTTCTGAAACTAGAGTGCCCCACAAACCAGTAATTCGCCACAACTGTGGCGAATTTTCTGGTAATAACTTTGGGTGTCAGAGCGTGCGCGAAACGCAGCTCCCGACGACGTCCTCCCCATGCCAGCGCCGGCTGGGCGTGGCTGCAGCTCAGTGCAGCAGACCCCCGGCCCGGGGCAAGCCCACAGTCCACGAGGGACACCCCCGCCCGTCTGCGGCCGGCTTGCCCCGGGCCCGCGGGGCCCGCAGGCGAAGGCCGCGTCCACAGCCCACCCCGGGCGTGTCCACTCAGGAGGAGTCCGTGTTGAAGTACTTCGTCTCCACCCACCGCACCCAAGGCGAACGGGACAACGACTCCAACAGCATCCCGGAGACCGAGATCGTCGACCTGGCCAGCCTGTCGCACGAGGATCCGGACAACCCGTACTGCGGCTGCGCGCGCAGCTTCGTCGGCATCACCAGCCGTCAGACCACCACGACCGCCGAGATCGTCGAATCCGACATGACCGCAGCCGAATTCGTCGCCCGCTTCCACGCCGCCTTCGTGGCCATGGGATTTGCGGATACTCCCGAGCTGCGCGCCGAGGTCGGCAACGGCGCAACGGAGCTGCTGCGGCTGGCGGCTGTGTGGCCGGTCGGCACCGTCGTCGAACGCCGATGCCACGAGATCCGCGTGCGCGAATTCCCCGCCGCGACCTGACCTGACCGCAACCACCAGCCCCCGCACATCGCTTGAAGGAGTGCTCATGTCCATTTCCACCGACGCGCGGCGCGCCCGCGCGTTCCTCCAGCACGCCGCCGAACCCACCACCCCGGTCCTCGCGCGCTACATCGCCGACGTCGGGCCCGTCGATGCCGCCCACCGCATCGCTGAGTGCTCCGCACCGGCCGATGTCCTCGCCGAGTCGCGTCGCCACGTACGCTGGCAGCTCGCCGATACCAGTCTGCAGACCGCAGCCAGTCTCGGTGGCCGGTTCGTGGTCCCCGAGGATGACGAGTGGCCGGCCGTCGCCTTCGCCGGGCTCAGCACTCTGGCCCCCAACGGCGACACTTATGGCGGGGCCCCTGTGGGTCTGTGGGTTCAGGGCGACGTACGGCTGGACGAGCTGGCGGCCGCTCCCTCGATCGCGATCGTGGGCGCGCGGGCCGCCACCGAGTACGGCGAACACCATGCCGCCGAGTTCGCCTACGGGCTGGCCTCCCGGCGGGTGCCGGTGTTCTCCGGCGCCGCTTACGGCATCGACGGCGCTGCGCACGGAGGCGCGCTCGCGGCCGACGGCGTGACCGTCGCGGTGCTGGGCTGCGCTGTCGATGTCGGCTACCCGGCGGGGCACGTCGGTCTGCTGGACCGGATCGTCCGCTCCGGCGGTGCGGTCGTCAGCGAATACCCGCCCGGCACCCCGCCGGCGCGCCACCGGTTCCTCTACCGCAACAGGCTCGTCGCCGCCCTCACCACGGCGACTCTGGTGGTCGAGGCCGGGCGGCGCAGCGGCGCCCGGCACACCGCGCGCCTGGCCGACAAGCTCGGTCGGCCCGTCCTCGCTGTCCCGGGTCCCGTCTCCTCGGTGACATCTGCAGGGTGTCACCAGCTGATCCAGGACGGCATCGCCCGGCTGGTCACCTCCGTCGATGACGTCGTCGCCGTCATCGAGAAAGGCGACGACGCGGACACGGAACCGGAGACGGCCGTCCCTGCAGCTGAGGCCGGCCGACGCTAGCGCACGCTCCGGCGGCGGCCCCGACCTGACGCGGACCTGCCGACCGGGCGGTTGTCACAGGCCGCCGCCGGGACGCGCGCTCGGGCGGTGGCGGCTCACACCTGCGTGGGCCGCCACCGCCTCTCCCGGCCCACACGGCCGCAGAGGCCGATCCGAGGAGCGCCGACCGTGACCACCTACCTGACTCCAGGTGAACTGATCGGATCCCTTCCCGACACCTGCGCCGACACCCTGCACGTCACCGTCCTGCCATCCCACCCATGCACCAGCTCAGGACGCCTCACGGCACCGACCGGCGCGGCGTTCCCGGTGACGCGGGTCCGCGGCATGACCACCCGCGAGATCGCCGAGCATGTGCAGGCCGCCCTCCCTGCCGATCGCGACACGGACCTGGTCGTCGTCGTGGTCGCCGAGGACCGCGCCCGAGAGTGGCTTCCGCTGCGGGCCGCGATCGCCGCGCTCGAGGCCGACCTGCGCCTCGCCGGGCACACCGTCCTCGGCCGCTACTGGGCCCCGCACACCCGTCCCGGCGCCCCGTGGCGCGACTACCGCCGCTCCACCCACCTCGGCACCGTCATCGCGCCACGTCCCGAACTTGACTTCGCCGGGCCCGTCCAGCTCGGCGGGGACGCCCCTACACCGACCTGGGGCCTGCCCTTCGCCGAGCCCGGCGAAACCCTGCCGGCCAGCCCCAGCCGATTCGCCCGCCGGGTTGTGCCGTTTCTGGTGCGTCGCAGCGACGAGGCCAACCGGATCGTCGCCCACGCCACCCTCCAGGCCGGCAGCGGCGAGTTCATCGACGACGTCGCGGCGTTGGCAGTCACGACCGCGCTGGCCGACAACGCCGTTTACGGACCCTTGTTGCTGCCACCGGCCGATCTCGACCCGCAGCGAATGGAGCAACTGTGGATGGCCCTCTACCGCGGCAGCACCGATCACAACGCTCGGGCTCGGCTGGCGACGTTGATCGCCGCCAGCGCCGTGCGCCGCGGCGACCACCACCTCACCACCTCTGCTCTGGTGCACGCCCACGGCGCGCCGGGCGCATCCACCGTCGGGCTGCTGTTCCAGCAACACGCCAGCGCCGACGTCGTTGAGCACGAGCTGGACGAGATCGCCGGCCGGGTCGGCGCGACGCGCTGGTAGCCGACGTCCCTGACATTCAGCTGGTCCGCGGTGTCCCGGGCGTCGTTGCACCAGTCCGGGGCGCCGCGCCCTTCCCCTGCAGGAGGTCCTGTCATGCACCACGTGATCCAGTGGTCTGGCGGCATCGGCTCCTGGGCCGCCACCGAACTCATCCGCCGGGATCACCCCGACGACCCGATCACTCTGCTGTTCGCCGACACGACAATCGAGGACAGTGATCTCTACCGGTTCAACGCCGATGCCTCCGCGCGGCTGGGGATCCCGATCACCCGGGTCTGCGACGGCCGGACACCATTCGAACTGTTCGTGCAGCGCAGCTATCTCGGCAACGCCCGGATTGCTCCGTGCTCGCAGCTGCTCAAGCAGAAGCCCTGTCGGCGGTGGCTGACCGAGCACACCGAGCCCGCCGACACCGTCCTCTACGTCGGGCTCGAGCCCGGCGAGCAGCGCCGGGCTCCGGCGATCACTGCCGGGTGGCGACCGTGGCGGGTCGAGTACCCGCTGATGCACCATCCCCTTCTGACCAAAGACGACCTGCTGGGCTGGTGTCGCAACGCCGGGCTGGAGCCGCCGCGGCTGTACACCTTCGGCTTCAGTCACAACAATTGCGGCGGCCTCTGCGTGCGCGGCGGTCAGGCCCACTGGCGCCGCACGCGCGAGGTCTTCCCGGACCGGTTCGCCTGGTACGCCCAGCTCGAACAGGACTTTCGCGCCACCCACGGGGATGTGGCGATCCTCAAACACCGCCGCCACGGCCAGACCCACCCGCTGCCGCTGCGCGATCTGTTTACCGGCTGCGCGGTCGCATCGGCCCTCACCGAGCTGGACATCGAACACGCCCTGCGTCTGCTCGGACTCGGCGAACGACCCGATGATCGTCGACGTCGTCTTCAGGTGGGATCCCCCGCAACGGTGGGAGATCGGGCCGGGTGACGTCTCGGCATGCCCCTCGCTCCCGCAGCGGATCGGCGGTTCCGGCGTGTCGGGCATTCGGCGTCGCGGTGTGGTCGGACCGAGGGAACCAGGCCCGCGCCGGCGGTGCACAGCCACCAGCTCGCACAGCAACTTCGCCGTACTGGACTGTCTCGTGCACCGCCGGCGCTCGGCCTGGTGAGCCGTGGCCGTCCACCCGCGAGCCCGCGCCCCGGCGCCAGGCCCGCACAGCGTCGCGTAGAGAGACTTTCCTCGTGTCCAAGGAAACCAGCAAGTGGCTCAACACCAACGTCCTCATCGGATTCACTGACAAACGCGGCCACGCCTGGCACTACCGCGCCGACGACCAAGGCGCCGAGCCGAATCACTACCCGGGCCCGATCCCCATCACCGAAGTCAAACGGCGCCTGTTCGGCTGGACCGCCGAACCGGCCCGGGTGTTCGTCGAAGACCGATTCGGACTCCGCCTCGCCGAGCACCACCTTGGCGTCACCACCTCCGACAACGGCGACATCCTCGCCATCCACACCGACGAATACGAAATCCACCAGTACGGCACCTGGTTGCTGGACAACGTCGCCGCCCTGCTCGACGACGGCCTCGCCATCGGCTCCGCCGGCCTGCTGCGCCAACGCCGCCAAGCCTGGGTCAGCGTCGAAGTCCCCGACAACATCACCACCCCCGAAGGCGTGGAGTTCCGGCCCAACCTGCTCGCCTGCTCCAGCCACGACGCCAGCCTGAAAACCCGCTACAAGCGCGTGGTCACCAACGTCGTCTGCGACAACACCATGAACATCGGACTGCGCGAAGACGGCCAGGAAGTCGCCGTCGTCCACAAGCGCAACAGCGCCCTGCAGCTGCTCTCCGCCCGTGAGGCCCTGCAGATCGTGCACACCGTCGCCGACGACTTCGCCGCCGAAGTCAAGAAACTTTGTCAGACCACGGTCACCGATCGGGCCTGGAGAGCCTTCCTCGACACCCACACGCCGATCCCCGAGCAGCCGGGCCGGGGGCGCACCAACGCCGCCAAAAAGCGCTCGGCGCTGACCCGGCTGTGGACCAGCGACAGCCGGGTCAGCCCGTGGAAGAACACCGGCTGGGGTGTGGTGCAGGCTGTCAACACCCACCTCACCCACGAGGCCGTCATCCGCGGTGCGGGCCGCGCCGAACGGAACATGACCCGGGTGATGACTGGCGAATTGGGCAAGCACGACCGCACCGCCGCCGCGACCCTGCAGAAGGTCCTCGCCGCCGTCTGAGCGCTCTCCGGTCCCCGCCCTCGCTCGCTGTCCCGGCTCACGAAAGGGCTTCTGCCATGAGCACCAGCACCATCCCACCGATGGCGTGCGGCACCGACGGCTGCACGAACACCGGTCACGGCATCTCGATCGCGGTGTCGCGTCCGAGTATCTACCGCTGCCACGAATGCATCGCCTGCCTGGACGCGCTCGCCCCTCGCTGGATCCGCGGGTTCACCGACGAGCGTGCCTACGCCGACCGCAACACCGAACTCGGGCACCTGAACGCGGCAGCGCTGCGGGAACAGGCCGCACCGGTGCTGGCCGCGATCAGTGAAGCGCAGGAGGCGTTCACGATGCTGGCCGACCTCGTCGGCCCGGCGCTGGCCCGTGACGCGGTCACCGCGATCGTCAACGCCGGCGACCACGTCATCGACTGCTCCGTCACCAACTGGTGGGCCGCCTACCGCTACCCCGAGCACCACCCGCGCACCGCACCAGCCCGCGCGGCTTACCGGTTCGATCACGTCTGGACGGTGCGTGTCGACGGCCGCGCCGTCGGGACCGTCCGTCGCGTCACCGCTGGCGTGCTCGACCGCTACGAACCCCGCACCCTCACCGGATCCGTGCTCCGTCCCGACCTGCCCGACGACGAGCAGCCCCGCTACGACTCCGTCCACACCGCCGCCGACGCTCTCATCGCATGGACGGCTGATCGCGAGACCGCACCCGATTCCGTGACTCCCGGCCACGCGTGACCTCGCGGTGTTGTGCGTCCTCAATCACGCGACCAGGTCCCGCGACACCGGTCAAGGCCACACCTCGACACATCGACGTCCCGCCGCAGGCACGGGGCCTTGACCGGCGCCACGGCGGGACCTGGGTGACCGCGGTCGTCCGCACACCACCCCGCGCGAGGCCACCTGAATGAACCGGGAATCCCCGAGCGGCACGCCTACCCCCGGGCGAGCCGGCTCCCGGTTCGGGGCTGGCCGGGCCAGCGCACGCGCCGCGCAGCCCGGTCAGCCCCCTCGCCTCGCCACCTGCCATCGGAGATCCGAGCATGTCCCAGCCAGCCACACTGACCGCTACCGAACGGGAAGTCCTCGACGACGTCGCTCGCGGCCTGAGCAACATCCAGATCGCGCTCAAGCAGTTCCGGTCACACGAGACCATCCGTACCCACGTCAAGAACATCCTCGCCAAGCTGAAGGCCCGCAACCGCGCGCACGCCGTCGCCATCGCCTACGACACCGGCATCCTCCGGTGCCCGCTACCGCACCTGCCGACGACGCAAGAGATACCGCGGCTGGTGTCGCCGCCGGGCCACGCGAAGTGCGATCCCGGACGGCCAGGCCGGGCGGCGTCCACACCTGCTCGTCACGGCGTGCGCCACAGGCGAGGGTCGCGATGACCGAGCCAGCACTGTTCTCACTCGAAAACCAGCGCGGGAGCTGCCCGCTCGACGTGGTGTCCTGGGGTGCCGGCGTCGAAAGCTCCGCCTACCTCACGGCCACGACAAGTACCGGCGCCCGGTCAGCGCCCGCGGCATCACGCCCGTCATCGTCCGCCGCGGCGTCGAACACGGCTCCCGCCTGGGCACAGTCCGATAACCGGTCGAACGCACCTTCGCCTGACTCAAAGGCTTCCGACGACTGCGCGTCCGCACCGAGCGGCGAGCTGACGTGCATCAAGCCATTCTGAGCCTGGCTTGCTCGATCATCTGCCTGCGCAAACTCATTCCGAGCTGATCACTTAGTCCTCGCGTCCCCGGAGTGAGCTAAGCGCGGGAAGCGCCGCACCCGTCGCCTGCGCGTCTTCACGTGACTCGTCGGCAGGTAGGTCACCGTTGTACGCAACAATGAACCAGGTAACGAGGACCGACAAAGGGAAAAACGTCAAGAATACATTCGTCAGAATATTTGTCTGCACAGCGATCCGCACGAGCTGACGATTATAGGGACTATTAGACCTTGTCCATGCCAGCGCTAACGCGGCGAGACCTAGCCCGAGGCAGACGCTAGCCGCGGTCAACAATCCAGCACCCTGCACAGCTGGCAGAAAGAAGATCCACGCTATTGCCGGTGCGTTCGCGTGGATCGGCACCGTCCGCGCGCCGCCAAGGTTGAACAGCACGCCAGCCACCGCAGCCGCGCCAATGAGGAGCGGCAGGTGACGCGGCTCACTGAACCAGCTGGCCACCGGCGCAAGCGTCGCAGCGGCCCGGTCAAAACCCAAGTAGATGCCGACGCGTTCGGCGATAGTGACCGGCGCAGTGACTTGCGCGCATAGCGCAAAGCCCATCCACAGTGTCGAGCAAAGACCGACCAGTACGTAAACCGTCTTCTGCAACAAGTTCTCGCTCATGGCCTTTGTCACGAGCGTTTCCGCAATAGCCATCCGTCCCCCTCTGGACGATCAACATGGTCATAACAGCTTAACCAAAACCGCTGATGGAGGCGGTTGAGCGAGTGTCCCTCCCCCCATCACAGGCGTCAGACATCGCGCGCCGCATCGAAGCCGTCTGGCCCGAGCAAGCCCGCAACAGCCGGATTCACCGCTACGTCCAGGGTGACCACGATCTGCCGTTCGCGCCCCGCTCCGCGTGGCGGGCGTACCGCTGACTACTCGACCGGTCGCGGACGAACTGGTGCCGCCTGCTCATGCAGCTCCGGGCGCAGAACCTGTTCGTGGACGGCTACCGCGCGCTCGGCGACGACCAGGCGGACGAGCCCTTAGGCTGGTCGCACTGGAACCAGAACGCCTGACGCGCCGCCAGGCAGTGCACCGGGCGACGCTGAAATACGGCTGGTCCTACACCACCGTCCTGCCCGGCGACACGGCCCCGGTCATCCGGGGCGTATCCCCGCGCAACATGACCGCCGTCTACGCCGACGACGCCGATCCGTGGCCGGTCTACGCCCTCCAGCGGAAAACGTCCTGGACCCCGCACGGGCTAGTGCCGCATCAAGCAACGTTGGGTAGGTAATCCGGTCGGCGGATCTTGGAGTTGACGGCGAAGTGGCGTTTGGGGTGGCTGTGGCGGTTGCGCCAGCGCAGGTAGCCGGCGATGGCGGCCTCC
>NZ_JAEBEI010000037.1:0-38958 GCF_046548775.1 Amycolatopsis sp. cmx-4-61 | reverse complement strand
GGCCGCAACGCCCGATCCGCCGCCCACTGCCGCCGCGCACCCACCGGCGCCTCCGGCAACTGCTTCCTACCGTGCCCCATCCCACACCTCCATGATCAAGGTGTTGCGACGACCAGTTGAATCCGCCTTGAACTCCGCGGTCGGAATGATGGACAAGCCCGGTGACGTCTTGCTCGGCTCGTTGCCGGGCCCAGATCCCCATCTCCAACGCGTCGAGGGCAAGATTCGTGTGCAACGAAGTCGACACCTGCCAGCCCACGACCATTCTCGAGAACACATCGATGACGAACGCCGCATACACCCATCCCGAAAACGTCCGAATATAGGTGATGTCCGCTACCCAGAGCTGGTTCGGCTGATCGGCAGTGAAGCGGCGGTCGACCAGGTCCGCCGGCGAAGGCGAGGCAGCAGCGATGGTGGTCCTGGGCCGCCTGCCTCGCCGCAGCCCCTGCAGGCCCTGCTGGCGCATCAGCCGCTCGACCGTGCAGCGAGCCACGCAGATTCCCTCACGGTTGAGCTGCGCATGGACTTTCCGCGCTCCGTAGACACCGTAATTCTCACGGAACACACGCTCAATCTCGACAAGCAGTTCCGCGTCCCGCACGGCACGTTTCGATGGTGTGCACTGCTTGGCTGCCCAGAAAGTTCTCGGGGCGATCCGCACATCCGCATCGTTCAAGACTGCGCAGATCGACTCGACCCCGAGCTTCTTCCCCTCGACAACTCGCTCACGGTGGCCGTCAATATAGTCGACGACCACCGCGAGCGGAACCTCCCGCCGAGGCGTGGAATCGTCAGGAGTTACTTGATTTTGCGGTCGAGCTCCGCGGCGGCGAAAAACGCCGAAGCCGTCTTCAGGATCTCATTCGCCCGCCGCAACTCACGCACCTCGCGTTCCAGCTCGGCGATCCGTGCCGCATCATCGCTGGTGCGGCCGGGTGCCGTGCCGGCGTCGATCTCGGCCCGCTTGACCCACGTCCGCAACGCCTCCGGGTGCACGTCCAACTGGCCCGCGACCCGGCGGATCGCCGCCATCCGCTGACCCTCGGCCGCGATCGCGTCCAACGCCATCCGCGTCGCCCGCTCACGCAGCTCGTCGCTGTACTTCTTCGGTGCCGGCATGCTCTGCATCCTCCCTGAGATCAGAGCCTGCACAGAACCCGGGGCGCATCAGGGTGGCGATTCCGCCAGCCAGAATGACAGGGGCGCCGGCCAGATAGGTCATGACGTCTGCTTGTGACCGGTCGAGGGCTCAACACCTGACAATCGGGCGGTCGGGTGTTGTCCTGCGCGCCCGAGGCCATGGCCGCGTGGAACCCGTCCCGCAACGAAGGACGGCGTCGCTGAGAACGGCGCAGACGAGCACCAGAACTCCAGTATCCTAGACGGCTATGGAAGCTGAGAGGTTCCCTTCGCCGCCTTTCCCTGCTCCGGACTCACCCGTTCTGGGCATGATCATCGAAGGTGCCCTGGCGGCCTACGAGTCGGGCGAAGCGGACGTCCGGGTCGCCGTAACGCATGCAGCGGTGCATGCCTGGTACGAAGGCCACCTCCAAGGCGAGGACGCTTGCCCAGGATGCAACTTCCGAGGTGACTTGCCCAAGCAGCATTGGAAAGGCGCGGACAACCGCGACGACTTCGCCGGCCAGCATTGGAACAGGGAACCACCCCAGTAATGACGTGAGACCGTGCCCTCAGGACATGGCTACGGGCGACGCTGGCCGCGTTGCAGTTCGACGACGTTCAAAACCTCGCCGACCTGACCGGGCTGTGGCCGCCGCACTCAGCAACCGGCCAGACGGTGATGACCACTCTCTGCCGTGACGCCGCACTGGCGGACGTCTGCGTAACCATCAATGTCATGCGGAAATACTCCGCTCTGCACGCACCAGCCTCACGAGCGTTCGCGACCGCTCCGCGCCTACCCCCAATGCCTTCCGGAGGTTCTCAGCAGAGACCGGACGCTGGTAACGCTCACGATGCCGTTTGTCCTCCTGCCGCGCCCGCTCCAGCAACTCGTCACCTACGCTCGCATCCCCTGGCGCTTCCGCAGAAGTGCCGTCAGAGTCGCCGGCGTGCGGCTGCGCCATCCTGGTCGGCCCCCCAGCTGCTTGTACAGCGGCCAGCGCCTGCAGCAGAGCCGGCCCAACCTCCGCCCAGCCGATCAGCAGCAACGGACCCACCGCATCGAACAATGCCTTTCCCACTTCGCCGACGATCAAGGGCTCGGCAACGTTCAGAGCCAAGGTCACCACGCTCGACGCCAGCAACAGGCGGCGAGCCGGCCGGATCACGACATCAGGAGCACCCCGCAACGACAGATACCGAATCGCGATCAGCAACCCGACCACGGACAGGTCCACCGCAGGGGCCACCAACGGCGCAACCCACACCGGCACCCCCAGCCGAAGTGCCAACGTGAACACGTTCCCGAAACCGAAGAGGAAAGTCAGTGCCACGATGATCCCCACGATCAGCGTGACCGCCGACAGCACCGGATCGCGGCCCTCGCTCGGGCTCCTCACGACAACCGGCCTCCCGCCGAGCCCTTACCGGAACCCTCGCCCAACCTGCACGAATACCTCGACAGAATCCGGCACGGACGTGCCCGAGAAGTGCCCGAGAGGTCGCGCACACGATGACAGGGACCGGTATCGTCTGACACGTGTGATGGCCCGTGACCAGTCGAAAAGGTCTTGTTCGTCATCACTCGACACCATCCGACAGCGAGAGCAGCGAACTCTTAACCAGCGGGTTCAAATTCCACCGGTATTTGACCCGTTCAGCCGTGCCTCGGCGATCCTCAGGCGGCCACAGGCCTGCCCGCCTCGCACTCCGCACGGACGATCCTGACGAGCTGGCGCGCTCGGCCAGCACCGATCCGCAGGCGAACCCGCAGCGTGTCGGCAGATATCGGCCTCTGGTAGGTAGCGCGATGTGCCGCATCTTCTTGCCGAGCGCGGTCCAAGAGCGCCTCCAGCGGGCGCGGCCATCACCGGACGACCGTCGGCCTGCCCAGTGGGCTCAAGCTGGGCACTCGCCGAGTTGTCCAACATCTCCCCTGCCTGCTCGGTCACCTTGTCCACGCCGACGATTACGTCAGGGCTTTGCGACTGACTCGCTGCACTGACCGCCTGCAACAGGCCAGCACCGACCTCCGCCCAGCCGATCAGCAGAAGCGGACCAACAGCATCGAACGCCGCCCTGCCGTATTCACCCGCCACGAGTGGTTCCGCCACGTTCAGCGCCAGCGTGACCGCACTGGCAAAGATCAGCAGTCGGCGAGCCGGACGCAGCACATCGGGCGACGCGCCAGCTAGGGCCAGATGCCTGATACCCAGCAGAAGTCCAAGGACCGAGAGATCGACAGCGGGCGCTACGAGCGGCGCCACCCAGACCGGCACACCCAGACGGAGAGCGAGGCTGAGGACGTTGCCAAAGCCGAACAAGAACGTCAGCCCCACCACCGTTCCCATGATCACCGACACAGCCCGGACGACGGTGGCCGAATCGGATAGAGAGTCACGAGCAGGAACGATTTTCATGCCCGCCCACCGCGACCGTCGAGCCCGAAACTGCCCTGGATGATCAACGTTCCAGCAGAAAACCGCTGGTCAACTACGATGCCATCTCGATAGCGCCCTGACGAAAGCTCAAACGCCCCTGCCCGGCTCACTGTGCGCTCCCCCGCGGCCGGCGCTCCATCACCAGCCGCACGTCGACCCGGATCAGCAGTCCGTCGGGCAGGACGATTGGTGTGATTGCCGCCGGAATCTCACCGGGGGCACGAGAATTCCCAGGTCAGCGGCCTATACAGAGGCAACACTGCTGCCCGATAGCAGCGATTACCCAGGTCGCAGCGTGTGAGTTCGAATCCCTCGGGGTAGCACCGGCAGAGTCCGGCGGAAGATCCCTGCCTGGGCGGCCGTCTCACCGTTCCCGACTTCGATTATCGGTTTCTACGACAAGAGCCGCTGTCCCGGCGCTGACCGGCCGTGAGGCCGGAACGCATGGGCTGGGCCTGCCGCTGCGCTCGGGCCCAGCAGCTACTGACGATGCAACTGCCTGCCCACCGGGCCGTCCTGGGCTGGGTACGTGACGGCATCGACGATCATGGATCTGAAGAACGTCACCGAACCCACGGAGGACCGGCAGGCCGACCGGGCCGGGAAGGCGGCCGTGACCCGCGCTGCCACTTTGGCCATGTTTCCCTGACTGCTACACCAACTGCCGAACGACTTGTTCGATCAACGCGCCGATCGCAGATCGTCAACGCAGGCGACAGCTCGGTCGTGATCCAGGCCAGGCGGGACAACTACGGCAAAGCAAGCCAGGTTGCCAGGCGAGGCAAGCTTGGCAACACAGCGCCCTCCCCCGGAGCCCCTGACCGGTGTTTGCGGGCCAGGGGCTCCGGGATCGCGCCGCGCTCGGATCGGCTCAGCGGATCCGGGCCACCGGTGCGATCAGCCGAGCGGCCAGTCGATCTGTTCGAGCAGCGACGGTTTACGACCAACGTCCGCGTCGGCGATTCCTCCCGGCCACCGCCCGTGCCCGGTTGCGCTGTTCGGGCACGACCATGCCACGGGTGACTACCGGATCAGGACCCGTCGGCTACTCGGCCTGATGTTCCACGTTGGCGGTCTCCGCTCCCGTTGCCGGGGCGATCAATTCGAGATCGGACAGCCGGCGACCTACGGACAGCACCCAACCGCGCTTCCACCGCGGTGAGTTCGCCCTGAACGGCGATCAGGGTGGGCAGCGTCGTGTAACCGACTTCGTCGTTGACCCGGATCATGTGCATGTTCTCGGCACCGGTCGTTGTGCTGATCCACCGGACCTCCGGTGCGTCGGTCACCAGCCGGCGGAGCATGTGCGCTTTCACGCACCGCCCCAGGCCGTTCCCCCGGTGTTCGGCCACCACCGCCGTGTCGCGCTGGTAACCCCAATCCGGCCGACGCGGATGCACGCAAAGTTCCGTGAAAGCGGCGACTGCGCCGGAGGCTTCGTGCACAGCGACCACCAGACGCTGGAGCATGCTCTGCGACCGCAGTTCCGCCTCGGCGGCACGCACCCGCTCCACCGTGTACTCCGGCCAGCGGTACCCCGAATCCCCCAGTGGAGCGTCGCGTATCGCGCCGCGGGCGAGGGCGTAGGATTCAATGAGGTTTTCCGGGGCGGTTCCCTCCCAGTACTCCAGCCGGTACCCGCCCGGTACCGGCACGTCCCATCGCGTCCGGTCAGCCGTCGCGGTGATCAGCGCCTGCCGGACGACCCTGCGGACCTGCCGGAAGCCGACGGCGTCGGCCCACAACTGTCCGGCGGTGCCCGCCACCACGTCCCCGCCCTCGATCACGCGCCGCTCCTGCGCTTTCAGCTCGGGCAGGATCGCGCACAGCAGCGCGGAGCCGATTCCGGCCCGGCGGTGCTCCGGGTGGACCTTGACGTTGACCATCGCGATGTCACTGTTTTCCTCGTCGAGGAGAAACACTTCCGCGACCGCGACGACGTCGCGGTGCCGCAAGCCCACCCAGTGCACCGCGCGGCCCATGCCCGGCATGGGTTTCTTCAGGCGGCCGATCAGCTCCTCCAGCGGGAGGGTTGGTTCCCCCGGCCGGTCCGCGGCCTGGCAGGCCTTCACCACGTCGTGGTACGCGGCGAAGCCGGCTCGGGCGGCCCGGTCCGGCTCGAACCGCTCGATCACCAGGTCAGTCCGCATACGCTTCGTCCTTCCGTTGTGAACACAGACTCCACCACCGCCCGTGCGCAGCCGGCCTCGCGACCGGATTCGCCGCGCGCGGCAGGAGCGCGATCATGGTCAGCCCGAAACTGGGCAAACCGAGCAGCGCCGCGATCGCGAAGTGCAGCCCGGAACCGAGGATCAGTGCCAGCGTCCGCCACCTTCTCCCGCCCATCATCGCGACCACGATCACGTATTGGATCCCGATCACGCTCCACGTCGCCGGCGCTACGACGGCATCGGACGCCAGCAGCGGTTCGAGTGTCGCGCGAACCGGCAGTGGGAAACCGAATTCAGGATCGAACGCCACGATCCCGAGCGCGCGGCCCTGTACCAGGCGGGATCGCTCAGCTTCGCCGTCGCCGCGACCAGGTAGATCACCGCGACTTGAAGCCGAAGCACCTGCGTGGCCGCAAAGGAACAGCCCCGCCACGCAGCAGGCAACGGCTCCCGCGCCGGACTCCACTGCCAGGTGCGATTGTCGGCGAGGCAGACCGGGATCAACAGCACCGCACCGTACTCCCCCGGGACCGCCGGTGAATCGGCGAACAGTGTCGTGTCCGAGTTGAACAGGGGAACGCCGAGCTGGGCGCCGGCCAGCGCGCTCCGGCCCACCGCGAACAGCGCACTCCGCGATTCGTGACAGCCGATTGCCGAGCCTAGGCGGCTCCGCACGCTCATCACTTCCCGCACCGCACCTCCACGGCCGCTACCCGGTACGGCCTCCACGGTCCGTCCGGGAGCCGGCCGGATCCGGACGGGGTGACGTGTCCCAGCGCGAGCTTCAAGCTGACCACCCGCCCACCGCGCGCTCCCCCGCGGCCGACGTTCCATCACCAGCCACACGTCGACTCGGACCAGCAGCCCGTCGGGCAGGACGATTGGCGTGATTGCCAGGCGTTATCCGCTCAGGGGGGTGATCTCGTTCGGTCCCGCGGTGTCCGGGGCTGTCCGGCCGTCTGCGGCCCTCCACCCCCCATGCGCCCCCCGCCACCGGCTCGCCGACGCGGTCAGCACGTTCCCGCCGGGAGCTCAGCTCCGAGGCCGAGTGCCGGGCCGGCGGGCGGTAGTGCTCCTCGCCGGCCGGCCCGGGGGCGCCTGCCTGACCGGGTGGGCCCGGAAAGGAAATGCGTCCCTTGCGGTTCAGCGGTCCCAGCGTGTGGTGCGGCTCCACCACTCGTCGAGTGCGTGCAGCTCGGGCCGGACGTCTGCACCGTCCATCGTGAACACCATTCGCGCGATGACGTCCGCCATTCCGCGGGGAGCGGCGTACTCCGTGCCGGGTATCCCGGAGACCGAGTAGCTGCACACCGCCTCCGATGCCGGCTTCGCGGGGATTTCGAGGAGCACGCCGGCACGGCGGGGCATCCAGCCCCAACCGTGGCGTCGCGGCTCCGCGCGCCACGAAATCTCGTCGTACCGGCCTGCTTGACCCTTCAGCCCGGCTTCGTACAAGTTGACCCCGAACGCCCGCTCGAACATCTCGACGATCTCGCCGCCGCCCGCCCGGCAGGCGATTTCACACAGCACGAGCTCGCCGTCCGGGGTGGCGAAGAACTCCGCGTGGAACGGCAGCGCATCCGGTGCGGGTGGGAGTGCGGCTATCACCCGGGCGGTGGCTTTTCGCAGTGGCTCGAACAACGGGTCTTGCCGCGAGAGCATCCCGCCGAGTTCGTTGGCCGACTCGCTCGCTGACGCCCACTGCGAGTGGAGATACCGTGATGGCCAGCTCAGAAGCACCTCGCCGGCGCGCATGACGCCGTCCACGTGGCACAAGTCGCCCTCGATCCACTGCTCGGCGAGCATCGGGGCGGGCCAGCCGTCCGGCGGCAGTCCGGCTTCGCTCCGGTACACGTGCATGCCCATTGCGGCCGCACCGTCGAACCGCTTCACCACCACGGGATAGCCGTGCTCGGCCGCGAACTCCGCCACTTCCTCCGGGCGTGTCACCGGCCGCATCGCCGCGACCGGGATGCCCGCCGCCGCGGCACCGGTCTTCATCACGTACTTGTTCCGGTAGGCCACCGCCGATTCGATGCCCTGCCCGGGCAGGCCGAGTCTTTCCCGTAGCCGAGCGGCCCGCAGCACGTCGATTTCCGCGGTCAGCAGCACCGCGTCCACCGCGAACTTCTCCGCGAGCCGTTCGATACGGGTGTCGGTCGCCGGGCTGTCGTAGTCCTCGACCACCTCGAGGTGGTGGAACCCGCCGGGGTCGGCTCCCCCGAGCGCCGAACTCGCGGTCAGCACGACCAGTTCACCGGGAGGAAACCAATGGTGAAGCCGGTCGAGGATCCGCCGCCGGTTCAGCACCAGGAACTTCACGGCCGGTCCAGGGTGGCTTCGGCCACGAAATCCACCCACTCCTCGGCAGGCGCCCAGGGACGCATGAACGCGGCCGCGCGGATGTCGCGGTACATCCGGCCGAGCGGGTGCCCGCCACTGTAGCTGCGGCCTCCACACAACTGCATGGCCAGGTCGACCACCCGGGTGCCCGCTCGCTCGACGATCATCCCGGCGCACACGCATTCCTTGAGCAGCTGCCTGCCGAGGGTGACCTCCATCGCACGCGGCCGCGCTTCGGTGATGTGTGCGTCCAATGTGGACAAGGCCGTGTGCAGCGCGCCGCGCGCGGCGGCCACCTGGAGCTCCATCTCCGCGACCATGCCCCTGACGCCCACCGAGTTCGTCCGGTTCCGTACCGGACCGGTGATCGCGGACAGCGCGTGCGCCCGCGCCGCCTCCGCGATGCCGAGGTAGACCGCGACGGTCGGCGCGGTGTTCGCGGCTCGGCCGTCATAGCCCGGAGCGAGGGGCTTGCCCCAGGGCCCGCGCGGCACCACCGAACCGGGCGGCACGAGCACGCCGTCGAACACGACTTCGCCGCTGCCCGAGCCGCGCAGGCCCAAGCCGTTCCAGTTGTCCTTCACCTCGACGCCCGCCGCGGACAGCGGGATCATCGCGGACGCCTGAACCGGCCCGTCGGCCGTCTCGCCCTTTACCCGGCTGTAGAAGTGGGTCGCCGCCGGTGAGATCGACGCGAGCACCTTGCGGCCGGTGATCGTCCAGCCCTCGGCGGACCGCACGGCGGTGGTCACCAGTTCCCACGGCTTCGTACCGGGCTCGGCCACCGAAGAGCAGACGATCATCTCCCGCCGGCCGACCGCGCGCAGCCAGTCGCGCATCGGCAGCTCGAGTTCCGCCGCCGGCGTGCTCCGGACCGTACGGGCGTAGTACCAGGTCAACGCCAGGTGCATGGTGGCGGCGATGGCGGTCGACGCGTCCGCCGCCGCGATCCGGCTGACGATCACGGCGAGGTCGTGGAGCGAGCGCACGCCGAAGCCGCCGTCCTCGACCGGCGCGCACGCGGCCAGTACCCCGGACTCGGCCAGCGTGGCGACGCTGGCGGCGGCGAACCGGCCGTCGCGGTCGTTGACTTCGGCCTGTTTCGCGAGGAATTCACGATGGCCTTCGATGATTTCGCAGACCTTCTCCCCCGCTTCGCTGGTCGGGGTGAGGCCGGTGGTCAACGCGGTCATGGCTGTTCCTCCGGGTAGTCGTCGCGGAAGCTCGTCAGTGCGCCGGCGCCCAGTGCGGTGGCGACTTCGGCGGCGGCCGGTCCGACGACGCCGCCCGGTGCGGGCGGCGACACCCGGTCGAGCCAGGCCGCGCCGCCGGCCACCCGGTAGTCGACGATCTGGCCGGTGCCGGTGACGAACCGGCCGTCCCCGCTCGCGCCGGGCGCGGGGACCCGGACCGCGAGTGAAGGCGTTTCCCGCACCACGGCGCGGAAGGCCGCCTCGACGTGCCGGTGGCCGAGGTCGAACAGTCCCCGCAGCCCTTCCTGGACCCCGCGTTGGAAGGAGTACAGCGGGAACTCCGGCCAGCCCGCACGCAAGCCGAGCCCGGACGCGTGCCGTGGGTTCAGCTCGGTCGCCACGAAACCGTCCGCACCGAGGATGCCGTCGACGCTGAAGAGGCCCCGGTAGCCCACGCTCGCCGCGAGTTCCTCGCCGGCCAGCCGCGTGTAGTGGCGCAGCTGCTCGCCGTCCGGCCGCCAGTGCGTGGACGAGCCGCAGAACACCAGGCCCGCTCGCGTCCGGTCCCGCAGCGTGACGATCTCCAGCGGGTCGAACACCGCGACCCCGTCGGCGAGAACCATGCCCAGGACGCTGCACGGCACGCCGGGCACGAACTCGGCCACCCGGAGGCGGTTCGCGCTCGTGCGGCAGGCTTCGAGCGCGGTCCCGAGTTCTCCCGCCGTCCGCACCCAGCGCAGTCCCTTGGCGTCGCCGACGAACCCGTTCGTCGAATCCATGGCAAGGACGACACCGGCGCCGTTGTCCAGTTCCCGCACGAACGCGGGAATCCTCGGGTCGTCCACGTCCGACACCACGTGCCGGGGCGCGGGCACGCCGACCTGCCGCCAAAGCCCGTCGATGACCGTCTTGTCCTCCAGCCGCGCCCATTCGGGACGACGCCAGCCGTGCACTCTGCGCCCGCAGACTTCACTGGTGTGCGTGAACGTGGTGCCGAGAAAAGTCCACTCCCGTCGAGGATCGAGCTCGTCGAGCCAGCGCGTGAAGTCCGGGGGCGGGTCCTGGAGCCACTGGTCGAACTCGGCGGTGGACAGCGAGCCGCAGACGTGGACGTGCGGCACTTCCGGTGCGTCGTGACCGGGTGGGTTCGCGGTCACCACTCCGCGTACTTCCGCGCCGAAGGAGGCCAGCTCGCGCATCGTGGTGCCGACGGTGGCGTTGAAGGTCTGCACCAGCAGCAGGGTCCGGCGACCGGCCCAGTACCGCCGCAGCGTGTCCCGCGCGGCGCCGACCCGTTCGATCGATTCGCTCACGGCTCTCCGATGTCCAGCACCATCGGGGCGAGGCGGGCCGCGAGTGCGTCGTGGGAGGCGAGATCCAGGTGCACGCCGTCACCGCCGACTCGCGCGAAGGCGGCCGCGTCGAGGAAGCCGGCGCCCCGCCCAGCGGCCACGGCGCGCAGCTCACCCGCGAGTTCGCGGGACTTCCGCACCGATCCGGCGTCGTACTCCGCGCTGGTGGGCACGGCACCGAGATGCGCCGGGCTGACCACGATCACCCGTGGCTGCGGCCGGCTGCGGCCGCCGAGGAACCGTTCCACGTCGTCGAAGTAGCCGTCGAGTGCCCCGGCGATCTGCGCCGGCGTGCGGGCGAAGCGGGTCTTCAGGTCCGGTGTGCCCAGCATCAGCACCACCACGGCCAACGGGTGATGGCTGAGCAGGCACGGCCCGAAGTAGGCGCGGCCGTTGCGGCCCGGCAGATCGGGCGGGTCGAGGTCCGTCGTGCGCCCGCCCAGCCCCTCTTCGAGCACTTCGAACCGGGGCCCGAGCAGCTTCCGCAACCGGCCGGGCCAGCGCAGCTCCGCCGGGAGCCTGCCGAGCTGCGGCTCGTCCGCGCGGGCCCCGTTGGTGTTCGAATCACCGAAGCACAGAACGGCCTTCACGTCCGCTCCCACAGCACCCCCTCACTCCAGACGTACCGCGTCCCGCCCCAGCCAAGGGCCGAGGAGACGTCGGGGAAGAAACCCTTGCCGTTGAAGTTCGCGCTCGTGTTGCACAGCAGGGGCACCCCGCTGAGCCGTTCGTATTCGGTGAGCAGCTCGGCGATCAGCGGGTTCTGTGCGGCGTTGACCGTCTGCAGCCGCGCCGAACCGTCGAGGTGCACCACCGCGGGGATGCGGTCGAGCCACTCCGGCCGGGTTTCGTGGTCGAACAGCATGTAGGGGTCCGGGGTGCCGGGGGAGAAGATCTCCGGCGCCCGGTGTTCGAGGCAGATCGGCGAGACGGGACGATAGGACTCACGGTGCTTGATCTCGTTGAGCCTGTCCTTCATCGTCCGCGAAGTCGCCGCGGCGAGAACACTCCGGTTGCCCAGGGCCCGTGGCCCGAGTTCGGCGCGGCCGGTGAGCACGACGACCGGCTCGTCGCTTTCGTGCAGCAGCCGGGCGAGGCCCGGTACGTCCAGCGGGCGGCTCGCGTAGCCTTCGCCGTCGGCCGCCGGGGTGAGGGCGGGACCGTGGTAGACACTCCACCCGAGCGCGCTCCGGCCGGTCGTGCTCACCATCGCCGAGCACGCGGCGCCGAGCGCGGAGCCGGAGTCGTTCGGGAACGGCGGGACGAAGACGCGCTCGAAGACGCCGCTGCGCCGGATCGCCGAATTCCACTTGATGTTGAGCGCACAGCCACCCGCGAAGCACAGGTTGGCCGCGTGGCCCGGCGACTTCTCCCGCACCCGGCGCAGACTTTCCACCAGCCGTGCTCCCACCCAGTGCTGGAAGCCGGCCATCGCGTCGGCCGCGGACACCGCACGCGGACCCGCCCAGGCCAGGAACTCGTCGATGAACTGCCGGACGAACGGGCGTGGCTTGTCCATGGTCCCCGGCGGCATCCCGGCGTAGATCCGGTCGAACTCGGCGCAGACGTCCTCGCGCACCTCGCCCAGTGCGGTGTACGCCATCACCTTGCCCGGCACGTTCAGCCTGCGTGCGTTGTAGGCGCTGCGCTCGGCCGGAGTGCCGCCCGCCTCGATGAGGTACGGGTCGGCCATCCGGAACGGCTCGAAATGCATGGCGAACACGGCGTAGACGTTCCCGAGCAGACCGAAGACCGGGCCGAGGTTCTCCACGAACGGCGCTTCCGGCCGGACGTAGTAGCAGCGGGGCAGTACGCCGCCGTCCCACACCAGCACGAACGACGGCTCGCCCGCCCGAGCGAACGGGCTGGTGCAGTACGCCGAGAAGATGTGCCCGGTGGTGTGGTGGAAGCTGCTGTACTCGAAGGTTTTCGAGCCGTCGAAGTCGAGGCCGGCGAAGCGGTGCGGGGTGAGGCTGTCGTCGGCCGGCGCGGCCTCGCGGTACGGCGCCACGGACAAGTTCACCGTCGCCCCGGCCCGGGTGGTGGAGACGTCCCCGTAGCCCCAGCCGTCGATCGCGAACTGGTCGATGTCGCTCAGTTCCAGGTCGTGCGTTTCGAGCACTTCGACCACGCGGCGCAAATCGCCGAGTTCGGCGTACCGGCCACCGTTGGCTATTTTCTCCATTTCCACGCTGAACACGAGCCGGTCGTCGTCGATGAGCGCGACAGCACCGTCATGCGTCACCTTTATTCCCAGAATCAGCACGCCGGTCAACCCCCAGGACGTAGTGGCTGATGTCACGAGCGTAACCATCCGAAGCGAATTCTGTCAACAAAAAATCCCCAGGGCGACAGCCCTGGGGATTCGGTGGTTCCACTGTTATTTCGCGGTGCGCTGCCGCCACTGCTCGAACTGTTCCGGAGAACGCACGCCGTGCTCGAGAACGGCGTTGTAGACGTCGACGGAGGACACGACGGAACCGTAGCCCGCGTTTTCGGCCCAGGCCTGCTTGATGGCGAGGATCGCCAAGCGTGCCTCGTCGTCCAGCTTGGCGGGGAACGACTTGAGGTGCGCGAGGTCGGGCTGGCGGTCCGGTTCGTCGACGAACCAGATGTCGAGGTTCCAGTCCTTCCCTTCCAGGGAACGGTACTTCACGCCCAGGTAGAGTCCGTCCGGGTAGTCCGGGTCGACGTTCCAGTGCCCGGTGTCGTCACGCATGTTGACCACTCGCACCCGCGGGTGCCGGATGAGTTCCGCGCCGATCCGGGCGACCTCGTCCGCCGTCTTTTCGTCCAGTTCCGCGCAGACGACCGTGATATCCAGGTCGCGGCGCACCATCAGACCCAATGCGGCACTGCCGACGCGGTTCGGGGTTCCCAACTCCGCGAGCTTCGCGAGGCCAAGGTGCTCGTGGACCTTGTCGGCCTCCACCTGCAATTCTTTCTGCTGTTCGAGCAAGTTCGTCATGCCGGACAGTATTGCATAGGCTGCCCGGACCGTGATCACTCAGCTCGATATTCCAGTGCGGTGATGCCCCAGCTGAAACCCATCGCGCTGGTGGCCAGCAGCAGCAGATCCCCGTCGCGCAGCCGTCCCGCTTCGGTGAGATCGCGGATGGCGATGAGCGTGTCCGCACCACCCATGTGGCCGAACCGGTGATAGTTGAACACGCTCTTTTCCGCCGGCAGGCCGAGCTCGTTCAGCAGCCGCTCGTGCATGCGCCGGTCCCCGTGGTTGATCAGCAGGTACGCGACGTCGGCGACGTCCCGGCCGAGGGCGGTCAGCGTCTGCCCGGTGAGCGTCCGGAAGTTGTCGACGTACGCGCTGGTCAGCCCTTCGCGATGGCCGTTGCGCTGGATCAGCACCCGGCCCTCGCGAACGGCACCGGTGTAGTAGTCCGCCCAGTGCGGCTCGGTGTGCATCGCCGAATGCAGCACCTCGAACCGGGAGCCCTCTCCCGAGATCAGCAGCGCGGCCGCGGAGTCCCCGAAGTTGAACAGGTCGACCGAACCGGCGTCGTGGTAGTCGAGCAGCCGGCTGAGCCGATCGCCGATGAGCACCAGCACGTGGTCGGCCTGCCCCAGCTCCAGCTTGTCGCAGGCGATCCGGACCGCGGTCATCGACGCGTTGCAGAAGTTGGTGACCTCGAAGCAATGGGCGTTCTCGATGCCGAGTTCGTGCGCGACCTTCGCGGCGGGCGACCAGAAGGGGACGTCCCACTGGCCGGAGCCGCAGTAGAGCACGTGGGTGATCCGCTCCGGGGCGACACCGGTGCGCTTGAGCACCGAGGCGCCGGCTCGCACCGCCAGCTCCCACGCCTGCTCGTCGTCGCCCAGTACGGGGAAGTGTTCGCAGTGGGTGATCTCGAGGATCTTCTCGTGCGGGACACCGGAGGCGTCGGCCATCGCCCGCGCGGAGACGGACCCGGTCGGGAACTCGAAGTCGAATTCGACTATGCCTGGCATGTGCGTGTCTCGATTCTGTCCGTGTCGAGGGAGGTGAGCGAGCGCGGCAGCTCCGCCCAGGCCTCAGCGGTGTAAAAGTGGCCGCCCGGTAGCCGGGTGGCGGTGAACTCACCGGCGGTGAGCCGGCGCCAGCGCTCGACGACCCCGGGCGTGATGTGCGGGTCCGCGTCGCCGAACGCGAACTCGATCGGTGTACGCAGGATCGTGCCTGGGTAGCGGTAGTCTTCGGCCGCCCGCAGGTCGGCGCGCAGGATCTCGAGCGCGATCTCCATCAGTTCGGGCTCCTCGCCCACCTCCTCGGGCAGCCGCCCCTCCTCGGTGACCCACCGGACGAGCTCCTCGTCGGTGTCGTGCGCGGTCGGCGGGAGCTCGAGGTGCTCCGGCCAGTTGCTCGGCGCCTCGCAAGACGAGACGATCAGCGCGTCCGGCGTCCGAGCGCCGGACAGCTCCGCCTGAGCCGTGAGCTCGAAGGCGACGAGCGCGCCCATGCTGTGGCCGAACAAGTGGTACGGCTTGTCGAGCACGGGCCCGATCGCGGCGAGCGCATCGGCGAGCAGCTCGTCCCAGCGTTCGGCGAGCGGGTCGGTGAACCGGCCCTCCCGGCCCGGGTAGCAGAGCAAGACCAGCTCGGTGTCCGGTGGCAGAGCATCGCGCCAAGGCCGGAACGGGACCGACCCGCCACCGCTGTAGCTGCAGCAGATGAGCCGGTGCACGGCCTCCGGCTCCGGCCGCGGCCAGAACACCAGGGCGTTCACGTCAGCTCCGCGACCGCGGCGACGAGTGCGTCGACGTCGGCTCCGGTGGTGTAGCAGGAGATGCCGGCGCGAACGGCGTCCGGATCGCCGGTGGTGACCGCGCGCATGGCCGTGACGGCGTAGAAAGTGCCGTGCCACACCGAGACCGAGCGACTCGCGAGGTGCGCGGCGACCTTCGCGGCGGGAACGCCGTCGAGCTGGAACGTCACCAGCGCCGTGCCGCCGGCCGGCCCGAGCAGCCGGATCCCCGGCAGTTCGCCGAGCCGGGCCCGCACGGACGCGCGCAGCTCGTCCTCCCGCGTCGCGATCGCCGCCCGGTCGCAGCGCAGCAGCACGTCGGCGGCCACGCCGGCACCGAGGATCGCCTCGAAGTTCAGCGTTCCCAGCTGCAGGTGGCCTGGCCCGGCTCGCTCGGCCGAGGGCACCTGCTCCGGCAGGTGGAGTCCGTCCCCGTCGGCCACCCAGAGGATTCCGGCGTGCGTGCCGTACCACTTGTACGCTGCGGTGACGAACGCGTCGCAGCCCAGTGCGGCCACGTCGATCGGCAAGTGCGCCACGGCTTGCACGCCGTCCACGAACACCCGGGCCCCGACCGCGTGCGCGGCCCGGCTGATCGATGCGACGTCCGGTACGGTCCCCAGCGCGTTGGACGCCGCGGTGACGGCGACCCACTTCGTGCGCTCGGTCAGCAGCCCGGTGACCGCTTCCGCGGGCAGCACCCCCGACGGGCCGAGCGGGGCTTCCCGTACCACGACCCCCTGCGCGGCCAGCGCCTGCCACGGCGCGCGGTTGGCCTCGTGGTCCAGCTCGGTGATGATCACCTCGTCGCCGGCGCCGAGGCCGAGGGCGCGGACGAACACCGTGGTCAGCCCGGTCATGTTCGGCCCGAACACCACCTGTCCCCGCACCGCGCCGAGCAGGGCGCGGACCCGTTCGGTCGTCCACGAGACGATCGCGTCGGAGAAGTCGCTGGCCGGGAAGCCGCCGTGGTCGTTGGCCACCAGCTCGCCGCCGAGGTAGCGGGCGACGGCGTCCGCCACCGCGGCGTGCACCAGTGTCCCGCCGGGCCCGTCGAACCGGTGGCTGCCGGCACGGCGGCCCGGGAACCCGTCGAGCTCGGTGTCCACGAACGAACCGATGTCCATCAGCGCACCTCCGGACCGGGCCGGGCCCCGACGAGCGTCTGGGCGAAGCCGTCTTCGGCCTCCTGCCCGGCGGGGCGCGGCCGGGGCAGCCGGATCAGGATCCGCTTGAGCCAGCGGTCGGTACCGTCGTAGCGGGGCCGGAACGCGGACCGGCCGTGCACGGCGACGTCGTTGTCGATCAGCAGGATGTCGCCCGGCTCCAGGTCGATCACCTCGCGGCAGCCGGTGAGCCGGTCGCCGAGCCCGGCGTGCGCCCGCACCAGGGTGGGGTCGTCGACCAGGAACCCGGTGTAGGACGGGTCGTAGCGCAGGCACGGCCCGTCTTCGGCGAACCAGACGGTGGCCATTCCCGGCTGTTCTGTGCCGTCCGCGTCGGAACACGCCGGGTACGAGTCGTCCGGCATGATCCGGAGATGGGGCCGGCTCAGCAACGCCAGCTCACGCTCGTCGAGTCCCGCACGGCGGATGCTGGCCACCTCGCTGCCGATCCGGTCGTCGTTGCGGACACAGGTGAGCATCACCAGCTCGGCGCGGCGCGGGTGGAACGCGTCCTCCGTGTGCCAGGCCAGTGCCGTGGTGCTGCTCGCGCCGACCTGCAGCTGCTCCTGGCCCCGGCTGGGCAGGATGTTGTGCACCAGCCGGCCGTCCTGCTGCCCGGTCCAGCCGAACACGCCGCCGATCACCTCGCCGATGAGCACCAGCGCGATGTCGAGTGCTTCGGTGGCCTGTCCTTTCGCCGATTTCCAGTGCTCCGGGGTGGGACCGGGTTCGCCGAACCCGCTCAGCAGGCCGCGCAGCACGCACCAGCCTTCGGTGCGGTCGGGCAGCGGGATCACCTTTTCCAGCGCCGAACGCAGCACCGGCGGCACGTCCGCCAGATGGCCGGTGAAGACGGTGTCCGAAGTGGCGCCCGCCGCCGCGAGCCGTCCCGCTTCCCGGTGGAGCAGCAGGGCAGCGCGGCGTAGCGAGTCGTCACTGCCGGATGTGTTGGGTACCATTGCAGGCTCCTCCTATCGTTCGCCGCGCTGCCGCTGCCCGGTCCGCACCGGATGGGCGGACCGTGTCCGGGGAGAACACCTTCTCGGCCGGAAGTGGGGTGGAGTCGGGAATTTCGTCCAGCACCGCGTCGAGAACCGGTGGGCTGACCGGGGTGATCTTTCGCACCGGATCCCGCCACGCCGGCGGCAGCAGGTGCCGGCTTCGGCGGAGGCAGACGTCCGTGTAGGCGAAGTCTTCGAGGATGGCGGTGCGGTGCACGCCCAGCCGGTGGAGGAGGATCGCGGTCACCAGGCCGGTGCGGTCCTTGCCCAGCGTGCAGCCGACGATCACCGGCGCTCCGCCGGGCAGGCCGGCCACTTCACCGGCGATGTCGAGGTACCGGACCAAGGCGCGCCGGTAGCGCCGCAGGACGTCCGCCGGTTCGTCGGATTCGCCCGGCAGGCGGTCCTGCAGCGGAATGCGGTGCCACCGCCAGCCGTGCGCGACGAGCGCGTCCGGCTCACCGTCACGCTCGAGTTCCGCGTCGACGCGCAGGTCCACGTAGGTGCCGGCGCCGAACAGGCCGGTCACCGCGGCCGCGGTGGAACCGTCGAGCGCGACCAGCGCGGACGAACGCAGCAGCCGGCCGGTTCGCACGATGCGGCCGGTCGGCGTGGCCAGGCCTCCCGCGTCGCGCAGGTTCGGCAGCAGCGCCGGCAACAGCCGCCTGGCCGCCGCGGTCACGACGCGTCCGCCCGGGCCAGCGGGATGTTGCCGGTGGCCGGGGTGCGGTAATCGTGGCCACCGAAGATGAACCGCAGGAACTCCGCCGGGTCGTGCTCACCGGCGAGCACTTCTTCCGAACCGGTGAACACCTGGCGGTTGAACGCGGAGACCTCCCGTTCCGTCATCCCGGCGTGCATCCGCTGATACGGCGTGTACAGCGTCGGCCGCACCCGCGCGCCCGCCCGGTCGAGCACCTCGATCGTGCGCCGGGTGCCGCCCGGGGTCGTACCGGGCAGGCCGACGATGACGAAGCAGTTGAGTTCGACACCGGCCTTGTCACACCAGCCGAGGACGTCGTGCAGGCGCTTGTTGGCGCGTTCCTTGAGTTTGGGCAGCCGGCCGGCCGCGTCGTCGTCGAGGGTTTCCACACCGACGCTGATCCGGACGCACCCCGCCTCTCCCATCTGCCGCACCAGATCCTCATCGAGGTGGTGCAGCGTGGTGGCGCACTTCCAGTGGTAGGGGCGCGGTTCGTTCGCCAGCGCCGCGCACAGCTCGCGGGTCCAGCGCTTGTCCAGGGTGAACGTCGGCGCGTAGAACGCGACGTATTCGAAGGGGTGGTGGGCGAACGAATCCCGGATGTAGTCCACGGCTCGTTCCACGGTCATCCGTCGCTCGCGCAGCCCCTGCATGGGAGGGACGTCGCAGAAGTCGCAGCCCACGGGACAGCCCCGCGCCACCGGGACGACCAGTTCGCGGCGCTGCGGGATGCCGCAGAACCGGTTGCCGTCGTTCTTGTACAGACCTTCGTAGGCTGCGTACGGGATTTCGTCGACGTCGGGCAGCACCCACTCGTCGGCGGGCATCCAGGTACCGGGACCGCTCGGCGCGCGCCAGCTGGTGCCGGCGCGGACCGCCACCCCGGGCAGCGCCTCGTCCCCGGGTCGGCCCCGCTCGGCCCAGTCCAGGGCCGCGGCCACGCCGGCCTCGTAGTCGCCGCTGCCGACGATCGCGTCGACGGCCATGCCCTCGAAGAACCCGGGGTTCTGGTAGCTGAGCCGGCCGACCGTGACGACCAGCGCGTCCGGCGCGAGCTGGCGGGTGTAGTCGGCGGCGCGGCGCACCCCTTCCACGACGTCGTACTCGTTGACCAGCACGACGGCCTGGTAGCCGCCCTGGAACACCTCGTCGGCGAACTCCTTCCAGGTGAAGTTCAGCGCGCCGGCGTCGATCGCGGTGACTTCGTGCCCGTGCGCGCGCAGATAGGCGGCGATGGTGAAGGTCGGCAGGTGATGCCCTGCGTTGAAGTAGCTGGGCACGTGCGGTGGCCAGATGACCAGGGTGCGCATCACGCGGCTCCTCCTCGGGTGCTTCGGTGGTGGACGAGTCGGCACAGATCGGCCGAAGCGGACCCGGCCTCGGGCAACGGGACGACGCGCGGGGAGAGCTGGTGGCGCGCGCACCAGGTCCGCGTGGCCCGCGTCCGGGTGGCGGCGAGCACCACGGTGGCGCCGTGCCGGCCCGCCTCGGCGACCACCACGGGGAGATCACGGCGGCGGAACCGGGCGATCTTCGCCAGCAGTGCGGGGAAGTCGCGGGTGGCCCGGACGGGGGTTCCGGTCACGGTGTCGGCGCGCACCCGCTCAGGCAGGGCACCGAAATCGCCGCGGTGAATGCGCCAGGCTCGTCTCACCGCGCGGACCAGGCACAACGCGGTCGGTGCGTCGACGATCACGGCCAGCTCGGCGCGAGTCGCGCGCAACGCGATGGTGGGCAGGTAGTTGCCTTCGATGATCCATTCGGGCCGGCTGATCAGCTCGGTCTGGCGCCGCCGCCAGTCCTGCTCCGCGGGACGGGCCCAGCCCGCCCCCCAGTACTCGTCGTCGAGGTGGTGCAGCGGCAGGCCGGTGACCGCCGCCAGCGTCCTGGCCAGCGCGGTCTTGCCCGCCCCGGGCGAGCCGAGCACCAGTACCCGGGCGGCGTTCATCGCAGCCCGTGCACGAGCAGTGAGGTCCGGTGCCGGGCGGGTTCCCCCGCCCGGGTGTGCACCTCGCCGACCTGGTGCCAGGAGTTGTCGGCGCGGATCATCAGCGCGGAGGCACCCAGCACGGGCACGACCGTGTGGACGACGTCAGCCGGGTCCTCGCTGCGGAGAATCTGCAGGCAGCCACCCCATTCCTGCCGCCAGCCCTCGTTGAAGTAGAAGACGTGGCTGAACAGCTTGTCCGCGCGGTCGGTGTGCGGCCCGAGCCAGTCGCCGGTCACGTGCCGCACCAGCCGGACCTCCAGTTGGCCCGGCGCCGGGAGGTCCAGCCGCGCACAGACGGCCTCCCGGTAGGCCGGGGCCAGCAGCTCAGAGACGAATTCGCGCCACACCACCGGGAGATCGCCGATATCCGGTGCGCCGGGTCCGGCCAAGGCTCGCGAGTAATTGCGGTACGACTTGTCCGATTTCCTACCATCGGTGGTTTTCCGCACGAAGGAACCGGCCGGGAATTCCTCCGCCAGTGAACGCGCGTCCGCCTCGGCGATCAGCTCTCCCGGTGCGGTCTCCAGCCAGACGTACGGCTCATCGTTTATCTTCAGCGCGGACCAGGCTTCAGAAATCAACCGCATATCCGTGCCTCCCGGTCTCGGCGGTCTCGGCGGTCTCGAGGAGCATTTCGGTCAAGCAATCGATGAAGGGCTCGGTGATGTCCGCGTCGCCCACCGTGAAGCGCACGCAGTTGTCCAGCCCGGCCGAACCGGACAGATTCCTGATGCGGTAGCCCCGCTCGGACAGCCGCTGCGTCACCTGGGCGCTCGTCCACGGCGCCGGTACCGGCGCGGTGACGAAGTTCGCGTCGGACGGGAGCGGGCCCGGCGACAGCGCGGCCAGCTCCGCCCGGCACCATTCGCGCCGCGCGCGCACCTGCGACCAGACCTCGGTCAGCTCGCCGTGGTGGTCGACGGCGTTCAGCATCGCGGCCACCGCCAGACCCGACACGGCGTGTTCGAGCGGGCCCGGTTCGAGCCGGGCGACCAGGTCCGGGGCACCCGCCAGCACGGCGACGCGGGCGCCCGCCAGGCCGTGCGACTTCGACAGCGACTGCACCACCAGGACCGGGCCGCCGCGCCGGTCGGTCTGTTCCGTGAGTGGTCCGCGGAAGGCCTGGTAACAAGCGTCGACCACCAGCAGATGCCCGCGCTCGGCCGAGATTTCGGCAAGGGTACGCAGGTCGGCGTCGGGTATCGAGCCACCGCTGAGCCCGTTGGGCACGCTCACCGCGATGAGTGCCCCGGTGGTCGCCGAAGCCTGCGCGACCAGTTGCGCGCCCTGCTCGACCGGGTCCGCAAGGTGCGCGGTGACCCGTCGGAGCCGCAGGCCGTGTCCCGCAGCCACCTGCTCCCACGCCGCGTAGTTCGGGTCCTGCAGCAGCACCGGGCCGCCGCCGCGGCGCAGGTGGTACTGGATGATCAGCCGCAGCGCGGAATCGGACCCGGGCGTAAGGACCAACTCGTCCGGTTGCATGCGGAAATAGGCGGCGATCCGTTCGGTGGCGCGGTCGAGCACCGGGTAGCGAGTGAGCTGGTCCGGCCGCAGGCCGGCCAACGCGGTGCGGTGTATCTCGGCCACCCGCGCGCTCAGCAGTTCATTGCTGCTGAGATTGATTCTTCCGTCGCTTCGCCGACGATTAACGTGCACGTTACCCACTACCGTCGCCCTCCCCCGAATAACCGGACGCGGAATAGGCACCGCGACACCGGCGAAAATTCTGGCGATCCGCTTGAACTACGACCCGAGTCGACTCATCGGCAGCCGGATTCCGGCCTGGATCGAGGCTAGCAGCAGTTAGAACGGCTTTGTCAACCCGTTCCCGGACTGCTCCGAATGGGTGGCGATCACAACGCGTGTTGACCTTCATCCGGGCCCGTGCCACAGTCGATGCGGGAGCTCAGAGGGTCCTGGAATGCGGGGGTCACCCAATTCCGGTGTCTCCGATTAATCGAAAGAAGCGCACGCTTCGGCGTGTTGCCACTGGTTTCCGGGGGGATTCATGACGATCGCCGGTGCGCGTCCTGCGCCGGAACGGCTGTCCGGGCCGGACCCTTCCGGCCTGCTGGTCCACGGCGGACGGCGGCTTCGCGGCTCGATCACCACCTCGGGGTTCAAGCACTCGCTCGTGACTGTGTTCGCCGCCGCGGCGGCCGCGCAGGCGCCGGTGCGCATCACCAACGTTCCCGACATCGTCGAGACCAGGATCCTGTCCGGCCTGCTCTCGGGGAACGGTGCGCGCGTCGAAGCCGAAGGCGGTTCGCTGACCGTCGACGCAACCGGGTTCACCGGCACCGGCGTCGACGCCGCGCTCGGCTCCCGCATCCACGGGGTGGTCTACCTGATCCCCGCGCTGCTGCGGAAGGCGGGCCGGGCGGTCATCCCCGGCAACGGCGGCTGCCAGATCGGCGACGGCCCCGGCCGGAGGAGGCCGGTCGAGCAGTACGTCAGCGTCGCCCGCCGGTTCGGCGCCACCGCACGGCAGCGGCCGGACGGTGGCCTCGAAGTGGCCGCCGGCGTGCTGCGCGGCACCGAGATCGACCTGCTCGACTACACCGCCGACCGCGCACTCAAGACCGGCCCCCTCTATTCGGGAGCGTCGAAGATGGCGCTGCTGATGGCCGCGGTCTCCGAAGGTGTCAGCACGCTGCGCAACCTCTACCCGAAGCCGGACGTCACCGACCTCGTCGGCGTGCTCGAAGAGCTGGGCGCCGAGATCGAGCGCCCCGAGCCGGGCACGGTCGTCCTGCGCGGACGCGGTGGCGCGGACCTCACCCGGCCGGTCGAGCACATGCTGGTCCCGGACCTGATCGAGGTGGTGACCTGGCTGTGCGCCGGTACGCTCCTCGCCGAAGAGTCGCTCGCGGTGCGTGGCCCCGGGCTGAGCCGGGCACTGACCGCGCTGGCACCCGAAGTCGACGCGCTCGAGCGGCTCGGCGTGGAATTCGCAGCCGGTGCCTCGAACCTGGTCGTCCACCGGATCGAGCACACCCGCCCGATCGAGCTGACCATTTCTTCGCACGGCGTCTACAGCGACAGCCAGCCGTTCCTCGTCCTGCTGTCCACGTTGGCCGACGGCACGTCCAGGTTCACCGAAACGGTGTGGGGAAACAGGTTCTCCTACCTCGACTTGCTCACCGCACTGGGTGCCGACGTCCGCCGGGACGGCATCACGGCCGTGGTGACCGGCCGCCGGCCGCCGTCGCTCCCCGGTGCCGAACTGCACGCGCCCGACCTGCGGGGCGCGGCCGTGGCGCTGCTGGCCGCGTTGCTCGTGCCCGGACCGACCGTGCTCAGCGGCACCGGTCACCTCGCCCGGGGATACCCCGACCTGCCCGGTGCGCTGCGCGCGGCCGGCGCCGACATCGTCGCCCTACCCAGCAGTGGGAGGTAGTTTCGTGGTCCACGGACCCGTACTCAAGCACCAACCGTCCGACTTCCTCGTCCGGGAGAACATGGTTCTCCGCCTGCGGGACGACCCCGGCGCAGCGCAGCGGTACATGTTGTTGCGCAAGGACGGCTACACCACAACGGAAGCCGTCCGCTGGATCGCCGAGAAACTCGCCCTCGGCACCGGCGAGGTCACCTTCGGCGGTCTGAAGGACGAGGACGGCATCACCGAGCAGGTCGTCGCCGTGCCGCGGCACGCTCTGTCCGAAGAGGACGGACAGCTACGCCTGGTCGAAGGTGAGCACCGGTGGCTGAGCCTGCACCACTACGGCTACGGCGACGAGCCGATCGAGATCGGCGCCCTGGAGGGCAACGGGTTCCGAGTGGTGGTGCGCAACGTCACCGCTTCGCTCGCCGAGCACCTTTCGTCGTTGCGCAAGATGAACCTGCTGTTCCTCAACTACTACGACACCCAGCGCTTCGGTGTGCCCGACGGCCCGAAGCGCACCCACCACGTCGGTGCGGCCATCCTCGCCGGGGACTGGGAGCTCGCCCGGACCGAGTTGGCCGGGCTCCGGGCGCCGGAGAGCGAACAAGCGGCGAACTGGACCGGCGACGCGAAGACGCTTTTCACCACGCTGGATCCGCGCACCACGGCGTTCTACCTCGCGGCGCAGAGCTCGTTCCGGTGGAACGCGGAACTGGCCGCCCGCGCGGCGGAGGTGTTCGACGACGACTCGGTCGAAATCGAGCTGGACGGCCTGAAGTACCTCTACCCGACCTCCGGCGACGCGGCCGCCGCGTTGATGGCGCACTGCCGGGAGCTTCCGTTCAGGAAGTACACCTTTGCCGACACCCGCCCGGTGAGCCGGCTTTCCCCACGCCCCACCCTGGTGCAGACCACGGTGACGATCAGCGGGTTCGCGCCGGACGAGCACCACCCCGGCGCGTTCGAGGTCACCCTCGGCTTCTTCCTGCCTTCGGGGTGCTACGCCACCGCCGCCGTCCGCCAGCTGATGACCATCGTGTCGGCGGGCAAGCCGTGATCACGCTCGCCAACCACATCGCGGGTGAAGCCGTGGGCACGGCGGCCACCTCGGAGGTCGTCGACCCGAGCACCGGCCGCCCCCTCGCGCTCGCCCCGCTTTCGCGCGGACGTGAAGTCGAGGCGGCGGTGAGCGCCGCAGCCAAGGCGTTCGGCACCTGGCGTACCAGTACCCCGGCCGAGCGCAGCCTGGCGCTGCTGCGGATCGCACAGGCACTGGAGGACCACGCCGAAGAATTCGCCGACCTCGAATGCCGCAACACCGGCAAGCCCCGGCGCACCGCGGTCGCCGACGAGGTCGAGCCCGTCGTCGACCAGCTCCGCTTCTTCGCCGGCGCCGCCAGGCTGCCGGAAGGCAAGGCCGCCGGCGAGTACCTCGGTGACCACACCTCCTCCGTCCGCCGTGAACCGGTCGGGGTCTGCGCGCAGCTCGTGCCGTGGAACTTCCCGCTGATGATGGCCGTCTGGAAATGCGCGCCCGCCATCGCGGCCGGCAACACCGTCGTGCTGAAGCCCGCCGAGTCCACCCCGATGACGGCTCTGCGGCTGGCCGAACTGGCCGCGGAATTCCTCCCGCCGGGGGTGCTCAACGTGGTCTGCGGCGACCGTGACACCGGCCGGGAGCTGGCCGCGCACCCCGAGGTGGATCTCGTGGCCCTCACCGGGAGCACCCGCGCCGGCCGCGAGCTGGCGTCGTCCGCGGGGCGTGCCCTCAAGCGGCTGCACCTCGAACTCGGCGGCAACTCGCCCGTGATCGTGTTCGACGACGTCGACGTCCAGGCCGTGGCGGCGGCCATCGCGGACGCCGCGTTCTTCAACGCGGGCCAGGACTGCGTGGCCGCGAGCCGCGTGCTGGTGCACGAGGGGGTGTACCGGGAACTGGCCGACGCGCTGGTCGAGCGGGCCCGTGGCACCCGGACCGGTCCACCGTCCGACGCGGGCGCCTACTACGGCCCGCTCAACAACGCCGACCAGCTGGCCCGGGTCAGCGGGTTGATCGAGCGGCTGCCCGGCCACGCCACCGTCCGGACCGGTGGCCACCGGATCGGCGAGCAGGGCTACTTCTTCGCGCCCACCGTGGTCACCGGCGTGCGCCAGAGCGACGAGATCGTCCAGGAGGAGATCTTCGGCCCGGTGATCACGGTCCAGCCGTTCGCCGGTGCCGACGAGGCCATGGCACTGGCCAACGGCGTGCCGCAGGGATTGGCGGGCAGCGTCTGGACCCGCGACCTCGCGACGGCGAACCGGGTGGCGGCCGGCTTGGACGTCGGTTGCGCCTGGATCAACACGCACCTGTGCTTCACCGCGGAAATGCCGCACGGCGGGTGCAAGGAATCCGGCTACGGCCGGGATCTCTCCGCCTACGCGCTGGACGACTACACCCGCGTCAAACACGTCATGACGGCATTGTGACAGGAGGACTGATGATCAACACGGAAGCTCGGTTCGAGCACATCACCGATCCGTTCGAAATTCACCTCGCCCGCCAGACCCTCACCGTCGAGCAGGTGCGTGCGCTCTACGCCGAGGCGCCGCTGCGCCGCGCCGAGCAGATCGCCCAGGTGGACCCGGAACACGAGAAGCAGTACCGGATGAACTTGCTGTACCTCGCCAAGGACGGCAGGCCGGAAGACGACACGCTGATGCTCTCGGCCGGCTGGTCGGAGCTGCTCAAGGACCTGCTCAGCGACGAGTTCACCCAGTGGCTCGAGGCGGGCACCGGCCTGGCACTGCGGGACCTGCCTCTGGACATCGGCGTCTACACGCACGTCGACGGCGACTTCATCTCGGTGCACAAGGACAAGCCGAACAAGGCGATCACCGCCATCCTGTACTTGAACGAGGATTGGCCGCCCGGCATCGGCGGTGAGTACGAGGTGCGCGCCAGCGGCGACCCCGAGGCCGAGCCGGTCCGCCGGATCGCTCCCGCTCCCGGCCAGTTCCTCGCCTTCCCCCCGACCGACGTGTCGTGGCACTCGGTGTCCCGGGTCGAGACCGGCGGCACCCGGACCAGGCTCACCGTGCAGCTGGAGTTCTGGCACGAAGACTGGTCGACCCGCCACGCCGGGCGCTGAGACAGGAAACCGTGATGATCAACCTGGCTGCGAAGTTCGAACGGTTCTCCTCGCCGTTCACCTACTACACGATCGACGACGTCATCTCCGCCGAAGACCTCAAGCGGCTCAACGCCGAAGTGCCGCCGATCGAGCTGTTCGCACGGCAGCACAAGGAAGGCCCGCAACACCGCAAGAACTACCAGTTCGACCTGCTCGACCTCTACGAGAACGGCGAGCGCGCGCCCAAGGCGGCCCAGCTGCCCGAGTCGTGGGCTCAGCTGCTCGACAGCCTGCTGTCACCGGAGTTCTGCGCGTGGGCCAGCGACGGTCTCGGTCTGGACATGAGCACGTTCCCGCTCACCCTCGGACTCTATCGCTACGGCGACCGGGATTACACGACCGTCGACACGGCCAAGGCGACCAAGGCCATGCACTGGGCGCTCTACCTCAACGACGAATGGTCCGAATCGGACGGTGGCCGGCTGAACCTGTGGTCCGCCAAGGAAGCCCCGGAGCCCGAGGTGTCCATCCTGCCGGGTGGCGGTACCTGCGCGATGTTCGCGCCGACCGAGCGGACCTGGCACAACATCGGCAAGGTCACCACCGGCGGGAAGCGGGAGCGGCTGACGATCATGCTCGAATACTGGAAGCCTTGATGGGCGCACCGGTACTGGTGGCGGCGGAGGGGAAGAGACGCCTGCTGCTCACGGGCAGCGCGATCGACTCGCTCGGCAGTGGGTTCTGGATGCCGTTCGGGTTGATTTTCTTCACCACCGCGCAGGGCCTGCCGGTCGCGCAGGTGGGCGTCGCGCTCACCATCGGCGGACTCGGCGGGCTGGTGTTCGGACCGGTCGCGGGGAACCTGGTCGACAACCGGGGCGCGGCCCCGGTCCTGCTGGCCAGCAACGTGTTGCGGGCGGTGACTTTTTCGCTCTACCCGCTCACCGGGCACGCCTGGCAAGTGGCGGCGCTGGCGGTCGTCACCAGCGCGTCGGACCGGATGTTCTGGACCTCCAACGCACCGCTTCTCGGCTGCCTGGCGCAAGGCCGTGAACTCGACCGGCTGCTCGGCACGCAGAGCGTCATCCGGATCATCGGGCTCGGCGCCGGCGCGGCGGTGGCGACCCCGTTCATCGGCGACGCCGGCGGCCTGCACCTGGTGTCGTACCTGAACGCCGCCACCTTCGCCGTGACCGCCTCGATCGTGTACCCGGTGGCACGATCGCTGGCGGTGCCGGCTCAGGCGCGGAAGAGAACCGGGTCCTGGCGGAGGGTTCTGGGCGACCGGCCCTATCTGCTGGTGTGCTTGGGGCAGGCTCTGTTCTCGCTGTGCGCGTCGAGCCTGGTGGTGATTCTGCCGCTGGTCTCGGTGGAATCGCTCGGCGGACCGCCGTGGCTGCCCGGCGGGTCGATCGTGGCGGGCAACGTCGTGCTGGCCGTGATCCAGAAACCGGTGCTGCGGCTGGCCGAGCGGACCAGCCGCGGTGGGGTGATCTCGGTGGCCGGGCTGGTGTTCGCGGGCGCCTTCCTGGTGATGCTTGGCGGTCCGCCACTGGGGCCCGGGTACGCCGCGGCGATCGTGCTCGCCACGTCCATGATCGGCGTCGTGGGCGAGACGCTGTCCGTGCCGCTGATGACCGCCGCGGCGAACCAGTCCGCACCGGAGGACGCGAAGGGACGCTACAGCGCGCTGTTCCAGACCTGCTGGGGCGCGGCCGGAGCGTCCTCGCCAGCACTCTGCTCGGGCTTGCTGACCCTCGGCTACCAAGTCTTGTGGGTGGGCCTGGCGGTGATCGCGCTGGCCACCGTCCCGGTCGTGGCACTCGCTTCGCGGTCGATGCCCGCGCTGACCGAACGCTCGCAGTGAACTTCGTCCCCGAAGGATGATCGCCGTGCCGAACTCGCCTGACCTGGCCACCGAGTCCCGCGAGCCCGCGTCGGGCCTGCAGGAGCAGTGGTGGTTCCTCGACCACTGGTCCGACGGCGCCGGAGCCGTCGTCGAACTGAGCCTGCGGCTGCGAGGTGCCCTGGACACCGACCGGCTGCGGGACGCGGTGCGCGCGGTCGTCGAGCGGCACGAGGTACTGCGGACGGTCTTCGAGTTCGACGGGCGGCTCTACCGCAAGGTGCTGCCCCCGGAGCGAGCCGGCACCGATACGTTCTGCACTGGACGTTTCCCGGCGATGGACACGACCACCGGGCCGCTGTTCCAGGCCCGGCAAGCCGACGGGGTGCTGACCCTGCGTGCGCACCGGTCGGTCGCGGACGAGCGGTCCCTGGTGCTGCTGGTGGAAGAGCTGGCCGCCGCGTACCGGGGTGTGGCGACCGAGTTCGCCGCCGAGGTGCCCGAGGTGCGTTCCGGCGACGAGCTGGCGGCGTTCTGGTCGGCGAAACTCGCCGGTTTCGCTGTCGTGGAGCTGCCCACGGACGAAATCCGCCCGGCGACCATGTCGTTCCGCAGCGACCGGGTGACCCATCCGGTCCCGGCCGGCCTCTCGAGCGCCTTGGCCGAGCGTGACGTCATCGCCTACCTGACCGCCGCCACCGCCTTGGTGCTCAGCCGGCACACCGGAGCCGAACGGCTGGTGCTGGGCGTGGGCCACGACGGTCGACGAGAGCCGCGGGCGGTCGGCCCTTACGCGGACACCGCCCCGGTCGCGCTCGACCTTTCCGGCGTCGCGTCCGCGTCGGACGTCGTGCGGCTGTGCCGCCGCGAGATCGACGAAGCGGTCGCGCACCGCGGGCTGTCCCTGCCGCGCCTGGTGGAACGGCTCGGTCTGGCCCGCGACGCCAGCCGTCATCCGGTGTTCCAGGTCGGTGTCGTGCTGGCCGAACGGCCCGCGTCGTTCACGGTGCCCGGGGCGACCGCCGAGCAGATCGGGTCCGCCCGGCCGGATCAGCGGCTCGATCTGCGCGTGCACTACACCGGCGCCGAACTGCAACTGGACTACGCGGCCGACCTGTTCGACCGGCGCCGGATCGAGCACCTCGCCACGCATCTGGTCACCGTGCTCGGCGAGCTGGCCGCGCACCCCGGCCGGCCGCCGCGCGAGCTGGCGATGCTGCCGGCGGCCGAGCTGGCCGGCCTCGACACCGCCTGGCAGGGCGAGATCCGGCCGGTCGACCCGGCGATGACGCACGAGCGGTTTTCCCGGCAAGCCCGGCGCACGCCCGCGCGGCTTGCGGTCGTGCAGCCCGGCCGCGAGATCACCTACGGGGAACTGGACGTGTGGTCCAACCGGATCGCCACCCACCTGAGCGCGCTGGGCGTGGGTCCCGACGTGCCAGTCGCGGTGGCACTGGAGCGCGGGATCGACGCGGTGGCCGCGATCATCGGTGTCCTCAAGGCCGGCGGCGCCTACGTGCCGCTGGACCCGACGTACCCGGCGGAACGCCTGCAGTACATCTTGGCTGACTCCAGGGCGAAGGTGCTCATCACCACCGAGCTGCTGCTCAAGCTGTTCGACGAACCCGCCGTGCCCACGGTGCTCACCGACCGGGACCGGGAGGCACTCGAAGCCGCCTCGCCGGAGCCGGTCGATTCGGGGGTCACCCCGGCGAACCTCGTGTACCTGATGTACACCTCCGGCTCGACCGGGCGGCCGAAGGGCGTGCGCACGCTGC
This sequence comes from Amycolatopsis sp. cmx-4-61, assembly GCF_046548775.1. Lineage (NCBI taxonomy): Bacteria > Bacillati > Actinomycetota > Actinomycetes > Pseudonocardiales > Pseudonocardiaceae > Amycolatopsis > Amycolatopsis sp. cmx-4-61. The sequence goes on along the minus strand of NZ_JAEBEI010000037.1, from coordinate 8,612 downwards.
ACGCCAACCTGAACTGGTACCTCGACTGGTTCCTCGGAACAATTCCCGCCGAGGCGTTCACGAGCGTGTTCGGCACGATCGCGTTCTCGTTCGACGTGTCCGCAATGGACATCTGGCCGCCGCTGCTGACCGGCGGCAGGCTGCGCCTGTCCGACGGACTGCTCGCCGTGCCCGACGATTCGCCGGAACTCGACGGCGTCACCATGATGAACCTCGTGCCGTCCGTGCTCGCCGAGTACCTGCGGCACAACAGGTTGCCGGCCACCGTTCGCACGATCACCGTCGGCGGTGAGCAGCTCGCCCAGCAACTGGTCGAAGACATCTGGGCCCGCTCCGAGGTACGCGACATCCACCACCTGTACGGTCCGACGGAGACCACCGTGTTCGTGACGGCCCAGCACCTGGTCCGAGGTGACGGCCGCAAGGTCCGCCTGGGCCGTCCCATCCACAGCAGCCGGATCGACATCCTCGGCGAGGACGGCGCGCGGGTACCGGTCGGCGTGCCCGGTGAGATCCACATCGGCGGCCCGGGAGTGGCCGACGGATACCTGGGCCGGCCGGAGCTGACCGCGGAACGGTTCCTGCCCAACCCGTTCGACCCGTCGCCGGACGGCATGATGTACCGCAGCGGCGACATCGGCCGCTGGACCTTCGACGGCGAGATCGAGTTCCTCGGCCGCAAGGACGACCAGGTCAAGATCCGTGGCGTGCGGATCGAACTCGGCGAGATCGAAGCGACGATGCGACGCCACCCGGTGGTCGCGGCCGCGGTGGTCGCCGTGACGCCCCGGCAGGAACTCGTCGCCTACGTCGTGCCACACGTGCTGCCCGCCGACCTCGACGCGGTGTCCGCGTACGTGCAGGACGTCCTGCCGAGCTTCCTGGTGCCCACGGTGTTCGTGGCGATCGACGCGATCCCGCTCTCGCCGACCGGCAAGGTCGACCGTGGTGCGCTGCCACCGCCACCCGAGCTCCGAGCGGACACCGGCACCGTCCCGCGAACGCCGACCGAGCGGGTGCTGGCCGAGATCTGGGGGCAGATCCTCGGCAAGCCCGCCCTCGGCCCGCGCGACCACTTCTTCCAGTCCGGCGGTCATTCGCTGCTGGCCATCCGGGTGGTGCGGGAAATCCGCAGCCGGCTTGGCCTCAAGCTCGGCGTGCGTTCGCTGTTCCAGACACCGGTGCTCGCAGACCTCGCCGCGCTGGTCGACAAGCAGACGAGGGGTGCGTGATGGAATTCAGCCTGTTCTACTTCGCCGACGACACCACGGGCACTGACGACGGCTACCGGTTGCTGCTGGAAGGGGCCACCTTCGCCGACACCCACGGGTTCTGCGCCGTGTGGACGCCCGAGCGGCACTTCCACGAGTTCGGTGGCCGATACCCGAACCCCGCGGTGACCGGTGCCGCGATCGCGGCGGTGACCGAACGCGTCGGCATCCGCGCCGGGAGCGTCGTCGCGCCGCTGCACCATCCGGTGCGGATCGCCGAGGAGTGGTCGGTGGTCGACAACCTCTCGGGTGGCCGGGCCGGTGTCTCGCTCGCACCGGGCTGGCACCTGGTCGATTTCGTGTTGCGGCCCGAGAACTACCGCGAGCGCCGCGACGTGCTGGTGTCGTCACTGGGCACGCTCCGAGCACTCTGGCGGGGCGACGAGGTCGAACTGCCCGACGGCACCGGCGAGCCCGCCCGGGTGCGCATCCACCCGAAGCCGATCCAACCGGAACTGCCGGTGTGGATCACCAGCTCGGGCAGCATCGAGACGTTCCGGCAGGCGGGCAGGCTCGGTACCGGTGTGCTCACCCACCTGCTGGGTCAGTCACTTGCGGAACTGGCCGGCAAGATCGCCGTCTACCGGGCCGAACACCAGGCCTGCCACGGCACTCCCGGTCACGTCGTGCTGATGGTGCACACGTTCCTCGGCCCGGACGATGAAACGGTCGTCGAGACCGTCCGCGAGCCGTTCTCCCGGTATCTGCGCTCGTCGTTGGGCCTGATCGCGCAAGCGGCGAAGGACCTGTTGCCCGGCATCGACCCCGCCGACCTCGACCCGGACGACGTCGACTTCCTGATCGAGAACTCCTTCGACCGCTACTTCCGCACCGGCGGCTTGTTCGGATCGGTGGCCTCGGGCATGGCCGTGCTGGACCGGCTGGCCGAAACCGGCATCGACGAGGTCGCTTGCCTCATCGATTTCGTGCCCGGTATCAGCGAGGTCCTGGACTCCCTCAAGTACCTGGACGAACTGAAGAACACCTGGCGGCGCGGCTGAGCAACCTGGGGCCCGAAAGCGTGAGAGCGCCAGCTGGGCACCTCCGCTCCGGCCTGGATCCGTCGACTACGGCACCGCTCGGTACGCGTCGGCCATGGCGTTCCGCGCTCGGCGGCGCCCCGGCGGTGACCGCAAGGACCGATCTGGTTCTTGCGATCGCTTCGTCCCTGCCCGGGTGCCCGGGCAGTAGTCGTCAGGGCCTGGTCACGCGGGGTGGACCTTTCTCAGAGGAGGTGGGATCGGCGCCAGATGGCCGAGGTGAGGCGGCCCTCGAGGAAACCGGCGTCCGTGCAGAAGGCCACCAGCCGTTCGGACATCCAGCGCAAGGACTCGTGGTAGTGCGGATTGGCGAGCGCGGCTCGATAGGCAGCCCGCGAATCCAGCCCGGCTCGCCGATAAGTCGCCGGCCGGAGCAGCGTGCGGCCCAGCGACCACGCCAGCAACGCCACCCCGATCCGGTTCAACCGGCGCGACAGGGGCCCGGCTTCCGCCATCGTGCGCCGCGCGGCCTCGCGCGCGTACGTCACGTGCCGGCTCTCCTCCAGGACGTGGATCCGGTAGACCATCCGGAGCAATGGCTGGATGGTCTCGTCGTCCATCGCTTCGCGCTGCAGGCGATCCACCGGCTCCTCGAAGAACAACGCGCTGGCCCAGAAGAACGGACCTTGCGGGATGACCGCCGAAATGACGTTCACCAGTTTGGTGACGAGCCTCGACTGCGGCACGACCGAGCCTCCGAGCCACGTGATCGCCTTGGCGAACATGGTCGAATGCCGACATTCGTCAGCGACTTCCGTCAGGGCGTACAACGCCGGGTCCGACGCCGGAGCGCCCTCCTGCACTGCGCGGAGCAATGACCGCATGAGACTGAGCTCCGCATGGATGATCACAGACGACAACGTGACCGCTTCCTGGCGCGCCACCTCGATCCGCTGCTCCGGAGAGAGTGACTCCCACAGCGGGGTGCCGTACAGGGGCAATCGGCGCGTCGGGAAGTAGAGCTTGTCTTCGTCGATCGGCGAGCGCCAATCGACATCCACCTGCGGGTCATACGATCGATCGGCCGACGACCTGAGCAACCGCCGGGCGGTCTGCTCTTGGTTCACTTGGACTCCCTGCTCACCCTGCGTGCTTTTCTTCCTCCTTCCCAAGGCTGCCCAGCGTGAAGCCGAGCTGTCAACGTGGGCGGACTGGTCGGCGTCGAAAGAGGTCAATTCTGTCCCACCGACGTGGGTAACGCTCCATCCTGCTGCCCACGTCCGCGCCGCTCTGCCGGGGCCGTCCTCATTCGCCCGGCAGGATGCCCAGGTCTCCCTCGAACCAGGCGTTGTCGATGACCAGCTTGCTGATTCGCCACACTTCCCCGTCACGGACCAGTTCGGCGGCGTAGCTCACCGGGCCTGAAGTACTGGGCCATGGCGTAGCACCGGACGGTTGCCGTGTCCTCGTCGAGGGTGATCCGCACGTTGGACACCGCGTGGCACGTTCCACGCCTCGATGGCCGCCTTGGCCGCGCCGTAGGAGCCGGGGCCTTGTTTCGCCGCGATCGAGCCGACGGTGACGATATGTGTACAGGGGTTGCGCGCGGACATTCACGGTGGCGTGCTGGCTCCCGGTGAGCGCCTGAAGTTCCGGCCGCTGTGCGCGCGGTACGACGCGAGCGTCAGCCTCGTCCGCGAAGTGCTGAGCCGGCTCGCCGAGCAGGGACTCGTCCGCGCCAGTCCGCAGGTCGGGTTCCAGGTGACGCCGATCTCCGAGGCGGACCTGCTGGACCTGACCGCGACCCGGGTCGACATCGAAGGCCTGGCCCGGCGGCGCTCCGTCGAACGCGGCGACCTCACCTGGCGGTCCCGGCTCGTCGCGGCGCACTACACCCTGGACAACACGCGCCGGCGCGACCCGGCCGATCCCGGCCGCGTCACTCCGGAGTGGGAAAGCGCGCACGCCGCGTTCCACGACACCCTGCTCGCCGGCTGCGGCAGCGAACGCCTGTACGGCATCGCTTGCGCCTTGCGCGACAGCGCCAAGCTCTACCGGCGGTGGTCCGAAGCCCTCGACGAGCGGGACCACGAACGCGACCCGGCCGCCGAACACGCCGCCATCACCGACCACGCGCTCGCCGCCGACGCCGACCGGGCGGTAGCCGCGTTGACCGACCACATCCGGTTGACCACCGACCTCATCCTCCACGCCCGGACGGCGAGTGTGCCGGACTAGCCTCGGGGCCGCGAAGGGCTATCGGGAACTGACCCGGCGCGAGCGTGACCCGGCAAGTGCCGCCCGGCCCCGCGTCGCCGAGTACCGGGGACTCCACTTAGGACAGCAAGCTCTTCGACTGCTTCGGCCGGAGCGCTCATCTCGAACTATTCGATCGCGCCACGGCGGGACAGCGGGCATTGAGACAATCAGGTGATTTCCGTACTCGCACTTTTCCGCCGGCTCCCGTTCCGGCAAAGTCGAGCCGTCCTACGACTCGGTTCAGGAGCGCAGCGCGTGCCTTACAACCCCAACCAGCCCAGAGGTCCCGACGGAAGGTGGATCAAAACCGGCGGCGTTTTCGGCGCGGCCGTCTTGGCGGCCGTTGTGGCGGCGGCGAGCGGCGGAGACGTGGTCACTTCGGTCGGCGCCGGGCTTGACGCCGCGACGAGCCGGAGCGTGTCCGACGCGGACGCGGCCAACAGCAAAAAGGCCGCGCGGAAGGGCGATCGCGCCGAGGCGTGGCGGCGGCTGGCTCTCAAGGAGATCAGGAAACAGATCAAGAGGGACCTGCGCTGCGCCGTCCAGTCGTACGGCCGGGTTCAGCAGTTCTTCCTGCGTCATCCGTGCGACAAGCTCGACCAGCTGCTGTTCGTCGTCCAGGACAGGAACGGGAACACGATCGCCGGCTCGGTCGTGTGGGTGAAAATGCCGTCGGCCGAATCCGCCGCGCAGCTGCGCGGGGTGGAAGATACGTACGGATCCGGTGACGTGACTCCGTTCGGAACGGAGGTTCTCGAAGCGGGTGGCTTTCGTTTCACCGGAAAGCACTACCGGTCGCGGCTGGACGGCAAGCTGTTCGTCGTCGCCGAAACGGACCCGATCAAGGGCCGTCCCTCCGACGCGTTCCTCAAGCAGGTCGCCGAAGTCGCGGATGTCCTCCCGCCCCCGTGACGACGAGGGCTCAACGCGGGTCGCCGGGGTGCACCTGAACCTGGCGGCCACTTCGCCGCGCTGGAGCAGCCGGAGTCGCTCGTCGAGCAGGTGTGCGGGTTCTTCCGCCTCGTCCGCTGACCGTTCTCATTCCCGCAGTTCCCGGAAGAAGGCGGTGACGTCGCGGGCGAGCAGCTCGGGTTCTTCGTGGGCGGCGAAGTGGCCGCCGCGGGGCATCGTCGTGTACCTGGTCACGTGGTAAGTGCGCTCCGCCCAGCTGCGCGGCGGCTGGGCGAGGTCGGCCGGGAACAGCGCGACGGCGGTCGGCACGTCGACCCGCTCGACCTTGCGGGTCAGGTTCTCGCCGTACTCGTAGTACGGCCGGAACGAGGTGGAAATCGTGTTGGTGAACCAGTAGAGCGACGCCTGCGTCAGCAGGAAGTCGTCGCTGAACCGCGAGGACACGTCACCTCCGCAGTCGCTCCACGCGCGGTACTTTTCGAGGATCCAGGCGAGCAGCCCGACCGGCGAGTCGGCCAGGCCGTAGGCCAAGGTGACCGGCCGGGTGCTCTGCTGGTGCTGGTAAGCGCCCTCCTGCGCCGACCAGGTCGCCACCGAGCCGAGGTGGGCCCGCTCCGGCGCGGTGAGGCTCTCGTCGTCGTAGGCGACCGGACCGGCGACGGCCAGCAGGTGGATCCCGACCAGGGCCTCGGGATGGGCTTCGGCCAGCCGGGAAGTGACGCCCGCACCCAGGTCTCCGCCGTGCGCCGCGTATCGGGAGAAGCCCAGTTCCTCGTGCATGAGCCGGTGCCACAGTTCGTGGGTCTGCACGGGATCCGGCAGCGACGGACGTTGCGGGGAGAAGGCGAAGCCGGGCAGCGACGGGACGATGACGGTGAACGAGTCCGCGGCGGACCCACCGTGCTCCGACGGCGTCGCCAGCCGCCGGGCGAAGCCGGTCAGCTCCAGGAACGAGCTGGGCCACCCGTTGGTCAGCACGATCGGCAGGGCGTCCGGGGCCTCGCCGTCGAACCGCAGGTAGTGCACCGGCGTCCCGGCGATGTCCGCGAAGTGGTGCGGCAGGGCGTTGATGGCGGCTTCGTGCGCACGCCAGTCGTAACCGGTCGCCCAGTACGCGGCCAGTCGCCGCAGCTCACCGGGATCGGTGCCCGCCGACCAGCCGGGCACCGGCCACGGCGCCGGCCAGCGCGTGCCGGCCAGCCGGGTGTGCAGCTCGCCGAGCTCGGTGTCACCGACCGCGAGCACCGGACTGCCCAACACCATGATCTCCTCCTCGCCCCGCGGTTTCCGCTCAGCTCGCTGCCTCGACGATAGTCGAGGCCACCACCTCCGGGTGCACCAGCGGAACGGCGTGCGAGGAAGCCACCTCCACGACCGTGGAGCCGGCCCGCTCGGCCATCCAGCGCTGCGCCTCCGGCGGAATCGAATTGTCCTGTGTGGACACCACAGCCCACGAGGGCAACCCGTGCCAGCTGGCGCTCCCCGCAAAACTGCCTTCCAGCGTGACCGGGTCGAACGGCTTCTGTGCGGCGGCAAGGACTTTCCGGTCACGCTCGTCGGCGTCACCGGCGTAGACTTCGCCGAACTTGTCCGCCCGCAGGTAGACCTCCGATCCGCCGGGACAGGGCCGCACCACGAGGTTGTCCGGGACGAGCCGGCTGCCCGGGAACTTCCCGTTCAGCGCGCCCGCCGTCTCACCCGCGTCCGGCTGGAACGCGGTGACGTACACCAGCGCGCGGACTTCCGGGGTCAGGGCGTCGGGCGCCGAGATGACGCATCCGGCGTAGGAATGCGCGGCCACCACGAGCGGACCGGTGAGGGTGCTCAGGAACTGCCGCAGGTAGATGACGTCGCCGTCGAAGTCGCGCATGGGCAGGGCCGGCGCGATGACGGGGTACCCCGCCTCCTGCAGGCGCCGGGAGACCCGGCGCCACACCGACGCGTCGGTCAGCGCGCCGTGGACGAGGACGAGAGTCGGCTGGTTCATGAAGGTGATCTCCTGAGGTCGAATCGGTACCGCACCGAGTCTTGCCTCGGGCCCGGTCCCGGGACAGTGGCAGCACCGTCCGATATCGAAACGATCCTGCCAACGCGCCCGGACCGGTCAGGTGCGGTCGAACGCGAACGACTTCCGGTGTTCCCGCGGCGAAACGTTCGTCGCGCGCCGGAACTGCACCCGCAGGTTGGCCGCCGTCCCGAAACCGGTCCGGCGCGCGATGTCCGCGATCGACGACTCCGAGCTCTCCAGGAGTTCCTTGGCCCGGGCGATGCGCTGGTCCCGCAACCACGTCAACGGCGGAAGGCCGGTCTTCTGCCGGAACCGCCGGTGGAAGGTCCGCTCGGACATGGCGAACCGGGCGGCCACGTCCTTCACCGACAGGTCCTGCGCCAGCGACACGAGCATCCACTGCTGCGCCTGGGCGATGACGTCGTCGCCGGGCGGGACGACCGCTTTCTCCACGAACTGCTGCTGACCGTCGGCCGGCCGCGGCGCCATCACGATGCGCCGCGCGACGTGCCGCGCCGCCGCCGGCCCCAGGTCGGCGTGCAGCAGGTGCAGGCAGAGATCCACCCCGGCGGTCACCCCGCCCGAGGTCAGGACGGTCTCGGTGCCGGCCACCAGCACCGACTGGTCGACCGTGAGCGCGGGGAACCGCTCGGCGAGGTCCGCGCACAACGACCAGTGGGTGGTCACGGTCAGCCCGTCGAGCACCCCGGCCCGCGCCAGGGCGAACGCCCCGGAGCAGATGGACACCATCCGGACCCCTCGCCGGTGCGCCGCGGCCAGCGCCCGCACCAGCGAACCCGGCAGCTCCCGGTCCACCGCGTCGGCGTACCCCGGCACGACCACCGTGCCCGCCTTCCGCAGCAGCTCGAGCCCGCCGTCCGGCACCACCGTGGTCCCGCCGGCCACCGGCACCGCGCCCCCGCCCACCGAGACGGTCACGAGGTCGTAAGCCTCCGACGCCTCCCTCCCGAAGACGTGAACCGGAATCGCGTAGTCGAGCGGGAGGACGTCTTCGAGCAGGATGACGACCATCCGGTGCCGGGGCATGGCCGCATCCTAGGGCCTGTCCTCAAAGCTGGTGCGGGTGATCTGCTTTGATCTTCGGTCGTGGTGCGTAGGCATGAGCTGACCGACGAGCAGTGGCAGGTCATCGAGCCGTTGCTGCCGGTGTCGGGGGCGAAG
>NZ_JAEBEI010000036.1:0-39589 GCF_046548775.1 Amycolatopsis sp. cmx-4-61 | reverse complement strand
CCGTCCGAGGCCCTGCGCCGGGCGGCGCTACCAGGCTGGCTGTACTTCTACAATCATCACCGACCCCACAGCTCAACCGGCGGCAAGCCGCCGGTCACCCGACTGACCAACCTCTCTGGACATCACATCTAGTCCGGCCGCGGCTACGAGGGTGTCGCGCAGCATCTCCGTCCACCCGGCGATCGCCTCGATGCGTTCGAGCTGGTGCTGCTGGTCGACGTTCGAGCCGAGGATCCGCGGCAGGCCGGCCACTGCGACCACGGCCAGCATGCCGCCGACCACCCAGCCGGTGACCACGTCGACCGCCAGGCCGGTGAGCACGGCCAAGACGAGCAGGCCGACCCGCTTGCGGTCGTGCCGTGCGGCCAGCCAGGTGCTCAGCCGCGACGACTTCACCACACGCGCGGGTCGACCGCGCAGACCGGCGACGACCAGCAGGGCCCCGACGGCGACACCGGCTCCGAGCACGCCAAGCAAGACGACGCTCATGGCGTCCACCAACCTTCGCGCCGCTCGAACAGGTCCGGGTCGTAGCCCGCTTCGACGAGCAAGTCGACGGTGTCGGTGCGGAGCGGCGCGCCTGGCACCGCGCGCAGATCCGTGCCGGGCCGCCACACCTCGTTGCTGATGATCTGGGCGCCGTCGGCACCGACGACTTCGCGGATCGAGGAGACGACGCGCTTGCTGGGGTCGTCTCGGGGCTTCTCCAGGTGCACCACGAAGTGCAGCGCGGCGGCGACCAGGAGGTTGGTCGCCTCCATCGGCAACCGCTCCGGGCCCTGCACCGCGTAGGCGGCGAGCTTAGTGAACGCGCCCTGGCTGGAGCTGCTGTGCAAGGTGCCCATGCTGCCGTCGTTGCCCATGGACATCGCATTGGTTAGCGGGATGACTTCGGGCCCGCGGACTTCGCCGACGATGACGCGGTCCGGGCTCATCCGTAGGGACTGCCACACCAGGTCCGACAGCGAGATCTCTCCTTGACCCTCGATATTGGCCTCGCGGGCCTGCAGGGCCACCACATCCGGGTGGACCTCGGCGTCCTCGCCGAGGCCGAGCTCGAAGACGTCCTCGATCGTCACCAGGCGCTCCCACGGCGGGATCGCCGAGGCCAGGCCGCGCAGCATGGTCGTCTTGCCGATCGCCGTGCCGCCGGTGACGAGAATGTTGCGCTTCGCCTTCACGAGGGCTTTCAGGAAGCTCTCCAGGGCGAGGTCGATCGTCCCGTTCTTGCGCAGGTCAGCCAGGGTGACCTTGGCGAACCGGTGCCGGCGGATCGACACCGACGGCCGCGCGGTCACCGCCATGACCGCCGAGACGCGCTCGCCGCCGGGCAGCTGGAAGTTCACGATCGGGCTGCCGCGGTCGAACCTTCGCTCCTCCACACCGGAACGGGTCGCCAGGTCCCGGATGAGCTCGATCAGCTCGGTGTCGGAACCGACCACCGGGGGCAAACGCTTGCGGCCGCCGTCGGCACGCTTGACGAAGACGCGGTCGCCGTTGATGTTGATGTTCTCGATGTCGGTGTCGGCGAGCAGCGGTTCCAGACCGGCCAGGCCGAAGACCTCGTCAAGGACCTGCCGGATCACGCGCTGCTCGACGTCGGGCGCCACGAGCATCCCGCCGGCCGCGGAGTTGCGCAGCTCGGCCTGTGCGTGCGCTTCGGCCGCGTCGGTCAAGATGGCCTCGGCCAGGCGACGGCGTGCCGGTGCGTCCATCGGCGGCCGGCCGGCGGACTCGTCGGCGCGGACGCGGTGGCTGAGCTGGCTGGACAGCTCGTCGCGCAGGTGCTGCCGCAGGCGCTCCACCGCCGCGGTCTCACCGGCGGACCGGTGCGGAAGGTCTGCCGGTCCAGGCACGTGCGGGCGGCCGTTGACCGGCGCGGCCAGCTCGGGGCGCGTCATGGCGTCGCCCCGTTCCGGATGTGCGGGCCGACCCGCTGCGGGGGTACGCCTGGGACCGACTCGCCGACAACCGCCAGCCGCAGGTGCGGTGGCCGGCTTCCGTCGGTGGTGGTCGGCTGGCGCCCGTGCGCGTGGAGGTTGAGCGCGATCGCTGCCGCGGCCCGGCCGAGCATGTACTTGCCCGCCCCGCGCCGGCTCGTGCCCTGGCCGCTGAGCATCGCCGCGCCCTTGGTGTCGGCAGGCACCCGGCCCATCACCGGGATCTGCAGCGTCTGCGAGACCTCCGCGGTCGGGTAACCGTCGCCCACCAGGACGAGGCACGGTCGGCGTGACCACTGCTGGGCGGCCTGCAGCTTGAGCGCGACGTGGGCGAGCTCGTCGTCGTGCGGGCGCGCGAGCAGCAGCATCGCGTCCGCGCTGCGGATGATCGGCAGCGCGGGTGAACCGGGATCGACCCGGCCGCAGTCGGCGATGACCACGGTGTCCGGCTGATCGGCCACGCGACGCAGCGGCGACGAGACGCCGGAGGCCAACACGGCGAGCGCTGCACGAGCCTGTTCAGCGCCGACCGGGCCGGGCACGACCCGCAAGCCGCCCGGCAGAGGCTGGGAGTGCTGGACAAGCAGGCTCGGGTCGGCAGCTCCACGGCCCCGGGCAGCTGCGGCCAAGCTGACCAGGCCCGGTGTGTCGGGCAGCCGGAAGCGGGCCATCAGGTCGCCGCCGGCCGGGTCGGCTTCGACGACGACCGGACTCTGCTGGGCCGGCCAGCAGGCGCCGAGCGCGGTCGCCAGGGTGGTCGCACCGGGCGAGCCCTTGAGTGAGCAGACGGCGATCAGCATCAGCGTCCTCCCCCGGCAATCGCCACGAGGCTGAGCTGGCCCGCAGGGGCCGAAGCCAACGCGCGAGCGTCCGATTCGGCCAGCTGCAAGGAGACCACGGTGACCTGCTCGGTCTCCCGGGCAGCAACACCGGCCACCACCGCGGTCCACGACGACGTTTGACCCATCGGCGTTCCAACAGCTGGGCTTTGCCCCGGCGTAGCGAGGACCGCCACGGCGGTTCCGGGCGACAGGTCGGGCGGAAACTGTCCCGGCTTGAGCCCCACGGCCGCGACGCCCTTGCCGGGCGCAGGGATTTGAGGAGCGCCGAGGACCGAGCGGGTCACCAGCGAGCCGGCGGGCAGGCTGAAAGCCAGCGGCTGACCGACCACAGTGGACACTGCCGACGCAGGCAGAACATCCATCCCGGAATCCGCCGCTATGCTGACCTGCTTGAGATCCTGAACCTCGAGAAGCTGGCCCACGGCAACGGCACGGGCCAACGCGACGACGCTTTCGCGGTCGCCGAGCTGCATCCCGGCGAACACGCCTCCAGCCGCGCACACGGCGACCAGCAGGACACCGACCAGCAGGTGGGGCACGCTGCGGCGCCGACCCCCGCCACTCAGGCGTGCGGGCGTCTTGCCATCGCGGCTCGCCCACGACTTCAGCGACGCGGGTTTCGCGTCCGGGCTGGTTGAGCTTGCGGTAGTGGTCACCACCGACCTCCTCAAGGCATGACGCCATCGCGACGCGTCGACTCGGGTGTTCGACGTGCCTTTTCTCAAACGAGGGTTGTGTTGTGCGTGCCGGACCTCAGCCGGTCGCGATTCCCTGGCTCTCCGCTACACGGAACGCCGCCGAGGCGGAGGTCGTCATGTTCGGGAACGTGCCGCCCGTGCCGGCGCCCGACCACGTCACGGTCCAGTTCACCGTGGCGGTCACCGGGAACGCGTCCGAGCGCTGGCCGGCCGAGGACGTCTTGTACGTGTAGCCGCAGTCCGGCGACGCGCTTTTCGGGTCACCGCCTACAGGGAACGGCGAACCGGGGCCGGTGCAGGTCACCGAGCCACCTTCGCCCATCGACCAGGTCACCGAGGTCGGTTTGGCGACCGCGGTCACCGAGACCCCCGGCACCGACGCGGTGGCCGAGACGTCGCCCCAGCTGCTCCGGTCCAGCCACAGCCAGGTCGGCAGGGTGACCAGCTGGTCGCCGGCCGGATTTGCCTTGATCTTCGGCGCGGGCAGACGCAGCTGGCTCCGCGCCTGCGCGGCGAGCTCAGCGGGCGATGGCAGCGGCGCCGGACCTGGTTCACCGTCCGCGATCCAGACAGGTGGCCGGTACAGCGTGTCCCGGAAGCCGACCCCGGTGCACTTGTAGACGTACCAGGCACCGGACGGTGGCTGCGCGCCCGCCAGTCGCCGATAGGCGGCGGGCGCCGCCGTGGCCGGTCCAGTCCTCGACGGGACATGGAACGCTGCCGGCTGAGCACTTCCAGGTGGCGGTCCCTGATATCCGCTGCGCTCGTAGCCGCATTGGGCCAGGTTGCCGCCGCCGATGATCGTGTCGCCGCCGGGATCCGAAGGTCCACCGCCGGAGTTGTGGTGCCCAGGACCTCCGGGCTTGTTCGGCTGGTTGCCGTGGTCGCCGCCCTGCTGCCCGCCCTTGCCCGCGCCGAGTTCGCAGCCGGGGTTCGGGTACTGGCTGCAGTCGGTGTAGCCGTAGCCGTCCGCGAGCGCGGGCGCGGCCCCGATCACGACGATGGCCGCCGCCAGCACGGCCGCGGGCGCCGCACGGTTCAGCATGTCCCCACCCCCTCCACTGCGAACCTGGTGACCTTCCACGAGCCGTCCGCCTGCTTCTTGACCTCCGCGGTGATCGCGCGATGCCCGCCCGGTGAGTCGTTGAAAGGTGAACCGTCCTTCTTGTACTTCAGCCAGTTCGTGCTGTCTCCGCAGTCGGAGATCATGATCGTCGTCGGCGTGCCCGGCGGCTTCTGTTCGGTGACCTTCGGGCTCGACACCGGTGCTCCCTTCGACACCACGCCGTTGAGGTGGTCGGTGTAGAGACTGCGGTTGATCACGCCGAGCGCGTCACCGGTCGCGTACTTCGCCACTTCGGGTGATTGCCAGTCCGCCGTCTCGCCGGCCTTTGCCATCGCCCGCCACATGCCAACGTAGGCATCGGTCGCCAGCTGGGGCGCTGGAGTCGGCTGTGGAACCAAGGTCGAGCTGGTCGCCAGCGGGTTCGACGCAGAGGCTGACGGTGCTGAAGAACCACCGCTGGAGCACGCGCTGAGCGTGAGCGCGGCGAAGCTCAGCAAGATCGCGTGGGTTGACACCTTCGTCCATGATGGACGAACCGCACCTGACGGAGTCGACATCATTCCGCTACCCCTGTTCATCCTGACCGGCATCACGGCCGCCGTCGCGGTCGTGATGGGTGGTGCGCTCGTGGTCCGTTCTCCCCGCCGGCAGGTAGCGGCGCAGCTGGTGATCGCGGCCGCACTCGTCGGCGCGCTCGCCTGGCGCGTTCACGACGTGGCGCCGTTCGCGATTTCCGCGAGCGTGGCGGCGTTCGGCGTGCCACTCGCCTTCGCCGACGCGCGACACCGTCGCCTGCCGAACCTGCTTGTTCTCGGACTCGCCGGTTCGGTCGGCGCCGCGGTCGTCACGACCGTCGTCTTCACCCGGGAGGCGGGTTCGCTGGCTCGCGCACTCGCCGGTGCGGCCGTGACCGCCGCGTTCTTCCTCGCCGTGTACTTCATGGCGCCCGGCCACCTCGGCGGCGGGGACGTGAAGCTGGCCGTACCTCTCGGCGCGGCGCTTGCGTGGTTCGGATGGCAAACGCTCGTTCTCGGCAGTCTGCTGCCCTGGCTGGCTGCCGCGATCGCGGTGACGATCATGCGTCTCGGTCGGCGTCGGACCGCGATCCCGATGGGGCCGTTCCTGATCGCCGGCACGCTGGCCGCCATGCTCCTCGCGAACGGGTAGCCGACTGATCGGCTCAAGCGAGCAAGTCGTCATCGCAGCTTCCCTCCCCCTGTAGGTGTCGGTGACCGGCCGGCCTTCTCGCCAGACACGGCCGGCCACCGTCCCCTTCGATTCCTCTTCCGTTCCCAGGCGCCGGAGCCCGGGTGACTTCCGGTTTAGCGGCCTGACCTCGGCTGAGTGCAAGGTAAGTCGACGGGTGAGTCTGGACTCAGTCGACGGATCTTCACTCGTTCGGACGAAGGTGTCCGGCCGACGGGACGTCAAGGGCTCGACTGGGGCAAGCCGGGCGGCACTTCGTGATAGGTCTGCTGGTGTGGATGACTGGGACGTGCCGTACCGGCAGAGCGTGTACGAGGTGCTTGCCCTGCTGCGGGGCGACTGGACCGTCGCCGTCCTCGCGACCCTCGCTCTCGGCGAACTGGAGTTCACCAAGCTGCGGAACGAGGTCAACGAAGCCGAGGAGCGCTCCGGCTGGACGGCGCACACGAAGCCGCTGACGGCTCGCACGCTGACCGACACGCTCCGGCGACTGGAGCAGGACGGGCTCGTCGAACGACGCGCGGAAGGCAGCGCCTTCTCCAATGTCTGGTACAAGCTGTCACCCGACGGCCGTGCGCTTCTGCGCGCGTTGCGTCCTTTGGCCACGTGGTCGCAGCAGCGTCGCGACCAGACACGAGCCGACAGCCGCGGTCATCGCTAGGCGGTCGACTTGACGACTCGGACCTGATTGCGCCCGGCGTACTTGGCCGCGAACAGCGCGTTGTCAGCGGAAATCAGGACCTCTTCCAGCGAACTGCCCGCCGCTGGGAACGCAGCTGCGCCGATCGACACGCTGACGTGGAAGCCTGGTCCGGAATCCGGCTCGATGACGGTGCGTTCGACGTGCTCCCGGATGCGATCCGCGATGGCGTGAATCGCGTCCGGCGAGCTGCCCGGCAGCAGTACGACGAACTCCTCGCCACCGAACCGCCCGCAGAGGTCGTCGCTCCGGACTTCGCTCCGGATGGCGTTGCCGACGAGGACGAGCGCCCTGTCGCCGGTCAAGTGTCCGTGAACGTTGTTCACGTCGCGGAAGTGGTCGATGTCGATCATCAGGACACCGACGCTGAAGCCGTGCTGGCGAGCGCGGTCGATCTCCTTCGCCGCGATCGCGTGCCAGCTCGCGGCGTTGAGAAGCCCGGTCTTCGAATCGGTGGTCGAAGCGTGCTCGAACTGGCGGATCAAGACGCTCCGGTGCAGCGCATAGAGCGGCAGGAACAAGACGATCACGAGCCACGGGCGCAAGGTCAGGAGGACCGCGGTGAGCGCGCCCATGCACAACGTCGCCAGCTCGAGGATGTTCTCGTTGAGCGCGCCGAGCATCCGCTTGAACGAAAGGCTCCGCCTGGCGAGGGCGATCGCCACGCCGACGATCGTCGAGTTCGCGGCGAAGTAGATCGCGATGACCGAGGCCAAGCCGACCGCGGTCCAGACGCCGGCTTCCTGGCCGGGCGGCACGACGTGCAGCTGCCGCGCAGCCCACCCGGCGATCTGGCAGGACAGGATCACGTTCGCCGTGCTGAAGATGACGCGGTGCGCGTGGATCCCGGCGACGCCTCGCCAGCTGCGCAGCCACAGGTGCAGGTACAGCAGCACGGCGACGAGGGCCGCCAAGGCGGTCGGGAGGGTCAGCGCGGCGGCCAGGGTCCACACAGACGAGAAGTTGACGTGCGGGGTGTCCGAAAACCGCCGTCGCCGCCGCTCGACCCGTCGAGTCATCTCCGCGGCCAGGATGCCGAGCCCGACGATCAACCCGCAGGACACGACATCTCGCCATGCCATCGGGGCCCTCACGTCGAAGACGATGGCCGCTACCGCGATAGCGTCGATAACCAGCAGAAACACCGCCGCGGGCCGCGGTAGCAACCAGATAGCCCATCGTGACCAACCGGAGCGCTCAGCGACCCCCTCGTTCGGCATACTGATCTCGCTTCCGTTCCCAGGGGAGGACCCGAGGTCCTCGAGCTCCGGCTGCCGCACCTCGGCACCTCCCGCCGCCGGACGCTCCGGGAGGGGGTCACTATGCGTAACAAGGACTTCTGAGCGCGCTGAATCCACCGGTGCGGGCTCGTCCTCGACAGTTCTCGCCTGCCGAGGTCGAGCCGCCCACCAGACGAACCCGGCCGCGACCGCGGAGAGTGACGCCACCGCGCCCGACCCGGCGACGACGAAGACGGGATCGAGCCGCTCAGCGACCACGCCGGCGCCGAGGATCGCGATGCCTTGCGAGGTGTAGAGGCAGGTGCTCAGCCGTCCCATCGTGGTGCCGCGGCGCGCGTCCGGCACCAGCTCGACGACGACCGCTTGCAGCCGGATCAAGTAGATGGTGGACAGCGCACCCGAGACGGCCCAGAGGCCTGCGGCCCACCAAGCGCCTGGTAGCGCGAGGCAAGCGATCAGGGGCAGGCCAGAGGCCGCTGCCGGCACGACGACCAGCTTCGCCGTGAGCGCGGTATCGGGTCGGAGCCGGCTGGCCAGCCAGCCGCCGAGCACGCTGCCGACGGGATCGGCCGCCATCAGGACGCCGACCCCGATCGACGTCAGGCCCACCGCGTTCGCGTACGGCGCCGCCAGGCCTTCAGGTACGACAAGAAATCCGACCATCGCGGCCAGCATGTAGATGGCGATCATCCGCGAGTCGCTGGCCGCTGCGGCTGACTGCGGCGTCGACTTGGTCTCGACTCGGCTGACGGGACGAGCTCGGACCACCGCGGCGACCACAATGGCGCTGACCAGGAACGTCGCGGCGTTCACCAGCAGCGCGCCGCTGGTGCTCAAGCTCGTCACGAGCAGGCCGCCGAGCCCGAAGCCGGCCACCTGGGCCGTTTGTGTGCTGATCTGCCGGAGGCCGAGACCGGCCTGGTACAGCCCGTTCGGAAGCGCGTCCGGCAGGAGCGCGAGCTGAGCGGCCTTGAACGGCGCCGCAGCCATGGTCAGGCAGCCGATCAACGCCCAGAGGATCCAGAGCGGCATCCCCGGCACGGCCATCGCCGCCCCCAGCACGGCGCGCACGACGTCGGTCACGACGATCACCGTCCGGCGCGGATAGCGGTCCGCCAGACCGGAGAGCAGGAAGCCGCCCAGGATCGCCGGCACGAAGGTCAGGGCGTAGGTGAGCGCCGTCAGCGCCGCGGAGTCCGTGCGGGCGTAGACCAGCAGCGCGAGCGCGACCCGCGCGACCTGATCGCCGAAGACCGATAAGGCTTCGGCGAGCCACAGCGCGCGGAACTCACGACCTCGCAGCGCCACCGCAAAACCGCGGGATCCGGTTTCGGTCATCGGCCCTCCCCACCGCCGTCGAAACTCGCCCGGCAGGCCCCCCTACCTGGAAGAACCACGGTATGCCCGCTCCGTGTCCATGTGGACACAAGTAGCGACAGATCACCCAATCGCAGCACGGCCGTGACGGTCCGCTACCGACTTGATCGACTTCCGCCGATCAGAGCAGGCGGCTGCTGAACCCCGCCGCGACCAGGCGATCGAACGCGGCGGCCACGGCGGGCGGCACCGGCTGCTCGATGGCGAAGCCGCGTTCGGGGTAGACCATCACCCGCTGCAGATCGCCGATCATCATGTCGACGACCTCGGCGGCGTCGCCGATCGTCTTGACGTACTCCTCCAGCGTCAGCGGCGCCGACGTGCACGTCACCGCGACTTCAGGCCACAGGCGCCGGCAGGTCGCGAACGCCCGCCGCTCCATGTACGGCATCGAGATGAGGAGCACGGAGTCCGGTGTCAGCCCGGCCCCGATGAGCCGGTCGCGGGAGAGCGTGATGTTGGCGCCGGTGTTCGCGGCCTCGGGCTCGACCAGGATGGCGATGTCCGGCACGCCCAGCTCCAAGGCGCGCTCGCGGAAGTGGACGGCTTCGCCGCGCGGGAAGATGGCGACGGTGTCCCGGCTGGTCGCACCGGTAAAGACGACGGTCTGGAACATGCCGCGGTGGTACAACTCGGCCGCGTACTCGGCGACGCCGATGTCGTTGCATCCCAGCGCGATGGCGACGTCGCACGCAGAAATCTCGTGGTGGACCTGGTGGAAGTCCCACACGAGCTCGGCGTCCTGCCATTCCACATCGGTAAGTTGCCGCATCACGGCGCGTTCGTACTCCCTCCAGGGCGACAACCGCAAGTCCTCAAGACCACCGTCGAATGTCACGTGGTCTGCAAATGAAGATGCGGCCTCTGCGTCAAGTCTCCCCGATGAGCCCGCCTTTGGCAGGGCCCGGCAAATCCGCGGGCCGGATCGGTCAATGACCTGAGCAATATCACTCATTCAAACTCAACAAGACCGAGTTCAATGTCCCCCACAACTCGATGTCGGGCCTCGAGCAGGTGCTACCCGGCACCTTCGAGCGAACCATCATATCCGTTACCGCAGGTCACACAAAGTGACCAAGTCGATCCTAGTCGCCGCCACCCCCAACGACAAACTAAGCGAGCACTTCGACCCTCAGACTCTCGCGCGCCGTCGGAGCAGCGACAATGAGCCGGTGAGTGAAACGATGCCCCCATCGTCTGAACGCGCGATCCGCCGGGACCAGCTCGCCGCCACGCGGCAGGAGCGGCCCATCGGCGACGGCGTGCCATCAGTCTGGGGTTCGATCCCGCCGCGCAACCCTAACTTCACCGGCCGCGAGGAGCTACTGGAGCAGCTTGCCCAGCGCCTTGGAGCCGGAACAACCGCGATCCTCCCCGCCGCACTGCATGGCATGGGCGGCATCGGCAAGACCCAGATGGCGGTCGAGTACATCTACCGCCATCTAACGGACTACGACGTAGTCTGGTGGATTCAGGCGACCGAAGCGACAGTAATCCGCGCTTCCCTGACTGAGCTCGGCCAGCACCTTCAGTTGACTGGAGTCGGCGAGCCGACCACCGCGGTGCCAGCCGTACTGGAAGCCCTTCGTCTTGGGAGGCCTTTCCGGCGCTGGCTACTGATCTTCGACTCCGCAGAAGAGCCTGAGCTCGTCTGCTCATTCTTCCCAATACACGGTCCCGGCGAGATCCTTGTGACGTCCCGCTCTCCGAACTGGGCGGCCATGGCACGCCCACTTGAGGTGAACGTTTTTACCCGTAGCGAGAGCAAATCGTTGCTCCATAGGGCGACACCCGATCTCGACGATAGCGACGCCAATCAGATCGCAGAGAAACTCGGCAACCTTCCGGCAGCAATTGATAGGGCCGCAGCCTGGCTGGCAGGCACCGGACTACCGGCGAGCGATTACTTGCAACATTTTGACAGGATCCTCGAAAAGTCGACATTGCATCGCCACCCCTCCATTGCAGCGTCTCAGATTATTCACCCACGCGACGTCGTGAGCGCCGACCGGAAGCCGCCCGAACTTGCCAGCAAGGAGAAGTTTGCCGAATATCACGCGTCAGTGACGCGATCACCACTAAACTCACCGGACGTCGACAGCGCACCCGATACCCCACTCCGCACCGCCCATTTCACGATCGTCGGAATTGATGTCGAAGGGTTCGGACAAACTCATCGAAACAACACCAATCGGGCACGCATCAGAGATGGCTTGTACCAGGCCACCGAAAGAGCCTTCGAATCGTCGGGAGTTACGTGGGCGGACTGCACACGCGCGGACCTCGGTGACGGCGTCCTCGTTCTCGCGCCAGCCGACATTCCTAAGCCGCTATTCACAGAGAAGCTCCCCCGCGCTCTTCTTAGCGAGTTAATCAAGCACAACAGCACGCATCCACGCCAGGAGAAGATGCGTCTTCGGATGGCAATTCACGCCGGGGAGGTAACTATTGACAGCCACGGATATACCGGCAACTCAATTATCCACATGTTTCGCATACTAAATGGTGCAACTATAAAGGAGGTCTTCTCGAGCAAGAGGTCGACACCCTTGGCCGTAATAAGCTCTGACTGGTTCTTCGAAGAAGTAATTCGACACAGCGAGAAAAGCGAAGCTGGATCATACAGATCATACAGAGTAAAGAATAAGGAAACAGAGACCCAGATCTGGACGCGCTTCCTTCGAGCCCAAAAGGGCGTTCAATGAGCGCACGGAAACTGACCTAGACTAAACTCAACGGAAGGGGTCATGCCCCGAGCTTCCCGACCCCTTCCGTTTAGTCCACATAGCGCGGCATTCTCCTCGCAAGCTTAAAGCTTAACGGTCGTCAGGTGATGCACGGGAAATCGTCAACCTCAGGCGCTTGCTTCATTCGTGCCGCGGCACAATGCGATGTGGAAGCCTAGCAGCTGACAGTGAATGCGGGCTTCGAGTACGACCAGGCCCCGTAAAGGAGCTCGCGTCCAATGACAGGTCGCGCGTGACCTTACGCCTGGCGTTCGTACGCGCGGCGAATGCCCGAGATGGCCTGTAGCTGATGCATCATCCCGTACTGCGTCGAGGTCGCGGCGGCGCCCTCCAGCAGCTTGAGCCCGCTATCGGCCGTGGCGGGGTCGGACAGCAGGAGGTGGCCATGCGCGGTGTCGAGGCGAACGCGCTGCATGGGTGCGTCGCCGGGCCGGTGGTCGAGCGCCACCTGGAAGGCGACGCCGGCCTGGCTTAGGTCGCCATCACCACGGTGCGCCAGGGCCAGCTTCTGGAACGCTACCGACCAGTCCTGCGGCTCTTCGAGAGCCTCGAACTGCCGGATGGCGGGCTTGATGAAGGTGATGGCGTCCGCGTTTCGGCCCGCCTTGCTGAGCGCGGTCCCGACCCAGAGCTGGGCGCGGGTGCGGTCGCGGGCGTCGAGGCGGGTGTCCGTGGCCAGCTGCCGGTACTGCTCGGCAGCAGGCTCGTGGTTGCCGCCCATCTCGTCGAGAACAGCCAGCTGGAGTTCGAGCTGCGCGACCCGCCGGTCGGCACCGAGCTCGCGGAAGACCGCCATGGCGCGGCCGTAGCTCTGCCGAGCGGACATCGGTCCGGTGAGGACGCCTTGGTCCTGGCGCAGATCACCGAGGAGCCGTAGCGACCGGCCGTAGAGGTAGAGCCCGCGGTCATCGCCGCTGGGGACCAGCCGGCCGGTCCAGCGATCCAGCAGGAGCTTCGCCAGGTCGAACTCCTGGCGGCCAAGGCAGACGGCGACTCGGTCCAGGTCGTCGGCCCAGGTTTCGTAGTCAGCGCTCGGACGCGACACCACGGCGGCGCCTTCGGCCAGCAGCTCTTCGAGGCCGCGCGACGTGACGCCGAGCGCCCTTGCGAGTTTCGGCCGCTTGTACGGCAGCGGCTCCGATTTGCCGCGTTCCCACTGCCCGACGGTAGTCGTGTCGAGGCCCAGTTCGATGGCCAGCGTCTCCTGGGTGTAGCCAGCTGCCTTACGAGCCCGGATGAGCCCGTGGCGCCGCGTTCCCATGATTCACTCCCTAGATCACCGCCTGAGGTCATCAGATTACCGCAGGTCAGAAGCTTGAACGCAAGATCTCCTACAGATTCGCCCCGGATGTACGCCCTGGTGATTCAGCTGGACGACCCGCGAAGGTCGATTTCGGCACCCCGGTGGCTGGTCGACCACCTCGCTTCCCCCTCCGATGTGAGCCCCGGTCACCAGGGGTGCCACCCAAGACCGGCGGCAACTGAAAACCATGACCTCGAAACCGAAATCAGAAGACGGGCCAGCGTGCGGTCCCGAATGGCCGAACGAGGAAGACCTGGCTCTGTACGTGTTGCTCAGCCGCGTACTTCACGGGCTTCGTCACCTTCCTGAAGCTTCTTCAGCTGACCAACGTAAAAGCAAGGACCGAACGATGAACGCAACTCGCAAACCTGCCGTACTCGCCGTGAGCGTCGGACTGCGCGATGCGCGCGAGCGCCGGAAGATGGGGCTCCGCGAGTTGGCTCGCCTGCTGGGAATCAGCGCGCAGAAGCTGTCGAACGTGGAACTGGGGACCAACGTCCCCGAGGACACGCTGGTCGCCCAGATCCTCGGGTGCCTCCGAGTCAGCCGCGCCGAATTCGAGCAGGTCATGAAGATCGCCAAGCAGCTCGACGTCCCGAACTTCGTCGACCACACCGCGTCGCCACTGATCGATCTTTTGTGGACTTACGAGCAGCTTTCGAGCCGGATCGTGGAGTGGGCGCCATTCTGCATCCCGGACCTCCTGCTGCCACCACCGCCGCCCACCGCAGCTCGGGACGAGACCGCGGAGCAGTCCGAACGCCACGACCAGGAGCTGTTTCAGCGCCAGTGTCGTCGGCAGACGATGGAGCAAGGCGGACGCCGGTACGTCTTCCTGATCGGCGACGAGGCCTTACGCATGGCACGCGACGAACCCGACGGCGCCGAACAGATCAGGCAGCTCCGCGAAGCAGGGCGCCGCCTCGACGTCACAATTCACATCGTCAAGTCCGGACCCGATTCCGCGGCAGCCTTCACGCTCTTCGAGGACGGCCCCAGGCCGATCGCCGTCGCGCTCAAGCACAGCCACTGCACAACGTACGGCACGGACAAGGACGTGCTGAACAAGTACCACGACACCACGAGGGCACTGCTGGGACGCGCCTTCGCCAAGCCGGTCACGATCGAGGCCTGGCTCGATTCTCTCCAAGCTCGAGCGTCGTGATGGTCGCCGCCGTCATCTACATCGACCCGCAGACGATCCAGCCGGTCCTCAACGGCAAGTGGCATCGAATGGACCTCACTGCGGGTTCCCCAGCCGGGAGAAGCTGTCACCATGCTCTGCGGCGAATCCGGCGAGGCGGAGTTCAAGCTTTCTGGTGAGGGTCGAAACAACCGCGTCCACCAGCAGTGCGAGCCATGTGATGATGTCCTCCGGCAACGGAAGGGAATTCCGTCACGGCGCGATCGGATCGGCCGTCGCTGAGGGACTTTCAGAGTCGGGCAGCATGCTCTGGCCAGACGACCGTGACGCCCAGCCCCCGCTCCCTCGCGGCATCCACGACATCCGCGGTTCCGCCGTGGCCGCCGGACGGACCGCCATCCCACACCGCGACCATCTTGTCCACGATGGACAGAACGTGCTCGCTGGCGGCCATGTAGGCGTCGCGGTTCGACTCGGTGAACGGCATCGTGTGAACGCTCGCGTTCGCGATGAGGTTGTCGAACTCGGCCGCGTTGTCCGGCTTGACCTTGCGCTCCCGGTAGTCCGCCGCCGGCAGCACGACTTCAAGCGTCCCACCCAGCTCCAGAACGACTCGCGCGAAGACCTGGTCGGCGCCCCGGGCCAAGCAGGTGACACCCACGAGATCGTCGCGCTGTTCCTTCAAGAGCTCGCGGAGCTCGCCGGCCACGAGCTCGGCGGTGGCCTCGGTCAGGTTGGAGTGACCGGTGATTCCAATGCGCACCACGGAGTGTCCTCTTCCTAGACGGCAAGCTTCGCTTCGACGACCTCGCGGACGTCGCGCACGGCAGGAACCGTAGCGAACGCCCCTGCTTCCCGATGGAAGTCCCGAAGCTTGACGCCGACTCGCCCGGACGTCCACGGCACAGCATCAGGCAGGGCCATGCCGATCAGCTCGGCGGCGCGTTCCGGCTCGCGGGTGATCAGGTGGCTGCGGGCGAGCCCGATGAGGTCGAAGACGCGGTTGCGGATCCGATCGGGATCGCGCAGGGCGATCGCGTGGCCGATGTAATCTTGGGCTTCGTCCGCATGCCGGACGTCGTGTCGCGACAGGTCGCGGTAGCGGGCGCCGATGACGCCCATCAGCTCGGCTTCGTCCAAGCTCCTGACGGAGGGGGTTGCTGCGTCGCCGTCCCGAAGCCCTTCGCTGAAGTAGTCCTCGGCGAGCCGGACGGTCCGCCGGAACGCGGGCGCGTCACCGAGTTGGGCGTGCGCCCATGCCTCGCGGGTGGCCAGGACAGCTCGGAGCCGTGGGCTGGCTGTCCGGCGCGTGGCGTACTGCGCCAGTTGCACGACCTCCAGCCCGTCGGCCGGCCGGTCAAGGTCGAAGCATTGTCGGGCCAGTGAGGCGAGGGCGACCGCAGCAAGGGCGTCGTCGCCGGCGACGTGGGCCAGCTGAGCCGCCAGCTTGAAGTAGCGCTGCGCCGCGCCGTGCGCAGCTTCGTCCCAGGCCATCGTTGCGACGATGTCGGCGAGCTCGGCGCCGACACGGAAGGCGCGACGCGTCTCCGCGGTACCGGACGGAGCCTCCTTCAGCCGGCGAAGGTGGGAGTCGAGCTGTGCCACGGCGGTCGAGCGTGCAACGGAGCCGCTGGCCGAACGCCAGCGACGAACGAACTGGACGAACTCTTCTGCCGAGGTCAGCTCGGCCTCGGTAAACGCGGTCGACGTCCGCCGCGGCGCAGCGGCGGCGGCCGGCCAGAGGAACGGAGTCAGCTCCGCGGCCAGGGCCGAGCCAGCCAGGACAGCAGCAGTCGCGAGCAGGCTCCGGCGAGAGGTCGGCATGAGGTCCTGTTCGGTCGCGGTGACCGCCCTGTCGATGACGGCGTCGGACTGCCATGCGCTGAACGACGACGGTACGGCCGGCCCGGCGGAACTCGACGGCGGGGTGAATCCGAGCGCGGCGTCGTCCGACGCGCTCAGGACGTGCCGGAGAGCGGCTCGATACGCCGCGCTCGGCCACCGGACCACGCCACGCTCAAGTTTCGCCACGTAGTGCGCGTCGAAGGGATAGCGGGTACGGGTCGTCTCCCACAACCAGCGGGCGACCCCATCTGCGACATCGGCCCGAGACGCGCGTTCACCAGGCACGCTCGACGAGGGCAGCCGTTCGCGCGCTGCCCGCAGAAGGCGATTCGGCTCTGGCACGTACCCTCCCCGGTCACGCCGAGTGTAGCTACGCCTGCGCGTTGAGTCACCGCGTGAAGCTGATCTGCCCCGATCTGCCCCGTGTCTCCCCGCGACGCCCCTGAGCTTGGCCTCCCTCTTGGGAGCGGAGCCGCCGAAGCTGAGTTCATCCAGCGCTCCGAACCCGAGGAGAACTCGATGTCGATCAGCATCAGCATGCACCGAACGGGACGGTCCCTCGTCTCCGAAGACCTCTTCCGCCGTCTGACCAGCCGCATCGTTACGACGGAACGGTTCGAGCGCGACCTCGCCGAACGCATCCTGGACCAGGCGTTGGCGTTCCTCGCCGCGTGCGGCTCCAACGTCGGCGCTCCGCTCGCCCCGAGCGAGCTCGTCGACATCGGCTGGCACACCTTCATCCTCGACACCCACGAGTACGCCGCCTTCTGCGATCGCGTCGCCGGCAGGTTCCTCCACCACGTGCCCACCGACGGCCGGAACGACGAGGCGTCACCCGCGTCCGTCTTCGCCCGGACGACCACGGCGATGCAGCGGCTCGGCTTCTGCCTCGACGACGCACTGTGGCCACGTACCGCACTCGGCAGCTGCACCGGCTGTCACAATGGCTGCCACGAAGACCCGCCGCCGGTCGCGGCCTAGGAGGACGGACAGGATGCCGCGCAGCACCTGGGAAGCCTTGCCCGTCGCGGTGCGAACCGCGATCGAGCGCGAAACCGGCCGCGTACACGACGTCGTACTACCCGACGCAGGCCGCAACTCCGACTTCTCCGCCACCCTGCACACCGAGGCCGGCACCCTCTTCTGCAAGGGCATCGCCGACGCGGATGGCAAGCGCGGCCGCATGCACCGTCACGAAGCCGCGGTCAACCCCCTCCTCCCGCCCGAGGTCGCTCCTCGGCTGTTGTGGCGCGCTGAGGCCGACGGCTGGCTTTTGCTGGGCTTCGAGCACTCTCCTGGCCACCATGTCGACCTCTCCCCGGGGTCCACCGACCTGGACCTGGTACGGGAGGCCGTCTCGGCGATGGCTGCGGGCCTGAGCACGGTGTCCGTCGACGGACCGTCCCTGGCCGAGCAGTGGGCGAGACTGGCCGCCTGGCGACGACTCGCCAAGGACGCTCCCGCCGATCTCGATACATGGGCCCGCGACCACATCGACGAGCTGACGAACTGGGAGACCACCGCGGTCGAGCACGTCGCGGGAAGCACGCTCGCCCACACCGACCTGCACGCCCTGAACCTGCTCGGTAACGGTGGAAAGGTTCAGATCGTCGACTGGGCCTGGTCGCGAAACGCCAATCCGGCAGTCGATCCGGCCTTCCTCGTCACCCGCCTCATCGAGGCCGGCCACGCTCCCGCGGCCGCGGAGACCTGGGCGGAACAGCTGCCGCTCTGGCAGCGAACCTCGGCCGAAACCAAGACGGCGTTCGCGGTCGCGATCTGGGGCATCTGGGGATACCTCGAACGCCACCAGCCGCTGGCCCACCGCCCGGCCCTCACCGCGGCTGCCCGATCATGGGCTCGCTTCCGGCTCGACCTCTGAACTTCACCCGCCGCGATGACTGCACGGTGGACCATTGCGCCGCATGGCGATCCGGGCACGGAATGACTGCGCCACCGGACCGTCCGGTAGCGGCGCCGTCCACCTGAAGGACGGGGCACGGGCCACCGCGGCCGCCACCAGCGTGCGGCCGAAGCCGAGACGCCGGTACTCAGCCGCTACGTGGACGTAGTCCAGAGTGGCGGTCCGGCAGCTCGCACACGGACTGGCGGTCACCACGCCGACCTCCGTGCGGTCAAGACGGAGTTCGATCCGACCGGCCAGCGTTCCCGCGGCCGGTGGATGGGCGACGAGAACGAGCCCGTCGCCCGGGGTCCGCGTCGGGCGCGTGCTGAACCGTGACGTCGAGGTGCGCCCACTCGGCGAGGTGCCGAGCCGCCGGATCACAACCTTCCTGTGCGCGGCAGACCTCGCAAAGCGTGCCGTGCAACCGGTAGCGATGGCTGTAGGGCTTGAGCTTGTCGTAGAGGTCCAGGTCGAGCCGGTGGCCACGTAGACAGACGATGAGCCTGCTGGTCGCCGGCCGGACCGGAATCAGCCCGCCGAACTCGCCGCGCGCGCCCGATCGAACGGCTCCGCCGACGTGGTGGTCGATCATCGGTCACCTCGTGACTGCCCCGGCCAGTTCGAGCGCGGCAACTTTGACCTGCGGATCATCCAGCGACCTCGGTCAGCCCGCGGCCGGCAGATACCTCGGCGGCGGCGACAGCTCCGCCGGGGCCTGGGAGCTGCAGCGCGACGGTGCGCGGCCGAGCCGCAGCACCGCGGCCACGGCTGGTCACGACGACCTCGCGGAACTCCAGGTGACCAAAGCCATCGTCGGTGAGACCGCGCCACCGACGGTTCGACACGCGCAGCTCGAGGTCGGCACTGGGCCACAAGCCCGCAGCAAGCAGGACAGCACCTCGATTGCGGACCCGTCCGGCGAGTCGACGAGCCAGCTGCGGCTGCATGCCGCGCGCGACGGACGGGCCGAGCACCACCAAGTCGAACCCGTCGATCAACGCCGAGAGCACCGCGGCGACCTCGGCACCTGGGTCGGGCACGAGCGCAAGCCGGTCGAGTTCGACGCCCAGCTCGGCGGCGGCCGCCACCCCCACATCAGGCATCCCGGTGATCGTTGCCCACGATCCTTCGCGGGTCGCCTCGGCGAGCAACGCCAGCACCAGGGCCGTCGAGCCTGCGACGGACATCGTGCTGCCCCGCCGCAACCCTCCCGGCACCAGCTTGGCCAGCGCTGGCACCAGCGGGAGGGAGCCAGCGGAGGCCGAGGCGTCGATAGTCGGCTCGCCGAGCTGCGCGGCCGTGCGGACACCAGGAATCGCCGCAAGCCCGGCCACCGCTTCCGGCACCGCCACCGCGCACCTCCAGCACCACGAACACGCACCGGAGACGCCCACGAGGGGAAGCCGCGAGCGAACCCGAACTCATCGAACACTTGTTCGGATCCTGCGAGACCCTGCACTATCTGTCAAGCCGAGCTGGCCAAGGTCACCCTGCAGTGATCGCACCCGCAGCGCTGAGCGCTCGTCCTCGTACCGGCTGTCACCGATCAGGGTGTTGACCAGCGCAAACACAGCAGGATTAGGCCAGCCGGGTTACCGTCAAAATCAGACAATGATGTCCCGCCGAGGGAGGCTGCCATGGCTGTGCGCGGCTCCTCCCGCGTGCCGGACTGGATCACCCCGATGCTGGCCAAGGCCGACGGCGGCCGGCTCCGGGAGGGCCCGGAATGGGCGTATGAGTACAAGCTGGACGGCTACCGAGCCTGCATGCAGATCGCCTCGGATGGCACCACCGTGCTCACCAGCCGCAATGGCATCGACTTCACCCACGAGTTCGCCGACCTCACCGGCGTCCTCACCCCCGCCCTCAACGGCCGGGCCGCGGTGCTCGACGGCGAGATCGTCGTCTACAACGACGCTGGCCAGATCGACTTCGGCCTGCTGCAGGAACGCCGCGGCCGCTACCAGACCCACCGCAGCTCCGCACGCCGCGCCGAACCGTTCCAGGACGTCCCGGTCCGGTTCCTCGCCTTCGACCTGCTCCAACTCGGCACCAAGACGCTGCTGCACCAGCCCTACGAAGAGCGCCGTGGCCTGCTGGCGGAACTGACAATGCCGGACCCGTTCCGGGTCTCGGTCGTGCGGCAGTTCCCGTTCACCGAACTGGCCGCCGACCGCCGCACCCCACAGGACCTGCTCGACCACGTCGCCGCCACCGGCCACGAAGGACTCGTCGCCAAGCTCCTGCGCGCCCCGTACGTGCCGGGCAAGCGCCCGGACTACTGGTGCAAGCACGCCCTGATCCAAACCACCGAGGTCGTCATCTGCGGCTGGCGCCCTGGCCAGAACCGGCTCTCCGGCAGCCTCGGCGGACTGCTGCTCGGCGGCCACGATCCCGACACCGGCGACCTGGTCTACATCGGCGACGTCGGCACCGGCTTCACCGAAGCCGAACGCGCCCGCCTGCTGACCCGCCTCCAAGCGATCGAACAGCGCCGGCACCCCTTCGCAGTCACACCACCGCGTGAGGACACCGCCCGCGCACACTGGGTCAAGCCGGAACTGGTCGGCGAGGTCGTCTACCGGCAGTTCACCCGCGGCGCCGGCCGGCTGCGCCACACCGCCTGGCGCGGCCTGCGCGACGACCGCGCCCCTACCGAGGTGCACGCCCCACGCGCCCGCGAACGCGTCGCCGCCGAAACCGCGCCCACACCGAGCACGCCCGCCGCCTCAACACCGCCGCTGGGTAAGAAGGTCACGGTACAGGCAGGGAAACGGCGACTCACACTGTCCAATCTGGACAAGCCGCTGTATCCGGACGGGTTCACCAAAGGCGAGGTCATCAACTACTACTCCCGCATCGCCGAGGTCCTCCTCCCGCACCTGGCCGACCGTCCGGTCACATTCATCCGATTCCCCGACGGTGTCGGCGGGCAGCAGTTCTTCGAAAAGAACGTCCCCAACGGCGCCCCGAGCTGGCTGCCGACAGTCCGGCTGCCCAGCACCGGCAGCCGCTCCGGCCGCGGCGAAGGCGAAATCGAATACGCCTTGCTCGACGAACTCGCCGCGCTGGTGTGGGCGGCGAACATGGCCGCGCTCGAACTCCACGTCCCGCAGTGGCGGGTCGACGCAGGCGGTGGCCGGCTGCCGCCGGATCTGCTCGTGTTCGACCTCGACCCCGGCCCTGGCACGTCGATCGTGCAGTGCTGCCGGGTCGCCGAGCGGCTGCGCGACGAGCTGCTCGACGATGGGCTGACCCCGTTCGCGAAGACGTCTGGGTCGAAGGGGATGCAGCTCTACGCCGCCATCGACACCGACGACCCCGCCGCACCCTCCGCCTACGCCAAGAAGCTGGCGCAGCGGCTGGCCCGGGAAACACCCGACTCGGTCACCGCTGTGATGGCGAAGAATCAGCGCACCAACCGCGTGTTCATCGACTGGTCTCAGAACAATCCGGCCAAAACCACGATCGCCCCGTACTCCCTGCGCGGCCGCGACCACCCGACCGTGTCCACGCCGATCACCTGGGACGAAGTGGAAGCGTGCCGCCACGCCAGCCGGCTGGTGTTCACCGCCGACGACGTCCTCGACCGCGTCGATGACCACGGCGACCTGCTGCTCAACCTGCCCGAGAAGCGCGCACCCTTGCCGTGACCTGCGCAGACCTCGTCTTGCCGCGCCGCAGACGGGTACTCGCCGATCACCTCCTCAACGCATAGGCGCATAGGCGCATAGGCGCATAGGCGCCAGCTTGACGCCGCGGTCGATGGCAAGGAGCCGACGAACGCCGAAGCATCCAAGCCCGTCTCGCCGAGCTGCGCGGCCGTGCGGCTCAGTGCAACCAGAAAGTAACGAACAAATCGATCGACACCGCCAATTTACGCTAAATAGTTTTGCCAGCATGAAGCAACGTAACAGATTCCTTGATCGGGCCGACCCCTTGCAACGCGGCGAAAAATGAAGGAGAAAGTCATGAAGTTGCGAACACGGGCGGCCTTGGCGCTCGCTGCCACGATACTGGGCTCAGCACTGACTTCGCTCGGAACTACCGGCCCACCCACAGCTTACGGTGCCGATGCCGCCTGCCCCGCCGTCCAGTTCGTCGGCGTTCGAGGTTCCGGCGAGAAAAACAGCGACGGCGCCGGATACGGAACCACCGTCAACTCCGTGCGGGAACGCGTTCTCGCAAAGTACCCGGATGCGCAGACGTACTTCATCGACTATCCGGCAATCCCCGTCAGCCCCCTGGATCCCCGTTACCTCTCCAACTACCGCGACAGCATCGCCAAAGGCATCAACGTTCTGACCAGCTTCCTCAACTCGTTCGCAACCCGTTGCTCCGGATCGGCGGTGGTGCTCGCGGGCTACAGCCAAGGCGCCCATGTCGCGGGCGATGTGTACCAGAGCCTGGGGAAGGCAGCGCAGGACATGGTCGTGGGCCTCACCCTGCTCGGCGACCCTCGGTTCAACCCTGGCCAAGCCGTCATCGACGTCGGCCCGTACGACCCGCACCGAGTAGGAGTTTGGCAAGCTCTCGGTGCCGGCACGGTACGAACCGTCCCCTCAGCGCGAACCAATGTGGTCCGCAGCTACTGCCTCGCCGGCGACCCGGTCTGCAACTACTCGCTCGCCGACGCATGGGCCTGCGATCCCCACAGCGGGCTCTACTGCTCGCACCTGCACTACATCGATGTCGGCTTCACCAATCGAGCAGGCGACTGGCTCAACGACCGGATTGCCTCCGCCGGCTGGTCGCAGGAAGGCCTGAACGCGGCGCACACCGGCTTCAACACGAACGAGTCAACCATCACGACCGGCAACGCGGGCAAGCTGAAGAGAGCCTGGCAGTACACCGGACCCGCGGGCTGGATCTTCTCCCGCCCGGTCGTGTGGCGCGACGAGGCCGTTTTCACCGCATTCGACCCGACGACCTCCACTGGCCAGCTCAACGCTGTCAGCATGAAAACCGGCGCACTGCTCTGGCAGAAACAGCTGAACGGCTGGGGCTGCCACCCGCTCACCGACGGAACCCGCGTCCTCGTCCAAACCGACCAAGGCCTCTTCGCCTACAACCTCGCCGACGGATCGACGGCATGGAGCCAGACGTCCCTCACCGGCGGCGGGTGCGGCGCGGGCAGCGGCGCGCTCGACGGCCGCACCGCCTACGTACTCACCCCGACCGCCGTGGCGAAGGTGGACTCCATTTCGGGCACCGTGCTGTGGCGCAACGACCTGCCGGTCTACCTGGTCACCGGTCTCGCCGTCTGGGCGAACGGCGTCTACGTGGTCACCAGACTCGAACCCAACTACCCGTCACCCCAGCAAGGCCGGCTCTACACGCTCAACGCAACGACCGGAACAACAGTCTGGTCGCAGACCACAGCCGTGACCATGGACGGCACCCCCGCCGTCGCCGACGGCCTGGTCTACGTCGGCACCCAGTACGCGAGCCAGGGGATGCTGGCCTTCGACACCGGGAACGGTGCCATCCGCTGGCAGCGCAAGGACGTCTTCCAGTTCTGGCAGACTCCCGCGGTCACCCCGAACGCGGTCCTCGTCACCAACAACTCCGGCAACACGACCGCGCTGATCCGGGCACTGAACCCCCGTACGGGTGCAACGCTCTGGCAGAAGACCACATCGATGCCGTCGGCCGGTGGTGATCCCGTCGTCGCGAACGGTGTCGTGTACTTCGGCACCGGAATCAACGGCTCGGTCGTCAACGCGGTGCGGCTGGACAACGGCGCTACCGTCGCGAAGCTGCAGCTCTCCGCTGACAGCACCAACTTCGAGATCAGTCCGGCAGTCGTCAACGGCACCGTCCTGTCGACGCTGAACAGCGACCTGGGAGCACGAACGCCGAGCGTCCAGGCGTTCCGGCTTCCCTGATCGACTTCCCGCGGAACAACCAGAGAGCCGCCCTCCCCGGCCCCGGTCAGGAGGGCGGCTCTCTGCCAGGCAGCGTCAGCTCACCGGGCTGCGGCGTTCGAGGAAGACGGTGTCGTGCCAGACGCCGTCGCGTTGGGCGATGCGTTCGCGGACGCCGAGGGTGCGGTAGCCGGCCGCGCGGTGCAGCGCGATCGAGGCGCGGTTCTCGTTGAAGATTGACGTCTGCAGCGTCCAGAGTCCGGCAGCGTCGGCTTCGGTGACCTGCGTGCGGATCAGCGCCTTGCCGACGCCGCGGCCGCGATGGTCTTCGCCGACGTAGATCGAGGTTTCGGCGACCCCGGAGTAGCACTCCCGGGTGGACACCGGCGCCGCGGCGGCCCAGCCGACGACTTCGCCGTCGATCTCGGCGACCCAGCGGTGCCCGGGCAGCCACTTGGCGTGCAGCTCGTCGCGGCTGGGCACCGTGGTTTCGAACGTGGCGATGCCGGTGGCGATGCCTTCGGCGTAGATGCGCCGGACTGCACCCCAGTCGCCTCGGCGCAGTGGCCGCACGGCGACGTCGTCCGGGACGTCCTCGGGGCAGCAGGGGCGGGGCGCAAGCAGGCCCATGACCGCGTCGGCCGCGTGCGGCAGGCCGGTGCAGCAAGCCTCGTTGACCGTAACGATCGTGGCCGTGCCGCGCTTGCGCATGTGCAGGAACCCGACGTCAGCCAGCTTGCGGACGTGGTGGGAGACGTTGCCCTGGCTGATGCCCATGATCTCGGTCAGCCCGCCGATGGTGAGCTCGCGGTTCGCGGTCGCCACGACGTGCAGGATCTTGACCCGGGTCGGTTCGGCCAGGCAGGAGAACCACTCCGCGTACGTGGCGGCCTCGGCGTCCGGCAGTACCGGCGGCGTGACCGGCAGGGTCGTCGTCATGCCCTCAAGTATTGACCGCGGTCGATGGTTGCGTCAATCAATGACGGTCGATACATTGCTCGTCATCGCTTCATCAAGCAGCATCAATGAAAGGACCTGGGGATGGACGAGTTGCCTGTTGTCGTCGTGGGTGCCGGCCCGGTGGGGCTGGCCGCGGCCGCGCAGCTGCTGGAACGCGGCCTCGAGCCGGTGGTGCTCGAACGCGGCGCCCAGGCCGGGGCTGCGGTGGCGGAGTGGAACCACGTCCGGCTGTTCTCGCCGTGGTCGGAGCTGGTCGACCCGGCCGCCGCGCGGCTGCTGGAGCCGACCGGCTGGGTCCAGCCCGACGGCAGCGCCTACCCGACCGGCCGTGAATGGGCCGAGGTGTACCTGCGTCCGCTGGCCGCCGTCCTCGGCGAGCGAGTGCGGCTCGGGGCCGAGGTCATCGGGGTCGCTCGGCGCGGCCGGGACCGGATCGTCGACAGCGGACGCGACGGCGAGCCGTTCTCCGTGCACGTCCGCACCGCCGAGGATGAGGAGCGGGTGCTGGCCCGCGCGGTCATCGACGCGTCCGGCACGTGGACGACCCCGAACCCGCTCGGTGGCGAGGGCCTGCCCGCGATCGGCGAGCGCGCCGCGGCCGACCGGATCTCCTACCGGGTGCCGGACCTGGCGGCGGAGCGAGCCCGGTACGCGGGCAAGCACATCGTCGTCGCGGGCAGCGGGCATTCCGCGCTGACGGCGCTGGTTGCGCTGGCCGGGCTCGGCGGGGACACGCGGATCAGCTGGGTGCTGCGCCGCGGCGGGATCGGCAACACCTTCGGCGGCGGTGACGCCGACCAGCTCCCGGCCCGCGGGGCGCTCGGGCTGCGTGCGAAGGAGGCCGTGGACGCCGGGCAGGTCACGGTGGTGACCGGGTTCCGTACCGAGGCGATCGAGCGCACCGGCGGATCGATCACGCTGATGTCGGCGGACGGCCGGAGGCTCGAAGAT
This sequence comes from Amycolatopsis sp. cmx-4-61, assembly GCF_046548775.1. Taxonomy (NCBI): domain Bacteria; kingdom Bacillati; phylum Actinomycetota; class Actinomycetes; order Pseudonocardiales; family Pseudonocardiaceae; genus Amycolatopsis; species Amycolatopsis sp. cmx-4-61. Next base: position 13,796 of record NZ_JAEBEI010000036.1, on the reverse strand, counting down.
GTCAACGAGGTGATCGCCCTGACCGGGTTCCGGCCGGAGCTGTCGTGGCTGTCGGAGATCCGGCTGGAGCTGGACCCGACGCTGCAGGCGCCGGTCGCGCTGGCGCCGCTGGTCGACCCCAACGTGCACTCCTGCGGCACGGTCTACCGGCACGGCGCGAAGGAGCTCTCGCACCCGGAGCGGAACTTCTACCTGGCCGGGATGAAGAGCTACGGGCGGGCACCGACGTTCCTCGCCCAGACCGGCTACGAGCAGGTTCGCAGCATCGCCGCCGAGCTGGCCGGTGACCACGAGGCCGCCGCGCGGGTCGAGCTGATCATGGCCGAGACCGGGGTCTGCGGCGGCGCCGGCCTGTTCGACGAGCCCGACAGCGGCGCGTCCGGCTGCTGCGGCCCGGCCGAGCCGGAGCTGCTAACGCTGTCGGCGCCGCCCGCCGCGTCGAACTGACCAGGTGCCGGCGACCACGAGCACCACGGCGCAGTCCCTGAGCAGTTCGGGGCTGCGCCGGGTGCTCGCGATCCTGTGCGTCACCCAGATCACCAGCTGGGGAATCCTCTACTACGCCTTCCCCGTGCTCGCCCCGGACATCGTCCGCGCGACCGGCTGGCCGACCACGGCGGTGGTCGCGGCCCTGTCCGGCGCTCAACTGGTCACCGCCCTCGTCGGGATCCCGGTCGGGCGGTGGCTGGACCGTCGCGGGCCGCGCGCGGTGATGACCACCGGCTCGATCCTGGGCGTGCTGGCGGTGCTCGCGGTGGCGACCGCGCAGAACCTCGCGTGGTTCGTGATCGCCTGGGCGGTGGCCGGCGCGGCGATGAGCGGAGTGCTGTATCCGCCGGCGTTCGCGGCGTTGACCCGCTGGTACGGGCCGCGCCGGATCTCGGCCCTGACCGTCCTCACCCTGGCCGGGGGTCTGGCCAGCACGGTGTTCGCGCCGGTGGCGGCCCTGCTGGCCGCGCATCTGGACTGGCGCCACACCTACTTGGTGCTGGCCGTCGTCTTGGCGGCGGTCACGATTCCCGCGCACTGGTGGGGCTTGCGGGGGCCGTGGCCGGACGCCGAGCCGCCCGTGCATGTCGAGCACGACGACCCGCGGCGGATCGCCCGCAGCGGCGCGTTCGTGGTGCTGGTTGTCGCGCTGAGCATGGCGACGTTCTCGGCGTTCGCGGTCGTGGTGAACCTGGTGCCGCTGCTGACCGAACGCGGCGTCAGCCCCGGGATCGCCGCCGTCGCGCTCGGTCTCGGTGGTGCCGGGCAGGTGCTGGGCCGGCTCGGCTACAGCTCGCTCTCGCGCACCACCAGCGTCCGGGCCCGCACGGGCATCATCCTGCTGGCCACGTCGGTGACGACCGCGTTGATGGCGGTGCTGCCCTCGACGGCCGCGCTGATCGCCGCGGCGGTCGTGGCCGGGATGGCTCGCGGGGTGTTTACCTTGCTTCAGGCGACGGCGATCACCGACCGCTGGGGTGCCACGCACTACGGCCGCCTCAACGGCCTGATGGCCGCGCCGATGACCATCACCATGGCGCTCGCCCCGTTCGCTGGCGCCGCGCTCGCCGGGCTGCTCGGCGGCTACGCCCACGCCTTCCTCGTCCTCGCCGCGGTCAACACCGCGGCCGCCGTGCTGGCGCTGGCCAGCAATCCTCGAATACCTACTGGGAGAACGTCATGACCGACTTCGACGCGATCGTCGTGGGCGGTGGCCAGGCCGGCCTCGCCGCCGCCCACGCGCTCCGCGCCCGCGGGCTGTCGCCCGTGCTGCTGGAAGCCGGGCCCGAGCCGGTCGGGTCGTGGCCGCACTACTACGACAGCCTCACCCTCTTCTCCCCCGCCCGCTACAGCAGCCTGCCCGGCCTGCCCTTTCCCGGCGATCCCGAGCGGTACCCGCACCGCGACGAGGTCGTGGAGTACCTGCGCACCTACGCCGCCCACCTCGACGTCGACATCCGCACCCGCCACCGCGTCACCGCCGTGACCCGCGACGGCGGCGGCTTCACGGCGCACGCCACCGGCGAAGCAGCGGTGCGGGCACCGATCGTGATCGCCGCGACCGGCGGATTCGGCCGACCGCACCGCCCCGCACTGCCGGGGCTGGCCGAGTTCATCGGCACGGTGCTGCACAGCAGCGACTACCGCGAACCCGGCCCGTTCGCCGGGCAGCGGGTCATCGTCGTGGGCGCCGGGAACTCGGCGGTGCAGATCGCCGTCGAGCTCGCCGAGCACGCCCGCGTCAGCCTCGCCACCCGCGCACCGGTGAAGTTCGCGCCGCAACGACCGCTGGGCCGGGACGTGCACTTCTGGTCCGCCGCGCTCGGCTTCGACCACCTGCCGATCGGGCATCTCCTGCGCCACGCACCGGCGTCACCGGTCCTCGACTCCGGCCGCTACCGCGAAGCCCTCGCCGCCGGCAGCCCCGACCGCCGCGCCATGTTCACCCGCCTCGCAGGCGACCAGGTGCTGTGGCCGGACGGCAGCCGCGAGCACGTCGACGCCGTTATCCTCGCCACCGGCTTCCGGCCCGAACTGTCCTATCTGGAAAACCTTGGCGCCTTGGCGGAGGACGGCATCCCGCTGCACTCACGTAGACTGTCCACAGTGGTTCCCGGACTCGGGTACGTGGGGCTGGAATGGCAACGCAGCCTCGCCTCGGCCACCGTGCGCGGCGTCGGCCGCGACGCCGCCTACGTCACCGCGCGGCTGAGCGCGCACACGGTAGCGCGACGCTGCTGCGAACCGGCGAGGTGACCTGTGTTCTCAGGTCTCGGAACAGCGGCGATCACGGAGAAGGCGTGGTCACCCCATCGGCTGGGGAGAACACTGACTGGGTGGACAAGCAGGAGGTTCACGACGAGCTGGAGCGGGCGCGGCAGGAGTTCCACGCGCTTCTCGCCGCCGCCGGCGAAGACGACCTGCGCCAGGCGAGTTCCGGCACCAAGTGGAACAACCGGCAGTTGCTGTTCCACATGCTGCTCGGTTACCTGATCATGCGGGCACTGCTGCGGCTGGTGCACTGGTTCGGGCGGCGCCCCGACGGCGTGAGCCGCTGGTACGCGTCGCTGCTCAACGCCGGGACCAAGCCGTTCGACGTGGTCAACTTCGCCGGTTCCTGGTTGGGCGGAACGACGATGCCGCGCAGTTGGATGCTCGCGCTGTTCGACCGGACCATCGTGAAGCTGCACCGCCGGCTCGACCGGGAAACGGATGCTGACCTGACGCTGGGCATGCACTATCCGACCCGGTGGGACCCGTTCTTCCGTGACTACATGACCGTGGCTGACGTCTACCGTTTCCCGACCCAGCACTTCGACTTCCACCGCGCCCAGCTCACCCTGCCCGCCGAGCGCTGAGCTCGCAGACGTTCAGGGCATCGCAGGTACTCCACATGCCCGGGGAGAATCCAGTAGCGGACATGGCGAGCTCGTGATGCGATGCCGGTTTGGACGGAGAAGGAGGCATCGTGGCCGAGCCGCTGACGCTGGTGATCGAGACCGACGCCGGCACCGCGATCCGCCGTATCCCGGACGCCTCACCCTTGCCGGAAGGCGAAACCCAGGGCTACGCGGCCGAGGATGCCATCCGCGACGCGGCAGCGACCTGGGGCCTGCCGGACTTCGTGTTCCTGCCCGAACAGCAGCGCGTCGGCTCCGGCGTGCGCGAACTCGGCGACGGGCTGCTGCTGGTCGGCGACCATGCGGCCGTCATCCAATCCAAGAGCCGCACCGATCCCACCGACAACGCCGACCGCGAGCTGTCCTGGCTGCGCAAGAACGTCGAGAAGGGGCTGAAGCAGGGCAGCGGAACCGTGCGCCAGCTGAAGCGAACCAGCGCGAACATGACCAACGCCCGCGGCCGCACGGTGCCCGTGGACGGCAAGGACTACACCTGGCTGACCGTGGTCATCGTCGACCACACCGACCCGCCGCGCGGGTTCCAACCCCCTCCGGCGCCCACCGAGGTGCCGGCGATCGTGCTGCTTCGCCGGGACTGGGAGTTCCTGTTCGATCACCTGCGCTCGACGCGGTTCGTGCTCGCCTACCTCCTGCGCGCGGCCCGAGGCGGCGACATCGTCGAACTCGGCGGCGAACCCCGCCGGTACCACGAGTACGCCCTGGCCGACGTGGCCGCCACGCCTGATCCGGTGGACCCGGCAGTGGCTCCTCTCGTCGCCGCGAAACCGACAACGATGGCCTCGACCGCCCGGGCCCCGCTCGAACCAGTAGGCCGCGAAGGTCGAGCCGCGCACATCCTCTATCGGATGATCATGGAAGACGTGGCGAACACCCCGATCCCAGACGGCCGGGAAGCAGATCGGCTGCTCATGCTCGCCGCGCTGGACGGGCTACCAGTGGGCAACCGCAGCGAGCTCGGCCGCACCTTGGTGCAGTTCATGAAGTCCGCCGCCCAGCACCAGGGCGACGGAACGCTCACCCACAGCCGGACGGTGATCCCCAACCCAGGCGAATTCGACCCGCTGGTGTTCATCGTGGCGTCGAAGCTCTCCGAGGAAGCCAACTACGCCTTGACGTTCCGGATGCAGGTGCTGCACCACGACTACAGCACAGCGGTCGGAGACTGGGAACACTGCACTCTGGGCGTCATGCTCACGCCCACGACCGTGCCCGGCAGGCTGTGGAACACCAGCACAACGGCACTCTGGGGCGACCAAGGTCAGCCGCCCGAAGTCATCGAAGAACTACGAACCATCATCGCCGACAGCGCGATCTGACCGCCGAGCCTCAAGACACCGAGGCGAGCCCCGGGATGGCGAGCAGGCCAGACAGCTGGCTCAGGGTCTCCGACCTGGGCCGGTAGTACACCCAGGTCCCGCGGCGTTCGCTGGTGACCAGGCCCGCTTCGCGCAGCACCTTCAGGTGATGGGAGATCGTCGGGCCGCTCAGGTCGAACGCTGCGGTCAGATCGCAGACGCAGCTTTCGCCTCCCGCCGAGGTGATCAGCGACAGCAGGCGCAACCGTACCGGGTCGCCCAGCGCCTTGAATGCCTTCGCCAGGTCCACCGCCTGGTCGGCCGACAAAGCCTCGGCAGCCAAGGGCGCGCAGCAACCCTCGCTGATCACCGGAAGCAACGTCGGCCCCTCTTGCTGTTTAGCCACCCATCTATATTGACATTCATCTAATCCATGGGCAAACTTGAGCGACTGATTCGACGTCCATCTAGATAGGCAGATCCATGATCAAGCTCCTCCGCAGGCTGCTCACGACCTCGACGACCACCGAGTTCTGCGAGTCGTGCGCGCAGGTGTGCACGGGCCAGTGCCGCGCCAACGCCCTGCTCGACCAGGCCCACACCCGCGCCTTGCAGCTGTCTTCCCGCTTCTGAACCCTCGACCTCACAAGGAGATCCGTGATGAGCACCGAGACGACCGGCGGTTTCGCTGGCGCCCCCGCTGAGGCCTTCACCCCGCCCGCCTCGACCGGCTGTTGCGGCACCGCGCCCGCAACGGTCACCCCGACGACCGCGACGACATGTTGCGGTACCGCGGAGGCGGCAGCCGCCGCGGGTGCCTGCTGTGATCCGGCCGCGAAGGCCGACGCCGTCGCCGAGGGCGCCGGTTGCTGCGGATGACCACGACGGCGGCGATCGAGGTTTCCGGCAGTCGTCTGCGGTCCACCGTCACCGCGCTGGCCGAGGACCGTTTCACCGGCCGCCGCGTCGGCACTCCGGGCGGCCGCGCGGCCGCCGCGTGGCTCGCCGGACAGCTGCAGGCGGTCGGAGCGACGGTCACGACCGACGAGTTCCCCGTCTCCGCGCGCGAGCTGTACCGGACACCCGAGCTTCACCAGGGCGACCGCCAGCTGGTGCACCGCCGGGACTTCGTCGAACACCTCGTGTCGGCGGACCTGCCCGAGCCACGCACCGCCGAGCTGGTGACCGCCGACGCGAGCCGGCTCACCGATCGCTGGGTGCTCGCGCCGGACCTGGGGGTTTCGGCGCGAGCTACCCACGACGACGCAGCCGGGCTGCTCGTGCCGCGCGGTACTGACGAGGCCGGGTGGATGCCGAAGATGATCGCCGGGCCCACGCCCGGCGATCTGCCAGTCATCGCGGTCCGCACCTCACTGCACGAGCGCTTGGCCGTCGGCCAGGTGATCAGCGCGTCGATGCCCCTGCGCACCGTCGAGGTGACCGGCTCGAACGTGCACGGGCGGCTGCGCACGGCCACGAGCGGAGGCCCGGACATCCTGCTGACCGCGCACTTCGACGGCGTCGGCGACGACCCGGAGCAGCGGCTGCCCGCCGCGGCGGACAACGCGTCCGGCGTCGCCGTCGTGCTCGAGGCTGCCCGTCTGCTCGCCGACACGCTCCCGGACGGCGTCGGCTTGACGGTCACGTTCCTCGACGCCGAGGAAGCCGGAGCCCGAGGCTCCGCCCATCACGCACCGACCGTCCCGGCCGGCACGGTCGTCCTCAACATCGACGGCGCCGCCCAGCTCGGCGACGCCGCCGCGGTGGAAGCAGGCGGGCCAGCGCACGCATTGCTCGCCGCACTGGACCAGGCCGGCCGCGAGACCGGCCTGCCGCTGCGAGCCGGGGCGATGGCGTCGGACAACCGCCGCTACGCCGCCGCCGGGCTGGCCGCGGTCGGGATCGGCATGGGAATGCCCGGCTACCAGACCCCCGCCGAGACCGCCGACCGCGTGGAGACCGACACCCTGATCTCGGCGACCCGGCTCGTCGTCACCACAGTTACGGGATTGACCTGCCACTCACGAGGAGGATCTGCGTTGACTCACAAGGAGGAATTACAACGCGGGGTGTGATGCAGACGCCTTATCGGGGGCCGGAATAGCCGAGTGACCGTCGAGGTCGCGGTTCCTAGCGTGGATGGGATGGCGAGGCACCGCAAGCTCCCCGCAAGTCAGTACGAATGTCCGTACGGCGACCACCGGCACTTCAAGGGCAAGGAAGCCGGACGGGAATGTGCACGCCGAGCTCAGCGGGCGCGCACCCGCCAGTCCGCAGCCCGAACATCAGTCCACCGGCCGGCGTGGAGCCCGTCGCCGGCGGTGCCGCGAAGCACGCGACCGCGACCGTCGGCGGCACCCCCACCAGTGGCGCCACCGGCTCGCACTGTCGCGCCACAGCTCGACCGCAGGACCACCCGCCGCCAGCACGCCAAGGAGTCATTGAGCCGAGATCCCTCGAACATCGCCGGCGACGTCGTCGCCTATGTCTTCGACGAAAACGGCTTCTACACCCGGCTGGCCAACCGTGCCATCGACAAGGTCCCGTGGACTTCCCCTGTCCGCTACCGCAAGCACGGACTCTGCGTCTGCCTCAACAACGTAGCGAAAGGGCTCGATCCCGGTACTTACGCCAAATACGCGCAGCAGCCGTTGCGGGCGGGCCTGGTTTTGGTCGGCTGCCCGAAGTTCCTCGCCGAAGTCCTCAGCGCGGCATCCGCCTTCGGCATCAAGCAGATCCTCGGCACGTTGCCGCATGCTCAGCTGTACAAAACGCTGCGGGTCATGATTCCGCTGGTCTGCCCGGACTTGGACGTCTGCCCAGCTCGGCAAGACGTCGTGAAGACCTACGCCTCGCCGGTACTGGCTCAGGAGCTCAAGGAGTACGTCGCCGGCCTCCGCTGAGCCGCTGCCGTCAGCCGACCAGATGCGCGGAGATGTCGGCGACTGCGGCACGGGCGGTCCGGCCGACGCCGATCAGGGTGGCCGAGGCCGGTCCGGTCCAGTCGCCGTAGCCGACCAGGTGCAGTCCCGGGACGTCGAGGGCGCGAGTGCCCTCGGTCCGGACGTGGCCGCTCGTGCTGCGCAGCTTCAGCGGCGCCAGGTGGCCGAGCTCGGGCCGGAACCCAGTGCACCAGATAACGACGTCCGCCTCGGTCGTGGTGCCATCCGGCCACTGCGGTCCCTCGGGCATGAGCCGGGTGAACATCGGGCGGGCGTGGAGCGCGCCGGCGTCGCGAGCGCGACGCACCGGCGGCACCGCGACTATGTCGCCGAGCCCGGCGACCCCGCCAGGGTCGGCGGCACCGCGGTCGAGGGCCTGACGGCGGCGGGTGGCGATGTCGAACAGCGCGTGCCCGTCGACCTCGTCGGGCAGGAAGCGGGGTGGTCGACGGGTCGCCCAGGTGACCTCGGCGGTGCCGGTGAGGTCGGCGGCGATCTGCGCGCCGGAGTTTCCGCCGCCGACCACGACCACGCGCTGGCCAGCGAACTCGCCGGGGCCGCGGTAATCGACGGTGTGCAGCTGACGGCCGGCGAAGCTGCCCGGCACCAGCGGCAGGAACGGCCGCCACCACGTCCCGGTGGCGCTGATGACGGCCTTCGCGGTCCAGGTGCCGGTGTCGGCGGTGACCGTGAAGCCGTCGGCGCTGGTCTCGACCGCGGTGACGGTGACGCCGCGGTGGACGGGAAGCTCGTAGCGTTTCTCGTAGGCGGTGAGGTAGTCCACGACGTGTCCGGCCGGGGGATACCACTCGTCGCGATACGGCGGCATCAGCCAGCCGGGCAGCGAGCTGAACCGGGCCGGGGAGAACAGCCGCAGCGACTCCCACCCGTGCAGCCAGGCGCCGCCGGGCTGGGTCTGGGTGTCGAGGATGACAAAGTCGAGCCCGGCGCGGCGCAGGTAGTAGCCGGCGGCCAGCCCTGCCTGGCCGCCGCCGACCACGACCACCTGCGTCGAGGACGTCACTTCGCCGGAGCCCGATCGACCCAGCGTTTGCGCAGCCACAAGCTGACGTAGACCAGCCCGACGAGGACCTGCACCTCGATCAGCGGGCCGACCACTCCGGCCAGCGCCTGGCCCGACGTCACGCCGAACACGCCGATCGCGACCGCGATCGCGAGCTCGAAGTTGTTGCCCGCCGCGGTGAACGCCAGCGTCGTCGTGCGCGCGTACGACAGCCTGGAGGCCTTGCCGAGCAGGTAGCCGCCGCCCCACATGATCGCGAAGTAGGCCAGCAGCGGCACCGCGATCCGGGCGACGTCCAGCGGCCGCGAGGTGATCGTCTCGCCCTGCAGCGCAAACAGCACGACGATGGTGAACAGCAGCCCGTAGAGCGCGATCGGGCCGATCTTCGGCAGGAACTTGCCCTCGTACCAGTCACGGCCCTTGCTGCGCTCGCCGATCCGCCGCGACAGGTAGCCGGCGGCCAGCGGGATGCCGAGGAAGATGACCACAGACAGCGCGATCTCCCACGGGGAGAACGACACGCTGGTCGTGTCGAGGCCGAGCCAGCCGGGCAGCAGGTCCAGGTAGAACCAGCCCAGCACCCCGAACATGATCACCTGGAAGACCGAGTTGAGCGCGACCAGCACGGCGGCGGCTTCGCGGTCGCCGCAGGCGAGGTCGTTCCAGATGATGACCATGGCGATGCAGCGGGCGAGCCCGACGATGATCAGTCCGGTCCGGTACTCCGGCAGGTCCGGCAGCAGCAGCCAAGCCAGGGCGAACATCAGCGCCGGGCCGAGGATCCAGTTCAGCAGCAGCGACAGCACCATGGTGCGCGTGTCGCGGGTGACGGTGTCGAGCTTGTCGTAGCGGACTTTCGCCAGCACCGGGTACATCATCAGCAGCAGGCCGAGCGCGATCGGCAGTGAGACCTGACCGATCTTCACGGCCTCCAGCACGTCCTGCAGGCCGGGGATGACGCTGCCGAGGCCGAGCCCGACGGCCATCGCGGCGATGATCCACACCGGGAGGAAGCGGTCCAGGAAGGACAGTCTGTGCAGGACGTCGGCGTCGGCCGGGGTGGCGGTCTTGTCGGCGGTCTCGGTCACGGACCGTGCCTCCAGGAGTAGGTCGTCGGGGTGGTCAGGCGTCGAGGAGCTCGGCGAGCAGGCCGCGGACGCGGCGGTCGATCTCGTCGCGGATCGGGCGGACGGCGTCGACGCCCTGGCCGGCCGGGTCCTCCAGCGGCCAGTCCAGGTAGCGCTTGCCGGGGAAGATGGGGCAGGTGTCGCCGCAGCCCATGGTGATCACGACGTCGGAGGCTTCGACGTCCTCGGTCGAGAGCTTGGTCGGCACCTCGGCGGCGATGTCCAGGCCCCACTCGGCGAGCGCCGCGGCGGCGGCGGGGTTGACCTTGTCGGCCGGTTCGGAGCCGGCCGAGCGCACGGCGACACGGCCGAGCGCGTAGTGCTGCAGCAGCGCGGCGGCCATCTGCGAGCGGCCTGCGTTGTGCACGCAGACGAACAGCACCTCGGGAGTGCGGGCCATCGGAATTCCTTTCGGCGTGGTCATGGCTGGTTGCTGAGCTCGTCGAGCAGCCCGCGCACGTGGCGGTCGATCTCGTCGCGGATCTGGCGCACCCGGTACAGCGGCTCGCCCGCGGGGTCGGGGATGTCCCAGTCCAGGTAGCGCTTGCCCGGGTAGATCGCGCAGGCGTCGCCGCAGCCCATCGTGACCACGACGTCGGAGGCGCGCAGCACCTCGTCGGTCAGCGGCTTCGGGTAGGCGGCCTCCAGCGGGACGTGCAGCTCCCGCAGCGCGGCGGTGATGATCTCCGGGATCTCGCCCTTGGGCTGCGAGCCGGCCGAGCGCACGGCGACCCGGCCGAAGGCGTGATGGTCCAGCAGCGCCGCGGCCATCTGCGAGCGGCCGACGTTGTGGACGCAGAGGAACAGCACCTGCGGGACGGTGACCTGGGTCAGCCCTTCGGCCCGGCCGAGGTCGAGCAGCCGCTCGCGGGCGAACCGGGCGGGTAGGTGGACGGTGACCGTCGCGTGCTCGGCGAGCAGGTCGTAGGTCTCGCGCACGAACAGCTCGACGGTTTCGCGTCCGAAGACGCCGTGGAAGCGGTCGGCGAGCTCGTCGGCGATGCGGTCCAGCTGCAGCCCGACCGCGCGTGCGGGCAAGCCGTCCGTGGCGTGCGTCATGAGCTCTCCTCGCGCCAACCGGCCTGGATCGAAGTCTGCCGATGCAATTGAAGACGCTTGGATCGACTCTTGTCAATCCAGCTGCGGTACGATCGACACCACCACCGAGGTCACCGAGCCTGTCGAGGAGGAGCCATGGCCGCGCACAACGGTCACGTCCGGCAGAAGCCGGTCGCGGTAACACTCCTGCTGGCCGAGCCCGCCGCGGTCGTCAGCGACACCGAGGCCGAGACGGCCGCGAAGCTGTTCAAGGCCCTGTCCGACCCGGTCCGGATCCGCCTCGTGTCCCTGATCCGGCATTCACCGGGCGGCGAAGCGTGCTTCTGTGATCTCGCCGAGGACTTCGACATGCCTCAGCCGTCACTGAGCCATCATCTACGAGTACTCGTCACAGCTGGCATCCTCACGCGGGAACGGCGTGGCACTTGGAGTTGGTACAGCCTCGTTCCGCAGCCGCTGGAGACCTTAGGGCACCTGCTTCGCGAAGGCGGTCCGCTCGCGGACCGGCCCGCACCACTTTCGGAAGATGAACGCCCCAGCCGCTGCTGAAGGCTGGTCCCGAACTGGTTCGCGTCGCCGCTGGCGGCGAACACCGGTCGCCGCGGAACGTGCGCGCCTCCGCGTTTGTGCAACGGTCTGCGGCAGTCGTACAGTCAGCGCCAAGCCGACGCCGCCGCCCCTACGGCCTTCGTCCACGTAGACCAAGCTTCGACGACGACTTAAAGCCGGTCGCGAGGATCAGTGATAAACGACACGAATTCTCTGCCTGTTTCGGTTAGACGCCCCGCAGTCAAGCCATTCGGAGTCATCATTGCGTGAAAACCGCCAGTATTGGTCATTCCTACTGCAGCCAGGTCATTGCCAAGCTGATCATATAGTGCTCGCTGCCCGGCGAACTCTGGGATCCCAGCTTCGATAATATTACCCAAGCTGCCTGTATATAACTCCGGCCATGCGCGCCCTGAGTCCCTGAACCATGCAGGAGGATCATCCAGGAGCCTCAATAGCTTGAGATGAGATGGCGTGAAGTCGCGAACGTATTGAAGAAACATTGCCTGCTTGTCCGCATTGATATCACTCGGAAGCGCAGAGTTTAGAACAGCGTTTCGCAATGCCTGCAACTTCTCAGTCTGACTTGTAACTACAGCTGCTGCCGTAGCATACGCCAGCGCGTCCAAGAACTCTTCGTTCTCACCCAAAGACAAAGCTTCGAGACCGTCGACACGGCTGAGCAAATCGTTGATCGCGGAACTAATTTCTTCCGACCAGGCTTGTCGCCGTTTCTCGTATGCCGCTCCAGCGAATTGCTTCCACAGAACCGCGAGCGGGCCTCCCGCGACAGGCACAACAGACAATGCAGCCTCGACAGCAGGCTCAACAAACTTGCCGACCTTGCCCTTCTCCGGAGGGTCACTGACGTTGCCAACCATCCGTTACACCTCCCGCATGCGCGCACGCAAGTCAATAGCACTAGCCTATCCCACCTTATCCATAACACGCGGAGCCCGCCACCGGACCACAAGCGAAAAGGACTCCCTTTGATGACTAGTCGTCGAGACGGCAATGCAGATGGAAAAGAACTGACCGAATCGGGCATTAGTTCACCCTATCGGGTAGCTAGATGAAGTAACATTGCAGAGTCGCGTCCCGATGGAAGCCAATGATCGATCTTGAGGCGGAAGCGGCACTCATGCGGGGATGCACATGACGACGACAGCGGATCGTTCGATAGTTTTTTGAGCAACGTCAGGACCGACAGGGACGACATGGCAGATGCTCAGGCCAAGTTTCGTGGCGTCGTCAAGAAGCTACATAGTCATTACTATGGCTCCTTCTACGATGGTTCAACTGCCAAGCTCATCGGATCATACGGTAAAGGTACCACAGTCAAGCCGCCACGTGATGTCGACATCCTCTTCATCATGCCATTTGATCAATTCTCAAGATACGATTCCTACCTGGGAAACGGGCAGTCACAGCTTCTACAAGATGTCAAGAAAATCCTTCAACAACGCTACACCACCACGGATGGAATGCGCGGCGATGGTCAGGTTATAGTCGTCCCTTTCAAAGGTGGTCACACCGTTGAGTTACTACCGGCATGGAAGCTTACTTCCGGAAAGTACTACGTACCGAATACTCATGACGGCGGAAGCTGGAAGACCGTCGACCACAATGCCGAAATTGGCAACGTTGACAACTCCGACAACAACAGTAATGGAAATACTCGCGACCTCATCCGCATGATGAAAATCTGGCAAGCAGAGTGCAGCGTTCCAATAAAGTCACTGACACTGGAATTGCGCACGGTCAACTTTCTTAAAAGCTGGCCCCATCGAGGCAACTCGCCCATGTACTACGACTGGATGGTGCGCGATTTCTTCTCAGAACTCGTAAAGAACGCCAATAACTACTGCGTCATACCTGGAATAGACGAGCGATGTTACTACGTCGACACATGGCTAAGTCGAGCAGAGTCAGCACATGGTCGCGCCCTCAAGGCATGTGACTACGAATCGAGTGGCAAGCACTACGCGGCCGTAGCTGAGTGGCAAAAAATTTTCGGGAGTCAATTTGACTACTAGACGCGTCGCCCCTAACGAAGAAGCTATACGAGAAAGCTTCGGACGCGTGGTCTACACACACACAAGACACACGAAAAAGCGCGTGAGATTCAGGCGCGTCGAGCAGTGCTTGTCAAATGGATTAACATCATCCTTACAACAGTCACATCTGCCACACTGTTGAGCACCGTGATCACGAATCAAAGAGCGCTTCTTTATGTGAGCGCCGCTCTGTCCGCACTGTCGCTTATGACGCTGCTATGTGGCGTCAAGGGTTGCCGGCGTGGTTGGTGTGCGGTGTTGCTGGAGGGTGCGGAAGAGCTGGCGGGCGATGATCCGTTTGAGGCAGCGTTTGATCTCGCGGAGCGTTTTGCC
>NZ_JAEBEI010000035.1:0-50884 GCF_046548775.1 Amycolatopsis sp. cmx-4-61 | reverse complement strand
TGCCGGAACTGCTCCGGGTACTTCGACCTGCGAGACACCAGGACATCCTCCCTCCAGACCACCGTCTGGAATCAAGGTGTCCGGCCCCACGGGGCAACTCCACGTGTCGACCCTCTGATCACGCGTGTCGACCCCTCGATCACGCGTGTCGACCGCCGGATCACGCGTGCTGCCCCCGGCCGGCCCGCCGAAGTGTGGTTCCACCCGGTGGTTACCCGGTAGTAGGGTGCGGCTATGGCGGGTGACGAGCAGCGGTTCAAGTCGGCTTTCGACTCCTTGCACGCGTTCGTGTACTTCGCGCCCGAGGTCGACGCCGCGTTCGCCGGCGTCGGGCTGCGGCCGGGACGGATGCCGTACTTCGCCGGGCGGGCCGCGCCCATGGGGGCCGTCGGGGCGGACGTCGTCGCGGCCACCTTCTACAACTTCAACCCCGAGGTCGTCGCCCGCACGATCCCGCGGGCCTGGACCCTGGCGACGCCGGAACAGGTCCTCGACGCGCGGCTCGACGGCACCGACCGGGCGCTGACCCGGCTCCTCGGCGAGCACGTCAAGAGCGACGAGGTGGCCGAGGCGGCCGAGCTGGCGCGCGAAGCCACCGCCGGCTGCCGGCCGGAGGGCCGTCCGCTCTACGCGGGCCACTCCGGCCTGCCCTGGCCGGGCGAGCCGCACCTCGTGCTCTGGCACGCCGTCACGCTGCTGCGCGAGCACCGCGGCGACGGGCACATCGCCGCGCTCGTCCTCGAAGGGCTCGGCGGCCTCGAAGCCCTCGTCACCCACAGCGCCACCGGACGCGGGTTCGTCACGCCCGCGGCCAAGCTCACCCGCGGCTGGAGCGACGAGCAGTGGACCGCCGCCGAGAGCCGCCTGAAGGACCGTGGCGTCCTCGACGCCGAGGGGGCGCTCACCGACGCGGGCGTCGCTCTGCGCGACCGCCTCGAGGCGGCCACCGAGACCGCCGCGCGAGGACCGTGGGAGCACCTCGGTGCCGAGCGGACCGTCCGGCTCGAGGAGCTGTGCCGCGGCCTCAGCCGGCGCGTCGTCGACGCGGGCGCGTTCCCCGATGGGGTGTTCGCGCTCGGCCGCCCGTGAACGGTCAAGATCACGCTATGTAGTGAAAGAATTGTGAAGTTTCGGACACCCCGTGACGGACAGCACGTGCGGTGAAGATCGACATGGCCGTCGACCGGCCGAGGGCCGTGACAGAGCGGACTCGCGCGACGCGGCCGTTCGTGTCATGCAACACTGTTCCAGGCCGCACAACGGCGCGAGTGCAAGTACCCACAGTGAGCAAATCCCGGGCAATGGGGTGAGTTCGTCAGCACACTGAGAAGTATGGGTGGCCGGGGTTCAACCCGAGGCCCCTTGCCGCGATGATGGGGGGCGTGGAGTTTTCCCGTGCCACCCGCACCACGCCGGTTGACGAGCCAGCCGGTCTCTACGCAGCGCACTTTGACCACTACCCCTCGTAGCCCCCATGATGTTGTTCGAAGCACCGCCTGAGCCAGAACCGCGCGGCCCCCACCGCGCACCGGGAGTATCACGATGATGACCTTGACCACCCTCGACACGCTGGCCGCCGGCGAACTGGGCACCGGAAACGTGCGCCAGTGGCTGCTCGACAACGTCATCCCCCTGGTGCTGCTGTCCGTCGCGCTCCTGCTCCTGTGGCTGGGCGGCGGCAAGGGCGACAACGCCGGTGTCATGCGCCGGCTCGCCGGCGTGGTCATCGCGCTCGCCATCATCGGACTCGCGGTCAGCGGCGCGGGCGTGAACGTGGGCCAGTGGATCGCCGGCCTGTTCACCGGCTGAGGGCGGGGCCGGCGTGCGCATCAGGACCGATGACGAGGTTTACCGGGTCGACGCCGTGTGGCTCGGCCCGCCGAAAGCGACTTTTCCCTGGAGAGCCCGGTACGTCGCCTGGCTCGTCGGCTTCCCGACGTTCTTCCTCGTGCTCGGCGTCGAACGCTGGGCGGGGTGGAGCTTCGGGTTCTTCTCGACGGCGTGGGCGTTCATCGCCACCATCGTGATCACCCGGCTGCTCACGGCCAAGATCAGCCACGAGCGCCCGCTCGGCGCCGTGGTCGCGATGGCGGGCCGCGAGCTGAACACCCCCCGGGTGCGGACCACGGGCACGGGCGGCGCGGTCAGCGCCAGCCGCGTCCGGGTGCGGGCGGAGCGCCCGCTGCCGAAGCACCGCCGCAGGCGGCAGTACCAGCACCACGGCGGCCCGCCGGGTGCCGCAGTCCCCCAGGGAGCACCACGAGCGCGCCGGAGCCGGGGCAACCCGGCTCGGGCCGGGAGGTAGTCGTTGTTCGGTCGCGGCGGTAGCCGAGGTACACGGGGTCGGGACACGCACTCGGGCGCATGGCAACCGCCCGAGCAGGTCCGCGCGTCGCGGAACGGCTCGGGGAACAAGGCCCGCCTGCCCGGTGAGCAGGCGATTCCCGCATACACCCCGTCGATCGCGGTGCGCAGCATCGACGGGCACCTGGTCCGCACGGGGGTCGAGGTCTACGCCTGGTACCGGCTGGCGCCGCAGCGCTGGTCGTTCCGCTCGGACTCCCAGCGGCGCGACCTGATCGCGGCCATCGCCGGCCAGTACGCCGAGCTGCAGGGCCGTTGGCTGCACCTGCGCGTGACGAACCGCCCGTACCCGATCCGGATGTGGGCCGAGGCGCACGTCTACAACGCGCACGGCCGGCCCGCCGACGTCCCGGGCGCGCTGTCCTTCGACGACTACCTGATCGGCGAGCAGCAGCAGCTGATGGGCCGCTCGATGGCCGAAAAAGAGGTCTACCTGGGCGTCCAGGTGCAGACCCGGCGCATGGTCGACCGCGCGGTCGAGCGGGCCGCGCCGGTGCTGCGCCGGATCCTGCCCGAGGCCGTCGACGCCGAGCTGACCGCGCTCGACTCCGAGGTCGAGCACCTCGACCAGGTCATCGGCAGCGCCGGGTTCGAAGGCCGTCCGGTGCACGCCGAGGAGATGTCCTGGCTGATGCACCGGTCCTGTTCGCTGGGCCTGCCCGCGCCGCGGAACATGCCCGCGGTGCCGGGCGCGGCCTGGGAGCCCGAAGACCTGGCCAGCTTCACCGACGCCGCCGACTTCTACGCCGAGCCGTACGCCCCGACGGTGACCGTCCGCGGCCGCACCGGCTCCAACGCCGGCGTCTCCCGGCACCTGGCCGTCCTCACCGTCGGGCAGATGCACGGCCTGCAGATCCCCGAGGTCGACGACCCGTGGATCCAGCACGCCGACCGGCTGCCCGCCGCCGTCGAGGTGTCCGCGCGCATCTACGTCCGGCGCCCCGAGGACGTGGCCGGGGAGCTCCAGCGGCAGATGAACAAGGTGCGCTCGCAGGTCAAGCACTACACCGACGAGCACGAGCTCGAGCCGCCGCAGTCGCTGTCCCGGCAGGCCAGCCGGGTGCTGGAGATCGACGACGAGATGACGTCGGGCTTCACCGCGCTGGCCACCCGCGTCCGGTCGTGGTGGCGGCTGGCGGTGTCCGGCCCGACCGAGCGCGACGCGCTGCGCCTGGCCCAGCAGCTGCTCGACCTCTACAAGCCGAAGATCGCGATCGAGCACCCCGAGGCCCAGTACGCGATGGCGCGGGAGTTCATCCCGGGCGAGCCGCTGGCCTCGGCGGCGTACATGCGCCGCGGTTCGGTGGTCTGGGCGTCCTCGGCGGTCCCGACGGCGACCGCGGAGGTCGGCGACCGCCGCGGCATCCTGCTCGGCGAGACGTGCACGGCGACCCGCCGCCCGGTGGCCTGGGACCCGTGGATGGCCCAGGAGATCCGCGACGGCTCCGGCCTGACGGCCATGGTGGCGGGCCTGGGTGGTGGTAAGTCGTTCCTCGGCGGCGGCATCGTCTACAAGACGCTGCGCGCGGGGGCGAACTGGACGATCCTCGACCCCTCCGGACCGCTGTCGCGGCTGTGCGACCTGCCGGAGCTGCGGCCGTACGCGCGGCCGATCAACCTGCTCAACGCCCAGCCCGGGATCCTGAACCCGTACCGGGTGGTCGCCGAGCCGCTGATCGAGCACTTCATGGACGAGGACGACCCCGAGCGCTCCTGGCGCCGCGAGAAAGCCCTTGCGGGCGCCACGCGGCGCCGTCTCGTGCTGGACGTGCTGACGGGTGTCCTGCCGTACGAGGTGTCCCGGATGGCCCAGACGCGCATCGTGCTGCTGCGCGCGGTCCGGGCCGTCGGCGGCCGGTTCGACGCCGATCCTGGCCAGGTAATCGATGCCTTGCGCCGGGATTCGTCGGAGCACCACGAGCACGCGGGCGTCGTCGCGGACTTCCTCGACGAGATGCGCGAGCGGATGGCGCTGCTGATCCCGGAGACGGACGCCGACCCGTACTCGGAGACCCGCGACGACCGGCTGACGGTCCTGACGATGGCCGGCCTGACCCTGCCGAAGGACGGCGTCCCCCGCGAGTACTGGACCGACGCGGAGAGCCTCGGTGTCGAGATGCTGAACCTGGCGGCGTGGCTGACCCAGCGGTCGGTGTACGAAAAGCCGAAGGAGATGCGCAAGGGCGTCTGGATCGACGAGGCGTTCTTCCTCTCGGAGGTCCCGACCGGGCGCGTGCTGATGAACCGCTTCGCGCGTGACTCGCGCAAGTGGAACGTCCGCGTCCTGCTGTCGTCCCAGATCCCGGCGGACTTCCTGAAGATCCAGGGTTTCGTGGCCCTGCTGGACTCGGTGTTCGTCGGTCGTCTCGACGACGACGACGCCCAGGCCGATGCGCTGCGGCTGCTGAAGGTTCCGGTCGGCGTGGGGTACGAGCAGGTCGTGGCGGCACTGGGGCGTCGCCCCGGAGCCCAGCGGGGCATCGAGCGCGACGTCGAGCCCCGCCAGTTCATCTTCGGCGACGGAGCCGGCGGCGTGGAGCGCATCCGCGTCGACTTCTCCGGCCCCCACCTGGACCACCTGCGCGCGGTCATGGACACGACCCCGGGGTCGAAGGACGCGACCCCGTCGCGGCGTCCGGGCAACGAGCTGGCCCTGCCGGCGGAGGAGAAGAAGCCGTACGTCGCGGTCCCGCCGGAGGACGAAATCGAGCTGGAGCAGGACTTCGAGCTGGCGGCGGAACTGGAGGTCGGCCTGGCCGACGAGAACCTCCTGGGCGCCCCGGACCCCCTGGCATCCGAAACAGGCGAGGTGGAGGGCGGCGTCGAGTCGCCCAACGGGCAGCAGCAACCCGCCCGCACCGGCGGAAAGGGCGGCCCCGGCCGGGACGCCGCATGAACGCGGCCCGGAAACGAGGCGTGCGCGCGGATCGGGGCGCGGGCCCCGGCCGCCGGGCCGCGGGCCACCGCCCCGAGTCCGGCTGCGCAGTGACGGCGGGGGGTGCGGCGTGAACACCCTGCTGACGTTGGCGGTGCTGCTGACGCTGGCGGCCGGATGGCGCACGCTGAAGCGCCGCATCAAGGAAGGGCCGCCGGCCCGGCGCGTGCCGAGCCGCAAGGCGACCATGTTCGCCGTCATGCTGGTCCTCGGCCTGCAGGCCATCGCCACCGCCCCCGCGGCCAGCGCGGCGGCGTGCGGCGAGGCGCCGAACCCGGAGCGCCCGGGCGCCGGGATGGTGGGCGCGATCGACCCGCCGGAGGGCCACGGCGAGCCGAACAGCGCCTACATCGACTACGGCTACGCCGGCATGGTCTGGAACACCTTCGAGACCAACTGCACGGCGGTGAACCTCACCCCACCCGGGTCCACTTTGGACACGTGGGGTGGCAACCAGCTGTTCAACCTGGGCAAGAACATCGTCGGCGCCACGAACTCGCTGCACTACACCGTGCTCGAGGGCGGCCTGCTGAACCCGATCTACAACGCGGTGAAGTCCGGCGCCGAGAAGGTCTACAACAACATCTACGCCCAGTTGTTCGGCCTGGTGGCGCTGATCCTGTCGATCATGATGTTCCGCAACATCTGGCGGGGCGACCTGGCCGCGGTCAGCAAACGCGCGCTCTACGCACTGGCCGGGGTCTGGCTCGCCGCGTCCTCGCTGGCGATGCTGCGGTACTTCGACCCGATCGACAAAGCGATCGTGCAGACGACGACGAACATCCAAGCGGGGTTCGTCGACGAGAGCGGTGACCGGATCGTCCGCGACATCCTCCCGACCCAGCTCCACACGCAGATCGTCTACAACAACTGGCTGCGCGGGGAGTTCGGCACGCCGTCGGCGCCGCAGGCCGAGCAGTTCGGCAAGCCGCTGCTCGACGCGCAGGCGTTCACCCGCAACCAGCTGGTGAACGGCGACGACGGCAACCAGGCCGTCATCGACGGCAAGAAGAACGCCTACAAGGACATCTCCGGCAAGCTCGGCCCCGCCACCGGCTACTTCACCGGCGAAGCCGGCGGCCGCACCGGTGCCGGGTTCCTCTCCCTCGGCCAGGCCCTCGTCTACTCCCTCTTCCAGCTGCTGGCCAAGGCCAGCGTCCTCCTGGCCCAGGTCCTCATCCGCCTCTTCGCCCTCACCGCACCGCTGATCGGCCTCGTCGCCCTCCTGCACCCGGAGATCCTGCGCCGCGTGCTCAAGGTCGCCGGCGGAGTCGCCTTCAACCTCGTCGTGCTCTCCGTCCTCGCCGGCGTGCACGCCCTGCTGCTGCAGGCCATCTTCGACGCCGGCAACTCGCTGAACATGCTCACGCAGATGGTCCTCGCCGGGCTCATCACCGTGCTGCTGTTCATGGTCGGCCGCCCGGTGCGGCGGCTGTGGCAGATGGTCGAGATGTCGGTCAGCATGGTCGGCGCCGCCGTGCCGTCGCCCGGCGGCGGGATCTTCTCGCGGTTCCGGCGCCACAAGAACGGCCCGACCCCGCAGGACGAGTTCTGGCAGCACGTCCGCGACACCGACGACGTCGTCGACGGCGAGCAGCGCGGCCCGCTCGGCGCCACCGCCGGCGGCGGCCGGTTCCGGCCGGAAGCCACGATCTTCGCCAACGCCCAGCGCCTCGACAACACTTCGGGCGCCTCCCGCCCGGCCGCGGCCTGGTCCGGCGCGTGGCCGGGCGCCATCCCCGGCGGTACCGCCGGCGCGCTGCCCGCGGGCCGCCGCCCCGGCGCCCCGGTCTTCGGGCAGTACAACCCGGCCGGCGGCGACGGCGGCGAGTACGTCGTCGTCGGCCCGGGCGGCCGCCCGACGACCCGGGAGGAAAGCCGGCGCGTCGACACCTCGCCGGTGGCCGACCGGCGCTGGAGCGACGAGCCCGAGCCCGTCGTCGTACCGAGTGACCTGCGGCCGCCCGAGTCCGGGTTCAGCGACTACGCGCCGCGCACGCCGGGCGTGCGCGCCCAGCCGCGTCGCGTGGACCCCGAAGTCGTCGCGGGCAAGCCGGTCTTCGTGCTCTACCGGCCGTCCCGGGGCATCGAGGTCCGCGAGGAACCGCGGGACACCGACCAAGTGCTGGGGCGGTGACCGATGCCGATCCGCACCAACCGCGGCCGCGCCGCGGTCTACCGGCGCCTGTGGGGCTGGCCGCTGCGCTCCCCGCGGCACCTGATGGGGACGCTGGTGTTCCTGGCCATCCTCGTCACCGCGCTCGGCATCGTGCTGCCCAAGGTGGTCGGCAAACCGCAGGCCAAGGCGGCACCCGGCGGCCCGGGGACGACCACCTCGGTCACCGCGTCCCGGCCCGGCGTCGCCGCGCCCGTCCCGACGTCGAACCTGCCGACGCGGCTGTCCACGCCGCTGGCCACCCCGACGCCGACCACGCCGGACGCCGACGCCATCCGCGTCGCCAAGGAGTGGGCGGCGGCCTGGGTGAACCACCCGGCCGGCATGACCTCCGCGCAGTGGCTGGCGCAGCTGAAGCCGTACACCACCGACGAGTACCTGCCGGTGATGGGCACGGTCGACCCGGCGAACATCCCGGCGACGAAGGTCACCGGTGAGCCGGTGGCCGGCACGTCGTACCCGAAGTCCGTGCAGGTCACCATCCCGACCGACGGGCCGAAGCTGGCCATCACGGTGGTGAGCACCAACGCCGGCTGGCGGGTCGCCGACTACGACCAGGCGAGCTGACCGTGCGGCGCCTGGGGCTGTGGCTGGGGCTGGTCGTGTTCGTCGCGATCGGCGCGCTGGTCGTGACCGCGGTCGCCGCGAAGGTCGTCATCGACAACCAGCAGGCGCAGGCCCGGGGCGTGAACCTGATGAGCTGCGACGCCTCGGTCGGGCCGACCCAGCCCGGCCAGGGCGACCGCGGCACGGTGGACGCGTCGAAACTGGACGACGAGCAGCGCGGCATCGTCGCGCTCATCATCTCGGTCGGCAAGCAGCGGACGCTGGCGCCGCGCGCGTGGCAGGTCGCGATCCAGGCCGGGATGACCGAGTCCGGCCTGCACAACCTGACCTTCGGCGACCGCGACTCCCTGGGCATCTTCCAGATGCGCCCGTCGATGGGCTGGGGAACGGTGGCGCAGGTCACCGACCCGACGTACGAGGTCAACAAGTTCTACGACGTGCTGCTCGCGGTGCCGGACTGGGAGAACAAGCGGCCCGGCGACGCGGCCCAGGCGGTGGAGCGCTCGGGCTTCCCGGATCGCTACCACAAGTGGGAGCCCATGGCGGCGACGCTGGTGGAGTCGGTCGGCCAGGTCGTCGACGTCGTCGCCTGCGGCACCGGCATGGGCGCGCTGCTGCCGCCCAGCCAGGCCGCCGCGCAGGCGATCAAGTTCGCGCTGGGCGAGCAGGGGAAGCCGTACGTGTGGGGCGCCACGGGCCCGGATTCCTACGACTGCTCGGGGCTGATGCTGCGGGCGTACGAGTCGGCGGGGATCATCCTGCCGCGCGTCTCGCAGGACCAGTACCACGCCGGCGCGCTGCTGCCGGTGCGCGAGGCGCAGCCCGGTGACCTGCTGTTCCTGGCCACCGACCCGTCGGACCCGACGTCCATCCACCACGTGATGATGTACCTGGGCGACAACAAGATCGTCGAGGCGCAGCAGACGGGCGTCCCGGTGCACACCCGGGCCTTCTCGTTCGACGAGCGCGAACTGGTGCCGCAGGCGGTCCGTCCCGGCGTTTAGCATGGGTGGCGAGGGCCTGGACAGGATCCACCGATTCACCGACGTCGCGGCGCTTCCACGAGCAGCTGACCGCGCACTGGCAGAGGATGAGCACGTGGGACGCAAATTCGGCAGGCGGGGCAAGCCCGGAGCGGGCGAGCCCCGGGACCCGGCGGCGCTGTTCGGCGCGCCTCAGCCGCCCCGGCAGAGTGCGCGTCCCGCGTCCAGCACGCCGCTCGCCGACCAGCTGGGCCAGGGCTACCCGGGGGTGGACGCGGGGTACGTCGTGCTGCCGCGGTCGTTGGCGGAGGGCATGTCCCTGCCGTGGCAGCACCAGATGGCGGCGCTGCTGGCCCAGTTCCACGCGGAGCACGCGGGGCTGGCGTGGCCGATCTACCGGGTGGTGCCGTCGAGGTACGAGAAGCTGGCGGACCTCGACGAGGAACAGCTCGCGGAGGCGGGCTACCTAGTGGAGATGGACGCCGACGGCGAGATGGTCTACCGCGAGCGCAGCGGCCGCAAGGTCGACGACCCGGAGAACACGTCGGTCTTGGTGTCGTGCCTGGACCCGATCCCCAGGCCGGCGGCCCGCCCGGCACCCCAGCAAGCGCCGCCGCCGGGCCAGGCCCCGGCTCCGATGAACATCGGCCCGGCCCCGGTGTGGCGAACGGTACCCCACCCCCCGCCGGCGCAGCCGGTACCGGGAACACCGGAGCAGCCGGTGTGGGGGCGGCCGCACCAGCGTCAGGAGGAGGGAGTGGCCCCCGGGGCACCGGCGGTGGCGCCGGAGTGGTCGGTGACGGCCGAGCCGGACCTGCCGGGCCCGGTGAAGGCTCCGCAGTCATCCCCGCGCCATGCGGCGGCAGAGACTGCGGACTTCCGTTCGCCGGCGCCGCAGGTTCCACCTGCGGCGGGTCTGCCCGACGTCGCTTCGCCGGGTGAGTCGGGGTTGGCGGGGGCGCCTGGTCTCGAGCCCCGGCCGGCGGCGCAGGTTGCGGACCATCCGGAGGCCCCGGTTTCGGTCCCGGGCGGACCGGTTCCGCCAGAGGCCACTGCTCCGGTGTTGCCGGAGTCTGGAACCGGCGTATCGGCTCCGATCGAACCGGCGCCCCAGGATTCCGGCCGGCCGGAGGGTGCCTCACCGGCATCCGATGGACCTGAGCCGGAGGCGGCTCGCCGCGAGGAGGCCGAACCCGCGGCGGCCGAGCCGGAGCTGACGAACGGTTCCCAGCCTGAGGAAGCTGCGCCCACCGCCGCCGAGCCCCCGACGAGCGAAGCGGCGCCAACGGAGGCGCCCGCTCCGGTCGAACAGGAGCCGGTCCACCCGCTGGGGCCCGAAGGTCGGACGGACGCGCCCACCGCGGCGCAGGAAGTTCCGCAGCCGCCGGTTACGGCGGGTGGTGCCGAGGCGACCACCGAGGCGGCGGAGCCACCGGGTGCTGTTCCGGAGCCGACAGCTGCGCCGATCGCCGAACCGCGGGGTGCCGCATCGCAGCCGCCGGCTGCGCCGGGCGGTGCCCAGGCGGCCGCTGAGTCGGCGGAGTCGGTGGGTGTTAGTGCGGAGCCGACGGCTGAGCCGGTCGCCGAACCGCAGAGTGCTCACTCGCAGCCGCCGGCTGCGCCGGGCGGTGCCCGGTCGACCACTGAATCGGCCGAGCCACTGGGTGCCCTCTCGGAGCCAGCGCCGGCGCCGGTCGCCGAACCAAACGATGCCTCTTCACAGCCGATGGCTGCGCCGATCGCCGAGCCGCAGGGTGTTGCCTCGCAGCCGCCGGCTGCGCCGGGCGGTGCCCAGTCGACCACTGAATCGGCCGAGCCACTGGGTGCCCTCTCGGAGCCAGCGCCGGTGCCGACCGCCGAACCACACGATGCCCCTTCGGAGCCGATGGCTGCTTCGGGTGCCGTGCAGTCGGCTGCCGGATCGGCCGAGCCGACGGCTGCACCGACCGCCGAACCGCAGGGTGCCCCTTCAGAGCCGATGGCTGCTTCGGGTGCCGCACAGCCGGCTGCCGAATTGGCGGCGCAACCCGGTGCCCCCTCAGAGCCGACGGCTGCGTCAGCTGCCGAACCACAGGCTGCGTCCGATATTCCGCAGCCGACGGCAAGCTCGGGCGATGCGCCCCAGCCCGCTTCGACGGAGGAACAGCCTCTAACGATCGGCGCCCACCTACCGAAGTCGCCCTGGGGGCCGGCCGGCTTGCCGGCTCCCGGCAACGGTCCGGCGCCCGCTCCCACCTACGGCACCAGCCCGGTGCCCGGCTCCGCACAAGGCCCCAGTCCGGCGCATGGCATCAGTCCGGTGCCGGGGGCAGCGGCTGCGCAGAGCGCCCCGGCTCCCGTGCACAGCTCCGGCCCTGAGCCTGCGCAGAGCGCGGGCCTGCCCGGCTCCGGTCCTGCGCCCAGCACGGCGCAAGGCCCCGGTCCAGCGAATCCTCAACCGGTACCGAACCCCGGCCCGGCTGGTTCTCCTGCGCCCGGGACCACCTCGGTGCCGGATCCGATCCCGGCGGCTGGCTCCACCCGAGCCACCGCCCCGGACGGTCCTTCTGTTGCGCCCGGTATCGCCTCGGTGCCCGGTGCCGTCCCGGCGGTCGGCCCCGCCCAAGCCGCCTTCAACCCGGCTCCCAACCTCACCCCGCCGCCGCAGCACTCGGTCCCGGCCCCAGGGCCCGCTCCGCTGGAGAGCTCCGCGGCACCGCAGGCCTCCGCACCCCAGCAGAGCCCCAGCTCATCGCAGGGCCCCGACCTGCAGGGTCCCACCAATCAGCCGAGCCCCGCAGCGCCGCAGAACCCCATCGCCGCGCAGAGCTCCACCTCGTCGCTGAGCCCCGCGGCACCGCAGAACTCCATCCGGCAAAGCCTCACGCCCCAGCAAAGCCCCACCGCCGCTGCGCTGGACCCTGCGCCCCAGCAGAGCCCCATCCAGCAGAACCCTCCGGCACCACAGATCCCCCCAGCACCGCAAAGCCCCATCCAGCAAACCCCGCCAGCACGCCCCAAGCCGGTCTTTCCCGGCCCCGAGTCAACCCCCCAGCCGTTCCCCGCCCGGCACGCCGCGCCCGCGCGCCCTGTCTTCCCCGGTCCCGGGACCATGCCCCCCGTCCCGCCCGCCGCCCCGAACGCGCGGCCCGTGTTCCCCGGACGGGACACCCCGCTCCCGCAACCCACGCGCCAAGAGCCCGAAACCCCGCCCCGTGGTACGCCGCGCGGCTGGTTCGACGAGTTCCCCGAAACCCAAGACCCCGAAGAACCGCAGGACTTCGGGCCCACCGGGCAGCCGACGGAGATTCCCTACCGGTACAAGCGCTGACAGCCCGGCCCGGGGGTGCGAACCTAGGACCATGTCCAAAGATCCGAATCCCGACCAGGGGTGGTACTACAACACCCGCACCCACCAGGTCGAGCACCTCGAACGCAGCCGCAGCGTCGACCTGCTCGGCCCCTACCCGGACGAGGCCACCGCCCGGCGCGCTCTCGAGATCGCCCGGGAGCGCACCCGGCAGGCCGACGTCCAGGACGACGACTAAACCGGCAGTCCCGGGCCCAGCACGAAGCCGGGGTCCACCTGCGCGGCGAGGTCGGCGCCCGCCCAGGCCGCCGCGTTGCGCAGGTGGAACTCGACCGCCTGGCGCTGGTAGCGCGCCCAGTCGCGCTGCTCCGCGTCCACCGTCGCCAGCATCGAACGCAGCGTCGAGAGGTTGCGCGGCTCGAGCTCGGCGACCGGCCGGGCCGTGCCGCGCTCCGCCGCGCGGACGTGCCTCGACGCCGACAGCCAGCCCAGCAGCGCCCCGCCGACCTGGTCCTGCAGGAATTCGACGTCTTCGGCGTCGGTCACCTTGTTCCCCACCACCACGAGCCGCACGCCGAAGTCGCGCGCGTAGTCCGCGTACTGGCGGTACACCCCGACGCTGCGGAGCGTCGGCTCGCACACCAGGAACGTCACGTCGAACCGCGTGAACAGCCCCGAAGCGAACGCGTCCGCGCCCGCCGTCATGTCCATCACGACGTATTCGCCGTCGACGTCGACCATGTGGTTCAGCAGCAGCTCCGCCGCCCCCACCTTCGAGTGGTAGCACTTGACGCCGAGGTCGTCCTCGTCGAACTGCCCGGTGACGCCGAGCCGGACGCCGCCCAGCCGCCGGAAGCACGTCGCGAACACCGGGTTGTCCTCGAACGGCCGGACCAGCCGCGAGCCGCGGCCCGGCGGGGTCGTCTTGATCATCGACGCCGCGTCCGGGATCCGCGGGTTGTCGCCGCGCAGGTAGTCCTTGATCAGCGCCATGTTGTCACCCAGCGTCGGCCAGGCGAGCGCTTCCTCCTCGGTCGCGCCGAGCGCGACGGCGAGGTGCTGGTTGATGTCGGCGTCGATGGCGAGCACCGGCAGGCCCGCGTCGGCGAGGTAGGCCACGAACAGCGACGAAAGCGTGGTCTTGCCGCTGCCGCCCTTGCCGACGAACGCGATCTTCACAGGAGGACCTTTCTGGGAATGAAGACGGTTTTCATTATTGCCGCGTAACGTACACCCGACCGGCCCGCGCCCGATCGGGCGATGTCCGGGCCCGGAGCGGGTTAGGGTTGGGGGGTGCCTCCCCTCGTGATCAGGACACACTCGGCGGGCGGGGACTTCGGCCCCCTGCGTGCCGAGTTTTCGCTGCCGGAGTCGTTCGGGCCCGAGGTGCTGGCCGAGGCCGAAGCGGCGGTGCTCGATCCGCTGGCCGACGCGGGCCCCCGCGAGGACGCGACGGACCTCCCGCTGGTCACCATCGACCCGCCCGGCGCCAAGGACCTCGACCAGGCGATGGTCGTCGAGAAGACCGCGCACGGCTTCCGCGTGCACTACGCGATCGCCGACCTCGCCGCCTTCGTGCCGCCCGGCGGCGCGCTCGATCGCGAGGCGCGCCGGCGCGGCCAGACGCTCTACCTGCCCGACGGCAACGTCCCGCTGCACCCGCCGGTGCTGTCCGAAGGCGCGGCGAGCCTGCTTCCCGGCGAGGTCCGGCCCGCGGTGCTCTGGACCATCGAGACCGACGAAACCGGCGAGCCGACCACCACCCGCGTCCGCCGCGCGCTGGTCCGGTCCACCGAGCAGTTCGACTACGAGACGGTGCAGGCCGCGCTCGACGCCGGGAACCCGCACCCGTCGGTGGCCGCGCTGCCCGAGCTGGGCCGGCGGCGGCGCGAGCTGGCCGTCCGGCGCGGCGCCGTCGAGCTGCAGCTGCCGGAGCAGGAGATCACCGGCGACCCGGACGGCGGCTGGGTGCTCGCCCGCCGCCCGCGCACGGCCGTCGACGCCTGGAACGCCGAGATCTCGCTCCTCACCGGCATGGCCGCGGCGCGGATCATGCTCGACGCGCGGATCGGCGTCCTGCGCACGCTGCCCGACCCGGAGCCCGAGGCCGTCGAGTGGCTGCGCCGCTCGGCCGAAGCGCTGGGCATCGCGTGGGCGCCCGGCACGACCGTCTCGGAGTTCCTGGCCCAGCTGGACCCGGGGCAGCCGGCGTCGATGGCGCTCTACGCCGACACGACCCGGCTGCTGCGCGGCGCGGGCTACACGGCCTTCGACGGCGAACTGCCCGCGCTGACGACCCACGCGGGCATCGGCGGCGCGTATGCGCACGTCACGGCCCCGATCCGGCGGCTGGTGGACCGGTTCGCGACGGAAATCTGCCTCGCCGTCTCGGCCGGGCGCGAGGTCCCGGAGTGGGTGCGGGCGGCGCTGGCCGACGTCCCGGAGCGGATGAGCGCGTCGGACACCCTGGCGGCGAAGGTCGAGCGGGCGTGCATCGACCAGGTCGAGGCGTGGGTGCTGGCCGAGCACGTCGGCGGCGAGTTCAGCGCGGTGGTGCTGCGCGCGGACGAGAACAAGGCGGAAATCCTCGTCGAGGACCCGACGGTGATGGCGAAGTGCGCGGGGGAGAAGCTGACCGCGGGCGAGCGGATCGCGGTCCGGCTGACCGCGGTCGACGTCGAGAAGCGGAAGGTTTCGTTCGAACGCGCATGACCTACCTCGTCGACGACCTCGGGGAGCCGGTGCCGCTGTCCGGACCGGCCGCACGCGTGGTGTCGCTCGTGCCGTCGCTGACCGAAGCGGTCGAGGTCAGCGCGCCCGGCCGCCTCGCCGGCGCGACGGACTACTGCACGCATCCGTCCACTCTGGACGTTCCGCGCGTCGGCGGTTCGAAGTACCCGAAGCTCGACCGGGTGCTCGACCTGGCGCCGGACCTGGTGCTGGCCAACGCGGAGGAGAACCGGCCGGAGGACGTGGAACGCCTGCGCGCCAACGGCATCCCGGTGTGGGTGATGGCCGCGGCGGCTTCGGTGCCGTCGGCACTGGGCTCGCTGCGGCGGATCCTGACGCAGGCGTACGAACTGGACGAGCCGGAGTGGCTGGTCGCGGCGGAGGAGGTGTGGCGCGAGGTCCGGCCGGTGCGCTTCCGCGCGGTGGTCCCGGTTTGGCGCAAGCCGTGGATAGTGCTGGGCCGCGACACGTTCGCGGGCGACGTCCTGAGGCGGGTGGGCGTGGCGAGCGCGTACGCGGCTGCGGAGGAGCGCTACCCGCGCCCGGACATCGAGGAGCTGCGGGCCCGGTTCGCGGCGGACGCGGACCTGCTGGTGCTGCCGGACGAGCCGTACGCGTTCACGGAGGAGGACGGCCCGGACCACTTCCCGGAGGCGCGGTACGTGCTGGTTTCGGGGCGGTATCTCACGTGGTACGGGCCTTCGCTCGTCGAGGCGCACGCGGCGTTGACCGAGGTACTGGCTCGGCTGTGAAGTCTCGCGCCGGCTCGGCACGGATGGCGGCCGCGACTTCGCCGGAACCGGGTCAGGGCGATCGATTTCCCCGAGCCACGCTGCCAAGCGCTCGAAGTGCTCGCTCGTCAACCCGGTGTGCGCGTCGACCGGGATCAGCTCGGTCGCCAAGCCCGCGCGGCGGTCCAGGAACGCCGCCCGCGCCTCGGGGAACAGGTCGAAGTCGTCGTCGAACCAGGCCAACGGGCGGCCGGCCGCGAAGCGGGCCACCTGGGGGAACTTCCACGCCGGCGACGGGCCGGGGAACTCGATCACCGGCAGCGGCGGCAGCCCGATCGCCGGGCCGATCCACCGGTTCGCCCGGTGTTCCCAGCTGGTCGCCCAGGCCAGCTCCGCGTTCGCGGCGCCGGCCAGTGCGAGCAGCGCGGGGCCGTGAGCCGGGTGGAGCCAGATCCGCAAGCGCTTGCGGCTCCAGCGGGACAGCCGCAGCGCCTGCTCGACGTAGCCGGCGGGCTTCGCGTGCCGCGGGGCCGCCCACGGGCTCAGCGGGCCGTCCACGTCGAGCAGGATCAGCGGTCTCACACCGCTTACAGCGTCAGGCCGGTCAGGACCGTTACCCGCTCCTCCGTGAAGTCCGCCATCGCCGCCGCCGGGCCTTCGCGGCCCACGCCCGAGTCCTTCACGCCGCCGTAGGGCATCTGGTCCGCGCGGAAGCTCGGCACGTCCCCGACGATCACGCCGCCCACCTGCAGGGCCGCCGACACCGAGAACGCCGTCGGGACGTCGCGGGTGAACACGCCCGCCTGCAACCCGAAGCGGGACGCGTTGATCCGCGAGACGCCGTCTGCCACCGAAGCCACCCGGACCAGCGAAACCACCGGCCCGAAGACCTCCTCGGCCATCACCGACGCGTCCTCGGGGACGTCCGCCAGCACCGTCGGCTCCACCGTCGCGCCCGACCGGCCGCCGCCGGTCAGCAGGCGGGCGCCCGAAGACACCGCCGACGAGACCCACGAGGAGACCCGGGCCGCCGCGTCTTCGTTGATCAGCGGGCCCACGTCGACACCGTCGAGACGCGGGTCGCCCGTCCGCAGCGCACGCACTTCCGCCAAGACCTTCGAGACCAGAGCGTCGTACACGTCGGAGTGCGCGTACACCCGCTGCACCGAGATGCACGACTGCCCTGCCTGGTACATCGCGAACGTGGCGATCCGCTGCGCCGCGAAGTCGAGGTCCGGCCAATCGGGACAGACCAGGACCGCGGCGTTGCCGCCCAGCTCGAGAGCCACGTGCTTGCGCGGCACGCGGTCGCGGATCGCCCAGCCGACCGGGACCGAGCCGGTGAACGACACCACCGGCAGCCGCGGGTCCTCGACCAGCTGCGACGACGTCTCGTTGGCCACCGGGAGGATCGACCACGAGCCCGCCGGGAGGTCCGTCGACGCCAGGATCTCGCCGAGCAGCAACGCCGTCAGCGGCGTCGACGGCGCGGGCTTGAGCACGATCGGCGCGCCCACCGCGATCGCCGGCGCCACCTTGTGCGCCACCAGGTTCAGCGGGAAGTTGAACGGCGTGATGCCGAGCACCGGGCCGCGCGGCACGCGCCGGACCAGCGCCAGCCGCCCGGTGCCGCCGGGGTCCGTGTCGAGCCGCTGCAGCTCGCCCGAGAAGCGGCGGGCCTCCTCGGCCGCCCAGCGGAACGTCGACACCGCGCGCCCGACCTCGCCGCGCGCCCACTTCAGCGGCTTCCCCGACTCCGCCGTGATCAACGCGGCGATCTCTTCGGACCGGTCGCC
Source organism: Amycolatopsis sp. cmx-4-61 (assembly GCF_046548775.1). NCBI lineage: Bacteria > Bacillati > Actinomycetota > Actinomycetes > Pseudonocardiales > Pseudonocardiaceae > Amycolatopsis > Amycolatopsis sp. cmx-4-61. The sequence continues at coordinate 33,313 of NZ_JAEBEI010000035.1, read as the reverse complement.
CAAGGAACGGGACACGTGGTCCAGCGCCCCGGCGCGGACGTGCGCGGGCAGCGTCGCGAATTCGTCGGCGACGTCGGCCGCGCCCTGCACCGCGGCTTCGACGTCCGAGTCCGCGGGAACGAAGTGCGACCCCGCTTCCGAGCCGTCGAACGGGTGACGAACGACTGCGGTGGCACCGCCGGTCACCGGCTTCCCGGCCACCCAGAACGGGAACGTCATGCGCGGGCCTCCGTCCGGACGGCGTGCTCCAGCACCGAGAGGCCCTCGTCGAGCAGGTCGTTGGACAGCGATAACGGCGGCAGCAGCCGGACGACGTTGCCGTAGGTCCCGCAGGTCAGCACGACCACGCCGGCCCGGTGGCAGGCCGCCGCGACGCGCTTGGTCAGAACGGCGTCGGGCTCCGCCGTGCCCGGGCGGACGAACTCCGCGGCCAGCATCGCGCCGCGCCCGCGGACGTCACCGATGACGCCGGTTTCCGAAGCCAGCGCACGCAACCGCGGCAGCACGACGCCTTCGATGCGCTTGGCCGACGCGGCGAGGTCCTCGGTCTTCATCGTTTCGATCGAGCCCAGCGCCGCGGCGCAGGCGATCGGGTTGCCGCCGTACGTGCCGCCGAGGCCGCCCGGGCCGACGGCGTCCAGCAGCTCGGCGCGGCCGGTGACGGCGGACAGCGGCAGGCCGCCCGCGATGCCCTTGGCCGTCGCGATCAGGTCCGGCACCACGTCCTCGTCGGTCGACGCGAACCACGAACCGGTGCGGCAGAAGCCGGTCTGGACCTCGTCGGCGACGTACACCACGCCGTTTTCCCGGCACCAGGCCGCGATCGCGGGCAGAAAGCCGCGCGCCGGCTCGATGAAGCCGCCCTCGCCCTGGATCGGCTCCAGCACGACCGCCGCGACCTGGTCGCCGCCGATCTGCTTCTCGATCCGGTCGATGGCCAGCGCCGCCGCTTCCGGCCCGGACAGGCCGTCGCGGAACGGGTACGAGCCCGGCACGCGGTAGATCTCCGGCGCGAACGGGCCGAAGCCGTGCTTGTAGGGCACCGACTTCGCGGTCATGCCCATGGTGAGGTTGGTGCGGCCGTGGTAGGCGTGGTCGAACACGACGACGGCCTGGCGCCCGGTCGCCGTCCGCGCGATCTTCACGGCGTTCTCGACCGCTTCGGCACCGGAGTTGAACAGCACCGACTTCTTCGCGTGGTCGCCCGGCGTCAGCTCGGCCAGGGCTTCGCAGACCTCGACGTACCCCTCGTACGGCGTGACCATGAAACAGGTGTGGGTGAACCAGCAGGCCTGCTTGCGGACGCGGTCGACGACCGCCGGCGCCGAGTGGCCGACGTTGGTGACCGCGATGCCGGAGCCGAAGTCGATCAGCACGTTGCCGTCGGCGTCGGTGAGCAGGCCGCCGCTGGCGGAAGTGACGTAGACGGGCAGCACCGAGCTGACCCCCGCCGCGACGGCGGCGGCACGGCGCTGCTGCAGCTCGCGCGAGACGGGGCCGGGGATCTCGGTCTGCAGCCTGCGCTGCCGGGGCGCCGGCGCCGGCGGCTCGGTGGTGGTGCTTGCGGTCACGGCGTGCTCCTGGGAAGTCGGTGGACGTCCTCAGGATGAGCGGCCGCCGGTCGTTCGTCAGCTGGCCGTTCCGGCCAAGAGCGCGCGTAGAATTGGCCGTTATGGCACTCACCCTGGCCGGACTGGCCGCCGAGCGCCCGCTCGGGCTGCGGGTGCTGACCGGGGACGACGTCCTGGACCGCCCCATCGGCTGGGTCCACCCCACCGAGCTGACGGATCCACAGGCCTTCCTCGAAGGCGGCGAGCTGCTGCTCACCACCGGGCTGGCCCTGGCCGAGGAGACCGCACCGGCCTACGTCCGCCGTCTCGTGGCCGCCGGGGTCGCCGGCCTCGGCTTCGGCGTCGGGCTGAGCCACGAGCACGTCCCGCGGGCCCTCGTGGCGACGGCGGCCGAAGTGGGGCTGCCGGTGCTGGAAGTGCCGCGGAAGACGCCGTTCATCGCGATCACCCGGGCGGTCTCACGGGCGGTGGCGGCCGACGAGTACGCGACGACGGTCCGCATCGGCCGCGCCCAGCAGGAGCTGACCCGCACGGCGGTCGGCAAGGGCGGCCCGGCCGGAGTGCTGCGGAAGCTGGCGAAGCTGGTCGACGGCTGGGTGCTGCTCTTCGATCGCACGACCGTGACCGAAGCCGCTCCGGCAACCGCGCGAGCGTACGGCGCTTCGCTGCGCGAAGAGCTGGAGCGGCTTCGCACCGGCACGCGGGCCTTCTCGCTCGACGGGCAGGAAGTCGTGCTGCAGACCCTCGACACCAGCGCCCGGCGGGTGCTCGCCGTCGGCACCGCGGAGCCGCTCGACACCGCGGGCCGGCACATCGTGAACACCGCGGTCTCGGTGCTTTCCCTGGCGCTGGAACAGGACCGCGCCCAGGCGGCGGCGCGGGAGGCGCTGCGGACGGGGCTGGTGGAACTGCTCGCGGGCGGTCAAGCCGACCTGGCGCTGCGGGTGCTGAGCGCGTCCGGTGGTGAGCCGCCGGACGCGCCGTGGTCGGTACTGGTGTTCCTCGGCCCGCCCGCGGCCCGGCGCAAGCTGCTCGCGGCGATCGAGGGCAAGCTGTTCGCGGCCCGCTGCGGTTCGTCGGTGGTCGCCTTCGGCCCGGCGAGCGTGGTCGAGCCGGCGGCCGAGGCGGCGCTGCGGATCGGCGGCCTGCACGGCGGCCTGGCGGGGCCGGTCGCCCCGGGCGACTTCGCGACCGGGCTCCAGCAGGCGGAGCTGGCGGCCCGGGCGGCGGAGGCCGAGGACAAGATCCTGGTCTCGGCGGCCGAGCACACCGGCCGCGGTCTCCTGTCGCTGATCGACCCGGTGGTGGCGCAAGCGTTTGCCGGCGGCCTCCTGGCCCCGTTGCGCCGCCACGACGAAACGGGCCGCGGCGACCTGGTCGAGTCCCTGCGCTGCTGGCTGGAGCACCACGGCCACTGGGACACCGCCGCCGCGCGGCTGGGCGTCCACCGGCACACGCTGCGCAACCGGATCACCAAGGCGCAGGAGCTGCTGGGCCGCGACCTCGATTCCCCCGGCGTCCGCGCGGAACTCTGGGTGGCCCTGCAGACGCCCGCCTGACCCCCGATCGCTTGGGTCAGGCGCCGGTCACCAGGACGATCGGCGAGTCCCCGCAACGCCGCAACGACGGCCCCGGCTCCGCGCCCGCCGACCACCACGCCGGGACGTCGGCCTCGCGGACCAGCGAGCCCGTCGGCTGCCGGACGCTGTTGGACACGATCACCCGCCCCTGCGCGTTCAGCAAAGCCGCCCCGCGGCCCAACGAACGCAACCTCGGCCGCACCGCGCGCTCGAACTCGCGCACGTACACGTCGGCCCCCACCACGCCCGCGAACGAACCGGCGCGCGTCACCGGGATCGTGAACGTCAGCGTGTACTCGTCGGTGCACAGGTAGTCCACGTACGGGCCGTTGATGTGCCGCCGCCCGGTGTCGCGGGGGACCGTGAACCACGACTGGCGCGTGTAGTCCAGGAAGTTCTCGCTCGCCGGGTCGAGGCTGATGAACAGCTGGGCCGGGGGCGACCCCGCCGTCCACCACTCGAAGCCGAATTCCGAATCCGCCAGCACCTTCGGGGCGCTGACGAAGCCCGCGCCGATGATGAGCCCGCCGAGTGCCTCGGTGACCTGCGGGCGGATCCGGTGCAGCGCCACCGCGGCCGGGGTGTCCGCCAGCACCGACTCGGCCGCGGCCAGCAGCGGCTTCAGGCGTTCGAAAACCCCTTCCACCAACGCGGAAACCTGCTCGACGACCTCGTCGCCGGCCAGCGTGCGGGTGTCGTTCACAGTGGTCACCTCGATGCGCGGAGTGGTGCGGAGTTTACGGGGTGAGCAAGTCGAGGTGCACGTCCGCGAGCCGGTCGAGCGCGGCCAGCAGGTGTTCCTCGGTCAGCTTGCGGGCCAGTTCGCCGTCCGCGGCGGAAATCGCCGCGGTGATGGCCGCGTGTTCCTCGCACGCCGGGGCCGCCGGCCCGAGCGGCAGCCACAGCAGGCCGCCGAGCTCACTTTGCAGGTGGACCTCTTCGTGCGTCAGCCGCGGCGACTGCGCGGCCGCCGCGACCTCCAGGTGGAACTGCCGCTCCGCCCGCGTGAAGTCGAGACCGTGGGCCGTGCGGAGGTCGTCGGCCGCCAGCCGCAGCCGGGAGACGTCTTCGGGGGAGCTGCGCTCGGCGGCGAGCTTGGCCGCGGCCCCGGCGATCGCGAGGTAGTGGTCGCCGACGTCCCGCAGGTCCGACAGTGACACCTCGCGCAGCCGCGCGCGCCAGGCGTCCGCGGGTGGGTTGGCCGGCGCCCGGACGAAACTGCCGCCGCTGCGGCCCCGTCGCGTCTCGACCAGCCCCTGCTGCCGCAACGCCACCAGCGCTTCCCGGACCGTCACGGTCGAAACGCCGAACTGGGCGGCCAGGTCGGCTTCGCTCGGCAGCTGTTCGGCGTCGGCGAGCAGGCCGAGCGTGATGGCGTCGACCAGCCGCGCCGCCACCGCCTCCGCCCGCCCGACCTGGCCGAGCGGCGCGAACATGGCGGACCGCGCGCTGTGCGACATGCCCTTGCGCATCGTGACCCTTCGGCCGTCGAGGTACCCGTTCGCACCAATCTTGCCCCATCCCCTTGTCCTATTACATATGGACTTATATGTTTTAGCCCCGATCGCCAGCCAGGAGGCACCGTGCACGAGCTGAAGCACTACGTCGGCGGCGCGTACGTCGAGTCCAAGTCGGGCCGGACCGCGGAAATCACCGACCCGGTCACCGGGCGTCCCTACTGCACCGCGCCGATCGCCGGGCCCGAGGACGTCGACAACGCGCTGCAGGTCGCCGCGACCGCGTTCGAGACCTGGCGCACGACGACCCCCGCCCAGCGCCAGCTCGCGCTGCTCAAACTCGCCGACGCGCTCGAAGCCCGCGCCGAAGAGATCGTGCGCGTCGAGTCCGCGAACACCGGGAAGCCGATCGCGTTGACCATGGCCGAAGAGATCCCGATGGTCCTGGACCAGGTCCGGTTCTTCGCCGGGGCCGCCCGCGTGCTCGAAGGCCGCGCGGCGGGGGAGTACCTCGAGGGGCACACCTCCTTCGTCCGCCGCGAGCCCGTCGGCGTCTGCGCGCAGGTCACGCCGTGGAACTACCCGCTGCTGATGGCCATCTGGAAGATCGCGCCCGCGCTCGCGGCCGGCAACACCGTCGTGCTCAAGCCGTCCGACACCACGCCGGCGTCGTCACTGCTGCTCGCGGAGATCGCCGGTGAGTTCTTCCCGCCGGGCGTGTTCAACGTGCTCTGCGGCGACCGCGACACCGGTCGCGCGCTGGTCGAGCACGACATCCCGGCCATGGTCTCGATCACCGGCTCGGTCCGGGCGGGCATCGAAGTCGCGAAGTCCGCCGCGAACGACGTCAAGCGCGTGCACCTGGAACTCGGCGGCAAGGCGCCGGTCATCGTCTTCGGCGACGCCGACCTCGAAGCCGCCGCCGAGGCCATCGCCGTCGCCGGGTACTTCAACGCGGGCCAGGACTGCACCGCCGCCACCCGGGTGCTGGTCGCCGACGACGTGCACGACACCTTCGTCGCCGCCCTCACCCGCCAGGCCGAGCAGACCAAGACGGGCAGGCCGGACGACGAAGACGTCACCTACGGCCCGCTCAACAACGCAACGCAGCTGGAGAAGGTGGCCGGGTTCGTCGACCGGCTGCCGGAGCACGCCACCGTCCACTGCGGAGGACACCGCGCCGGCGACGAGGGCTACTTCTACGAGGCCACCGTCGTCTCGGGCCTCCGCCAGGACGACGAGATGAGCCAGAACGAGATCTTCGGCCCGGTCATCACCGTCCAGCGCTTCGCAGACGAGGCCGAAGCGCTGAAGAGCGCGAACGCCGTCCAGTACGGCCTCGCGTCCTCGGTCTGGACCCGCGACCACCAGCGGGCGATGCGCGCCGCCGCGAAGCTCGACTTCGGCTGCGTCTGGATCAACACGCACATCCCCCTGGTCGCCGAGATGCCGCACGGCGGGTTCAAGAAGTCCGGCTACGGCAAGGACCTCTCGCTCTACGGCCTCGAGGACTACACCCGCGTCAAGCACGTGATGAGCGCACTGTGAGGGTCGCCGTGCCGAACCAATCGCCCCACCGAGCCCCGTCCGAGACGCGGGAAACGCCCGCGGCGCCGGAAAGTACGCGCCCGGCGATCCGGCTTTCCGGGCTGCACAAGCACTTCGGCGACGTCCACGCGGTCGACGGCGTCGACCTCGACATCCCGCCGGGCGAGTTCTTCTCGATGCTCGGCCCGTCCGGCTCCGGCAAGACGACGGTGCTGCGCATGATCGCGGGGTTCGAGCTGCCCACCGGCGGCACCATCGAGCTCGACGGTCACGACGTCAGCCGGCTCGCGCCGTTCGAGCGGGACGTCAACACGGTGTTCCAGGACTACGCGCTGTTCCCGCACATGACCGTGCAGCAGAACGTCGAGTACGGCCTGCGCGTCAAGCGCGTCCCGAAGCAGCAACGCCGGGAGCGGGCGCTCGAGGCGCTGAAGACCGTGCGGCTGGAGGACTACGGCTCGCGCAGGCCCGCGCAGCTGTCCGGCGGGCAGCGCCAGCGCGTCGCGCTCGCCCGCGCGCTGGTGAACCGGCCCAAGGTGCTGCTGCTCGACGAACCACTGGGCGCGCTGGACCTCAAGCTGCGCCAGGCCATGCAGCTGGAGCTCAAGCAGATCCAGCGGGACGTCGGCATCACGTTCGTCTTCGTCACCCACGACCAGGACGAAGCCCTCACCATGAGCGACCGCATCGCGGTGTTCAACGAAGGCAGGATCGAGCAGGTCGGCCCGCCCGAAGAGGTCTACGAACGGCCCGCGAGCGCGTTCGTCGCCGGGTTCGTCGGCACGTCGAACCTGCTGGGCGGCCGCGGCGCCGAGTCCGTGATCGGCCGGCCGGGGCTGTTCAGCATCCGGCCGGAGAAGATCCGCATCGACGACGCCCTGTCCGAACCCGCCGCGGCGGGGGACACCAGCGCCACCGGCACGGTCACCGACGTCGTCTACGCCGGGGCCACCGTCCGGTACTCGGTCGCGCTCGACGCCGGCGGCCAGCTCTCGGTCGTCCGGCAGAACACCGACGGCGTTTCGGCGGACGGCCGCGTCCGGCTGAGCTGGCGCAACGAACACAGCTTCCAGGTCCAGTAGTAGTCCAGAAGGGTTGCCATGAAGAACAGGAAGACGCGGCTTGCCGGGCTCCTCGGCGCCAGCCTGCTGTTGGCTGCATGTGGCACGTCCGGTTCCAACTCCGCCGCGCCGCCGGGCGCTCAGGGGTTCACGCCGCCGAAGCTGGAAGCGCTGAAGGCGCTGGGGCAGCCGGAAGGCCAGCTGAACGTCCTGGCCTGGCCGGGGTACGCGGAGAACGGCTCGAACGACCCGAAGGTCAACTGGGTGACGCCGTTCGAGCAGCAGACCGGCTGCAAGGTGAGCGTCAAGCCGTTCGGCACGTCCGACGAGGCCGTGACCCTGATGAAGACCGGACAGTACGACGTCGTCTCCGCCTCCGGTGACGCGTCGCTGCGGCTCGTCGCTTCCGGCGACGCCGAGCCGGTGAACACCGCGCTGGTCCCGAACTACGCCGACGTCCAGCCGTTCCTGAAGAACAAGCCGTGGAACAGCGTGAACGGGACGGCATACGGCATCCCGCACGGTTGGGGCGCCAACCTGCTGACCTGGCGCACCGACAAGGTGACGCCCGCGCCGAATTCGTGGTCGGTCATGTTCGACGCGAATTCGTCCTACAAGGGGAAAGTGATCGCCTACGACTCGCCGATCTACATCGCCGACGCGGCCCTGTACCTCCAGACGCACCAGCCGGACCTCGGCATCAAGAACCCGTACGCCCTCGACGACAAGCAGTTCGCCGCCGCGGTGAACCTGCTCAAGCAGCAGCGGCCCCTGGTGTCCGAGTACTGGTCGGACTACCTCAAGGAGTCGCAGGCGCTGAAGAACGGCGACGCCGTCGTCGGCACCGCCTGGCAGGTCACGGTCAACCTGACCAAGGGCGAGGGTGCGCCGCTGGAGGCGTCCGTGCCGAGCGAGGGCGCCACCGGGTGGTCGGACACCTGGATGGTCGCGGCGAAGTCGGCGCACAAGACGTGCGCGTACAAGTGGCTCGACTACATCATCAGCCCGAAGGTCAACGCCCAGGTCGCCGAGTACTTCGGCGAGGCGCCGGCCAACCCCAAGGCGTGTGCGGAGCTGACCGACAAGACCCTCTGCGACACCTACCACGCCAACGACGCCGGCTACGCGGCGAAGATCGCGTACTGGACCACGCCGATCCAGCAGTGCCTCGACGGCCGCACGGACGTCAAGTGCACGGACTACGGCGAGTGGACGAAGGCCTGGACCGAGATCAAGGGCTGATCCCCCCGAACTCCGGGAGCGGCGGGCTGTGTCCCCCCACTCCGCCCGCCGCTCCCGGACCCATTCCTGCGAGGCACGATGACCGCCGTTTCCGCCTTCTTCTACCGGAAACCCCGGCTGCGCCTGGGTTTCCTGCTGTCGGCCCCGCTGCTCTGGCTCGGTCTGGCCTACCTGGGCGCGCTCGCCGCGCTGTTCGTCACGGCGTTCTGGCGCACCGACGCCTTCACCGGCCAGGTCGTCATCGACTGGTCGCTGGACAACTTCAAGACGCTGTTCAGCGACGCGGTGTACCGCACGATCACCTTCCGCACGGTCGGGATCGCGGCGCTGGTCACGGTCATCGACGCGGTGGTCGCGTTCCCGATGGCGTACGCGATGGCCAAGCTCGCTTCGCCGCGGGCGCAGCGGATCCTGGTGATCGCGGTGATGACCCCGCTGTGGGCGAGCTACCTCGTCAAGGCGTACGCGTGGCGGTCGATGCTGTCCGGCAACGGCGCCCTGAACTGGCTTTCGCCCGGTTACGGCGTCACCGCCACCATCATGACGCTGTCCTACCTCTGGCTGCCGTACATGATCCTGCCGATCTACGCGGGCCTGGATCGGCTGCCGGACTCCCTCGTGGACGCTTCGGGCGACCTGGGCGCCCGCTCGCTGCGGACGTTCCGCTCGGTGATCCTGCCGCTGACCTTCCCGGCGATCGTGGCGGGCTCGATCTTCACGTTCTCGCTGTCGCTGGGTGACTACATCGCGGTGAAGATCGTCGGCGGTACTTCGCAGATGCTGGGCAACGTCGTCTACGACAACATCGGCGCGGCCAACGACCTGCCGTTCGCGGCGACGGTGGCGACCGTGCCGGTCGTGATCATGCTGGTCTACCTGGCCGCCGTGCGCCGGACCGGCGCGCTGGACAACCTCTAGGAGCTCTCGTGCGCAAGCTGCTGTGGACGGCGCTGGGGCTCGGCCTGGCGGTGATCTACTTCCCGCTGGCCGTGGTGCTGCTCAACTCGTTCAACGCGGACACGACGTTCGGCTTCCCGCCGACCCGGTTCACCGTCGAGTGGTGGAGCCGGGCCGCGGCCAACGAAGGGGCGCTGCACGCGCTGTGGACGAGCGTCGAGGCGGGCTTGGCGGCGACGGCGATCGCGCTGGTGCTCGGCACGATGGCGGCGTTCGCCCTGCAGCGCTACCGGTTCTTCGGCCGCAACCCCGTGTCGCTGCTGATCATCCTGCCGATCGCGCTGCCGGGGATCGTCACCGGCATCGCGCTGAACAACGCGTTCCGGACGATCCTCGGCATCGACCTCGGCCTGCTGACGGCGATCATCGCCCACGCGACCTTCTGCATCGTGGTGGTGTTCAACAACGTCGTCGCGCGGCTGCGCCGGATGGGCGGCAACCTCGAGGAGGCGTCGATGGACCTCGGCGCGACCGGCCTCACGACGTTCCGGCTGGTGACGTTCCCGATGCTGCGTTCGGCGCTGCTGGCAGGCGGGCTGCTGGCGTTCGCGCTGTCGTTCGACGAGATCATCGTGACGACGTTCACCCTGGGCACGGGCATGGAGACGCTGCCGATCTGGATCTACAACAACCTGTTCCGGCCGAACCAGGCCCCGATCGTGAACGTGGTGGCGGCGGTGCTGATCGTCGTGTCGACGGTCCCGGTGTACCTGGCGCAACGGCTGTCCGGCGACACGGCGTCGGGCGGACGGCTCTAGTGCGGCTCTGGTGGACTGACCGGATCGTGCCGCCGTCGACGCGGATCGTCGCGCCGCCGCCGGGCTCACCAGGTAACCGAAGGCGGCCGCGATCTCCTCGGGACGGCCGAGGCGGCCGATGTCGTTCGGCACCAGGTCGCGGGCCGCGGCCGCTTCGATCTCCGGCCACTGCGTGCCCCACCCGCGCTTCGGGGCGATTTCCGTGAGCAGCTCGTGCACCGCGTCCACCAGGATCGCGCCGGGGGAGACCACGTTCAACGTCACGCCCGTGCCCGCCAGGTCCCGCGCCAGCGACACCGCGAGGTTGTGCCGCGCGGCCAGCGTCGCCGTGTAGTGCGGCTGCATGGCCAGGGGCTGGACCACCCGGCCCCAGCCGCGCTCGCGCATGCCCGGGACGAACCGGTGGATCATCCGGACCGCCGAGACGACGTTGGCGTTCCTGCTGGTGCTGCGCTCGGCGGCCAACCCCCGGGCCGCGGAGATCCTGCGCGCCGGCATCGAGCGGCACGTCGAGAAGCACCTGACCGACCTGCTCCCGGGGCGGCAGCACGCGGACGCCGCGCTGACCTTGTCGGTGATTGCCGGGTTCCGGCTGATGCGCACCCTCATCGGCAGTACCGAGCTGAATCGGGCCGGCGAAGACGTGCTGCGGCGCAAGCTCGGGCGGGTGTTCGCCGTGCTACTCGCGGAATGAATCCGTCGCCGCGCGCAACGCGGCCTGCACACCCGGGTCCGTCACCGCGTGCCCGGCGCCTTCGAGCAGCTTCAGCTCCGAACCGGGCCACGCCCGGTTCAGCTCGTACGCCGTGACCGGTGGGCAGACCGTGTCGAAGCGGCCCTGGACGATCACGCCCGGGATACCCGCGAGCTTGCCCGCGTCGCGGATCAGCTGCCCGTCGTCGAGCCAGGCGCCCCGGGTGAAGTAGTGGACGGCGAGCCGGGCGAACGTCAGCGCGAACGCCGGGTCGGCGTACTGGCGGACGAACGCCTCCTGCGGCACCACCGAGACCGTCGCCCCTTCCCAGGTGCTCCACGCGACCGCCGCGCGGTGGCGGACTTCTTCGGCCGGGTCGTCGAGCAACACGGCGTACCCGGCGAGCGGGTCGTCGCGCAGGGCCTCCGGGAGCGGGGCGAGGAACGCCTCCCACTCGCGCGGGAACAGGTGGGCCGCGCCGCCGCGGTAGATCCAGTCCAGTTCGCTCTGCCGGACGGTGAACACGCCCCGGAGGATGATTTCGCTGACCCGCGAAGGGTGCGTCTCGGCGTACGCGAGGGCCAGCGCGGCGCCCCAGGAGCCGCCGAAGAGCTGCCAGCGCTCGATGCCCAGCCGCTCGCGCAGCAGTTCCATGTCCGCGACCAGGTGCCAGAGCGTGTTGGCCGTGAGGTCGTCCGCGCCCGGCGTCGACGCGCCGGACCCGCGCTGGTCGAACTGCACGATCCGGTACGCGGCCGGGTCGAAGTGCCGCCGCGCCATCGGGGCGATCCCGCTCCCGGGGCCGCCGTGCAGGACCACCACCGGCTTCCCGGCCGGGTTGCCCGCGTCCTGGCAGCGGACCCGGTGCCCGTCACCGACGTCCAGGAACCCTTCGGCGCGCGGGCCGATCGGCGGGTAGAGCTCGTCCATGCCCGTCACTGTGACATCCCGGGCTGCGCCCCGGGCCGGGGGCTCCGCCACCCGGAACCCCCGGAAGACGGTTGTGACATCCGGGGCTGCGCCCCGGGCCGGGGGCTCCGCCACCCGGAACCCCCGGAAGACGGTTGTGACATCCGGGGCTTCGCCCTAGGCCGGGGGCTCCGCCACCCGGAACCCGGCCGCCGCCCCGGCGCCTCGCCGCCGGGCGCCGGGACGACGGCCGAGAAAGGTGGGGACCCGCCCCCGCCGCCGGGCTGAGCGGGTCCCCGTCCGTGACGCGTCAGCGGTGAGGGGCCGCTTTCGCGAACTCCGAGGGGACGGCGAGTCCGATGCCGTCGGGGTGGTCACGACGGCCGGTGATCCGCACACGCATTCCCATCCTCCTCGTCGAGGTTCGATGCTTCGTCGTGGCGGCGACGGGCTAAACGCTAAGCCACGAGCCGAACACCAGTCAAGAACATGACTGATGTTCATGAATGTGAACAGCGGCTGTGGAGACGCTGAGCCGGCGCGTCCCCCTTGCCCGGTGCTAACGAAAGGGCCGGTACTTTCCGTGTCGGGATTCGAGAAAAAGGGGTACGGAATGTCCGCGGTTACCTACGTCGAGGCGATTGTCGTCGGCGCCTTGCAAGGGGTGTCGGAATTGTTTCCGGTGTCCAGTCTCGGCCACAGCATCCTGTTGCCGGCCTGGCTCGGCGGGTCGTGGCAGCGGGACCTGAGCATCGGGAAGGATTCGCCGTACCTGGCGGTGCTGGTGGCGATGCACGTCGCCACGGCGCTCGCGCTTGTCCTGTTCTTCCGCAAGGACTGGGTGCGGATCATCGGCGGGCTGTGGACGTCGATCCGCCGTCGCGAGGTCCGCACGCCCGACCAGCGGCTCGCGTGGCTGCTGGTGCTCGCCACCATCCCGGTCGGGCTGGCCGGCCTGCTCTTCGAAGGCCTGCTGCGCGACTTCCTCGGCAAGCCGGTGCCCGCGGCGATCTTCCTGGCGCTCAACGGCGGTGTGCTCTACGCCGCCGAGAAGTTCTCCCGGCCGGGCAAGGCCGTCGCGGAAGCGGACACAGTGGACTTTTCCGCCGAAGAAACCCTGGTGATGCGGGCGGTCACCGTCGAGGAGGCCACCGACGTCCGGCTGGCGAAGCTGCGGGTCGGCGAGGCGGTGCTGATCGGCGCCGCGCAGATCCTCGCGCTGCTGCCGGGCATCAGCCGCTCGGGCATCACGATGGTCGCCGGCCTGCGCCGCGGGCTGGGGCACGAGGACGCGGCGCGCTTCGCGTTCCTGCTCGCCACGCCGGTGATCCTGGCCGCGGGCGTGCTGAAGATGCCGACGCTGTTCGCCCCCGAGAACCACGCTTCGCTCGGTCCGGCGCTCGTCGGCAGCCTCATCGCGGGGGTCGCTTCGTACATTTCTGTCCGTTTCCTCACCGGATACTTCGAAACACGCACTCTGACCCCGTTCGCCATTTACTGCGTGGTCGCCGGAATCGGCAGCCTGATGTTCTTCGCGGTGTGACGTGCCGCTGACGTTCGACGCTCCGGCGGTCATCGGCGTGCTCGCCGGGGGCACGCTCTACGTCCGCGCGGCCCGCGGCCGCGGCTGGCCGCCGGGGCGGACGACGGCGTTCCTCCTCGGGCTCGCGACGATCCTCGTCGTCACCTGCTCCCCGCTGGCGGTCTACGACACGACGTTCTTCTGGGTCCGGGCCGTCCAGACCGTCACGCTGCTGATGATCACGCCGCTGCTGCTCGCCCTGGGCGCGCCGATCCGGCTGCTCCTGGACACCTTCCCGCGCGCGACCGGCCTGCGGCGGCACGGCCGCGGCCCGCTCGCCCGCGCGCTGACGTTCCCGCCGGTCGTCACGGCCGTCCTGGTGGCGCCGGTGCTGGTGCTGTACCTGACGCCGCTGTACGACCTCACGCTGCGTTCGCCGCTCGCCGACGGCCTGGTGCGGCTCGTCCTCGTCCTGGCCGGGTTCACGTACTTCTGGACGCGCCTGGGCCTCGATCCGACGCCGCGGGAGGACCCGCACCTGGTGTCGATCTGGATCGCGCTCACCGAGGTCGTCTTCGACGGCGCGCTCGGCCTGGTGCTGTGGCTCGGCCCGCTGCTGGCCCCGGCGCACTACGCGGCCGCCCACCCGGGCCGGGGCCCGGATCCGCGCACCGATCAGATCATCGGCGCGGGCGTGCTGTGGATCGGCGGCGACGTCGCGGGCCTGCCGTTCGTGGTGGCGCTGCTGGTCCGGTGGGCCCGCGACGACGCCCGGCGCGCGAAGCAGATCGACGCCCACCTGGACGAGGAGGAGAACGCCGGGCCGTCCGCTCTCTGGTGGGAATCCGACCCGACCCTCGCCGAACGGTTCAAGCACCGATGACCCAGCCCCCCGAGCGCCCCAATGTGGCCTTCGGTGCGTGTGACGCACCCAAGGCGGCCTTCGGTGCGTGTGACGCAACCAAGGCCGCCTTGGGGCGCTCGGGCTCAGTCGTGGAAGGCGTGCTCCGGTGCCGGGAACTCCCCGCGCCGGACGTCCTCGGCGAACTCCGCCGCCGCGTTCTGCAGCACCGTCGCCACGTCGGCGTAGCGCTTGACGAACCGCGGCGCCTTGCCGCGCCGCAGGCCGGCCATGTCCTGCCAGACCAGCACCTGCGCGTCGCAGTCCGGGCCCGCGCCGATGCCGACCGTCGGGATCGCCAGCTCCGCCGTGACGCGCTTGGCTGCTTCGGCGGGCACCATCTCCATCACCACTGCGAACGCCCCGGCCTTCTGCAGCGCCAGCGCGTCGGCGAGCAGCACGTCCGCCGCTTCGCCGCGCCCCTGCACCCGGTAGCCGCCGAGGTTGTGCTCGCTCTGCGGGGTGAACCCGATGTGGCCCATCACCGGTACGCCGGCCGAGGTCAGCGCCTCGACGTGCGGAGCGAACCGCCGGCCGCCTTCGAGCTTGACGGCGTGCGCGCGGCCCTCTTTCATGAAGCGCACCGAGGTTTCCAGCGCCTGTTGCGGCGAGAGCTGGTAGGAGCCGAACGGCAGGTCCGCGACCACGAGGGCCCGCTTGACCGACCGGGTGACCGCCCGGACCAGCGGCAGCAGCTCGTCGACCGTCACCGGCAGCGAGGTGTCGTACCCGAAGACGTTGTTGGCCGCGGAGTCGCCGACGAGCAGCACGGGGATCCCGGCCTCGTCGAAGAGCGCGGCGGTGTACATGTCGTAGGCGGTGAGCATGGGCCACGGTTCGCCGCGTTCCTTGAGCTCACGCAGGTGGTGGACGCGGACCTTCCGGCCCGGCGGGCGCGCCGCGGGAGCGGCGGATCCGGTGCCGTACGGGGCGGGTTCTTCGGCGCTGGCGGACATCGTCGTCGACCGTCCTTCCCTCGAGGCCTCGGCGAGGTCCCCGGGTCGTGGAGCAGAGGCGTCTCACAGGGTGACACGCCCCCGGACCGCCCCCAACCGCCTGCGACCAGCTTCACACCCCCGAGGACCATGGGGCGGTCAGCCTCCGGGTTGATGCCGGGGGACAACCGATCCGGGTTCACTTACGTCAAGAAGAGGGCATGACCACCGAACGGCCGCGAAAGGCGACGAAACCACCCATGGGAAACCTCGCGAGCCCGCGCCGCCGCCTTCCCGCCTGGAAGGCGAAGTCGGGCGGCATCGTCGCGACCGTGGTCCAGCTGGCCGCCGTCTTCTCGGTGATCCTGCTGTTCACGAACGGCCCGCACGGTCGCGTCCTCAACGGCATCGACATGGCGTTCTCGGCCCTCAGCGTGCCGACCAGCGCCAGCCTGGTCATGGTGCTGCTGCTCGTGGTCTTGGGCGGGGCGCTGCGCCGCCGGAAGGCCGCGGCGCTGTACACGCTGGTGCTGTTCCAGGTCGGCGGCCTGGTGCTCACCCTGGCCCTGCAGGCGACGCTGCTGTGGTCACCCGAACTGCTGACCCTCGGCCCGAAGCAGGTCCGGCACATCCCGGCCCAGCTGTGGGTGCTGACCCTGGCCGACCTCGCCTCGATCGCGCTGATCGTGTTCCTGCTCGCGCTGCGCCCGGCCTTCCCGGCCCGGCTCGCGCCGAGCGCCTGGCGCGACGGCCTGACCATGCTGTTCGGCGGGTTCGCCGTGGTCATCCTGGTCGGCTGGGGGCTCGCGGAAACGTTCCCCGGGCACCTCGGCGACACGTGGGAGCGCTTCGCCTGGGTCGTCAACCACGCGACCGGTGAGAACCTGCAGCTGCGCCGGCTCGGCGTCGGCGAGGGACCGGCGTGGCTGGACGCCTTCCTGGACCTCAGCGCGACGGCGGTCGCCACCGCGGCGCTGTACATGCTCTTCCGCGGCGTACGCAGCCGCGGCCTGCGGACGGACGACGAAGAGCTCCGCCTGCGCCGGCTGCTCGCCGAGCACGGGGAGGACGACTCCCTCGGCTACTTCGCCACCCGCCGGGACAAGAGCGTCGTCTTCGCCCCGAACGGCCGCGCGGCCGTGACCTACCGTGTCCTCGGCGGCACCAGCGTGGCCAGCGCCGACCCCGTCGGCGACCCGGAGGCGTGGCCGGACGCGGTCCGCGCGTGGCTGGACGAGACGCGCACGTACGGCTGGACGCCGGGCGTGCTCGGCGCGAGCGAACGCGGCGCGAAGGCGTACACCGGCGCGGGCCTGCGTGCCCTGGAAATCGGCGACGAAGCCGTGCTCGACGTCCGCGAGTTCAGCCTGGCCGGCCCGGAACGGCGCTCGGTGCGCCAGGCCGTCAAGCGCATCCAGCGCGCCGGTTACACCTCGCGAGTCCGCCGCCACGGCGAGATCCCCGCCGCCGAGATGACCGAGCTGCTCGCGCGGGCGCAGGCCTGGCGCGGCGCCGAGACCGAACGCGGGTTCTCGATGGCGCTGGGCCGCCTCGGCGACCCCAGCGACGGCCGCAGCGTGATGGTCGAGGCCTACGACGCCCACGGCGAGCTGCGCGGGCTGCTGTCGTTCGTCCCGTGGGGCCGCCGCGGGCTTTCGCTCGACCTCATGCGCCGCGACCGCGACGCCGAGAACGGCCTCAACGAGTACATGATCGCCGAGACCGTCGCGGCCGCCCAGCACCTCGGCGCACAGCGGATCTCGCTCAACTTCGCGATGTTCCGCGCGGTGTTCTCCGAGGGCGAGCGGATCGGCGCGGGCCCGGTGCTGCGGGCCTGGCGCGGGATCCTGAGCGTGTTCTCGCGGTTCTTCCAGCTGGAGTCGCTGTACCGGTCCAACGCCAAGTACGGGCCGGACTGGGAACCGCGGTTCCTCTGCTACTCCTCGGCCCGGCGGCTGCCGCGGGTCGGCATCGTCGCGGGCGCGCTGGAAGGGTTCGTCCCGACCGGACGGGCGCGGTCGCTGCGGCTGGAGACGGTCAGCGAAGACTTCGTCGCGCGCGTCAGGGAGATCGAAGAGTCGGCGGCGACGCCCGCCCCGAAGGCCGTGCGCCGGCCCGAACAGGTCCGCGTCCGCATCGCCAAGCTCGACAAGCTGCGCGAGGCCGGCATCGACCCGTACCCGGTCGGGTTCCGCCGCGACGACCACATCGGCGACGTCGTCAAGAAGTTCGGCGACCTGGCCCCGGACACCGCCACCGGGCACCGGGTCCGGATCGCCGGGCGCGTCCTGAACCTGCGCATCCTCGGCGGCCTGTGCTTCGCCCGCGTCAAGGACTTCAGCGGCGAGATCCAGCTGATGCTCGAGGCGGGCGAGCTCGACCTGAACCGCTGGCGGACCGGGGTCGACCTCGGCGACCACGTCGGCGTCAGCGGCCAGGTCGTGACGTCGAAGCGCGGCGAGCTCTCGGTGCTCGTCGACGAGTGGACGGTCACCGCGAAGTGCCTGCACCCCCTGCCCGACAAGCGCAAGGGCCTCACCGACCCGGAGACGCGGGTCCGGCAGCGCTACCTCGACCTCGCGGTCAACCCGGACTCGACGAACATGCTGAGGCTGCGGTCCACTGTGGTCCGGGCGGTGCGCGACCGGCTGCACCACGCCGACTACCTCGAGGTCGAGACGCCGATGCTGCAGACGGTCCACGGCGGCGCGAACGCCCGGCCGTTCGTCACCCACATCAACGCCTACGACATGCGGATGTACCTGCGGATCGCGCCCGAGCTGTACCTGAAGCGGCTGTGCGTGGCCGGCGTCGAGCGCGTCTTCGAGCTCAACCGCAACTTCCGCAACGAAGGCGTCGACGCGACGCACAACCCCGAGTTCACGATGCTCGAGGCGTACCAGGCGTACGCGGACTACGACACGATGCGGACCCTGACCCGCGAGCTCGTCCAGCACGCGGCCGAAGCGGCGTACGGCGCCCAGGTCGTGCGCCGGCCCGACGCGGGCGGGAAGCTCGTCGAGCACGACATCTCCGGGGACTGGCCGGTCGTCACGGTGCACGACGCGGTCTCGGCGGCCCTGGGCGAGCGGATCGACTCCGGCACCCCGGTCGCCGACCTGCGCCGCCTGTGCGCCGCCGCGGGGGTGCCGGTGGGGGAGGACCCGAGCCACGGCGACCTCGTGCTCAAGGCGTTCGAGCACCTCGTCGAGGGCGCGACCGTGCTGCCGACCTTCTACACCGACTACCCGACCGACGTCTCGCCGCTGACCCGCCAGCACCGCGCGGACCCGCGGCTGGCCGAGCGCTGGGACCTCATCGCGTTCGGGTCCGAGGTCGGCACGGCCTACACCGAGCTGACCGACCCGATCGAGCAGCGGCGACGGCTCGAAGGGCAGTCGCTGCGGGCGGCCAGCGGCGACGTCGAGGCGATGGAACTGGACGAAGACTTCCTGCTCGCCCTGGAGCACGGCATGCCCCCGACCGGCGGGCTCGGCCTGGGCGTCGACCGGCTGCTGATGATGCTCACGGGTGCGTCCATCCGCCAGACGGTCCTCTTCCCCTTCGTCCGGCCGCAGGCATAACGACTCGGTGGACCTGGTCACGGCGACGGGCCGGGAAGCGGCCGGTCGCTTACGCTCTGCCTCGTGCGCACGGCTCGGATCGCCTCGGCCCTCCTGATGGGGGTGGCCGTCCTCGCGTATTCGGGCTGGCTGCTGGAGTTCTTCCTGCCCACCGGCGTTTCCCCGGTGCAGGACCCGGCCGAGGCGCTGCTGACCGGGCCGCCGGTGTTCCGGATCCTGCTCGCGGTGTCGGGGGTCGCGTTCGTGCTCGCCGGGCCGCCCCTGCACCGGCTCGGGCCGGTCCAGTGGTCGGCGCGGCTCAGTTCGATCTCGGTGAGCGCGTTCGGCGTGGTCGTGCTGCTGCAGGCCGCCTACCCCGAGCGCAGCGACCTGCTGTCGTCGCTGCTCAGCGTCGTCCTGGTGGCCGGGGTGATCAGCCTGATCCTGTGGTGGCCGCCGGGCTGGCGCGCGCTGGCGGTCGTGGGCCTGGTGCTGGTGATGGCCACGTGGCTGGCCGTCGTCCTCGCCCGGCAGCTGGACGCCTACGAAGGTGTCTTCACACGGCTGCAGCTGCTGGTCCGCGCGGCCCTGTACGGCGTCGGCGGGGCGTACGCCTTCGTCAAGCCGGCTCCGCGGCACGCGCACCGGTAGCGCGAACCCGCCCGGAATTGTCGGTGGTGGGTGGCACGATCACCCCAGTGTCCTCGGGTGTCCCCGAGGTGTCCCGAGCGGAAGGATCGACATGGCGGGAAACGTGCGCCCGGTGGCCGACGAGCGTGACGGGCTGCTGAGCTTCCTGGAGCAGCAGCGGTACGTCCTCAAGCTGGCGGCCTACGGGCTGACCGACGAACAGGCGAGATCGGCTTCGACGAAGAGCCCGCTGTCGGTGGGTGGGCTGATCAAGCACGTGGCGAGCACCGAGCACGGCTGGATGGACACGGTGCTGCAGGTGCCGCAGAAGCCGTTCGCGGAGAGCATGGCGGAGTACGAGGCCGCCCACCGCATGGGCCCGGACGAAACGCTCGAAGGCCTGCTGGCACGTTACGACGAGGTGGCGGCCCGCACGGCGGAGGTGATCGCGGGCATCGACGACCTCGGCCAGGCGGTCCCGGTGCCGAAGGGCGTGCCGTGGTTCCCGCAGGACGTCGAGGCGTGGTCGGTCCGCTGGGTCCTGCTACACCTGATCCAGGAAACGGCCCGCCACGCGGGCCACGCGGACATCATCCGCGAGCACATCGACGGCGGCACGGCCTTCCCCCTGATGGCCGCCGCCGAGGGCTGGCCGGAAACCCCCTGGATGAAGCCCTGGACCCCCACCTGACCGGACGGCGCCCGGCTCGCGCCCCCCCCGCGAGCCACCCGCCGACCCTCCAGTCACGCGAGTCGACTCCCCAGTCACGCGAGTCGACTCCCCAGTCACGCGAGTCGACTCCCCAGTCACGCGAGTCGACTCCCCAGTCACGCGAGTCGACTCCCCAGTCACGCGAGTCGACCCTCCAATCACGCGAGTCGACCCCTCAGTCACGCGAGTCGACCCCTCAATCACGCGAGTCGACTCCCCAATCACGCGTGATGCCCCTCCAGTCACACCGCGGAGCGCTGTCCGGCGGGTGCATCGCGGTCGGCGCCGGACGATCCCGCCGCGGGCCGTCAGAACAGCGTCGGCTCGTCCGCCAACGCGCCCTCGATCACGAGCATCCGGCGTTTCGTCCCGACGCCGCCCCGCGCCGAGAACCCGCCGTCCTTGCCGGCCGCCGCCAGGACGCGGTGGCACGGCACGATGATCGGGAACGGGTTGTGCCCCATCGCCTGCCCGACCGCCTGCGCCGACCCCGGCTGCCCGAGCCGGTGCGCGATGTCGCCGTAGGTCAGCGTCCTGCCCGGCGGGATCGCCCGCGCGACCTCGTACGCGCGCCGGTGGAACTCCGGCACGCCCGTCATGTCCAGCCGCACCGACGCCAGGTCACGGCGCTCACCGCCCAGCAACGCCACGATCCCGGCCACGGCCTCCCGGATCACCGGAGGCGGCGTCCCCTCGACGGCGTCCGGGAACCGCCGGAGCAGCCACACCCGGGTCCGCTCCGCACTCCCTTCGGGCAGCGACGTCCCGGCCACGACGTCGCCGCGCCACGCCAGCCCGCACACCCCGATCGCCGTGTCGAACACCGTGAACCCCACAGTCATCCCGCCACGATACGGCCGGGGTACGACAAGATGGGCCCGTGCTCGATCACCTCGTCTACGCCGGCCCGGACCTCGCCGAGGCCGTCGCCCGCGTCACCGCGCTCACCGGCGTCACACCCGTGCCCGGCGGCCGCCACGTCGGCTTCGGCACCGCCAACCACCTCGCCGACCTGGGGGCCGGCATGTACCTGGAGGTCGTCGGCCCGGACCCCGCGCAGCCGGCGCCGGAGGTCCCGCGCCCGTTCGGCATCGACGACCTGACCGAACCGGCGCTCGTCGCCTGGGCGGTCCGCACGACGGACATCGACGCGACGATCGCCCGGGCCCGCGCCCGCGGGTTCGACCCGGGCGACGCCGTCGAAATGTCCCGCGAAACCGCCGACGGCGAACTCCTGCGCTGGCGTCTGACGCCGCCGAGCGCCCCGGGCAGCCTGCACCCGTTCCTCATCGACTGGGGTTCGACACCGCACCCGACGACGCGCGGCCTGCCGTCCCTGCCGCTGCTGATGGTCACCGGCACCCACCCGGACCCGGCGTCGGTCACCACCGCCACCGACGCGCTCGGCCTGGAATTCCTCGTCCGCCGCGCCGGAACCGCGAGCCTGACGGCGGCCCTCCGGACTCCGGAAGGCCGCCAGGTCGCGTTGAGCTAGGCCTTGCCCTCGCGCCACAGGTTGGTCATCGGCAGCCGCCGATCGCGGCCGAACGCCTTGAACGTGATCTTCGTGCCCGGCGGGTACTGGCGCCGCTTGTACTCGGCCTTGTCGACCATCCGCACCACGCGATCGATGGTCTCCGGGTCGAAGCCCGCCGAGACGAGGTCGGCGTACCCGCGGTCGCCCTCGACGTAGTCGTCGAGGATGTCGTCGAGCAGCTCGTAGTCCGGCAGCGAGTCGGTGTCCACCTGGCCCGGCCGCAGCTCGGCAGACGGCGGCTTGGTGATGGAGTTCTCCGGGATCGGCGGGGTTTCGCCGTTCTTCACCGCTTCGGCGTTGCGCCAGCGGGCCAGCTGCCACACGTGCGTCTTGAAGACGTCCTTGATCGGGGCGAACGCCCCGACGGCGTCCCCGTAGATCGTCGAATACCCGACGGCGAGCTCGGTCTTGTTGCCGGTGGCCAGCACCAGGTGACCGTCCAGGTTGGACAGTGCCATCAGGAGCATGCCCCGGGTCCGCGCCTGGATGTTCTCTTCGGCCAGCCCGGTCAGGGAAAGCTGGTCGACGTACACGCGGACCATGTCCTCGACCGGCTCGACCCGGTAGTGCGCGCCGATCCGCCGCGCCAGGTCGGCGGCGTCGTCCTTCGAGTGCCCGGACGAGTACTTCGACGGCATCGAGACGCCGTAGACGTTGCCGCCGCCCAGTGCGTCCGCCGCCAGCGCCGCGCAGACGGCCGAGTCGATGCCGCCGGAGAACCCGAAGGTGACCGACGAGAACCCGTTCTTGTGCACGTAGTCCCGCAGCCCGACAACGAGGGCGTGCCACACCTCGGCCTCGTCCGACAGCGGTTCGCTGATCACCGGCTCGGCCGTCGGCTCGTACGCCGGCAGCGGCTCTTCGCTCAGCACGCGGCGCCGGACGGCCAGGTCCTCGTAGGTACCGTCGCCGGCGTACTCGGTCTTCGGCAGGTCCATGTCCAGCACGAGCAGGTGCTCGGCGAACTGCGGTGCCCGCGCGAGCAGCGTGCCGTCCGAGCCGACGACGAGCGAGTCGCCGTCGAACACGAGGTCGTCCTGGCCGCCGATCTGGTTGGTGTAGACCAGCGGCGCGCCGGCCTCGGCGGCGCGGCGGGCGATGAGCGGCAGCCGCTGCTCGTCCTTCGACCGCTCGTACGGCGAGGCGTTCGGCGCCACGACGAGGTCGACCCGGGCTCGGCCCAGCGCCGAGATCGGCCCGCCGTCCTGCCAGATGTCCTCGCAGATGACCATGCCGATGTCGAGCCCGTGGAACCGGACGACCTCGAGCGAGGTGCCGGACTTGTACCAGCGGTGCTCGTCGAAGACGCCGTAGTTGGGCAGGTGGTGCTTGAACTGCCGCGCGACGACCTCGCCGCGGTAGAGCGCGGCGGCGGCGTCCCGCGGGCCGACGTCGTCGAGGTCGAGGTAGCCGATGTAGGTGAGCAGTTCGCCGCAGCCGGCCTCGTCGAGGCGGCGCGCCAGCGACTCGACGCCCTGCCGCGAGGCGGCGGCGAAGGTCTTGCGGAACGACAGGTCCTCGATGGGGTACCCGGTCAGCGACATCTCGGGGAAGACGACGACGTGGGCACCGGCTTCGGCGGCCCGCCGGGCCCACTCGACGTGCAGATCGGCGTTGCCGTCGAGGTCGCCGACGGTGGGGTTGACCTGGGCGAGCGCGATGCGCAGTTGCGGCATGCCGTCATTCTGGCCCACCGTCACCCGGAAGGCCGAGCGAATGTGGGGGAAATGTCACGTTCAGGCCGAGGCCACGGCGTCCCGGTGCTTGAGCTTCGCCATCCGCCCGTCCGGGTGGTGCCAGACGACGCCTTCGAACTCCGGGTGCGCCAGCAGCCACCCCATCAGCCCGTCGAAGTCACGCGGCACGTCGTCGAACTCTTCCGCGGTCGCGTGCGGCACCAGCCGGTGCACGCCGAGCCGCTCCGGATCGCCGTTGACCTTCGGCCCGCACAGCTCGTACGTGCCGGGCACTTCCGAGGGGAGCCGCGCGCGGGCCTCTTCGAAGAACTTCGCGAACGCCGACTGCGCGACCGGCTCCCAGCCGACGGTCTTGCCCGTCGCCGGGTCGGTCTGCACGGCCTCGAACCCGGCCGGCGCGCTCTTGCCCGCCTTCACCTCGCGCCGCGCCCACCACGTGCCGGACTCGTCGAGCCGCACGCAGGTGCCGTCGTACTTGCGCGTGGCGACGCCCTCGCCGTCGAGCACGCAAACGGAAAACCCCCGCCCGGACGAACCGGACGGGGGCCTCCCGGACCACAG
The DNA here is from genome assembly GCF_046548775.1 of Amycolatopsis sp. cmx-4-61. NCBI lineage: Bacteria > Bacillati > Actinomycetota > Actinomycetes > Pseudonocardiales > Pseudonocardiaceae > Amycolatopsis > Amycolatopsis sp. cmx-4-61. The sequence goes on along the minus strand of NZ_JAEBEI010000035.1, from coordinate 9,478 downwards.
CTACTTCCGCTTGATCATGCTCCGGACCTTCTTGATGGTCTGCTCGAAGTCCGAATCGAACGGGTTGTCGTGCACGAGGTACGTCCACGTCGTGTTCGCGCGCCGCACGCCCGCGTCACCGAGGTCGATGCCCTCGTCGGTCAGCTCCGCCTCTTCGAGGGTCTTCGCCGCCCGCGAGTCGGCCTCGCCGATGATCTTGTGGAACTCGGGGATCGCCGCGCGGTGGAACTCGTCGAGCGGCGTCTCCCGGGCCAGCGCGCGCAGGTGGATGCTCTCGCGGACATCCGTCAGGTACGCCAGGTGGTCCGACCACAGCTGGTCGATGTGGAACAGCAGCACCTCGCGGCACATCTGCTCCAGCTTGGCCTGGTCGTCGAGCTTCTCCTTCAGCTCGCCGAACTTCTCCGGGTGCGCCTTCTCCAGCTGCTCCGCCGCGTACGCGGTGCGAAGCACCTTGTCGCGGTGCACCAGCAGGTCACGCCGCTGCCGCTCGATGAGCCGCGTGTAGCGCCAGGTGTTGCGGTGGATCTCCAGGTCGACACCCTCGGCGACGCGCTGGGCGTGGTTGATCTGCCGCAGCGCCGCCGGGTCGGTGATCTCGCCGGTCTCCTCGTCGGCGACGATCCCGTCGGGCACGTCCGGCGCGTTCGACAGCACCAGTTCGTCGTTCAGGCTCGCGAAGAAGATCGCGCTGCCCGGGTCGCCCTGGCGGCCGGAGCGGCCGCGCAGCTGCCCGTCGAGCCGGCTCGAGGGGTACCGCGCGGTGCCGATGACGTGCAGTCCGCCCAGCTCGACGACCTCGTCCCGGTCGGCGCCGTCGGTGCCGCCCAGCCGGATGTCGGTACCGCGGCCCGCCATCTGCGTGGACACGGTGACCGCGCCCTTCTTGCCCGCCTCGGCGATGATCGCGGCCTCTTCGGCGTCGTTGCGCGCGTTGAGCACGACGCACTCGAGGTCGACCTTCGCCAGCTTCTCGGCCAGCTCCTCGGACTCGGCGACGTCCTGGGTGCCGACGAGGATCGGCCGCCCGGTCTCGTGCACCGTGCGGATCTCCTCCTCGATCGCCCGCAGCTTCTGCGACGGCGAAGCGAAGATCCGGTCTTCGAGGTCCTCGCGGATGTTCGGGGTGTTCGGCGGGATGACCGCGACCTCGAGCTCGTAGAACTCGCGCAGCTGCTCGGCGACGGCGACCGCGGTACCGGTCATGCCGGCGACCTCCGGGTAGCGCGCGAGCAGCGCCTGGACGGTGATCGAGTCGAGGATCTCGCCGCGGTCGGTCGCGGTGACCTGCTCCTTCGCCTCGACGGCGGCCTGCAGGCCGTCCGGCCAGCGCTGCAGCTCGGCGACGCGGCCGCGGGCGGCGTTGATGAGCTGGACCTTGCCGTCGCGGACCAGGTAGTCGACGTCGCGGGTGAGCAGCGCGTGGGCGTGCAGGGCGACGTTCACCGCGGCCAGCCGGTCGGACGCCTGGTCGTTGAACAGGTCGTCGACCTCGATGCCGAGGGACTTGGCGACGACGGAGGAGCCGGCGTCGGTCAGCCAGGCGTTGCGGCCTTCGCTGTCGGTCTCGTAGTGCAGGTTCAGCCGCAGCCGCCGGACGATCTTCGCGACCTCTTCGTCGGCGTCGCTGCGGTCGATCGAACCGGCCATCACCAGCGGGACGCGGGCTTCGTCGACGAGCACCGAGTCCGCCTCGTCGACGATCGCCACCTCGGGGGCGGGCTGGACGAGGTCGTCGACCGCGGTCACCAGGCGGTCGCGCAGCACGTCGAAGCCGATCTCGGCCACGGCGCCGTACGCGACGTCCTTGGCGTAGGCCTCGCGACGCTCTTCCCTCGAGTGCGACGGCTCGACCCAGCCGACCGACACGCCGAGCAGGGCGTACACCGGGCTCATCCACTCCGCGTCGCGGCGGGCGAGGTAGTCGTTGACCGTGACGACGTGAACGCGCTTTCCGCGCAGGGCGTACCCGGCCGCGGCCAGCGCACCCGCGAGGGTCTTGCCCTCACCGGTCTCCATCTGGACGACGTGCTTGGTGAGCAGGCCCATCGTGCCCAGGACCTGCACGTCGAACGCCCGCTCGCCGAGCGCGCGCTTGGCGGCCTCGCGGCCCAGCGCGCAGATCTCGATCAGGTGGGCGTCGCCGAACGTCGCGTCCTTCAGCGTCTCGCGAAGCTTGCCCGCCCGCTCGGTCAGCTCCTCGTCGGAGAGCTTCTCGAGCTCGGGTTCGAGCTTCTCGACCGCGGGCAGCAGTGCTTCGTAGCGGGTCAGCTCGACGCTGCCCGGCCGCTGGATGATCCGGCGGAGCTTCTTGCCCACCCGGCTGATCAGTGCTGCCACCCCTGGTCTCCCGTTCTCTCTCGCTCGACCGGCCTCCACCACCCAACGCGACGGTGGTGCGTTCGAGTTCCGCGGCCGGATGGGACGATCCAACCGTGTTCCCACATCCCAGCGCCAGGCCCCGACGTATCCCACCTCGCCGGATCACCGCGATCGCGACGTCCGCGCTGCTCGTGGCCTCGCTGGCCGCGTGCACGTCCACCGGAAAGACCGAACCGCCCGCGCCGACGACCGAATCGCACCCGCCGTCCGGGCCGGTGCCCGCCGGGCTGGAGCGGTTCTACGGCCAGAGCCTGACCTGGGCCGACTGCGCACCTTACGCGACGTCGGAAGACGCCCGGTCGGCGTTCCAGGCGAAGGACGTCCAGTGCGCGCGCCTGACCGTGCCGCTGGACTACGCCAAACCGGCGGGCGACACGATCACGCTGGGCCTGCTCCGCCGCAAGGCCACCGGTGACCGGATCGGGTCGCTCGTGGTCAACCCGGGCGGCCCGGGCGCGTCGGGCATGGTCGCCGCCGCCGGGCTGGTCAAGCCGGTGACCAGCACCGGCCTGGGCAAGCGCTTCGACCTGGTCGGCTTCGACCCGCGGGGGATCGGCGCCAGCCAGCCGGCCGTCCACTGCCTGACCGACTCCGAGCGCGACGCCGACCGCGCCGACGACAGCGAAACGGACGGCTCGCCGGCGGGCGTGCTGAAGCAGGAATCCCAGGAAAAGGACTTCGCCGCGAAGTGCGCTCAGCGCACCGACGACGGCACCGGGATGCTGGCCAACGTCGGCACCCGCGACGTCGTGAAGGACCTGGACGTCCTCCGCTCGGTCCTCGGCGACGAAAAGCTCACCTATTTGGGCTACTCCTACGGCACCCGGATCGGGTCGGCGTACGCCGAAGCGTTCCCGAGGAACGTCCGCGCGCTGGTCCTCGACGGCGCGGTCGACCCCGAGCAGGACGCGGTCGAGTCGCTCGTCGCGCAGGGCCAGGGCTTCGGGACGGCGTTCACGCAGTTCGCGAAGTGGTGCGCGGCCCAGCAGGACTGCGCGCTCGGCGCGGACGCCGGCGCCGCGGTCAAGGCGTTCCAGGACCTCGTCCGGCCGCTGATCGACTTCCCGGTGCCGGTCGGCGACGGCCGCAAGCTTTCCTACGAGGACGCGACCACCGGCGTGATCCAGGCGCTTTACCAGGAAAGCCTCTGGGACACCCTCAATTCCGGCCTCAACGAGCTGAAGCAGCAGCGCGGCGCGACGCTGGAGAAGCTGGCCGACATCTACAACGAGCGCGATTCCGACGGCAGGTACGGCACCACGCAGGACGCCTTCACGGCGATCCGCTGCGTCGACGACCCGCGCGTCACGGACCCGGCCGTCATCCTCAAGGCGCAGGAGGAGTACGTGAAGGTGGCGCCGTTCCTGGACGACGGCCGCCCGGCTTCGGCGGCGCGGGACGCCTGCGCGTTCTGGCCGGTGCCGAACACCTCGGAACCGCACGTGCCGAACGTCGAAGGCCTGGCCAAGACGCTGGTCATCTCGACGACGAACGACCCGGCGACGCCGTACCAGGCCGGCGTCAACCTCGCGAAGGGCCTGAAGGGCGCACTGCTGACCTTCGAGGGCACCCAGCACACGGTGTTCCTGCAGGGCGTGAAGTGCGTCGACGAGGCGGGCACGGACTACCTGGTCGACGGAACGCTGCCGCCCGACGGCAAGCGGTGCTCGGGGCGGTAGGTCAGGCCTGCTCGGTCAGCGACAGCTCGATCATCACCGGGCTGAGGTGGTTGTCCGGCGGCGGGATCTGCACCCACAGCCGGACGAAGCGCCGCGGCCCGCCGTCGTCGGCCACCCAGACCTTGACGTTGAGGTCGGCGTCGACGGCGGCGAGCACGCTGTGGGCCACCGCGGCGGGAACCCGGCCGGCGACCCGCAGCGCGGGCGCGCCGTCGACGTTTTCGCGGCCTTCGGTCTTGGCGTCGGCCACGCCGTCGAGCAGCCGCTTCAGGCCGCCGTGCGGGCCCAGGAACGCCTGGACCGGGTACGGCGGCTGCTGGCTGTCCTGCACGTCGAAGGGGAACTTGGTGTGCCCGTCACCGTCCTGGACGTCGGCCGTGCCGGTCGCGCGGCCGCCGTCGTCGAGGGTCGCGTCGCCCTCGATCTGGCGGAGCGGGAAGCCCGGCAGCACGCCGTTGACGCCGGCGGCGAAGTGCACGCTCCGGACCGAGGCGAACGACGTCGCGGCCGCACGGACCAGGTCGTCGCCCGCCGGGAACGGCCCGCGCGTGTCGGGCGACCCGGTGCAGCCGGCCGTCAGGAGGAGCGCGAGCAGCAGCGCGAGGCGGGGCATCCCCGAAGCCTACTGTTGGCCCGATCCTTTCGGATGATGTCCTTCCGGCCACTTTCGGTCTCACCGCGCGCGCGGTGAGACTGCCGGGGTGACCGTTGAGACCCGTCCCGCTCCCAGACTGCACCGCGCGTGGCTGATCGCCGGTGCCGCCTTCGTCGCGCTGCTCGCCTCCGCCGGCTTCCGCGCCGCCCCCGGCGTGCTGATCGACCCGCTGCACGAAGAGTTCGGCTGGTCCCGCACCACCATCAGCTCGGCCGTGTCGGTGAACCTCGTGCTCTTCGGCCTCTTCGCGCCCTTCGCGGCCGCGTTGATGGAGCGCTTCGGCATCCGGCGTGTCTCCGCGGTCGCGTTGACCGTCATCGCCGCCGGGGCGGGCGGCACGGTGTTCATGACGGCGAGCTGGCAGCTGGTGCTGTGCTGGGGCGTGCTGGTCGGCCTGGGCACCGGCTCGATGGCCATGGGCTTCGCCGCGATGGTCGCGACGCGCTGGTTCGTCCGCAGCCGCGGTGTCGTCACCGGCGTCCTGACCGCGGCGGGCGCCACCGGCCAGCTGATCTTCCTGCCGCTCATCGCGAACCTGGCGGTGACCTCCGGCTGGCGCACGGCGTCGCTGGTGATCGCGATCGCCGCGCTCGCCGTCGTGCCGGTGGTCCTGCTGGTGATCCGCGACCACCCCGCCGACGTCGGCACCACGGCCTACGGCGCCCCCGCCGACGCCGAGGCCGGCCGCCCGGCGCCGCGGACCGGCTCGGTCCGCCGCGCCCTGTCCGTGCTGCGGCAGGCCGCCCGCACACGGACGTTCTGGCTGCTCGCCGCCGGCTTCGCGATCTGCGGCGCGACGACCAACGGCCTGGTCGGCACCCACTTCGTCCCGGCCGCGCACGACCACGGCATGCCGCAGACGACCGCGGCGGGCCTGCTGGCCCTGGTCGGCGTCTTCGACGTCGTCGGCACGATCTTCTCCGGCTGGCTCACCGACCGCATCGACCCGCGGATCCTGCTCGGCGTCTACTACGCCCTGCGCGGGCTCTCGCTGGCGCTGCTGCCGCAGCTGTTCACCGACTCCGTGCAGCCGAGCATGTGGGCGTTCATCCTGTTCTACGGCCTCGACTGGGTGGCCACGGTCCCGCCGACCGTCGCGCTCTGCGTCCGCGCCTTCGGCGACGCCGGCCCGATCGTGTTCGGCTGGGTGTTCGCCTGCCACCAGCTCGGGGCCGCGTTCGCCGCGTCGGCCGCCGGCCTGGTCCGCGACCAGCTCGGGAACTACACGCTGGCCTGGTATTCCGCCGCCGTCCTGGCCGTCATCGCGTCGGTCGCTTCGCTGGCCATCACGCGCGCGAAGAAACCCGTCGCGGTACTCGCGACGTGACTTCGTCGGCCACGGCGCGTCGTGAAACATGCCGTTAACACGCTGTGGTTAGGGTGCGGCCATGGATCGCCAGCAGGAATTCGTGCTCCGCACGCTCGAGGAGCGCGACATCCGTTTCGTTCGTCTCTGGTTCACCGATGTGCTGGGGTTCCTCAAGTCCGTCGCGGTCGCGCCGGCCGAACTCGAAGGCGCCTTCAACGACGGGATCGGCTTCGACGGCTCGGCCATCGAGGGCTTCGCGCGCGTCTACGAATCGGACATGGTGGCCAAGCCCGACCCGTCGACCTTCCAGGTCCTGCCGTGGGAGACCCCCGAAGGCGGCCCGTACTCGGCCCGCATGTTCTGCGACATCGCGATGCCCGACGGCTCGCCGTCCTGGGCGGACCCGCGGCACGTGCTGCGCCGCCAGCTGTCGAAGGCCGCCGAAGCGGGCTTCACCTGCTACGTCCACCCCGAAATCGAGTTCTTCCTCCTCTCGACCATGCCGGACGACGGCAGCGAGCCGGAACCGGCGGACAACGGCGGCTACTTCGACCAGGCCAGCCACGCCACGGCGACGCACTTCCGGCGGCACGCCATCGAGACCCTCGAGGCGATGGGCATCTCGGTCGAGTTCAGCCACCACGAAGGGGCACCGGGGCAGCAGGAGATCGACCTCCGTTACGCCGATGCGCTGACGATGGCCGACAACGTGATGACGTTCCGTTACGTCGTCAAGGAGGTCGCGCTGACCCAGGGCGTGCGCGCGACGTTCATGCCGAAGCCGTTCACCGACCAGCCCGGCTCGGGGATGCACACGCACGTCAGCCTGTTCGAAGGCGACCGCAACGCCTTCTACGACGCCGAAGACCCGCACGAGCTGTCGGGGACCGGCAAGGCCTTCGTCGCCGGGGTGCTCCACCACGCGAAGGAGATCTCGGCGGTCACCAACCAGTGGGTGAACTCCTACAAACGCCTGATCAGCGGCAGTGAGGCGCCGACGACGGTTTCGTGGGGCCGGGCGAACCGCTCCGCGCTCGTCCGCGTCCCGATGTATTCACCCGGAAAGGCGTCATCCCGCCGGGTGGAAATCCGTACCCTGGACTCGGCGTGCAACCCGTACCTGGCGTACTCGGTCATCCTGGCCGCCGGGCTCAAGGGGATCGAGAAGGGCTACGAGCTGCCGCCACCCGCCGAGGACAACATCTGGCAGCTGAGCGACTCCGAGCGGCGCGCCGCCGGGTACGCCCAGCTACCGCAGAACCTGGGAGAAGCCCTGGCCGAGATGGAGAAGTCCGAACTGCTGCCGGAAGCACTCGGCGAGCACGTCTACGACTTCTTCCTGCGGAACAAGCGCGTGGAGTGGGACAACTACCGCAGCGCGGTCACCCCGTACGAACTCCGAACGCTCCTCCCGGTGCTCTGATGGGGCGGCGGCCGGTGTTCCTCGCGATCCTGGCCGCCGCACTCGTGCTCGTCCCCACGGCGCCCGCCGTCGCCGCGCCCACCGTTTCAGTGTCCGCCGTCTCGGTGTCGCCCTCGGGGTTCGACCTCGACTCCGCCGACATCCCGGCCCTGCAGGCGCGGATGGCGTCCGGCCGGCTCACCGCGGTGGGGCTGACCAGCACTTACCTCGACCGGATTCACCGGATCGACGGTAAGGTTCACGCGGTTCTGGCCGTCAACCCGGCTGCGCTCTCGCAGGCTTCGGCGAGCGACGCACGACGTCGCAAGCACCACCTGCGCGGCCCCCTCGACGGCATCCCGGTGCTGGTCAAGGACAACGTCGACACGCGCGACCAGTGGACGACGGCCGGGTCGCGCGCACTGCGCAGCTACCCGGCGAAGGACGCCACGCTGATCACCCGGTTGCGTGACGCCGGCGCGGTGATCCTCGGCAAGGCCAACCTCTCCGAATGGGCGAACTTCCGTGCCGCCAAGCCGACGTCCGGCTGGTCGGGAGTGGGCGGGCAGACGAACAACCCGTACGTGCTGGACCACAACCCGTGCGGGTCGTCCGCGGGATCGGCGGCCGGCGTGGCGGCGTCGCTGGCCCAGGTCGCGATCGGCTCGGAGACGGACGGCTCGATCGTGTGCCCTGCCGGCATGACTTCGACGGTGGGGCACAAACCCAGCCTCGGCCTGGTCAGCCGCACCGGTGTGGTGCCGATCTCCGCCGAGCAGGACACCGCGGGCCCGATCGCCCGCAACGTCGTCGACGTGGCACTGACGCTGTCGGTCCTGCAAGGTCGTGACCGTTCCGACCCGGCGACCCTGACCTACCCGCGCACCCAGCCGAAGGACTACGCGAAGCTGCTGCGCCCGGGTGTCCTGCGCGGCGCCCGGATCGGCCTGTGGCGGCTGCCGGTCCTCGGCCCGGCGACCGACGCGATCATGACGTCGGCGCGGAATTCGCTGGTCAGGGCGGGGGCGACGGTCGTCGAAGTGACGTTGCCGTACCAGGCGCGGCTGGGCGAGCTGGAGTTCCCGGCGCTGCTCACGGAGTTCCACCGCGACATCGACGCCTACCTGGCGACGCGCCCGACCGGCCCGCGGAACCTGGCCGACCTGATCGCCTACAACCGCGCGGACCCGCTGGAGCGGACGTGCTTCGCCGGGCAGGAGCTGTTCGAGCAGGCGCTGGCCGCGCCGCCGCCGACGGACCCGGGGTACCTCGCCGGCCGGGCGGAGCTTTCCGACCTCGCGCGCCGGTCCTTGGACGAGACGCTGGCGAACCACCACCTGGACGCGATCGCGTCGCCGACCAACCCGCCGGCGTGGAAGACCGACTGCGCGGTGGGCGACGACGACGTGATCCCGTCGTCGACGCCGGCCGCGGTCGCGGGGTACCCGGACGTGACCGTGCCCGCCGGGTTTGCCGGACCCCTCCCGGTGGGCATCTCGTTCATGGGCGCGCGGTGGTCCGACGCCCGGATGCTGGCGCTCGCGGCCGACTTCGAGCGGGTCGCTCCGGCGCGGGTTGCGCCGCGGTACCTGCCGACCGTGCCGTCGTAGCCCTCCGTGAGCGCCGTGACCTGCGAAAATGGCGTTAAGTGACCCCCCTGTTCTGGGGCGGTTCCGGGGCATGTAATCTTCTCTTCGTCGCCAGGAACACCGGGTCACACCGGGGCCGCAAGCCCCGGAGACCAGGCCGGGACGAGCGGGTTGACACCGCGGATCGGACCGGGTAACGTTCAGCGTCGGCCCACGAGCGGCCGCCGACCCCCTACGACTAAACCCGTAGGCTACGGCATGCTCGACCAAAAGCTTGTGAATATCGCTTGGAACAACTGCCGAGGATATAGCCGCCGATAAAGCGGTGAGTCCAGAGTGTGTTGCTTGAGAACTCAACAGTGTGCTAGTGAACTAAGCCAGTAGAGCTTATGTATTGAACCTCGTATGAGGTTCCTTTGAGAGCATTAACTTGCCTCGATTAAACTGTTCATTGTTGGAGAG
>NZ_JAEBEI010000034.1:0-54652 GCF_046548775.1 Amycolatopsis sp. cmx-4-61 | reverse complement strand
GAACATCCCAGGACCTCAACATCAAACTCGCCGAACTCGCCCGCACCCTCGCCGACCGCCACACCGAGATCGACCTCCCCACCCGCTGAACACCACCGGTCAACCCCCGTCGGCGGTGGTGAGCAGGGTCGCGCACGGCTTCTGCCACCATCCGGTCCGGCCGGCCAGGACTTGGCAGAAGCCGGAACTACCCGGTTTGCGCGCCGTGCTGCCACGGCCGTGCCGAACCACCGTCACGGCCAGGTCCGAGCGAGCCGGTGAAAGGTCTCCGGATCGCTGTGCACCGGCACCACGCAGAGCAGGTGGCCACCGGGCGCGCGCAACGTGTGACACTCCAGCCACCGCGAGACCGGCTCGGCGCCCAGAGCGGTCAGGCGGGCTACCTCCGCTTCCACATCATCAGCCTCGATATCGACGTGGTAGCGGGCCTCGTCGTCGACCGCCTGGATGTCGACGATCAACCCGGGGACGGCACCGTCCAGAGCAGTGAACTGTTCCTCGCCCGCCACGGAGCGGGCCGGAACCCCCAATGCGGCAGACCAGAAATCCGTTGCCGAACCGGCTTCCGCGGCAGGCGTGTCGATGAAAATCCCGAACAGCCGGCTGCGATGCACGGCGCGAGACTATCCGATACGGAGGCCGGCCCGCTCGAGGGCCAGTGGGTGACAGGTCGATCCCGAGGACAGGCAGTACACGCAACAAGGACCTACAACCGTGCCACACCGGTCATGCCGCTGGTCGACCTTCGGCAGGACGCACGCCCATGCCGGCGTGGCGCACGAGGACGAGACCGTCGTCAGAACGAGGTCGGCTTGAGTGATCCACAGCCGGTCAGCCCGTCGACGCGATGGCCTCACCAAGACCACCGGCTACGGGTGGTCCAGGAGCCTGCGGGCGGTGGCGACGATCTTGTCCTCCTGGGCCGACAGCCAGCTCACGTAGCCGTCCGCGAACTGGAGGAGATTCGGGTCGGCCAGCTCCGTGACGACCGCGCGCAGCGCCGCTCCCCGCTTGTCCGATGGCGGGTGCGTTCGTGTCGTCATCCCCTCGGGCAGCTCGTACAGCTCCTGCTGGACGCGGTCGACGAGGTGGTCGAGCGCAAGGAACACGAACGGGCCGGCGACCGTCAGCGCCTTCTCGTGGAAGGGGGCCGACTCGTCCAGCCCGCGCAGCAACAGCAGCATCGCCAGCTCGTCCGCCTCGTACTCGCGGTGCAGGCTTCCCGCGCTCCAGCCCGCGATCACCCGGGGCTCGGCGGCCTCGTGCACGTGACCGGCCAGCAGATGGCCGAACTCGTGAGCGACGACGAAGTACTTCGCAGCGCTCACGATCAAGTAGCCGAGGAACTCCTGGTTACCGAACGGCATGCGGGGCCGCGCCGGGAGCGGGACCTCGTTGGCCGACAGGTACGTGACGACCGACTTGGCGAGCATCGTGACGGCGGACTCGTGCCGTTGCTGCTCTTCCGTCGTGACGTCGGCGATGCTGATCTCCCCGCCTTCCCGCCTGGTGAACGGGCGGGTGGAGGCACCGATGGCGATGCCCGCCCGGTCGAGCAGCGTCACGAGGCCGGTGTTGACCAGGATCAGCGTGCCACTTCCGGCCGCCGTGGCGTGTGCGTTGAATTCGTGGTGCGGGTATTCACCAACGTACACCGGACCGGGGAGGTCGAAGCCGCTTGCCGCCAGCGTCTTCCGGATCCTGGCGTCCTCCTCTCCGAACCGGTGCCGGGCGGGGATGCGGTAGCCGTCGCGACGCAGTTCCTCGACGTCGATCGCCAGGAACTCCCGTTCGGCCTCGCTGAGCCCTTCGGCGAACTCCCGGACGGATGCGGGATCCGGCGGCTCGAGCAGGTGGCCCAGCCCCCGGCTCTCCAGCAGCGCGCGGTACTCCCGTTCGATCGGCGAAGTCATCGGCCACCGGGGCTCAGGTAGGCCTTGGCGCGGGCCGCCACGCTCGGATCCTCCGACCGGACCGCGACCTTGAAGAACTTCCGCGCCTTCCGGTTGTTCCCCTGGTGTTGCCAGTACCGCCCGAGGTTGAACGCCGCCAGCAGGCTCGTCTCCGCCTGACCGCGCTCGTGGGCGTATTCCCAAAGCGACCTGGCCCGGTTCCAGTCCCCGTTCTCCTCCTCCAACGCGCCGAGGTTCATCGCCGCGTCCGGCGAACTCAGCTCGTCGTCGAGGTCCAGCGTGAACTCGTAGGCTTCGCGTGCGCCTTCGCGGTCGTTCCGGTCGTGCCGCGCGGCACCGAGCCGGAAGGCAGCCATACCCTGCATCGGGGCGACGCCGCAGTCGACACAGCGCTGGAAAGCCGCCGTCGCCCCGTCCAGGTCACCGCTCGTCCGCAGGACCGTACCGAGGTAGAGCGTCGCCGCGGCCCGCAGTGACGCGTCGGCCGTGCCGGCCGCCAGCCGGTACCACCGGGCAGCGGCGGCGAGGTCCCGGTCCGCCTCGGCCAGCTCGCCGAGGTGGAAGCCGGCCGCGAAAGCCTCCGGCTTGCCGGTGCCCGCGCACGCCTCGAACGCTCGCCGCGCCTCGGCGAGCTGCCCGGCCGCTTTCGCTTCCCGGCCCACGGACAGGGCCACCCCGGCCGCGGCGAAGTCCGTGATCGCCTGGCACGTCGCCTTCCTGCGCCGATCGGCCTGCTCGCGGAGCTGCCCCCGGAGCCGCTCCGCGGCCGCCGAGGTACCGCGAGGACCCGAGTCCGCTCGGTCGGTGAACCCGCTGAACCCCGCCGCCGGCTCTTCGCCGCGGTTCCACGTTCCGACGCCGTCGCCGATCTTCCGGTAGTCCTCGGAGTCGACGACCAGCATGAACGTCTCCGTGCGGGTGCCGCACAACGGGCAAATCGTCCCCGCGACGGACTTCAGGTACTCGCCGGTCGCCTTCGTGCTGTTCACCACGCGGAAGTCGACGCAGTGGAAGCACTCGACGGAAATGGCGCCTACCATCATGGTGACTCCAGTCCGCTACTTCGAGTCGATTTGCCACTGGTTCGAGGACTCGTTCCAGAAGATCTGGAGCTTGTCCGGCGTCCGGCCCGTGCGCGTGATCGCGTCGAGATCCAGCTCGGCGAGGGCCGCGATCGCCGAGTCGGGCATGTCCGGCTTGGCGTACAGGACCGCCTGGACGCCGGGGTCGTCGCCCTTGACGATCAGCAGCTGCTTGGCCGGGTCTGCGGCGGCGCCCTTCTTGCCCCGAGCGTCGCGGAACGCGCGCTTGAGCAGTGACCGCACCGCGTCGTAGGAATCCTCGGCGGCCTTCTTGACCAGCGTCTGGACGAACGGCACGACGGCGGCCGTCACCACCGCCGTCGTGATCACCGTGTCCAGCGCCGGCGACCACTCGCCGGGAACGGGTTCCGCGGCCGGGGAATCTCCCGGCGGCCGGTCCGTGAACGTCATTCGTCCCCCTGGTTCCCGTGGCAGAATCAGTCCGACTCAGGCATTACCACGATGCGCCACCGGAACGAAAGAGTTCCACACAAAACCTCACCGGAAGATGTTCGCTCCGGCCGGCCGTCGCGGCGCCGCGCTCGACGCCGCCGACGCCGCGGACGCCGAGCAAGCGGAGGGTGTGGTCGGGCTCGGGGTCGTCCAGCCGGGCGGCGGCGATCGGCGGGATGTCGGCGTGTAGCAACGTTTTTTCCGTCACTCTGTTGGCGGTCAAGCGGATACCGCCGCGTCGGTTACGGTCGCCGAGGGGTCGCGCGAGCCTGCGAAGGACGCGCTCTGGCGGAAGGTGCGGTCAGTGACCGGTCGATTGCGGCGCATTGCCCTGCTCGTGATCGCGCTTGCCGCGGCCGTCGCCGTACCGGCCGACGCGGGGGCAGCAGTGACAGTCGGCGCACCGGTGGTCGGCAGGTCGGGCGTCTACGATTACTCTCCGAGCGTCATCCAGAGCGGCAACGTGCAGAAGTTCTGGTGGTGCGGCAAAGGCCAGAACCCGCAGAACCCGTCGCAAAACAGTGACACCATCCAGTACGAGTCGATCGACCTGTCCACCGGGGCGAAGGACGGCCCCCGCACGGTCCTCGCCGAGACGCCGGGCGCCTGGGACTCGCTCTACACGTGCAATGCCGCGGTCGTGCAGGGAACGTTCCGCAACCCTCTCGGCGACGGGATCGCCTACAGCTACGCCATGTACTACGTGGGGACGAACACCCCGCCGGGCATCAACAACCACGTCGGGGTGGCGTTCTCCACCGACGGAACTACGTGGAAGAAGTACCCGAACCCGATCGTCTCGCCGACCGGCGACGGCGGATACGGCATCGCCGAACCGGCGCCGTACAACTCCGACGGCGGTTCGGGCATCTGGCTGTTCTACGAGAACGAGGCCGGTCACTACCTGGTGAAGTCCACCGACGGCGTGCACTTCGCTGCGGCCGCACAGCTCAGCGCCAACGGCTTGCCCCCGAACAGCACGTGGGGCGACATCGCCTACGACCGAACGGCGAACCAGTGGTACGCGGTCTACAACAAGCCAGTACGGACACCAGCCACGACCGGCGGTGTGGTGGAGCGCGGCCAGTACGGGTACACGCTCTACCGCATCGGCAACGCCGCCCTGTTCACCGGCACCTGGCAAGAACTGACCACAGTAGACACGAACCTGACCGGCTACGAGTCGAACTTCATCCCCGGCTTGCTGCGTGACCCCAACGGCACGGTGAACGTGCCCGCCTACCCGCAGATCGAGGTGTACGCCTCCACCTCGGTGCCTCGTCCGGCCGCAGACGCCTCACCCGCACAGGCGGCGACCGGCGCGGACACCTCCAAGTGGGACATCGTCTGGTCACTGTGGACAGCGAGCCCGACGACCAGGCCGCTCGTGCGCTACTACAGCACCGGCCTGAAAGTCCACGAGGTCACCACCGGCTGGGTCGACACCGGCTCGTTCCACGTCGAGAGCACCCTCGGGCGGCTGGTCGAAGCACCCACAGCGACAGCGACGAAACCATTGTACGGTTGCAAGAACGGCACTAAAGACTACTTCGTCTCTCCGGAGAGCGGCTGCGAGAACACCCTTGTCCTGGGCTTGCAGGGCTATGCCTATCCCCAGCAGACCACCACCGGCCAGGTCCCGCTCTACCGCTGTTACACCGGCAACCACCACTTCGTCACCACCCAGGCCGACTGCGAGGGCCAGCGCTACGAGTCGCTGCTGGGTTACGCGGACCCGCCCTGACGGCCGCACCGGGCACGATGAGCTGAGGAACAGGAGAAGCCGGGTGACGTCGGCCGGCTCCCCGAGCCGGGGAATGGCGAACGGCTCGGGTGAGTAGAACTCGGCGATGGCCGCAACCGCGCCGGCTGCCGGTTCGTGGATGAACGGCGTCGAGATCACGCCGGGATGGATGGTGTTCACCCGGATGTGGTCGCGGCCGATTCGACTGCGGCCGTTCGGGTGAGGCCTCGTACGGCCCACCTGCTGGCGACGTACGGCGCGTAGTGCGCCGTGCCGCCCAGGCTTCTGCACGCCCGCGTTGTTGACGAGCAGGACGTGAACCTCGCCGCCACCCAGTTCCTGGGCATGATCGCCAACTACGTCTTCTGGCCGGCGCTCCTGGTGCCGGGCTGGGAGGTGAGCGCCGAACGCGTCGCGCAGGTGGTCGACGAGGCCGTCCGCACCATCGCCGCCCGTTACGCCGCGACCGGACCAGGGGCGGACCCCACTAGCTGACACACGACGACATGGCGGCCTGCGATAGCACCAAAACCAGCCGGGCGCGTCGATGTAGAAGCTGGACGAGCAGCCGTCGATCTGTGAAGGGAACGGCGAGACGGCTCCGGCCAACTCTGTCACCACCCGGTTACCGGTAGCCTGGGGACGTGGCGGAACCCGTTTCCCGGAACGCTCCCGAGGATGACCCCGACCGCTCCGAGGAGGACAAGCCCCGGCTGTCCCGCTCCGAGGAGCGCGGGGGATCCCGGCGGCGAGCCAAGCCCGCCAAGAAACGGTCGTTCTGGAAGGAACTGCCGATCCTGCTCGTGATCGCCCTGGTGCTCACGATCCTGATCCAGACATTCCTCGCGAAGGTCTTCATGATCCCTTCGGGCTCCATGGAGGCCACCCTGCACGGATGTCCCGGGTGCACCGGAGACCGGATCCTGGTCGACCGGGTCACCTACGACTTCACCGAGCCCTCCCCGGGCGACGTGATCGTGTTCAAGGGCCCGCCGGCGTGGGTGAACAACGAGATCCCGCCGCAGGAGTCGAGCAACGTCGTCGTCCATGCCCTGCGTGGTCTCGGCTCGCTGGTGGGATTCGCTCCGCCGGACGAGCGGGACTTCGTCAAGCGGGTGATCGCCGTGGGGGGCCAGACCGTCCGGTGCTGCGACGAGAACCGCGTGGTGGTGGACGGCAAGGCGCTCGACGAGCCGTACGTCCACTGGGAAGACGCGTCCGACCAGGCGGAGAAGCCCTTCGCGCCGGTCAAGGTCCCGGCCGGGACGGTGTGGGTCATGGGCGACAACCGCAACAATTCCGAGGACTCCCGGTTCCAGGGTGGTGGCGGCGTGAACGGCGCGGTCCCGGTGGACAACATCATCGGCAAGGCGCGGATCATCGTCCTGCCGCCGAGTCGCTGGGGTGGCATCACCGACCACAACCCGCAGGAGTCGGCGCAGCCGGTGGCGCTCGGTGCGCCGGCGTGGCAGAGCGGGCTCCCGCTCGGTGCCGGGATCGCGGCGGCGTGGCCGGCGTTGTTCGTCGGGCGCAAGCTCAAGGCCGGACTGCGCCGGGCGGCCGGGCGGAAACCCTAGCCACCCGGTCCTGGCCGGCAGACGGGTGATCCGGCCTTGACAGTTGGGCGTGGGCGTGCCAAGCGGCCCGTGCCGGTCAAGCTTCTGCCGGCACGGGCCGAGCGGTCAGGTGCAGGCGGACAGGTGCATCGCCTCGAGGTAGCCCCACCGTCCGGAACTCGGGGCGTAGCCGAGGATCCAGGCGGATGGGGCGTGCGTTCCGCAGTGGGCCGTGGTGATGCGGAATTCGTCGCCGTCGCGGACGTTGCCGATCACGAACGACTGCGGAGCGCTGCGCAGGGAACCGGAACTGGTGGCGTGAATCGTGGCCACGGAGTCGCCGTCGTGCGCCGGCTGGAACGGGATGGGCACCACGGCGTCGTGGCTGTCCAGGCCGTGCAGCTCCGGGATGCGGGCGCCGTGGGTGTCCTCGGCGTAGCCCGGGTCCAGGCAGCTCGAGGGCGTGAATCCCCAGTGGATGGCCGCGTCGGACCGGGAGTAGTCCAACACGAGCGCGTAATCGTTGACGGTGTAGCGCACCCCGAGGTGATAGGGGGTGCCGTCGGCGGTGGTGCGGTCCTTGACCCAGTGGCGGTCGGGCACGCCGGTCTTGGGGTAGTTCTCGTAGATGGTGCAGGACGCCTGGGTCAGGGTCGCCGAGGTGGTGTAGTGGGTCTCGTCGTCCGCCGCCGACGCGGGCGTGGCCGCGGTGACCAGCGCGGCGGCGAGCGCGGTGGTGAGGACTGCGGCGCGCATCAGTCCTGCGGTCCCGTGCAGACGTAGTCGTGGTCGACGTACCCGTCGATGCGGCCGTGCTGCTGCGCGGCCGGCCCGTCGAGCACGGCCGGGGCGTACCCCTTGATCCAGCCACCGGGCGTGGTCGGCTCGAGCCGGTGGAAGGTCTGGCTGTGGAAGATCGTGCCGACGATCTCCCCGACCGGCTGGGCGCGGACGTAGGTGTCCTGGGCGTGGCAGACGTAGAGGACGTCTTCGCTGGCCTGCGCGGCCGGTGCGGTGCTCAGCGCGGTGGCCAGCCCGGTCGCCAGCACCGCGGCCGCGATCTTGATCCTGCGGTTCATGAGGAGTTCCTTCCGGTCAGTCCAGGCAGGCGCGGGTGGTGAAGTACCACTGGTCGACGTGGAAGACCACGACGCCGCGCTGGCCTTCGAACGGGCTCTTGATGCGGCGGTTCATGGTGCCGCCGCGCGGGACGGAGTCGGCCTGCTCGCCGTAGAACTTGTCGTTGGCCTGGTCGTAGTTGGCGTAGTAGTGCGCGACGTCGCAGTGCACGGTCACCGGCTCGGTGATCGCCTCGGCCGACGCGGCCGGCGCCGCGACCGCGAGGCCGAGCGCCGACACGGCGACGGCCACGCCGCCGAGAATCCTTCGCTGTGTCATCTTAACAATCCCTCCGCGTTATCTTGAATGACACTCTCGACGGTAGGCCGTGTCATCGCAAATAGCAAGTGACGCCTTCTCGGACTACATTGATCTCGTGATGCAGCAGGATCCAGTGCCGCGGCGGGCGTACTACGGCCTGGCCGAGATCGCGGACGCGCTCGGCCTCAGCCGCCAGCTCGTGACCGTGTGGCGCCGCCGCCGCAGTCACGACATCCCGGAACCGACCGCCGAGCTGTCGTCCGGGCCGATCTGGGAGGGCGCGGCCATCGAGCCGTGGATCGACCGGCTGCGCGCCCGGCGCGACGACGGCGCGGCCGCTCCGCTCGGGCCCGAGCTCGCCGCCCGGCTCGCCCGGCGCGCACTGCGGCTGCTCGCGCTGCTGCTGGAAGACCGGCCGCGGCCGCAGCTGCTCGCCCAGGCCGTCGCCGCGGTGCAGGAACTGGCGCCGGCGGTCGAAGCGACCCTGGCCGACGACGACGGCCGCCTCGCCCGCGCCGTGCTCGCCGCGCTGGCCGGCGACAGCGCCCCGGCCACCTTCCGAACCCGGCTCGCCGACGTCCTGCCCGCGCTCGCGCAGCTGGTCAGGAAGGCGAACGGCGAACGCACGGACGAAACCGTGCCGAACGGATAACCTTTCCCCGTGCCCGCATCGCCGCACCCCGTGATCACCGGCTACCGGCTCGGTCCCGAACTCGGCCGAGGCGGCACCGGAGTGGTGTACGCGGCCACGCGGCTGGCGGACGGCCACGACGTCGCCCTCAAGGTGCTGCGCCCGGAACTGACGGCACAGCCCGGCCACGGCACACGCCTGCGGGAGGAAGCGGACCGCGCCCGCGCGATCGACCACCCCGGCGTGGTGCGCATCCTCGACGTCGAATCGGAAACCGGCGCCTGGCTGGCCATGGACCGGATCGACGGCCCCGACCTGCAGCGCCGGCTCGACGACGGGCCACTCGACCCCGCGACGGCCGTCGCGGTGGTCCGGCAGGTGGCGGACGCGGTCGCGGCGCTGCACGCCGCCGGGATCGTCCACTGCGACCTCAAACCGGCGAACGTCCTGCTCACCGGGCCGCCCGACGGGCTGCGCGCCCACGTCACCGACTTCGGTCTCGCCGCCGCCGTCGCCACGGTCGACGCCACCCTCGGAACCGGCTCACTCGCCCAAGACGAGTGGCTGCACAGCCTCGACCTGACCGCCGACGAACCGGCCGAAATGGCCGGCACGGTCACCTACATGGCCCCCGAGCAGTGGCGCGGAGAACAGGCAACGCCCCGGTCCGACGTCTACGCGCTGGGCGGCCTGCTCTACGCGGCCCTCACCGGTCGCCGCCCGTACCCGCAACGGACGCTGACCGAACTCGCGCTGGCCGTCGCCACCGAGCCACCGCCTGCGCCGAGTCGGTACGGTGCCCCAGCAGCGTTCGACGCAGTCGTCCGGCGAGCCATGGCCAAGGACCCCGCCCAGCGTTACGCCGACGTACCCGCCTTTGCCGCCGCGCTCAACGACGCTGCCGAAGGCCGCCGCGTCGCGAGTGCCGGAACGCCCCGCCGCCGGTGGATCGCGGCCGGCATCACTCTGCTGGTGGTGCTGGCGGCGGCCGGCCTCTACGTGTTGCTGCGGCCCACCCCCGACTCGTCGGCGTCGGTGACCAGGTCCGAGTGCGCGGAGTCGGCCACCTTGCGCGACCAGCCCGGAGGCCACGGCCACACGATCGGCCAGCTCCGCCGCGGCGACGTGGTCACCCTGGACCACCACCAGGACTCCGGTTTCTGGTCTTACGTCCGCACCGCCGACGGCAGGGCCGGCTGGACCCTGAACGAATACCTCCGCACGGGATGCTGAGATCGGCATCCGGGGCAGAACAGCAGGGAAAATCTCGTCCGGGACCCAAGCGCCGGCT
Organism: Amycolatopsis sp. cmx-4-61; assembly: GCF_046548775.1. NCBI lineage: Bacteria > Bacillati > Actinomycetota > Actinomycetes > Pseudonocardiales > Pseudonocardiaceae > Amycolatopsis > Amycolatopsis sp. cmx-4-61. The sequence goes on along the minus strand of NZ_JAEBEI010000034.1, from coordinate 44,602 downwards.
TAGGCAGTGAAAGCAGCGTAAGGGTGCGAGCCTGCGTTCCGGACGACGGCATCCGGCGGCGAACACCAAGTGGTCAGAGTGGCCGCCCGGGGGTGCGGAGAGTGAGTGACGGCACGGCGCGGGAATCTTGAGGCGGTCTTGAGGAACGGCGGAGGGCGGCCAGAGGTCCGGGTCCGACCATGACTTCAGCGCACCACGCCGGGTGGTGCCCGCTGGACAAGGACTTCCATGGCCAACCACGCCCTTCCCACTCGCCGCCGTTCCGCCTGGCGTCCCGTTGCCCTCGCCGCCGTCGGCGGGTCCGTTCTCGTCGCCATGGGTGCCGGCGTCTGGGCGACGCTGACGGCGACCGCCGCGAACGTGACACCCGAGACGATCAGCAGCGGCACCCTCAAGCTGACCCTGGCGGCCAACGGTGCCGGATTCGACCAGGCGGTCGGCAACCTGGCTCCCGGGGACGTGGTCAACCGCTACGTCGACCTGACCAGCGGTGGCAGCCTCGACGCCCAGGCGCTGACCATGCAGGTCGCTGCCACCGGCTCGGGCGCGCTCGTCACCGACGGTGCCTCGACCAAGGCTCTGCGGGTCACCGTCAGGCAGTGCCCGGCTGCCTGGAACACCTCGACCGGCGCCTGCGGCAGCGGCACCGCCTCGACACTGCTGCAGCCGACCGCGCTGAGCGGCCTGAGCAGCGCCCAGTCCCTGATCGCCGGCGCGGTGGCCGCGAGTTCGGTCGCGCACCTGCAGGTCTCCGTGCAGCTGCCGGATCAGAACGAGAGCACGGTCAACGGCACCCTGCCCGCGGCGACGATCCAGGGCCTGACCGCGAACCTGACCTACACCTTCGCCGAGACCCAGCGCTCGGCCACGACCACCAACTCCTGAGCCGTGCGCCGGTCCTGGTCCCTCCGGGCGGCCGCCGTCACCGCGACGGCCGCCGCGCTGGCCGCGGTGCCCGTCACGGCCGGCGCGGCCGGTCTCGCCACGGCCGGCACCGCGATCACCGCGACCACGGTTACGTGGTCGGCCGTGCTGGCCGACGGCTGGGGCGCGCTTCAGACCGGCAAACCGCTCAGTGTTTCCTGGGGACTGCTCGACGCGACACCGCGTTACGCGTCGGTGCGCAACACCGGCACCGTGGCGCTGACCGGTGAGACCTACACGGTCACCGAGAGCGGCGTGGCCACCAGCGTCCGGCTCGACGCCTGTGTGGGCGGCACCTGGGTGGCCGACAAGTGCGCCGGCACGGTCGTCGCGCTCACCGATTCGACGGCGGGCGCCACTGCCGCTGCTCGTCCACTCGCGGTGGGCGAGCAGCTGAGCCTGCGGCTCGTCCAGACCGGGCTCCCCGGGCTCACCACCGCGACCGTCTCGGTCTCGGTCTCCCGCGCGCAGATCCGCACAGCCACGACTTCCAACTCGTAGGAGCCCACCCATGGTCACCACCGCGCCCGCTCCCGGACGGCACCGCCCACGCCGCTCGCCGCGCCGGCTCCCAGGAGTACTGCTCGGCGTGGTGGCAGTACTCGCCGTCGCCGGGGCCGTGGCGGTCTTCGTGCTGCGGATCGGGTTCGCGCCGGTGCTGTCGCCGAGCATGGAACCCGGCTTCGCCCCCGGGGACCTGCTCATCACCCGTCAGGTGGATGCCCGGTCGGTACTCGCCGGCGACGTCGTCGTACTGCCGCGCCCGGACGCGCCCGGCGAGCGGTACGCCCACCGCATCGTCGAGGTCGATCGAACTCGAGCCGAGCCGCTGGTGCGGACGAAGGGCGACAACAACGCCACGGCCGACCCGCAGCGCCTGCGCATCACGTCCTCGACGGTGCCCGTCGTGGTCGGGCACGTGCCGTGGATCGGGCGGGTGGCGCTGCTCGGCCAGTACGGCGGGGTGCGCGCCGGGGTGATCGTGTTCGCCGGGCTGTGCCTGCTCGTCGCGGCGAAGCGGGCGTTGTGGGACCGGCGGTGAGGCTGCCGACCTGTCCGCCGCCGGTCACAATGGCGATCATGGCCAAGGTCCTGGTGGTGGAGGACACCGACAGCATCCGGGAGGTCGTCGTGCTCGCCCTGGACGACGCCTGCTTCGACGTGCGCACCGCAGCCGACGGCGACCACGCGCTGGCCGAACTACAGGCGTGGGACCCGGACGTGGTCGTGCTCGACCTGAACATCCCCGGCCCGGACGGCCTCGAAGTGTGCCGCCGGCTGCGCAGCTTCTCCCAAGCCTACGTCGTCATGCTGACCGCGAAGTCCGACGAGGTCGACAAGCTCGTCGGGCTGGCCAGCGGCGCCGACGACTACCTGACCAAGCCGTTCTCCCCGCGCGAGCTGGTCGCCCGGATCCAGGCGATGCTGCGCCGCCCGCGGTCTCGCGGCACTCCGGAACCGGCTTCGGGCCGCGTCGTCGGGCCGGTGCGCATCGACGTCGAAGCCCGCGACGTGACGGTGGGCGGCGAGCACGTCGAGCTGACCCGGATCGAGTTCGACCTGCTCGACGCGCTCACCGAGAACGTCCGCGCGGTGAGCAGCCGCGACGCGCTGCGCCGCCGGGCATGGGGTGAGAGCTGGCGGGCCGACGACCACGCCGTCGACGTACACCTGTCAAACCTGCGCCGCAAGCTCGCCGCGGCAGGCGCACCGGGGTTCATCGCGACGGTGCGCGGCATCGGCTACCGGATCGACCGGGGCGCCCGGTGACGCGCACGGTGCTGGTGGTGGACGACGACCCGGACGTGCGGGAGGTGCTGGGCCTGGCGCTGAGCGTGGTCCCGGACTGGCGGATCGAAACCGCGTCCGATGGCCGGGAAGCGGTGCGCCGCTGCGGGCACGGCGGAGTGGACGCGGTCGTGCTCGACGTGGAGATGCCGGGCTACGACGGCCGCCGCACCCTCCGCGAACTCGAGGCAGCCAACGCGGCGCTGCCGGTGGTCCTCCTGACCGCGGCAGCGGACACGGCCGGCCTGCTGGACCTGGGGGCGCTCGCCGTGCTCGCGAAACCGTTCGACCCGCTGAGCATCGGGCTCACACTGGCGAGGCTGCTGCGCTGGGACGCCTGAGCCGCAGTCACCCCGATCGCCGCGCCTTCGGCCCGGGTCACCACCACGTGCGCTCCTCCTGCGGGCCCGTTGCGGGCAGCCGCACCGTGAAAACGCTGCCGCCGCCGTCGGCCGCGCCGGCGCGGACCGTGCCGCCGTGGGCGTGCACGATCCCGCGGGTGATCGCCAGGCCCAGGCCGGCTCCCCCGGTGGCCAGGCCCGCCTGGGCGAACGGTTCGAAGATGCGCTCTTCTTCCTCCGGAGGGATGCCCGGTCCGCGGTCGCGGACCGACACCTCGACCCACGCGTCGTCGCGACGAGCGGCGACCGTGACAGTCGTGCCCTCCGGGGCCACCGCCGCCGCGTTGGCGAGCAGGTTCGTGAACACCTGGACCAGCCGGTCGGCGTCACCGCGGACCAGCCCCGCGCCGCCCGCGCGCTCGATACGCACGCCTACCCGCTCCGCCGCACCTTCGACACTGTCCACCGCGCCCTCCAGTACCTCCGCGATGTCCACGTCGGACAACCGCAGGCGCAAACCGCCGCCCTGCAACCGGGTCAAGTCGAGCACCTCGTTCGACAGCCGGATCAGCCGGTCGGTGTTCTTCGCCGCGATCGCCACCAGCCGGGCGGCGCGCTCGCCGAGTTCACCGAACCGGCCGGAAGCGACCAGCTCCAGCGACCCGTGAATGGACGTCAACGGCGTCCGCAGCTCGTGGCTGACCAGCGACACGAGCTCCTCCCGCACTTCGCGGGCGTTGCGTGCCTCCCGCCGGGCCTGCACGACGGCGACCTCCAGCTCCACCCAGTGCGCCAGGTCACGCAGCCGGTCGCGCTCGGCCGAGGTCAGCTGCCGCGGCTGCCGGTCGATCACGCACAGCGTCCCGATCTTGTGCCCGGACGGCGTACCCACCGGCTGCCCGGCATAGAACCGGATGTGGGGCGGGCCGGTCACCATCGGATTGTCGGCGAAACGCGGATCAAGGCGAGCGTCCGGAATCTCCAGCAGATCGTCGCGCTCGATGGCCCGCGCACAGAACGACGCGCTGCGCGGGGTTTCCCGGTCGTCGAGCCCGACGCATGACTTGAACCACTGCCGGTCCAGCTCCACCAGGGAAACCAGCGCGATCGGCACACCGAAAGTGTGCTGAGCCAGCCGGGTGATGCGGTCGAACCGTTCCTCTCTCGGGGTGTCCAGCAGGTCCAGCGCACGAAGCGCCGCAACTCGGACCAGCTCCGCATCCCCGTCCACCAGTCCAGTATCACCATCACCGTGATCAGCGCCTCGCTACGTACCGGATCGAGTGACACTCGTCAGCTCGATCCCACGACAGCGCGCTCCCGGGTACGGTCGGCCGCCGACCGCGATCACCCGCTTGACGAAGTCCCGCTCGTCCGGCAGGGCGAACCCGACCAGCCAGCCGAGCCCCTGCAGGACGCGGACGACGAGTACCACTCAAGAAAGCGCTTACGCCACCTGGGAAACATCACACCCACTTCGCGCAAGTCCACAACCGGCAACGCGCGAATCGCAGCACCTCGATCGCGGCCGAACGCTCAGGTGGATCCATTCCGACGAGCACGGGAATCCGGTTCCCCATGCCCTCAACGATGTCAGCAAGCGGGCGGGCCAGGCGGCACCGAGTGACCGGGGGGCTGGGATCACACCGGCGTCGCTCGTGCTCCTGCTCACGCAACCTCACGTGCATGCGCGGTGGCGACGCCACGAACTCTTTCGCCATGACGACCATCCCGGCTAGCCTGGCGGCCCGACCGTCGAGGCAAAGGAATCTTGTGACTTCAGCAGGGCACGCACCGGACCTCCTGTCTCCGGAGTTCGCCGCCGATCCGTATACCGCATACGACGTCATGCTCGAGCACTCGCCGGTGTTCTGGCACGAAGGCATGCAGAGTTACATCATTTCGCGCTACGACGACGTCTCCCGCGCCTTCAAGGAAAGCATGTTCACCACCGACAACTACGGCTGGCAGCTGGAACCGGTGCACGGCCGGACGATCCTCCAGATGAGCGGCCGGGAGCACGCGGTCCGCCGCGCGCTCGTGGCGCCGGCGTTCCGGGGCCACGAGCTGGAGCAGAAGTTCCTGCCGGTGATCGAACGGAATTCCGCCCAGCTCATCGACGTCTTCCGCGGCCGGGGGGCGGCCGACCTCGTCACCGACTACGCCCGGCACTTCCCGATCAACGTCATCGTCGACATGCTCGGCCTCGACCAGAGCGACCACGCCCGGTTCCAGCGGTGGTACAGCGCGATCATCGCCTTCCTCGGCAACCTCAGCCAGGACCCGGACATCACCGCGGCGGGCCTGCGGACCCACGACGAGCTCGCCGCGTACATGATCCCGATCATCCGGGACCGCCGCGAAAATCCCGGCGACGACCTGCTTTCGGCGCTCTGCGCGGCCGAGGTCGACGGCACCAGCATGAGCGACGAGGACATCAAGGCCTTCTGCAGCCTGCTGCTCGCCGCCGGTGGCGAAACGACCGACAAGGCGATCGCCGGCTTGTTCCGGAACCTGCTGGACCACCCCGAGCAGCTCGACGCCGTGCGCGCGGACCGCAGCCTGATCCCGAAGGCGTTCGCCGAAACCCTGCGGCACACCCCGCCGGTGCACATGATCATGCGGCAGCCGGCGGAGGACGTCGAGATCGGCGGGGAGACGATCCCCGCCGGCAGCACGGTCACGTGCCTGATCGGGGCCGCGAACCGGGACCCGCGACGGTTCGCGAACCCCGGCGCCTTCGACATCTTCCGCACCGACCTGCCGACCGAGACCGCGTTCTCCGCGGCGGCGAGCCACCTGTCCTTCGCGCTGGGCCGGCACTTCTGCGTCGGCGCGCTGCTGGCGAAGACCGAGATCGAGGTCGGCGTCAACCAGCTGCTCGACGCCATGCCGGACCTGCGGCTCGCCGAGGCAACGGTGCCGGGCGAACAGGGCGTGTTCACCCGGGGACCCGCGTCGCTGCGGGTGAGGTTCACCCCGGCGTAGCCGCCGAAGCGGTCACCACGTCCCCGGTCCGGACACGTGGACCGGGGTGAAGACCACGGGCAGGCTCTCCAGCCCCCGCATCCACACCGACGGCCGCCACACCAGGTCCTCGGCGGGAACGGCGAGCTCGAGGTCCGGCAAGCGGTCCAGCAGGACCTCGACGGTGGTGCGGGCGATGACTTCGGCCACCTCCGGTGCCGGGTACGGGCAGCCGTGCTCGCCGTGGCCGAAGGACATGTGCGCGTGGTTGCCCAGTGCGCCGGCCGCCGCGTCGGGACGAGCGTGCGGGTCGGCGTTCCCGGCGGCCAGCCCGAGCACCACCAGGTCGCCCTGGCGGACGCGGACGCCGCTGAGCACGGTGTCGCGCGTGGCGAAGCGGCCGATGAAGTTCTGCGTGGGCGTGTCGTGCCACAGCACCTCGTTGAGTGCTTGGCCGACACTGCCCCGGCCCCCGGCGAGCGTCATCGCGAACCGGCTGTCGGTGAGCATCAGCCGGATGGTGTTGCCGATCCAGTTCGCCGTCGGCTGCTGCGCCGCGGCGGTCACCACGAGCAGGTCCTGGACGACCTCGTCGTCGGTCAGGCCCGCCGGGTGCTGCATCATGGCCGTGGGCACGTCCGCGCCCGGCTGCTGGCGCTTGACTGCCACCAGCCGTGCCATCGCCTCCTGCACCCGCACGTACGCCGGCAGCGCCTCGGGGCCGACGTCCAGGGACAGGGCGACGTCCCGGACCAGCGCGGGCGCCTCCGAGTCGGGCATGCCGTACATCTTCGCGACCGCCAGTAGCGGCGCCTGCTGGGCGAACCGGGAAATCAGGTCGGCTTCGCCGGTGCCCGCGAACCCGTCGATCAGCCGGTCCGCGATCCGCTCGCAGTGCGCGCCGAGGTCGAACTGGTCGACCGCGGAGAGGGCGTCGCCGATCGCGCCGGCCCGCCGCCGGTGCTCCCCGGCCTCGGTGAACATCACCGACGGGTTGTGCATGACGTAGGGCAGCAGCGGCCAGTCTTCGGGGACGTTCGCCCACTGGTTCCACCGGCGGGTGTCCCGGGCGAACAGCTGCGAGTCCTGGCACACCTGGTGGATCTCGCGGTAGCCGGTCAGCAGCCACGCGGGGATGTCGCCGTCGAGCAGCACCGGGACGACCCCGCCGTACTGCCGCCGGATCCGGGAGTACAGCGCGGCGGGATCCTTCTGGAACTCGGGTCCGTACAACCGGACCCGGTCCGCGGCGGGAATCGCCTCCGCCGCCGGGGTGCTGGTCTGGTAACCGGTCACGATGCGCCCTCCCGGACTTTGGACAGCGTGTAGAGGTGGTCGACGAGCGAGATCAGCACCTGCTTGGCCGAGTCCCGGTCGCGGGCGTCGCAGTCGACGAGCGGCACCTCGCCGTCCAGGTCGAGCGCCGCGCGGACGTCGTCGAGGCTGTGCTTCGGCGGGCCGAAGTTGTTGCGCGCCACGATGAACGGCGTCCCGTGGTGTTCGAGCCGGTCGATCGCGTACCACGAATCGGCCAGCCGCCGGGCGTCCACCAGCACGACGGCGCCGAGGGTGCCGGCGAAGAGGCTGTCCCAGAGGAACCAGAACCGTTCCTGGCCGGGCGCGCCGAACAGGTAGAGCACCAGCTGTTCGTCGAGGCTGATCCGGCCGAAGTCGAACGCCACCGTGGTCGTCGTCTTGGCCTGCACCCCGCGGGTGTGGTCGACGCCGATCCCGGCCTGGGTCATCGTCTCTTCGGTGCTCAGCGGCCGGATCTCGCTGACCGACCGGACCATGGTCGTCTTGCCGACGCCGAAGCCGCCGACGATGACGATCTTCAGGCCGTCGGCCGCGGTGTCGGCCAGGGGCAGCCGTTCGTGTTGTTCAGAGATTGCGGAGTCCAACGAGCACCTTCTTGAGGAATTCCGAGTCGGAGGTCCGTCCCGCGGCCTGGGCCGACGACGGATGGCGGGCGGACACCTTGCCCGTGGCCAGCAGGTCCGCGAGCAGGATCTTGACCACGCTCACCGGCAGCTTCAGGTCGGACGACAGCTCCACGACCGACGTCGGTCTCGCGGCCAGTCCGAGGATGCGGACGTGCTCGGACTGCATGCCCGGCGACGGGTCCGACTCGCTGACGATCAGCGTCACGAGATCGAGGTCGATGTCGTCCGCGCTGCTGCGCCCGCCCGTGACCGTGTAGAGCCGGTCCGGGTCTTCTCCCTCGAGCGCCGAGCGCGTCACGAAGCCGGGGTGTCGGCCGCCGCGAAGCGCGGCGGGGCGGTGAAGACCGACCCGATCTGCTCCACCAGCTCGTCCATGTTGTGCCCGATCAGGCCGACGTCGGCGTCTTCGGTGGCGATCACCGCCAGGTGCGAGCCGACCCCGGCCTCCACGATGAAGAGGATGCCGCCGTGGAATTCGGTCATCGAGTTCCGCACGCCACCGGTGCCGTCGCCGAACTCGACCGAGGCACCGTGCGCCAGCGCCTGGACGCCGGCGGCGATCGCGGCCAGCTGGTCGGCGCGGTCGACGGTCAGGCCCTGGGTGTGGCAGAGCTTCAGGCCGTCCCGGGACAGCACGAGGGCGTGACAGGCGCCGGCCGTGTTGGCGACGAGGTTTTCGAGAAGCCATTCGAGGCTCTTGTCCGAATCAGTCATCGACTCCGGGGCCCGGGGTGGCGGGTCCCCTCGCTCCAATCTGGCGGGGTGCGGGTGGGCGGGGCGCAGCGACGGTCAGGCGTCTTCGCCGGTGTCCCCCGGGGACGCGGCGTGGCGCGACGGAGCGGCGCCACTGCTGCGCCGCTGCTGGAAGGCGCCGAACCGGGATCCGGTGTCCCGGTCGGCCCGGGCGGTGCTCGGCGTGGGCGACGGCGGCCGGCGCGACGCGGCGGTCAGCGTCTGCCCGCGCGAGCGCTTCGGCAGCTCGGACGGCTCGGTCAGGTCGCCGGCGATCTCGTGGCTCGTGTCGGCGGCCCCGGGCCACGCGACGTCCACGGCCAGCTCTTCCGCCTCGGGCAACGGCTCCGGCCGCGGCTGCGTGATCAATTGCGTCGGAATGCGCATGACCACGCCGATCCCGCCCCGGGAGGACGGCCGGAAGAAGACGTGCAGCTGGTGCTTGCGCGCCAGGCAGCCCACGACGGCGAGCCCGAGCCGCGTCCCCGACATCGAGGTCAGGTCGAGCGGCTGGTCGAGGGACACCGCGCGTTCGGCGCGGACGAGGGCCTGAGCCTTCATCCCCAGGCCGCCGTCCTCGATGGTGATCACCGCGCCGTTGTGCAGGTCCTCGACGTAGACGTGGACTTCCTCCGACGGCGCCGAGAACTTCGTCGCGTTGTCCATGAGCTCGGCGAGCGCGTGCATGACGTCTTCGGCGGCGTACCCGACGACGGCGACCCCGCTCGCGGAGTGCACCCGGACCCGCTGGTACGCCCCGATCCGGCCGAGCGCACCACGCAGGATGCTTTCCATCCGGATCGGCTTCGTCCAGCGGCGGCCCGACCGCGCGCCGGTCAGCACGGCGATGCTGTCGGCGAGCCGGCCCGCCTGCGCGGTGCTGTGGTCCACCTTGAGGAGGTCCCCGAGCATCGCGTCGGAAGCCTTGTTCTCCATTTCGCGCAGGTCTCCCAGCGTGCTGGTGGCCAGCGCCTGCAGCCGTCCGGCGGCGTTCGCGCAGGCGGCCGTGGCGGCGGCCCGGCGGCGCTCGCCGACGGCGATCTCGTCGACCAGGACCCGCAGGATGCGCTGGTGCAGTTCGTCGGCGGGCCGCGGGACTTCGGCGAGTACGCCGTCCGCGGGTGCGCCGCCCCGGACCCGGCGGACCACGTCGGGCACCGTGTGGTCGAGCAGCCGGGCCAGTTCCCCACCGCCGGCCCGGGCCGATTCCCGCGCCCGCCCGGCCTCCTCGAGCGCGGCCCGTGCCTGCGCTTCGGCGTGCGCGACCTGGTCGTTCCGGCGCAGCGCGAAGAAGACGGCGACGCAGGCGACGATCCCGGTGAACGCGCCCGCCACGGCGACGACGATCCCCTGACCACCGGAAACCGACAGGGAAACGCCGGTCCAGATCCCGGCGACGACGACCGCCGTGATCAGCACCCCGATTACCGCCCGGCCGACTGACTCGCGTTCTTCCCGATGCTGTGCGGGCGGTCGTTCCGACATCGCTCCACTTCCTCGAGTCCGTTTGGTGCCCGAACAGTACTCGGTTCGGCGGAAGAGATCACGACTCGGTCTGGCCCGCCGGTCCAGCGTCGCGGTCGAGGTGCCTCGACGCACGCCACCACTTCGCGAATTCGATGATCGATCGCCTTTCGGCGCGCAGATCCGTAGATCATCCGCAAGGGGCGGTCGAGTTCCGTTCCTGCCGAGCTGCTCAACCGGCCGACGGGAAACGCACCCACGCGTTGCGGCCGGCCGGATATGAACCGGGGAACGGGCGGGCATGGGGCGGGTCCGGCCCGGGGCGCATGCGCACGATGGCCGGCGCGACATGCCGCCCCGGCCACGGTGAACCTCCTCGGTGCAGCGCCTTTCGCAGCCTTGCGGCCGGTTCGGCTCAGAGAAAGTTGCAGATGAGGGTCTGCTGGGTTGAGCCGGTGTTTCCGATGCTGTCGCGGACCGCGACTGTCACGACCAAGGTGTAGGTGAAGCACCGTCCGCCGAAAAACGTCTGGGTTGCGAACGAACCGCCGTTCCAGGACTCGACATACGGTGCGGTACCACCGGTCGGACTCACCGAACACAGGAAGATAAGCCCGCCACTGCTGCAACTGAGGTGTGGCACGACGGCGTCGGCCGGACGCACCGTGGCCGCCTGGGCGGGAACAGAGACGGTCAGCGCGGCACCCAGGCCCGCGGCCGCCAACCATCGCACGGCTTTTCGTTCCTTCGTCATCAGATCCCCTGCCCCAGTAGTCCTGGCGCCATGTTCCCACCGCGACCGAATATCGGGCGTATGCCGAACGGGTGAAGCACGCCGACCTGGAAAACGTCCCGTCCGGTAGCGCCGGGTCGCGGCGAGGTGCACGGTGGAGGAAAACCGCCCGGCCTGCCGCCGGCGTGCGCGAGGACGGCGGCCGGCGGCCGCTTGCCCACTCCCCCGCCCTGCAGCCGGGCAAACTCGACCGCTGTCTCCGATTCAAACCGCGGATGGCGGAAGCAGTAGCGGACGTTCCCTGACCGTTACTGCTGCGATCGTGGTTCGCGGCGCCGGAATCCTTCGGCCGCACCAACCGAACACCAGGGCTGATCCACCGCTCCCGACGTCCGGAGACCACTTTGCAAACCCGTTCCCTGGGCCGCACCGGCATCCAGGTCAGCACGTTCACCCTCGGCACCATGATGTTCGGGCCGTACGGCAACCCCGACACCGACGCCTGCGTCCGCATCGTCCACCGCGCCCTCGACCACGGCATCACCACCATCGACACCGCCGATGTCTACGGCGGCGACGGCGAAAGCGAGCGCATCCTCGGAAAAGCCCTGCGCGGCCGCCACGACGACGTCGTCCTCGCCACCAAGGGCAACGGCCGGATGGGCTCCGGCCCGAACCGGGGCGGCAATTCCCGCCGCTGGATCACCGCCGCCGTCGAGGGGTCCCTGCGCCGCCTCGGTGTCGACCACATCGATCTCTACCAGCTCCACCACCCCGAGCCGGACACCGACATCGAGGAGCCGCTGAGTGCGCTGACCGACCTGCTGCGCGCGGGCAAGATCCGCGCCTTCGGGCACTCCAACCTGCCGGCCTCGGAGATCGTCGAAGCCCACTGGGTGGCCGAACGCCGTGGGCTGGCCCGGTTCCGGTCCGAGCAGCTGCACTACTCGATCCTCAACCGCGGCGCCGAAGCCGAGATCCTCCCGGTGTGCCAACGCCACGGACTCGGTGTGCTGGTCTGGAGCCCGTTGTCGATGGGCCTGCTCACCGGCCGCTACCGCACGGAAACCGCCTCGGCCGGCCGCCTGCACTGGGCGCCGAAGCACATGACCGACCCCCGCAAGCTCGACGCCGTCGCCACCCTCACCTCCCTCGCCGACCAGGCCGGCCTTCCCCTGCGGCACCTCGCCCTGGCCTTCGTCACGGCCCACCCGGCGGTCAGCTCGGCGATCATCGGGCCACGCACCGAAGAACAGCTGGAGGACCTGCTCAGGGGAGCCGGCACACCGGTCGGGGACGATCTCCTCGACCGCATCGACGAGGTCGTTTCGCCCGGCACCGACCTGGGTCCCATCGACGTGGGCTACGTGCCGCCGCACCTCGCGCAGTCACACCTGCGCCGCCGTTCTCCCACGTCCCCTGCGTCGGGGAACCCGTGACCCCGAGAAGTCATTGGAGGAGTCATTGGAGAAGTCATTGCGTGAGGCCGCGCGTCACGGGAGGGTAGCGAAATCTTCGACCAGCGGCCGACGTCTCGAAAGCCCCGACCGGGTCGGGTGCGACGGACTCGTTGAGCCGCTCCGCCGGGAGCTGCGGCTGTTCCCACCACTGCGATCTCACGGCACCGGACCAGGCCTCGCCTCCCACACCGCGTCGAGCGGCCCCGGCAGCCGCAGTTTCCAGCCGTGGGGTGCCGCTTGCCAGCCGGGGGCCGGGCGTACGCCGGGCAGGCGCTCGAACAGGACCTCCAGCGCGGTGCGGGCCAGAGCGGCAACCAGCAGGAACGCCGGGCAGTGGTGCAGTCCGGTCCCGAAGCCGAGGTGGCTGCGGACCTCGCGACGCACGTCGAACCGGTCCGGTTCGGTGAACACCGCCTCGTCGCGGTTGGCCGAGGCGACGGCGGCCGCGATCATGCTACCCGCCGGGATCTCGTGGCCGCCCAGCGTCGTGGCACACCTCGTGCGCCTGCCCAGCACGCCGACCGGACCACTCCACCGCAGCGCCTCGGCCACCGCCCCGCCGAGCAGCGCGTGATCGGCGCGGACCTCGGCGAGCTGGGCGGGCGCCGACCACAACGCCGCGAGCGTCCAGCCCGCGAGCCACCCCGGCTCGACGACGCTGAGCGCAAGGTGCTTGAGCACCGGCACCACGTCGGCGTCGGGCCGCGGGTCGCCGGGCGCCCGGTGGGCGTGCAGCAGGCCGGAGAGCACCGACCCGTCCGGCTCGGCGCGAAGCTGCCGGACGACGGCGGTCAAGGCGGTGTCGGCGGCCAGATCCGCGGTCGCGGCCGCCCGTGCCGCCGGGTCGCGGCCGAAGTCGTTCGCCACCCCGGTCAGCAGATTGCCCCAGCGTCGCAGCGTTTCCGCGCCGCTGCCCGGGCCGAGTCCGAGCAATGTGGACACGGCCCTCACCGCGACCGGTTCGAAGTAGCCCGCGGCGAGATCGGCCCGCCCGGCGGGGAACAGTTCGCCGGCGACCCGGCACGCGACCGGCCGGGCGACCTCGTCGACGAAGGCGGAAACCCGCTCGGCGCCGAGGCCGGACTGCACCGCCTCTCGCACGTCCCGGTGGGACTCGCCTTCCCGCAGCAGCAACGGAGTTCCGCCGCACACCTCGAGCATCGGCGAGCCCGGCTGCTCGGTCGTGAACCGCGCCACGTCGGTGAGGACCCGGTGGACATCGTCCCAGCCGGTCACCAGCCACTGGCCGAGCTCGGGTAACCGGCTCACCGGCTCACTCCGGCGCAGCCGTGCGTACACCGGGTACGGATCGGCCTCGAGTTCGGCGACGGCGACCACCGCGTCAATCCTGGAACGTCAGCGCGGTCGCCACCTCGGGCAGGGGGAACGGGTGGCTCGCCAGCCGTTCGGTGTGCTTGAGGAGGCTTTCGAGGAACCGCTCCGCGAGGTCGAGGGTGAAGCCCTGCCGGCACACCACACGGATCACGTCCACGTGCTCCAGGTCCGGCGGCAGGCTGTAGGCGGGCACGTGCCAGCCGTCACCCTTGAGCGCTTCGGACAGGTGGTACACGGTGAAGCCCACCTCTTCCGGGTCGCGCAGGCGGAACGCCACCACCGGCAGGTCCTCGCCGTCGGCGAGGACCTCGTAAGGGGCGATGGCCCGGATGCCCGCCGCGACCTGCCGCGCGACCTCCTGGCACCGCTGCGCGATCAGCTGGTAGCCGGCGAGCCCGTTGCGCAGGAACTGGTAGTACTGGGCAATCACGCCGGAAGCCGGCCGGGAGAAGTTCAGCGTGAACGTCGGGTGGTGGCCGCCGAGCACGTTGCAGTCGAAGATCAGCGACTTCGGCAGGTATTCGGGGTCGCGCCACAGGCACCAGCCCGAGCCGGGGTAGACCAGGCCGAACTTGTGGCCGGACGCGTTGATCGACACCACCCGGGGCAGCGCGAAGTCCCAGGCGAAGTCGACGTCGAGGAACGGCGCGACGAAACCGCCGCTCGCGGCGTCGACGTGCAGCGGGACGTCGATGCCCCGGCGGGCGGCCACACCGTCGAGGGCGGCCGCGATGCCGGCCACCGGGTCGTAGCGCCCGTCCTGCGTGCTGCCCAGCACCGCGACCACGCCGATCGTGTTCTCGTCGACCGCGTCCGCGGTCAGCGCCGGGTCCAGGGTCGTGCGGCCCGGCGCGAGCGGCACCATCCGCGCTTCGACGTCCCAGAAGTTGCAGAACTTCGGCCAGCAGACGTGGACGTGGGTGCCGAACACCATGTTGGGCCGCCCGGTACCGCCTCGTTCCCGCCAGCGGCGCAGCATCGCGAGGCCGGCGAGCATGGCCGCCTCGGAGCTCCCGCTCGTGGAGCAGCCGACGAACGAGCCGTCGTCGTCGTGCCACAGGTCCGCGAGCGCGTTGATGCACTCCTGCTCGATGTGGGAGCTCGCGGGGTACTCCTCGCGGTTCATGAGGTTGATCGACGCTGTCTCGGCGTAGATCTGCTCCAGTTCCGGCTCGGCGGCGGTGGTGCAGAACGTGGCCAGGTTCAGTGCCGCCCGCCCGTCGAGCAGGAGCCGGGACCGCACGATGCCGGCCGCGACACCCGCGGGCATCGGGTTTTCGGCGAGCCGTCCTTTGGGGACGACGTCCTCGTCGATCCGCTGGGCGAACAGCGGGGCTATCTGCAGGTCGCGGTCATCGGTGATCACGCGCTGCAAGCTCATGGCAACCTCCGGAGCGTTCGGGAACTGTCTCGGCATCCGGCCAGGACCTCGTCGATCCGGATCGGCAGAAGACGACCTGTTCGGATCGTGGCAGGTCGGCGGGAGGCAAGGGAACAGCACCGGCCACGCACAACCCGGACGGGTCGGCGCCAGACCTCATTGGCTGACCGAAGCTCTCACAGACCGTTCACGCCGCTCGCTGTGGCCACTTCGGAGGGCACGAACGGCCCAACCCGGATCACCCGGCCGGGCAGCGGGCCGCGGGTGCGCGGACCGGCCGGTTGATCCGGGCGATGCTTTTAGTCCTTTGTGGACTGCAGGTTTCCGCGGCTCACTCGAAGAAACTGAGGCTGGTGTTCGGACGCACGGGACGTGCCTGATGGGTTATGGCCGGGTGAGGTGGTGCTGGTAGGCGTAGCGCACGGCTTGGGCGCGGTCGGCGGCGCCGATTTTGGCGTAGATGTGGTTGATGTGGGTTTTGATGGTCGTTTCGCTGACGAAGAGCTGCCGGGCGATTTCGGCGTTGGAGTGTCCGGCGGCGAGTTGGGTGAGGACTTCGGTTTCGCGGGTGGTGAGCCCGGCCGGTGGTGTTGACGGTGGCGTGTCCTGGCGGGCCGGCGGGTGTGCGGTCGCGGCGAGCAGGCGGGCGTGGACGGTGGGATCGAGGACGGCTTGCCCGGCGGCGGCGGTGCGGATGGCTTGGGCGATGTGGTCGCGGCCGGCGTCCTTGGTGAGGTAGCCCAGTGCGCCGGCGCGCAGGGCGTCGAGGATGGAAGTGTCGTCGCTGTAGGTGGTCAGCACGACGATTTTCGTGGCGGGGTGGTGCTCATGGATGCGCCGGGTGGCTTCGATGCCGTCGACGCCGGGCATGCGCAGGTCCATGAGCACCACGTCGGGGGCGTGTTGTCCGACGAGGGTGAGGGCGTGGTCGCCGTCGGCGGCGGCGCCGACCACGGCGATGTCGGGGAGGAGGTCGAGCAGGGTGACGAGACCCTCGCGGACGGCGGCCTGGTCGTCGGCGACGACGACGCGCAGCGTCGGGTGGTCAGGAATGGTCATGTTGGCAGCCACAACCGCAGGCTCCAGTTGGTTGCCTCTTGTCCTGCGATGAGGGTGCCCCCGAGCAGGGTGGCACGCTCGGCCAGCCCGGGTAGCCCGTAACTGCCCCCGGTGGCGCCGAGTGTGCTCCCGTCGGCGGTGGTGCTGGTGGGGTTGATGATGGTGACTGCGACGTTGTCGTGGTGGTAGTGCACGTGCAGGGTCACCGGCTCGCCGGGGGCGTGTTTGCGCGCGTTGCTGAGGCCTTCCTGCGCGGTGCGGTAGATGGTGAGGGCGACGTTCGCGGGTAGCGGGCGAGGCTCGCCGAAGATGGTGAGCGTGGCGGCGTCGTTGTGGTGCTCGGCGACCAACGCGGAGAGTTGGTCGCCGAGCGGTGGGGCGTCGTTGCGCAGCGCGCTGATGGCACGGCGGGCTTCGGTGAGACCGTCCACGGTCAGGTGTCGGGCGCGTTGGACGTGGTGTCGGGCTCGCGGTGTGTCGGTGCCGGCCTCGAGGAGTGCGTCGGCGGCGTCGAGTTGCACGGCCACTGCGCCGAGGGAGTGCGCGAGCACGTCGTGGATGTCGCGGGCGATGCGGGTGCGTTCGTCCAGTGCGGCGGCCCGCGTGTCGGCGGCGGCGGCGATGCGGGTTTGGGTGAGCAGCTGCTCGGCCTGGACGAGACGTTGCTTGTACTGGCGGCGGTTGGCTCCCGCGAGGGTGATCGCCACGAGTCCGCCGGAGTAGCCGGCGAAGGCCACCCATTGGTGGTTGATCGTCGCGGTGCCGACGGCCGCGACGAGGACGCCGGCGGCGGTCAGGGTCGTGGCCAGTGCGGGGGTCAGCTCTACGGCTGCGGTGAACGCGCCCATAGCGGCCAGGGCCAGCGCCGGGGGCATGGGGGCGATGCTCATGAGCAGGCCACCCGCGGTCACCAGCGCCCCGCTGGGGGCGGTCGTGGTGAGGGTGCGGTGCTGGTTGCCGAGATATACGGTGACGGCCCTGACCAGCCAGCTCAGGCATGCGACCACGACGCAGACCAGCACGGCCAGTGCCTGACCGTGAAGACCCCATCCCGGTGTACGGGCGTTGATGCCGTAGACGATGCCGCCGAGTCCGGCCAGGCTTGCACCCAGCCGCACCGGCCACCACCGCCGTGGCCCCCAGTGCCCCGTCACCACCACCGTCGTCGCTCCATATCCGCATCCGCCGTAGGGCAACGATGTCACTGACCAACTCGAGCAGGGTGGGAAACCATCGCGGTGGTCAACGCCGTCGGCGCCGCCGCATCTTGAGAGCCACCACGCCCACCACGGCGAGGACAGCCACGGGCAGCCACACCGCGATCGGCACACCGGACAACAGGCCAGTGGCAGTCAGCAGGGATCCGATCAACATGGGTGGTGCTCCTTCGATGGTCACTATCGCGACGGCATATCCGTCGATGACGACGCTACGAACACCGCCCGGGTGTGTCGTCGGTTCGCGGTAGGAGACCGCGGTGGAGATTTCCCCGGCCGGTATCCACCCCCGATCTCCACCTCCGGCACGAGGACACCCGGCCCGGGAACCGGCTAGCGTCACCGCCGATCGCCTCGGTGACAGCACGGGATCAGGGAGGGTGTGATGGCGAGCATGCATACCGCGCCGGCAGTGCGTCAGGACGGGGACCGGTGACCGACGTCCTGATCGCGGGCGCCGGACCCACCGGGCTCACGCTGGCCATCGAGCTGGCCCGCCGGGGCGTCGACGTGCGCATCGTCGACCGAGCCGGCGAGCACTTCCCCGGTTCGCGCGGCAAGGGGCTCACCGCACGCACCCAGGAGGTGCTGGACGACCTCGGTGTCGCCCACGAGGTGCTGCACTACGGGTTCCGGCACCTGCCACACCGGCGGTACCTCGACGGCGAACTGGTGGCCGAGGCCGACCCGCACGCCCAGCGGGCACCCACACCGGATCGGCCCTACGACGGCGGGCTGCTGATCCCGCAGTGGCGGATCGAGCGGATCCTGCGCGCGCGGCTCGCCGAGCACGGCGTGCGGGTGGAACTGGCCGCAGGCCTCGCCGGGTTCAGCCAGTCCGCGAACGGTGTGCATGCGGTGCTGGATACCGGCGAGCGGGTGGCGGCGCGCTACCTGGTCGGCTGCGACGGCGGCCGCAGCACCGTGCGCAAGGCACTCGGCGTGCGGTTCGAGGGCGAGAGCGGGGCGCAGGCCATGCTGCTCGGGGACGTCGAGCTCGACGGGCTCGAACCGGACGCCTGGTACCAGTGGACCGTCCGCCGGCGCGGATTCCTGGCCCTGTGCCCGTTCCGCCACGAGCGGTCCTGGCAACTGCAGACCGTACCGTTCAGCGGCTTCGGCGCGGAGGGCAGCCTCCCCGAACCCTCGCTGCCGTACTTCCGGCGGATCGTGGACGATCTCGCCGGCGAGCACGACATCCGGCTCTCGAAGGCAAGCTGGCTGTCCACGTACCGGGTGAACGTGCGGATGGCCGACCGGTTCCGGGTGGGCCGGGTGGTGCTGGCCGGCGACGCGGCGCACGTGCATCCGCCGGCCGGCGGCCTCGGCATGAACACCGGCATCCAGGACGCGTACAACCTCGGCTGGAAGCTCGCCATGGTGTGTTCCGGCGCGCGGCAGTCGCTGCTGGACAGCTACGAGGAGGAGCGGCTCCCGGTCGCCTCGTGGACGCTCGGCGTGAGTGCCGAGGGCCTGCGCAGGGTCGCGGAGCGGCTCGTCAACGGTGGCAGCACGGACATCGCGGACGGCGCGCCCCCGGACGGCCGGCAGCTCGGCCTCGGCTACCGGGCCGGCTCGCTGTCCGTCGGCGGCGACGCCGGGAACGGACCGCGCGCCGGTGATCGTGCGCCCGACGCGCCCTGCGTGGACAGCTCCGGTACGCCACGGCGGCTGTTCGACGCCTTCCGCGGCCCGCAGTTCACCCTGCTCGGCTTCGGCGAGTCCTGCGCCGGTCCACTGCGGGACGTCGGTACCGCCCACCGTGGACTCATCAAGCCGGTGGCGGTCGGCGCGCCGGGCAGCGGTGCCGATCTGGTGGACGTCGAGGGGCACGCGCGGACCGCGTACGGCGTCACCGAAGACACCCTTGTCCTGGTGCGGCCCGATGGCTACCTCGCGCTGCGCGCACCCGGCGCGAGCGGGACTGCCGTGCGGGACTACCTGGACCGGGTCGGTGTCAGCCGGAGCGCCTGACCGCCGAGACGGCGATGTCCGGGGTGACCGGCTTGGTCGTGCTCGTGATCGACAGGTCGCCGGTCACCCGGTAGCCAGCCGATCGCCCGGCCGATTGCGGATGAGCTTCGGCGGAGTGCTCGTGCGCCGTTCGCCCCCGGACCGAGTCAGAGCAGCCCGGCGGTGGCGGCATGGGCGGCGGCCGCCGCTCGCGACGACACGCCGAGCTTGCCGCGGATGTTCGACACGTGGCGGTGCGCGGTGTGGGCGCTGATCCCGAGCCGGCGCGCGATCTCCCTGTCACTCAGCCCTTCCGCGACCAAGCGCAGCACGTCGAGTTCGCGTTCGGAGAGCTCGGGGTGCGGCAAACCGGCCTGGCGGGCGGGCCGGCCGGCGCCGAGGAACTCCCGCACGGCGTGGACGAGCCCGGTCACGTCGCCGCGCCAGGGCAGGTGGTCGGTGCCGTCGAGCGGGACGAAGCCCGCGCCCGGGATGCGGGCGGCGACGTCCCGGCCCAGCGCGAACGGGATCGCGCGGTCTTCGCGGCGGTGCAGGACGAGCGTCGGCACCTCGATCGCGCCCAGCTGGTCCCGGACGTCGAACGCGTACACCGCCGCGAGCGAACGCGCCGCTTCCTCCGCGGTGAGGCTCGCGCGCTGGAAGCGGACGAACTCGTCGCGTTCCGCCGGGGTCGCGGTCGGCAGGAACAGGTCGGCGAGCACCCGGGACCCCACGCCCCAGTGCCGTCCGAGGACCGCCAGCAGGGAATCGCGGGCTTCGGCCGTCGCGATTTCGGCGCCGCGGGCGTAGCTGCCGTAGAGGACGAGCCGCTCCACGCGGTCGGGGTGGGCCGCCGCGTACGCCATCGCGGCGCACCCCCCGGACGAACCGCCGAACAGGCTCACCTTCTCCCCCACCGCGTCGACGACGGCGCTCAACGTGGCGACTTCTCCGGCGAGCGAAGTGACCAGCGGCCCGGCGTCGGACAGGCCGACGCCGGGCCGGTCGTAGCGGACGAGGGTGAACCGGTCGCCGAGCAGGCCGGCGAACCGGCGGAACAACGGGTTCTGCCAGTCCAGTTCGAGGTGCCCGCACCACCAGCCGCCGACGACCAGCGGCGGTCCGGCGCCGAAGGCCGCCCAGGCGAAGGTGCGATCGTTCGGCCCAGCCGTGAACCGCACGACCTGGTCTTGTCCCGGCATTCCCCGAGCGTAGGCCGTTGCCCGGACCCAGGTGGCCCATTTCGGCCAGTCAACCGAATGGCACGGGCGGGTGATGCGGCGGGCGGCCGGGGGTGATGTGCTGCGTCGCATCGGCGATGTGGAGGAGGAGCGATGTCCGGAGGGGACAGCGTGGGGTCACGGGACGGGCTCCGGGATCGGCTCGGGGCGGCACTGTACGAACGGTTCCTGCGCCGCGGGGAGCGGCTCGGCCTGGCGGGCCGGCGCGGGGAACTGCTCCGGCGTGCGCACGGCCGGGTGGTCGAGATCGGGGCGGGAACCGGGCTCAACGTCGTGCACTACCCCGCGGCGGCGGAGGTCGTGCTGACCGAGCCCGTCCCGGCGATGTACCGGCGACTCGAAAAACGCGTGGCGGGCCGCATGGGGATGCGGCTGGTGCAGGCCCCGGCCGACGCGTTGCCGATGGCGGACGCCAGCGTCGACACGGTCGTGTCGACGCTGGTCCTCTGCACGGTGCCCGACGTCGACCGTGCGCTGGCCGAGCTGACGCGGGTGTTGCGCCCCGGCGGGCGGCTGCTGTTCTGCGAGCACGTGCGCGCCGAGGACCCGAAGCTGGCGCGCAGGCAGACGCGGCTGGCGGGGCCGTGGGCGGCGTTCGCGCAGGGCTGCCGGTGCGACCGCGACACCGTCGCGCTGCTCAAGCAGCGGTTCGAAATCGAGGACATGAGCACAGCGCGGTGGCGGGGGATGCCGTCGGTGGTGCACCCGCTGATCATCGGGACGGCAACACCGAACCGCGGTACGGGGTGACTGGCGTACGGATGGTCGGCTGGACGACGTTGCCGCCGCGCACCGCCGCAGCGCAATGATGTCCCCGCCGGCAATCTCGCCGACGCCTACGCCCCGGACCATGGAGATCCCGGGGAACTGAGGTCGGAGCGGTGGCACATCGGAGCGTTGAGGCCCCCGGCAAGGGGGGTCCGAGGACCCATCACCAGAGATCCTTCAGCTGGTGGATCAGGTTCACGACCTGCTCGACCAGCGTCAGGGCGATGACGAACGGGCTGACTCCTGCCGCGACCCGCATCCTCGTCGTCTTCTTCTCCCGGTG
The DNA here is from genome assembly GCF_046548775.1 of Amycolatopsis sp. cmx-4-61. Lineage (NCBI taxonomy): Bacteria > Bacillati > Actinomycetota > Actinomycetes > Pseudonocardiales > Pseudonocardiaceae > Amycolatopsis > Amycolatopsis sp. cmx-4-61. Next base: position 23,013 of record NZ_JAEBEI010000034.1, on the reverse strand, counting down.
GGACTTCCGATGTGCCATGGACTTCTCCGTGGTTGTGGCCCACTCTCGTGGACCATCGACCCCGGGTTTCCCCGGGGCTCCCGAGCTGGTGCTCGAGAGCTGACGGGGAGAAGTCCAGTCGCCTCTCCAGCGTAGCGATGAGCGGCGAGGCACGTCAGAGGTCGTTCGGGTGGCGCGTCAGACGTTGCCGGACATGGCCTCTACTCGCTCACTGGGTCCACTTCTTGGCCCAGCCCGTTTCGGCGCTCGCCGACCAGAAGTTGTCCATCAACTGCGCCGCGGCGCGAGGCTCGAACCCGAGATCCGCCGGCGGCAGTTCGCGGCGCCCCGCAGGAGTGCCCAGCCCCATGATGACCTGCTCGAAGCCACCCGGCGTGTAGCCGTTCAACACGTGCGCAGCGCTCTGCGTGGTGAAGCTGTGCACCGTTCCACGCGGAATCCACACCGAATCCCCCGCCGTCGCCCGCATCGGCGGCTCGTCTTCGACGCGGAATTCGATGGCGCCTTCGAGGACGTTGAACCATTCGTCGATCGGGTGAACGTGCGGCGGCGGGCCGCCATCCGACGGCATCCACTGCTCCATCACCGAGAACGCTCCCCCCGTCTGCCCGGAGTCCGCCAAGACGACCCAGAGAGCACCGAAGGCCCAGTACGCCGGGGCCGTGTCCCTCCCCGTCAGGAACGGCACACCATGAGGAAGTACAGCAGCGACAGAGTTGTCTTCGGTCACGATCGCGTCCTTTCCCGGCGGAGACTGCATCATCTCCCTGAGTGGTACTCAGTACCATAGTAGACTCGGTTCCAGATGAGCCTGAGATCCGCGAGAGCCTATGATGGTTCGGTGACACCCGAACGGACACCCGACTCCCTCATCCAGCGCAAGCAGCTGCGCGCGCAGCAGCGCATCATCGACGCCGCCGACGAGCTCTTCGCACTGCATGGGTACGACGCGGTGTCCGTGAGCGACATCGCCGCGCGCGCCGAGGTCGGCCGCACGACTTTCTTCCGCTATTTCGGCGACAAGACCGAGGTCGTCTTCGCCAAGGAGCAAGCGCTGCTCGACACGATCGCCCAGGCGAGCGCGGACGACACCGTCGGCGCCGCACACGACTGCCGGGAGGCCATTGAACAGCTGCGCCCGACCGTCCTGAGTCTGTGCGCCCAGGTAGCGGAAGACCCGGACGCCTACGACCGCCACGCCGATCTGGTCGAAAAGCACCTCGAGCTGCGCGCACGTGACGCCCTCAAGACCCAGCAGCTCGCGTCGAACCTCAGCGAGATGCTGAGAAGCCGCGGCACCTCGCAAACCATCGCCGTGTTCGCCGCGCAGATCACGCTCGCCTGCTACGAAACGGCCCGACGCCGTGCCCGCACCGCCGCCGACCTCGTCAGCGAGTCACGTGCCGCGTTCGACGAGGTCCTCAAGCTCGGGTGCGGCTGAGCCTCGAATTCCTCGTCCTGGCGACATCGACGCGCAGCGCGCGATCCCAAGCGTCAGCACGAGCCTCGCGCCCGGGAACAGGTCGCCGCCGAAAGGTTGTCCAATTTGGACAAGCAGCGACGGTGTCCGCGGACAGCAGTTCTTCGAGAAGAATGCCGCACGTCCCGCAGCGACAGGTCGACGCCAACGGCAAGCGGCTACCACCGCCGGACAGCTGACCGGTCAAGCTTCGTAAAGACTCTTGACAAATGAGCGCGACCACTGCTGAACTCCCGGGCAACGCCGACCTCGGAGGGCTTCATGAAAAGGTCATCCCGTTACGCCGTCATCGCGGTGGCCGCGGCGCTGATGAGTGCCGTCGCCTCACCGGCCTTCGCCGGTACCAGCCTCGACGACCCGGTCCAGAAGGACCACGCCATGCAGATCGTCTCGAGCGCCGAAAACTCCTCGCTCGACTGGCGCGCGCAGTTCGGCTACATCGAAGACATCCACGACGGCCGCGGCTACACCGCCGGCATCATCGGCTTCACCTCAGGCACACACGACATGCTCGAAGTCGTCCAGCGCTACACCGAACGGTCGCCCGGCAACGTCCTCGCGCCTTACCTGCCTGCCTTGCGCGCCGTCGACGGCACAGACTCCCACGAGGGCCTTGATCCCGGCTTCCCCGACGCCTGGCGCCAGGCCGCCAGCGACCAGACCTTCCGCGACGTGCAGGAAGACGAAAGAGACCGAAGCTACTTCAACCCCGCCGTCTCCCTGGCCGAACAGGATGGTCTGCGCGCATTGGGCCAGTTCGCCTACTACGACGCCGCAGTCGTGCACGGTTACGAGGGGCTGCAATCGATCCGATCACGCGCGATCGCGCGCACCGGCACGCCGGCCCAAGGCGGCGACGAGACCGCCTACCTCGACGCGTTCCTCGACGAACGGGTCATCGAAATGAAGAAAGAAGCGGCCCACGACGACACCAGCCGCATCGACACCGCCCAACGCGTCTGGCTCCGGCAAGGCAACTTCGACCTCGCCACTCCCCTGCGCTGGCACGTCTACGGTCAGGCCTTCGAAATCTCCTGACCACCAGGTGGTTCGGGCCGCATCGCGAAACATCGACCAAAGTAGCTGCGACCGTCGCCCTTCGGCCGGTGCGGCCGGACCCGACCGTGCACGAGGCTTCACGGCATGGAACCGAAGCGGGGGACTTACCTGGGAGCCAGTGCCGCGGAGCTGCACACCAACAAGGTCGCTGACAAGGCAGCGGGCGTGGTCAGTCAGAAGGCGCTGTTCCGCAGGCGGGGGACGATCGAGTTGACCGGCGGTTCGCTGGTGCTGTCCGGATAGGACGAAGGCGCGCTGGTGCTGCAGCCTGGTGAAGTGACGAGCCTGCGGCGCGAGTACACCGACCTGTACGGGCGGTTCCTCGGCGGTTTGACGGACTCGGGCAAACCACTCATCCTCGGCACGAACACGCCCGTGGGTGAGCTGTACCTGTTGATCGACCGCAAGGAGTTCATGGAGTCCACCCACAACAAGGAATGGGCCGCGGCGATCGAGGACTGGCGGGCCGGCAGCGGTGGTCGCCGGTAGCGGCGTCCGGTCGGTGGCCGGGGCCGGGCCGTCGGCATCCTGAACGGGTCAAGGCGTGACCAGACCGGCTTGGTAGGCCGTGATCACCAGCTGCACGCGGTCGCGGGCGGCGAGCTTGAGCAGCAGGTGGGCGACGTGGGTCTTGGCGGTTCCGGCGGTGATGTGCAGCCGCTGCCCGATCTCCGCGTTCGACAACCCTTCGGCGACCAGGACGAGCACCTCGCCCTCCCGTGCCGTGATCGCGGCCGGCAGCCCGGCCCGTGACCGAAGCGGCGGTTCGGAACGCGTGACGAACTCGGCGATCAACCGGCGCGTCACACCCGGCGCGAGCAACGCGTCGCCTCCCGCGACCGTGCGGATCGCTTCAAGCAGGGCCGCCGACGGCGTGTCCTTGAGCAGGAATCCAGCGGCGCCGGCTCGCAGCGCCGCGAACACGTACTCGTCGAGGTCGAACGTCGTGAGCACCAGCACCCGGCTGCCCGGCACCGTGGCGGTGATCCTGCGGGTCGCCTCGATGCCGTCCATCTCCGGCATCCGGATGTCCATCACCACGACGTCCGGCCGCGACCGGGTCGCCAGCCGGACCGCCTCGGCGCCCGTCGCGGCTTCCCCGGCCACCGCGAGATCGTCGGCCGAGCCGACGATCTCGCGGAACCCGGCCCGCACGAGCGCCTGGTCGTCGGCAATGAGCACCCGGATCATCGACCGTCCCGGTCCGGCAGCCGGGCGGTGACCGCGAATCCGCCGCCCGGCACCGGGCCCGCGTCGAACTCGCCTTCGCAGAGCAGGGCACGTTCGCGCATGCCGACCAGCCCGTGCCCGCCCGGCTCCGGCGGACCGCCGCGGCCGCAGTCGCTGATCACGAGGAGCACGGCGTCGTCCTCGTACCCGATCGTCAGCCGGCAGCCTGGGACGCCCGCGTGCTTGACGACGTTGGTCAGCGCCTCCTGCACGATCCGGTAGGCGGACAGATCGACACCCGCCGCCAGCGCCCGCGGCGTGCCGCGAACCACGACCTCCACCTCGACCCCGGCCGCCGCGATCCGGGCGACGAGGCCGTCCAGCCCGGCCAGCCCAGGAGCCGGGGCCAGTGCGCCGCGGTCGCGGTCGTCCTCGCGGAGCACGCCCAGCATCCGGCGCAGTTCGGTCAGGGCCGCCCGGCCGGTGGTTTCGATGACGCCGAGCGCCGCGCCGGCGACGGCGGGCTTGCGGTCGAGCACGAGCCGTCCCATGTCCGCCTGGATCGTGATCACGCTCATGCTGTGCGCGACGACGTCATGCAGTTCCCGGGCGATCTGCAGCCGCTCGCCGGTCACGGCGCGGTGCACCCGGTTGTCGAAGTCCCGGCGCAGGGCATCGGCGTACGCCCGGCGCTGGGCGACCATGACGCCGCTTGACCAGCCGAGGACCACCACCGCACCGGGCAGCAGCACCGTGACGCCGGGCCAAGCCCACTGTCCATTCCAGACACTCGTCGCCAGCGACACCAGCACCACGACCGCTCCGAGCGCGGCGTACGCGACCCGGCGCGGTCCCCGGGCCGCCAGGGAATACGCCACCGCGGCCATCGGCACCGACGCGAGCGGGACCACCGGCACGACCGAGGTCGCCAGCGACAGCCCGAAGGCCGGTAATGCGAGTGCGAACGCCCACAGTGGCCGCCACCGCCGCACGGCCAGCGGACCGGCCAAGGCCGTCGCCCCGAGCAACCCCGCCGCGGCGTGGAACCGCGCGTCCGGCGGCCCGTCTCCACTGCCGGTCACCAGCGGGGCGGACCACACAGCCGCGACGACGACGGCGGCGATGCCGTCGAAGGCGATCCAGTACCCCGCCCTCAGCCGCGTGAACAGCGGAGGGCGCACGTCGGTGGTCATCGCCCGACCGTAGCCAGGCGGCCGGCGGGTGCGCATCGGTCACCTGGCCTATGCCGCCGGGCATACCCCGCGTGGCCCACGCCCGCGCGGCGATGACCGGACCTGCGCCGGCCGGGCACGGTGGACCGGCAGCACGAACCAGGAGGACCGATGATCGAAGCCGACGAACTGACCAAGAGCTACGGCCGGCGTAAAGCCGTCGACCACCTGACCTTCCGCGTCCGACCCGGCCGCGTGACCGGGTTCCTCGGGCCCAACGGAGCCGGCAAGTCGACCACCATCCGGCTGATCCTCGGCCTGGACGCGCCGACCGGCGGCCGGGTCCTGGTCGACGGCCGGCCGTACCGGACGCTCGACCGGCCACTGCGGCAGGTCGGCGCCCTGCTCGACGCCACCGCCGTCCACGGCGGCCGCCGCGCGCGAGACCACCTCCGCTGGCTCGCCCAGACCAACGACATCCCCGCCGGCCGCGTCGGCGAAGTGCTCCGGATCACCGGGCTCGCCGACGTCGGGCACCGGCGGGTGAAGAGCTTCTCACTCGGGATGAAACAACGGCTGGGCATCGCCGCGGCACTGCTCGGCGACCCCGGGATCCTCATCTTCGACGAACCCGTCAACGGCCTCGACCCCGACGGCGTGCACTGGATCCGCGGTCTCGTCCGGTCGCTGGCCGCCGAAGGCCGCACCGTGCTGATCTCCAGCCACCTGATCAGCGAACTCCAGCTGACCGCCGACCACGTCCTGATCCTCGGCCGGGGCCGGCTGCTGTCGGACTCCGGCATGGCCGAACTGGTCCGGTCCGGGGGCGGTGACGTGCTCGTCCGGACGGCGGTGGACACGCCGCTCGCGTCGTTGCTCACCGGCCGCGGGGCCACCGTCACCGCCGAGGCGGACCACGGCCTCGCCGTCGCCGGGCTCACCCCGGGCGACATCGCCGCCATCGCCGCCGCACACCGCATCCCGCTGCTCGAACTGACTCCGCGCGCCCCCTCGCTCGAGGACGTCTTCCGCCGGATCACCGATCCCGAGCGGCAATACCGCACCCAAGCCCCGCGAGAGGACGCCCGATGAGCCCGTTCCCGCCCGGCCGCGGCCCGGTGGCCGCCGAGTGGACGAAACTCCGCTCACTGCGCTCGACGCCCTTGCTCCTGGCCGTCGCCGCCGCCGCGACGCTGTCGCTCGCCGTGTTCCAAGCGCGCTCCGCGGTCCGCGGCTGGGACACCTGGGGACCACGGGCACGCGCGGAGTTCGACCCCGTGTTCGGGACCTTCACCGGCTTCCAGCTGGCCCAGTTCGCCTTCGGCCTGCTCGGTGTCCTCGCCGTCACCGCGGAATACGGCACGGGCACGATCCGCGCCACCTTCGCCGCCACCCCTCGGCGCGGCCGGGTCGTGGCCGCCAAGCTGTTCGTCATCGGCGCAATCGCGTTCGCGGCCGGGGAACTGCTCGCCTTCCTCACCTTCGGCGCCGGGCAGGCCGCCCTGGCCGGCAAGCATCTCGACGTCGGCCTCGGCGACCCGAACGTCCTGCGCGCCGTTCTGGGTCAAGGGTTCTACGTCTTCACCGTCGCCCTGCTCGGTGCCGCGATCGGCATGATTGTCCGGCACACGGCCGGAGCGACCGCTCTCACCGCCGGGCTGCTGTTCCTCGCCGTCACGCTGCTCAAGGCCGTCTCCGCCGACGGCTCCACCGCCCTCTCCCGCTGGGCACCCGGCGTCGCCGCGGAAGGCCTGACCTGGACCACCTTCCACGACCCCGAATGGCCGTCGGCGAGCTTCGCGGCACTGGTCTGCCTGACCTACCTGACCGTCACGATCACGGCCGCGGCGGCGTGCGTCACCCGCCGCGACGTCTGAGCGCCCGGCGTCGTACCGCGGTACTACACGGCGTCCCGGATCAGCTCCCGCGGTACCACGGTGGTCCCGGTTTCCCCGCCTACCGTTGCGGACAGTCGATGCCGAGGGGCCGATTTCGCCCTGGTCTGCGTATTCCCGCCGCCACTCCGGGAGTTGCTTGATGCTCACTGAGCCGCGCGGCTTGACTGCGGAGCTACCCGCCGAGCGAGCCGGCCTGCGGTCAGACGGCTGCTACAAGTGTGGCCCTGCTCTCAAACCTTAAGAAAGAAGAACGCGCCCGCGTCGACCGGCCGCCCAGCGGAATAGCGCGGGTACGCCGCGCGTCTGCACATCTGCACGTCCAGGTGCGTTTCACCTGGTGCCCCAGCTTCGCGCCGCAAGGCGGGGAAGGGAGAGCTGTGCCTCAGCAGGCCAAGTACCACAAGAGTCCGGAAGCCGTGTCCCAGCTGGATCCAGAGCAGTACCGCGTGACCCAGCAGGACGGCACGGAACGTCCGTTCGCGAACGCGTACTGGGACAACCACGAGCCGGGCATCTACGTCGACGTCGTGTCCGGCGAGCCGCTGTTCGCCTCGGTCGACAAGTACGACAGCCGGTCCGGGTGGCCGAGCTTCACCAAGCCGATCGTCAAGTCGAACGTCGTCGAGCGGGAAGACTTCAGCCACGGCATGATCCGGGCAGAGGTCCGCTCACTGCACGGGGACAGCCACCTCGGCCACGTCTTCGACGACGGCCCGCTCGACAAGGGCGGAATGCGCTACTGCATCAACTCCGCGTCGCTGCGGTTCATCCACCTCGACGACCTGGAAGACGCGGGCTACGGCAACTACCGCATCCTGTTCACCAGCGACACCGAAGGCCAGTGAGGACGCCGGCGCGCGAACTCGGAGTTCGCGCGCCGGCCCGATCGAGGAGAACCCATGCCGACCCGGCCCGACACGATCTCGGCCCCGGTACAGATCGTGGCGCTGCTGGTCTCCTCCGCACACGCCTTCGAAGGCCGTCCCGCGGACGGCCCGCGGCCCGGCCCGGAACCCGTCGAGCGCGACGAGGTGACCGTGCGCGCCGGGCTCGGGCTCGTCGGTGATCGGTACTTCAACCAGCCAGCCCACCGCCGAGCCGCTGTCACCCTCTTCGCCGCCGAATCACTCGACGTTCTGGCGCAGGACCTCGGCCTCACCGCGGTGCCGGGCCCGCACCTGCCGCGACGCAACATCGTCGTGCGCGGGTTTCCCGTCGACGAGCTGGCCGCACCGCGTAGCGGGACCGGAGCCGTCTTCGGCCTCGACTCCGGGACGGGCGAGGTCCGGTTCCAGGCCTACCGCCCGGCCTACCCGTGCGCCTGGATGGACGTGGCGCTGGCGCCCGGCGCATTCCGCGCTCTCCGCGGACACGGCGGCGTGCGCTGCGCCCCTCTCGATGACGGAATCCTGCGAGTCGGTCCCGCGACCCTCACAGTGATGCGCTCCCCCGCGGCAGGCACCACCCGACCCGGTGGGACCGGCACTTCCAGGACTACCTGACCTTGGCCGACGTGTACCGGTTCCCAACGCAGCAGTAGTGGTTCGACAGCTTGCCTCTTTCGACGGTTCGTGGGCTGATCTTGTAGTCGCTCGCTTTGAACACGTCGTCGGTGCGGCTGACGTAGGTGATGTAGCCGTCGGTGTCGCGTCTCGCCACGTCGCCCGTGTGGTAACAGCCGCACGCACCCCGGCCGCACCGGCACCCCGGCGGTCAACCCGTCTTCGCCCGGCTGCGGTGGGCGCGCTGGCGGCAGGTGGCCCCGCAGTACCGGGCCGGTCGCCCGGTACCGCCGGCCTCGATGGGCGTCCCGCACACCGTGCACCGGGGGCCGCCGGCCGGTTCCGCCGTTTCGTTACGCGGCTCGGCCACCGGTCGAGTTTCGTGACGTCCGGCCGGCAGCACCGTCAGTTTCGTGACATCGGGCGCCGGCACCGGGGCCCGGCCGTCGTCCGGGCGCAACGCGCCGGCGATCAGCGCGACCATCCGCCAGGAGAAGCCGTGCTGGCTGCGGGCCACCATCACCGAAGCGACCACCAGCATGCGGACCTCGGCCACGTCCAGGTCGGCGCGCACCCGGCCGGCCGCCTTGGCCCGGGCCAGCAGCGCGCCCAGCGCGGCCTCGAACGACCGGTCGGCGTCGCGGTCGGGCAGCAGCTCCGCCGCGCCTTGGGGGTCGAACGCCTCGCACAACGCCTTGTTGATCACCGTCTGGTCGACCATCAGGTAGAAGAACCGGAAGAACGCGTCGCCGGCGTCCTCGGCGCCGGCCAGCGCGTTGGCCTCCTCGGCCAGCTGCCGCAGGCCGGAGTCGACGACCGTGCGGAACAGCTCCTCCCGGGCCGGGAAGTGCCGGTACACCGTGCCCACCCCGACGCCGGCCCGCCGCGCGATCTCGTCGAAAGACACCGCGACACCTTGCGCGGCGAGCAGATCCGCCGCGGCCTCCAGCAGGCGCGCGCGGTTGCGCCGCGCGTCGGCCCGCTTCGGGTCCGCTGCCACCTTGCCCATGAGCACACCACCTCACCCGGCCGGGTTGACATCCGGAGAGACTTCTCCATATCGTACCAACCGGAGGACATCTTCCAGTTAATTGCAGACTACCACCGGCGGCTCAGCCATTCAGGAGAGTTTCGTGACCGAGGCAAGTGAGAAGACCGTGGCGACCACCTGCGAAGTGATCGAGGTGCTGCGCGAGGCCATGGAGACCGGCGACGACAGCCGGTTCATCGCCCAGTTCGCCGAAGACGCCGTCTACGAGACGCCGTTCGTCCTCGAGGGGCAGCCGTCGCGGCTGGAGGGCTTCGAAACCATCAGCAAGGTGCTCGGCGCCGAGCACCCGGTGAAGAACCTGCTCGAGTTCCAAAAGGTCTCGGTGCAGGTCTACCCGGGTGCCGACCACGAGCTGGCGACCGCGCAGTTCACCATCGAGGGCAAGGTCGTCGCCGGCGGCGACCCGTTCGTCCTGCCGTCTTCGGTCGGGATCATCCGGGTCCGCCGCGGCAAGATCGTGCACTACACGGACTACACCAACATCCTGCGCGGGGCGCAGATCGCCGGCGTGCTCGAGCAGTTCGCCGAGTCGCTCATGCCGTAACCCGCCGAAGGTCTGTCCAGCAGGGCGGCGCGAGGGGGCGTTCCCGCCCGCCAAAAGGGAGTTCCGCCACCACATGACGAAGAACAAACCCGATCGGCTCGACCCCGCGCTGCGGAAGCTGATCGCGATCCTCATGATCGGCGCGATGGCGCCCCTGCTGGACACGACCATCGTCAACGTCGCGCTGAACACGCTGGCGCACGACCTGACGACGACGGTGTCCACCGTCCAGTGGATCACCACCGGTTACCTGCTCGCCATGGGCATGGCGATCCCGCTCGCGGGCTGGGCCGTCATCCGGATCGGCGGCAAGCGAGCCTGGCTGGTTTCGCTGGCTCTGTTCCTGGTCAGTTCCGCGCTCGCGGGCGCGGCCTGGGACATCAGCAGCCTGATCGCCTTCCGCGTCCTGCAGGGCGTCGCCAGCGGCGTGATGATCCCGGTGCTGCAGACCCTCGTCGTGCAGGCCGCGGGCGGCAGGCAGATGGGCAGGCTGATGGCGGCGGTCAGCATGCCCGCCGTCATCGCGCCCATCGTCGGCCCGGTGCTCGGCGGCCTGATCGTCGGCACCACGAGCTGGCGGTGGATCTTCCTGATCAACATCCCGATCTGCCTGGTCGGGCTGGTCCTCGCCGGGCGCGGCCTCGACGACACCGGCCTCGACGACACCGGGCAGCGCAGCAACGTCCGCCTGGACGTGCTCGGGCTCGTCCTGCTGTCCCCCGGGCTCGCGGCGGTCCTCTACTCCCTCTCGCGCTTCAGCACCCTGCACAGCCTCGAGCCGGCCGTGACCGTGCCGCTCGTGCTCGGGCTGGTGCTGCTGGCCGCCTTCGTCACGCACGCGCTGCGCACCAGCCGTCAGCCGATCATCGACATCAGGCCGCTCGCGGTGCGGTCCTTCGGTGCTGCGTCCGCGCTGATGTTCCTGTCCGGCCTGACCTTGTTCGGCGCCACCCTGCTGGTGCCGCTCTACCTCCAGCAGGTGCGGGGCCTTTCGGCGCTGCAGGCCGGGCTGCTGCTGGTCCCCCAGGGCATCGGCGCGCTGCTGGCGCGGCGGTCCGTCGGCGGTCTCACCGACCGGATCGGGCCGCGGCCCGTGGTGCTCGCCGGCGTCGTGCTGGCCACGTTGCCCGTCGCCGTCTTCACGCAGTTCGGCGCGCACACCAACCTAGTGGTCATCGGCGCCTGCCTGCTGGTGTTCGGGGCGGGCGTGAGCGCCGCCAGCATCGGCGTCCTGGCGGCGGCCTTCGCAGGCCTGCAACCCGCGCAGATCCCCGACGCGAGCGGGACCACCCGGATCCTGCTCCAGATCGGTGGCTCGTTCGGCACCTCGGTGATCGCGCTGCTGCTGGCCCGCCAGACCGCGGCGCACCCGGGCGCGCCGGACCTCGCGTTCGCCGGGACCTTCTGGTGGACGGCGGCGTTCGTCGTCCTGGCCGTGGCGCCCGCCCTGCTCCTCCCCCGCCGCAAGCGCACGCCGCCGGAAGAGGTCGCCGGCGACCCGGCGATCAAGGGGGCCGCCGACGCCGGGTGACGACGGCCCCGCGGTGCGGTTCCGTCCTCGACGATCCGCACCGCGCCCGAAGGGCAGAGGATCCCGACTTCGCGCACGTCGCCCGCCGAAGAGCTGCTGCGCTTCGCGCAGCTACGGACCCCGCCGGTCCACACTGCCGGACCTGGCCTGGACCGCCGGGACCCGCCGGCGGATCGAAGAATGCTTCCAGCAGGCCGACAACGAAACCGACTCGATCAGTATCAGGTCCGGTCGTGGCGGGCATGGCATGCCCACATCACCCTGTCGATGCTCGCCCATGCCTGGCTCGCAGTGTCTCGATCCCTTGCGGTAAAGGGAGAACCGGTCCCGGCGAGCCGGGCATGATCAGTTCACGCCACCGGAGATCCGGCGCCTGCTCACCAAGCTCATACTGCGTGTCACCGACGCCGCCGACCACATCTGGACTTGGTCTCGCTTCCGGCGCCGACGCGGTGGCCACGTCCTCAATGCTGGGTGGCGCGCTGGCCGCGGCCTGTCCTGATGAGGGAGCGCCAGCGGGATTGTTCGGTACCGACGACCACGACGCACAGTGCTGTGACCACGAGAGCGACCCACCATGGCCAGATCGCCCATGCGGCCGCTGTGGCAGCGACCAGGTGCGCCAGGACCGAAAGGATCGTGACAATGCCCGGGGCCGCGATCAGGCCGTCGCCGCCTGGGCGGTCGCCCGGGGTTGCGAAGATGGCGGGTGGACCGATCAGGAGAACGACCGCTGCGATGGCCGCAGGGATCGAATGTGGCCACAACGCCACGGGGGCGGCGACCCAGGCGATGAGTTCGGCCAGGAAGCGAAGCCCGCCGCGGATGGCGTCGTGGCCGGGAGCGGGGATGGTGCCGTGGGTCATGGTCGAAGTCCAATTTTCGGTTCAAGCAGAACGAACAGCGGCGCTCGGGGACGCCGACGGATCGCCGGCTGTGTCGTAAGGGTGGCCGTCGGGCGAGGCTCCCGTGGATGCATATATGCGCAGGAACGGGATCGAGGCGGGCATCTTTCTCTCTTCAGCGGGCGATCATCTCCGAGGTCGTCAGCGGGCGGGCGGTGGATCGTGCCGGTGGATCATGAGGCCGTGATCGATGAAGTCGAGCAACCAGGTGAAGCTGTCATCGACATCGGCGTCGATCTTGAAACCACCGCCGGCTTGCAAGGTCGCGAATCCGTGCAGGGTGCTGCGGAGCATCCGCAGGGCGTGGATCTCCTGGTCCGGATCCAGCCGGTATCCGTGCAGCATGGCCGCCCAGGAGGCGAGCACCCGCTGGACGGCCGGGATGAGCGGGTCGTCCGGCCCGTGGACGCGCGCCACGTTGCCGGCCGCGTACCGGCCCGGATGGTCCAGCACGTACGTTCGCATCGCGTGCGCACCGGCGACCAGGGCGTCCCGGCCGCTTCGACCCTGAATAGCGTCGCGGATGGCATCGGCGAACTCGTTCAGAGCCAGGACGGCGATCCGATGGGTGAGGTCGGCCTGGTTGGTGACGTGCTTGTAGAGAGAGGGCGTCTTGACCCCGAGTCGTTCGGCGAGCAGACCCATGCTGAGCCCGGAGAAGCCGACCTCGTCGGCCAGGGCGGCGCCGGCCACGGTGACCGAGGCCGCGTCGAGGCCGGCCCTAGGCATGGGTCAGGGTCCTGGCGAGGAAGGGCAGGGCCAGTGCGAGGACCTCGTCCGGGGTCTGGGCGTGCGGGTAGTGGCCGGCGCCCTCGATGACGGCGAACTCGCCGAGGCCGGCCGGCAGGTCGGCGATGATCTTCTCGGCCTCGGCGCGGGGGTCGGCCCAGTCGGGATCGAGGCTGCCTTCAATGATCAAGACGGGGCACCGGACGTGGGGCAACTGCGCGCCGGCGTCGGCCGGTGAGGTCTTGCACATGGCTTGCAGGGCCGCCATCCGGCCCGGTTCGCTCAGCTTGGTCTCGATCCGGCTCAGTTCGGCGTCCCAGTCGGCGGGTTTGCTCGGGTACGCCAGGTCGAGGTACTTCTTCCACGCCGAGAGGCTTCCCAGGGCCGTGGTCAGGCCCAGCTGGGTGGACCCGGCCCGGTACCGCTTCACCCGGACCAGCCCGCTCAAGCTGGCCGACTGCTTCCGGGTGAACGGGGCCAATTCGATGAGCCCGGCGATCAGATCGGGTGCCGTGGCGGCGGCGATCGTCGCGGCGCCGCCGCTGATCGACTGGCCCATGATCACGGCCGGACCACCGAGGTGACGCACGACGGCGATCAGGTCACCGGCGATGTCAGTGCGGCTGTAGCCGTCCCACGCCGGATCGGAGTCCCCGGTGCCGCGGACGTCGACGTTGGCGACCTGGTAGCCGGCGGCTACCAGCGCCGGGCAGATGAACCGGTAGGAGTGGCGGCTGTCACCCATTCCGTTCGCGAGCACCACCAGGGGTCCCTCGCCGCTCACGTCGTAGGCGATGGCCTTCCCGGCAATTCTCAGGTACTCGGTCATGATGACCTCCGCTAGCTAACGATGTTTCCAGTTAAGCTAGTGTCATTAGCTTAGGTTGTCAACGAGATGCCCGTGCAACCGGCTCGCCGTCGCAGAGCTCCAGCCCGGCGAGACGTGCCCGACCTCGGCTCTGGCGGCGGGCTGGACGTCCTGCTCGCCGCCCGCCGCGTCGGACCGAGCGGGCGGGCGATCGGCCTCGACATTATCGCGCTGAGCAAACCGATGAGCGCGACGACAATAACCGGCTTAGCCCAAGGGCCAAGCAACTCCTTTACGATTCGGCGAAAGAACGACACTGCGGCGACGAGGCAATGACAACCAGCCCAGGTGAGTCCTACCCAGAACAATAGTCCGTCGTTTGTCGAGCAGTGGGCGGCAGCACGAATTCGATGCGAGGCGAGGAATGCCGCCTCTCGGCGGAACGGCTACGCCGCTTCCCGGTCAGTGGGCAGCAACCGACAAGCCATTCACCGGCAACGCCCGGAGATTGTTTCGCCGACCATGCGAGGGCGGAGTCGGCGGTGGCAGGCTGCCGCGATCACTCGAAAGGTGACAGAAGCTTTGCCGCGGTCGCGGTTAGGCTGGCTTCGGCCGTCGTCCGACCGCTCTGCGAGGTGGCTGTATGTCGACTTTTGCTGGGCGTTTTGCGGGCCGGAGCGGCCTTGTGGCCCTCGTCATCGCGGCGACGCTGCTGGCATGGGTATGCCCAGCCGATAGTGCCGGTGCGACGGCAAGGCCGGGGCGGGTGTGCTCGTGGTGGTACGGCATCGGGGCGCCGCCGACGGCGGCGGACGTCCGGTTCGCGGCCAGGCACTACGAGGTCGTCGTGCTCAACGCCTGGGAGACCGCCGCGCTGCGGGAACTGCACCGGCTCAACCCGCGGATCAAGGTGCTGGTGTACAAGGATCTGTCCAGCACCCGTAACTATCCCGGCACGGTGGACGACGGCGTCGATGCCCACCGGCTGCCGACCGGCCTGGGGTACCAAGCGGTGCAGCGCACGCATCCCGAGTGGTTCGCGGTCGACACCGCCGGCCGGCGCATCGAGTGGGCGGACTACCCGCAGCACTGGCAGATGGCGGTGTGGTTCCCGGGCTATCAGCGCGCCTGGACGGCGGCGGTCACCGCCGAAGTTGTCGCCGAGGGCTGGGACGGGGTGCTGGCCGACAACGACTTCCACACGCTGCACTGGTACTCCGACGCCGTACTGGCTCACACCGCCGACCAGGCCGGCACGGACCGGCTCCTGCGCCGGGGCCTGCAGTCGCTGCTCAAGACCGCGGGGCCGGCGTTGCGGCGCGCGGGAAAGGTCCTGGTCCCCAACATCAGCGAGTCGCACCTGGCGGCGCAGCGGTGGCGCCGGCACAGCCGGTTCGGCGGCGGGATGGAGGAGAACTTCGCGCTGCGCACCGACAACGGACTGGTGACGTTCAAGGGCACGGAGTGGCGCGAAATGCGCGCGGGCGCGGCATCCGGCCGCCCGTGGCAGCTGCTGATGACCCGCAGCGCGGAAGAAGGGCAGCAACGGGTGGGGTACGCGGCCGCGGCGTTGCTGGCGGGCCGGCGGACGTGCTGGGCGACCTCGTCGACGGAGGACTACAGCCGGCCGGGCTGGTCGCGGTACCAGGACCTCCGGCTGGGCGTGCCGCGGACGGCGGCGGTGCGCGAGCGGTCCGGGGCGTGGACCCGGCGGTTCACCCGCGGGTGGGCGGCAGTCAACCCCACGAATGTTGCCGTGCGGGTGCGGGCGCCGATGGGGATGGTGACCGTCGACGGGCGCCGGGTGCGCGGCCTCGTCCGGATCCCGGCCTTCGACGGCCTCGTGCTCCTCGCGCGGTAGGCCCCCAGGCCGGCGCGGGGTCTGTCTCCCGTAGATGCCGGCAGATCGGGGAGGTCTTCCTCGACCGCCGGACGTCCCGGAAACACGGTGTCGACCTCGTCATGGATCCTTCGTTCGATGTCCGCCCGGCGCCCCAGCTCGTCGAACGCCGCGGACAGGGGAAGCCCACCGGCACCGTCCGGCGCGGACGGCGCCCGTGCCGGTACCGGTGGGCCCACTGCCACGAA
This sequence comes from Amycolatopsis sp. cmx-4-61, assembly GCF_046548775.1. Taxonomy (NCBI): domain Bacteria; kingdom Bacillati; phylum Actinomycetota; class Actinomycetes; order Pseudonocardiales; family Pseudonocardiaceae; genus Amycolatopsis; species Amycolatopsis sp. cmx-4-61. The sequence continues at coordinate 7,076 of NZ_JAEBEI010000034.1, read as the reverse complement.
GAGAGCCGTGAAGGCTCCTGCCGGCCGGCTCATTCCGAGCGCAGCGTGTCCAATCGGGTCACTTGGCGCAGCAACGGCATCGTCAGACCGGTCACCAGCAGGACCGCCGCCACCGTGGCGCCCGCCAGTGCGAGCAGCACCGGGAGGTCGATGATCATCGGCCGGTCTGCGAGCCGCAGTATCGGCGCGGTCAGCCCCAGCCCCGCCGCGACCGCCAGCGCCACGCCGACCACCACCGGGATCCCGGTCTGCCACAGCGCTCCGCGAGCCAGCACCCCGACCGGCACGCCGGCCGCCGACAGTGCCGCGAGCGGCCGCCGCCGTTCGCTGATCTGCTCGATCGACAGCATCAGCAGGCTCATCGCGGCCACCGCGAGCACGAACAGCGACGCGGTGATCAGCACCGAGCGGAAGCTCTCCACCATCTGCCGGTCGCGGGTGCGGAAATCGTCGAGGTAGTCGCTCTTGCCTGCCGAGGCGTTCCACGCGAGCGGGTTGATCGCCCTCGCGACGTCGTCGGTCAGCGCCTGCACGTCGCCGGTACCGGACACGTAGACCGCGACCGACGAGTCCGGAAGGGCGAGGCCGCCGAGCGCGCCGGGCGTGACCAGCAGGCTGTCGCCCGCCGCGTCGGCCGCCTGCACGACCTTGACTCCGGCCGGGACCGTCCACTCCAGACCGTTCACTTCCCCGCTGCGGGAGTAGCCCTGCAGCTGCAGCTTGCCGGCCGGCGCCGTGCCGCCCCGGGCCGGCACGAGGGAGAACACGTCGCCATCGGAGCAGGCGCCGATGTTCGCCCGCGCCCTGAGCGCCACGCAATCGCCGACGACGCCGTAGTCCCGCTCCTCTCCCGCCCGGAACGTCAGGTACCGGGCCGGGTGCATGCCGGTCACCCCGGGCACGGCCGACACCAGCCTGCCGACCTCGGCCTCGTGCGCGGCGGTGGTGTCGACCCGCACCGGGACGGCGGCCACGCCGTCCGGAGTGGCCTGCCGGTCGTCACCGCTCGCGAGCGAGGTGATCACGCCCTGGATCAGGATCGTGCCGGCCAGCACGACGACCAGGCCGGACACCACGCGGCTGGCGGTCCCGCTGTCCAGCTGCAGCCGCCGGATCGCGAGCTGCCACGACGGCGGACCGCCGTGCAGGCGCTCGACGAGCCGCTCGACCAGCCAGGGAAGCAGGGCCGCGACGCCCACGAGCAGGAACACGCTGCCCACCGAGAGCGCCAGCGCGACGGCCGTGTTGCCTTTCCCGCGGTCGAAAGCCAAGGTCGCGGCCAGGAACAGCACACCGATCGCGGTGAGCACCCAGCGCCACCACATCCGCCGGCGCACCGGCTTGCCCTGGCGGACCACGCCGAGCGGTTCCACGATCGTGCGGCGCAGCCCGAACAGCGCCGAGCCGACCGCCAGCCCGGGTACCAGCAGCACGATCACCGCGACGAGCGGCCAGGACGGAACGAGGTCCTCCGGGAATATCCGCAGGCCGAACGGCAGGATGCCGGCGACGAACGTGCGCAGCACGGCGAAGAACCCGATCCCGGCCGCGAGCCCGAGTGCGGCCCCGACCAGCGATTCGGCCGCCGCGACCCGTTTGACCTGCCGTGCGTCCAGGCCGATCAGCCGCAGCGCGGCGAGCCGCCGTTCCCGTTGCGCCGCACCCATCCGCGACGCGGTGGTCACGAAGATCAGCAACGGCAGCAGCAACACCGCCGCGATCGGCAGGATGACGGCCAGCATCGCCGCCGACAGCCCGAGCCCGGTGTAGGGCAGGCCGAACGCATAGACCTTGCGGCCGTCGGCCTCGGCCTCGATCTGCGCGGCCGGCACCCCGTAGTACGCGCTGAGGTCGCCCGCGCCGGCGACGCCTTCCCGCGAGATCAGGCCGACCACGTGCCCCGGCAGCTGCGCTTTCAGCGAACTGCCGCCCGGCGAGGCCAGCTTCGCGGCGAGCTCCGGCGACACGGCGAGCTCGCCCGGCGCGGGCACCCTGCTGAGCCCCGGCGGCACCGGCGAGTTCGCTCCGGTTGCCGTGACCGCGGTGATCTTGGCGAAGTCGTCGCCGGCCGAGGCGTACCAGTTGTAGACCAGCAGCGGGGCGACGCCCGCGCGAGGCTGGGTGACCTGCGCGATCGCCGCCTTGCGCTCGGCCTGCGCGCCGACCAGGTGCTGCACCGCGGCCGCGGACAGCAGCACGGTGACCGCGAGCGCGATCCCGAACGCGGTCATCGCGAGGCGCAGCAGCGCCGCGCCGGACATCCGGCCGCCCCCGACGGCCAGCCGGAGTCCCAGCGCCAGATCCCGCATCATGCGACCAGCTCCCGGTCGACCGTGCGCCCGTCGACCACCATGATCTCCCGATCCGAATAGGCCGCCACGCGCGGCTCGTGGGTCACCAGCACCACCGCGGCGTGCGTTTCCCGTGCCGCCTCGGTGAGCATCCGCATGACCTTTTCGCCGTTGAGCGAGTCGAGCGCGCCGGTCGGCTCGTCGGCGAAGACCACCTTCGGCCCGGTCACCAGCGCCCGCGCCACCGCGACCCGCTGCGCCTGCCCGCCGGACACGTCGCCGGGCCGCCGGTGCGCCAGGTCGTCGACCTCCAGCCGGGCGAGCCAGCCGGTCGCCTTGGCCTCGGCGGCCTTCCGCCTGCTCCCGGTCAGCCGCAGCGGGAGGGCGACGTTCTCGAGGCAGGACAGCTCGGGCACGAGCTGGCCGAACTGGAACACGAAACCGAAGTCGGTGCGCCGCAACGCACTGCGTCCCTTGTCGTCCATCCCGGCGAGGTCGGCGCCACGGTAGTCGATGGTGCCCGCGTCCGGCCGGAGGATGCCGGCGAGGCAGTGCAGCAACGTCGACTTCCCCGACCCGGACGAGCCCATGATCGCGAGCACCTCCCCCGCCGAGACGGACAGCGCCGCCCCGTCGAGCGCCCGCGTCGGCCCGAACGACTTGGACAGTCCCTTGCCGACGAGCAATGGCGTTCCGGTCATCAGCGCACCGCCTTCTCGAGTTCGCCGAGGCGCGCGGCGGTAAGTTCCAGCCACCGCAGGTCCGCCTCGAGGTGGAAGAGCGCGTGATCGCAGATCAGCTGATCGGCGAGGTCGCCCCCGTTCTTGCGTTTGGTGAGCGCCCGCATCACGTTGAGGTGCTCGCCGCGCTGGACGTCGAGCACGTCGGAGGCGCTGCGCCCGGACAGCAGCGCCAGCACCACCTTCGTGTAGAGCGTGTTCTGCAGGTACGGCTGCGGGCTTTCCGGAGTGCGCAGCCACGTCTCGACGTCCGTGACCCCCGCGTCGGTGATGGTGTAGCGCTTCCGGTCCGGTCCTTCGCCGCTCTCGACGCCCGCCACCTCGACCATGCCGTTGCGCAGCAGCCGTGACAACGTCGAATAGACCTGGCCGTAAGCAAGCGGGCGGTCCTGGCCGAACTGCTCGTCGTAGGCCCGTTTCAGGTCGTAGCCATGCCGCGGACCGGATTCGAGCAACGCGAGCAGGGTATGCGAAACCGACATGTTCCTGTCCCTCCTTGACCCGGAGTCCGGGCTCGGCGATCACTATACCGGAGGTGTATACCTCACGTGTATACCGCTGCGCTCTGCCGCGTCTCCGCAGGTCAGCAGGCGCCGGCTCGGCCAGCAGTCAAGACGCTCTTCGAGGACCACCGCAAGGCGCCGTTCCCGTGCCGGTGGCGGGTGTCGGCGTCCGCACATCGGCATGAGCGGACGTTCGGGAGCAGGTGGTCACGTCCGCAGGAACGTGTCCTTCACGGTGAGATTCGGCCAGGTTCGTACGACTGTCCGGCCGCTACATCCTCCTGCGTGGTACTCCACCAGGACGAGAGGCTCGTTGTTGTGGTTGTCCACCGTGAGACGGGTCGTTTGCTCGCGGTAGACGTCGACGATGATCCTTGACGCCTGTTTCCACCGGAGGCGGACACTGCGCTCGACCACGTCCCAGGAGACGTGGAGTTCCTCGGTCGCGGAGACGGGTATCCGCACCTCCCGCACCCACTTCTCACCGGACGCTTCCTCGGCTTGCGGGGGATACCGAACACGGAAAGCCAGGCCTCGTCATCGGCGACTGCGAACTCCTCGTAAGCAGGCTATCGACTTGCTCGGCGACCGCTTTTCGCGGCTACTTGACACTGGGCGGCAGGATCGGGTCCGGCCGATGTGCAGGCGGGCCCGCCTGACGTCCTAAACTCTTGCCATGTTCGAGTACCACGGGTGGATAACGCTTCGCCCGACTGCTGAAGCGCTTGACGACGAACCGCCACTCCGTCTCGGCGAGATCCAGGCTCTGGCTGAGGAGTTCACTGACTACGCACTGATGGATCTTCGGCCGATGAATGGCACGTACCACCTCCACCTCGGTGGGAACCCGAATCACCGCGGGCAGCATGGTGAAGCGGTAGTCGATTTGTTCGCCAAGGTCGGGCAGCTCGCCCCGGGGTCGTACGGGCTGCTGTACGTCCACGACGACGAAGACCCAGAGCACACGCTGGACTTCCGTGTCTTCCGGCTGGTCCGCGGCACGGTCACCGAGCACGCAGACCACTTTCTGTCACCGGTGATCCCCACGTTGGAAGATGAGGATATGAGCTGGCCCGACGACGACACGCCAGCTCATCATCAGCGCCGGGCAGGTAACCACAACCGCGCGTGATCATCGGCGCCGAGAATCCGGATGTCCCTGCCGTCCCTGTGGACCGAGCGCCTGGTTCATCCGGCCGCGCGGTTCAGGGACATTCGTTCGCAGTGGTCGACTCAGCGCAGATACAGCAAGCGAGATCGCGAAGCCGGCGGTAGTACGCGGCCTGCGTCGGATCGGTGAGCAACGGCAGCACGGTGTTGAGCTCTGCCAAGCAGGACGCGATTGCCGTGCGTCGCCACGCGTCGAGCCGACCGCCGCTGGACAACCATGAACTGACGCAACCCGCGGTGTAAGCATCGAGCAGGACCATGTCGATGCCGGCGATCTCAGCATCGCGTAAAGCAAGGGGGAAGGGTGCGTGCACGTGCGCATCCCACAGCCGTGCAACCTCGTCTGCCGCCACGCTCGCCTCCCCGTCGAAAATCCCACCCAACAGTACGTCACGCGCGCGGCCGCGGCTGACGCCCTCCGAAGAATTCGATCATGAGGGTGCCCGCGCTCGCGCCAGAACGTCAGTCCAGGCGCTGGCGTACTCGGCAGCCTGCGCCCTGTTCGTCCAGCCACTGCCGAGCTTCGGCTTCGTCGGGCAGCGAGGTGGCCAGCCGCCGACAGGCCGTCCAGCCGCCATAGGCGCAACCGCAAGCCGGCTACGGACTCGGTCTGCGGTACGGAGAGGATCACCGTCACCTCGTCCATCTGCACGATCGGCGCGGCCGGCCCCGATCGTAATCGACCGGGCGCGCTCAACGCGGCATGAGAATGCGTTGTATCGGGCGTGCTGTGCGCCGCGGGTGTGTCAGGAGCGGAGGGCGACCTGGATCTCGACTCGATGCCGGAGGTAGTCGTCGGGAGAGGTGCGGGCGATCTGCACGGCCTGGGTCACCAGGTCGTGCATCGTGTCGGGATACAGCCGCGGATCCAGCGGCAGGCCAGGCAGGATGCATCGACGCAGGTGAAGGTCGTCTTCAGTGATGAAGCGGCGTAGGGCGATGTGACGGTATCGGCGGCTTAGTTCGCTGAGCGCTTCCTGCGTGGTGACGCTGCTCGGTGCCGGGGTGTTGGAACCGCGTGGGTAACTGCGAGCACGGTGTGTCCAGTACCAGGCGCGCGCGGCGCCCGCGGCATCGGGAGCTGAGCCGGCGTCAAGGTAGGCGATGAGGGCGAGTTGGACACGACGGAGGCCGTATGCGGCGACGAGGGGTTCGACGAGTTGCCGGTTGAGGCTCGGGTCCGGTTCGTGGACTGCGGCCCGCAGTAGGGGTGCGAACCACTCCTCCGGCACCGGAGCGGCTTCTGACGCCTCCATAGCGTGGCGCGTGACGGCCTTGCCGATCTCTCGGCGGGCTCGGTGACGCCAGTTAGATTGGACGCCGGGCTCGTCGGCTGCCGGAGATTCGACACCGACGAAATCGAGCAGGCTTCGCAGCAGGGCCTCGTACGCAGCTGAGCGGTCGACGGTTCGGTCGGGCAACGGCTGGAGCAGTCTTGGCGTGTCGTCACTCGACGTCATGGGTGAGAGCTTATTGGGCGAACGTGGACCGCCAGCCGCTCATCGGCATGAGCGGGTGTCCCGACGGACGACCGGGCCGGAACCGGCCCGGACGAGACAGGCCGAGCGTTTCCGGCGCGCCAGGCAACCGCCGTGGCCTTCCCGGCGTGCTGGTGGCATGACGTCGTCGAGGTCCTGGCTGCCCGAGGCGGCCCTGCTGTGGCTTCCCCTCGTGGTGCTGGTCGGCGGGCTCGCCGTGGTGTGGACCGGCGTCGCCATGGCCGCGGACGTGCACCGGTCGGCGGGGCTCTTCCCGGGGCGGGTCGTCTCGACCGACGCCCGGGAGGCCTCGACCGCGTATGTCCGGTACACCGGGCCCGACGGGGTGACCAGGACGGAGGCCTTCGAGCACCATCAGGGGCGCGAGATCAAGTCGGGACGCGAGGTGCAGATCCGGGTGTGGCCGGGAGAGCGGCGCGCGGAGTTGGACCCCGGTGACAAGCACACTCCGGTCATCGTGGCCGGGAGCCTGCTGACCCTGATCGGCGCGGGCGCCACCCTGCTGCTGTTCATGTGGCACCACGGCGTGAGGCTGGATCTGAAGCTGGCGAAGTGGCGGGAACGGTTCGACGCGTGCTTGTGGTGGCTGTCTCGCTGGCGGTGAGCTCCCGCGAGCACGGCTGGTGTTGCGTGTCGCCGACGCCGCCGACCACATCCGGGCCCGCCGGCACCGCCGACGACAACACCAAACACCGCTCAGCCACTACAAACCGACGTGGCTACCCACTCACCTGACTGCCGTTGCCGTACTAGTGCCGCATCAAGCAACGTTGGGTAGGTAATCCGGTCGGCGGATCTTGGAGTTGACGGCGAAGTGGCGTTTGGGGTGGCTGTGGCGGTTGCGCCAGCGCAGGTAGCCGGCGATGGCGGCCT
>NZ_JAEBEI010000033.1:0-55595 GCF_046548775.1 Amycolatopsis sp. cmx-4-61 | reverse complement strand
TGTCATGCGCATCGTCAACGCGGGAGGCCGGGCGTGCCTGGTCGTCGGCGACGGCATGATCGACGTCGAGTCCGCCAGCGGCGGCAGCCTGCCCGCCGATCCGCAACGCCTCTACGACCAGTGGGACGACCTGCGCGATTGGGCCGCCGGCCATACCGACAGCGTCACGCGCCCTTACCGCGCCGAGCTGCTCGGACCACCCGCACCCCGCCCCCGGCAGGTCTTCGCAATCGGTCTCAACTACCGCGAGCACGCGGCCGAGTCCGGGATGGACGTTCCCGACACCCCGGTCGTGTTCACGAAGTTCCCCGCCTCGATCACCGGGCCGTCCGCGCCCGTCACCCTGCCGCCCGGCTCGGTCGGCTTCGAGACGAACTGGTCGTCGTGCTGAGCCGGGAGTCCTACCGGGTTCCGGCGTCGCAGGCGTGGGAACACGTCGCCGGCCTTACGCTGGGCCAGGACCTGTCGGAACGGGAACTGCAGCTGAAGCCACCCACCCCGCAGTTCACCCTCGGCAAGTCCTACCCCGGCTTCGCGCCGATGGGGCCGCAACTGGTCACCGCCGACGAGTTCCCCGATCGCGACGACATCGGCCTGGGCTGTCACCTCAACGGCGAGCAGATGCAGAAGTCCCGCACCGCCGACATGATCTTCTCCGTCGGCGAGATCATCGCCTACCTCTCCTCCATCCTCCCCCTCTACGCCGGCGACGTCATCTTCACCGGCACCCCGGCCGGAATCGGCATGGCCCGCAAGCCCGCCCGGTTCCTGAGTCCCGGAGACGAACTGGTGACCTCCGCCGAGGGCATCGGCTCGATGCGCACGCAGTTCGTTTCCCAGCCTTGACCACCGCACCCGGACCTTCGCTCAGCGCCGAGAAAGGAAGCCCGATGTCCGCCGCCCCCAAGTTCGCCCACGTGGTGTTCCAGACCAGCCAGGCCAAGCAGATGCGGGACTGGTACTGCGCCGTCCTCGACGCCCACGTCGTGTACGAGGACGACAACCTGACCTTCGTCACCTTCGACGAAGAACACCACCGCATCGCGCTGCTCAACTCCCCCGTGCCGCTGGAACGCAAAACTCCGGCCACCGCGGCGATGCACCACGTCGCCTACACCTTCGACCACCTCGACGACCTGCTCGCCCGCTACGAATCGTTGCAGGCCAAGGGAGTCGCCCCGGCGGTGTGCATCGCGCACGGGGTGACCACGTCGATGTACTACCAGGACCCGGACGGCAACTTCGTCGAGATGCAGGTCGACAACTTCGCCGAGCCCGACGAGGCGACCGCCTACATGAACGGGCCCGAATACGCCGCCGACTCGGTCGGTCCCGCGTTTGACCCGCAGACCATGCTCGAAGCCCGCCGCAGCGGCGCCGACGTCGAGGAACTGACCAACCGAGCGTGGTCGCTCAAAGCCGACCTCCCCAACCCGATGTCGGTACTTGTCGGCGCCCCCTGAACCAGCCCGGCAGTCGCCGTCGTCTTCGACCGCCGCCCGCGACCTTCACCGCTGGCTTCACGTTGGCCTCCGTCGACGCCGCACACCTCGACACGACCGACAGTCACCCCCCTACCCGGAGGCGCACCGATGACAGTCACCGAATGCCTGCTGTGCCGGATGGAAGACATCGACGACTCCGCGATCGTTTTCCGCGACGAGCTGTGGGCCGCTGAAGTCGTCCCCGCCTTCGCCGTCCCAGGCTGGTACATCCTGCGAGCCCGCCGGCACGCCGAACGGATCACCGGCCTCGACGATGACGAATTGAACTCACTCGCGCGGCGCGCCCGTGACCTCGTCGCGGCGGTCACCGAAGTCACCGGGGCGCCGGCGACCTACCTGCTCGTGTTCGGCGAGAACTACCCCCACTTCCACGCAGTCGTCACCGCCCGAGGCGAGGACGTCCCCCAGCAGCTTCGCTCCGGCGACATCCTCAAACTCGTGCCCGACCACGTCAACCCCTCAGGCCGTCAGTCTGGTTCCCGCGATCCGGGACGCCTACGAACGCGCCGCCGCACTCCACGCCGCAGGACAGTAGGAATGCCTGATCGACGCACAACATCGCGCAGATGAGCCAGGGAGGAGGGCACGTGGCAGTACCGAACTTCCGGCCGGATCCCGGCGGCCGATACGACGTCGCCATCGTCGGGTACGGACCGACCGGCATGGTGCTCGCACCGCTGCTCGCGCAGCGCGGCCACCGGGTCGCGGTCCTCGAGTAGCACGCGGGGCTCTACAATCTTCCGCGGGCGTTGGCCTTTGACGACGAGACGATGCGTATCTTCCAGAAAATTGGCATCGCCGACGTCTTCGCACAAGGCGCGACGCCCCGGCTCGTCTACGAGTGGTGCACCACCGACGGCCGAATTCTCGCGCGACACGTTCGCAAAGCGTGCACCAGGAATGGGCCGGTAAGGCGGTCAGATTTTCAGCTACGGAGGCAGCGGTGCCGGAACACGCGCGGTCCAGCAATTGAAACAGGTCGCCACGACACTGCGGGTGGTGCCGATCTTCGAGTCGATCAACGTCCCGTTCACGGCTCAGAAACTCACGGCCCAGGGCGAGGTGTCGGCCGATCCCCTGATGGAGGGTGCCGCCGCAGTCATGCTCGATGAGCTGCTCCGGGTGACCAAGGCGCTGCGACCCACGTTCCGCGACAACGACTCCGCCCCTCACTGAGGCACTGTCCCGCGAACGCCGAGCGCGCGAAAAGCCAGTCCCGGCTCGGCGTGGGGCAGCCTCACGCGTCCACGATCGCCTGCAGCGCGAGGCCGTAGTACCGGGCCACCGCGTCGTGATCGGCCGACGCGAGCGGCTCCATGAGCAGGATATAGCGCGTCATCGCGAGCCCGATGAGCTGAGTAGCCACCAAGCTCGCCCGCAACCGCGCGTCCTCGCCTGTGATCACCTCGCTGAGCGCCTGGGCCACGACCGAGGTCGCGGTGTGGCGCAGCCGCTCAGCGGCCACGCCGTGAACAGCAGCAGACCGGGCCATGGTCATGAGCGCCGGGCGTGCCGACAGGTCGTCCCACACGGACAGGTGCGCACGCACCATTCGTTCCCCCACACCCTCACGGCCACCGCGTGACGCCGCCCCAAGGGCTTCCTGCATCTTCGCCGGCAACTCCAGCGCCTGCAGGAACAGGTTCTCTTTCGTACCGAAGAAGTGGTGCACGAGGGCCTGGTCCACACCCGCCACGTCCGCGATACGACGCAGGCTGGTCCCGTCGAACCCGCGCTCGGCGAAACAGTTCTGTGCGGAGGCGAGGATCACCTCACGCGTGCGCGTCTGCCCACGCCTCCGGCCTCCGGCGTGCTTGATCACCGATCGCGCCGCTGCGGCTGCCGGTGCACCCGCCCAGCGACGATCGGAATCGCTCGCCTCGCCCGCAACGCTGCTACCTCCCACACCGCCATCATAACCGTCTTCACCCAGTATTCACCAACTGACGAACTCATCGTGTGCTGAGTTATCATGATGCGAGTCAACTATCAGCCGCACACCCAAGACGAGGGACGAGACATGGCGATCACACCTAGCACTGACACCGACGAACACCAAAGCACAAAGGACTTACCGGACAACCGGGGAAGGTGGGGCCTGAACGATCAACTCGGCACGCTGAACCTCATCACCGACGCCGCCAGAGCACGCGCCGCCGCCGAGGTACGCACCGGACGCGCGGTGTCCCTGGCACAGGCGATCGAACCAGCCCTCCTCGGCAGCGGCCCCGACGCTCCCGTCAGTCAGCCCGCGTCGCCAGTCCAGCAAGTGCTGACTTACACCGGCTCTCCCGCGATAGCTGCCGTGGATGTCATAACGGTCGCCAACCACCATCGTGGGTCGACCCACATCGACGCTCTCGTCCACGTGCCGCACAACGGCCAGGTCTACCCCGGGCGACCGTTGTCCGAGAGCCTCACCTCTGGCGGGGTCGCGCACGCCTCCACCACGGCGTTCGCCGCCGGGATCGTCACCCGGGGAGTCCTGCTCGACCTGGCGTCGGACGGACCGCTGGCACCGCGGTATGCGATCACCGCCCGCGACCTCGAGGCAGCCGAGCAGCGCCAGGGCGTGCGTCTGGAGGCCGGGGACGCACTCGTCGTCCGCAGCGGCTGGACCGGAGGACCACAGCCGGGCAAGGCGATGCCCGGTATCAGCCTGGACGCCGTCCGCTGGATACACCAACGTGGCGCAGCGCTCTTCGCCGGGGACGCCGGCGATGCCCATCCGCCGCTGGACCCCGCGTGCCCGCTCCCCCTGCACCAGGTCGCTCTCCCGCTCATGGGGATGCCTCTGATCGACGTCGCCGAACTGGAAGAACTCGCCACCGTCTGTGCCGGATTGAACCGCTGGTCGTTTCTCCTCACCGTCGCGCCCCCACGGATCCACGGGCTCACCGGAGTGCCGGTCAACCCCATCGCGATCTTCTAGCCAGATCGGCCGCGGAGAGCGATGACGTGCCTGCTACGCGACCGCATCCCTCGCGCGGAGAGCGCTCATGGACACGCGGCCAATCATGGAGGAGATACCTTCCAGGTCTTGGCTTAGGCTGCGGGTCATGACCAAGATCGAAACCTTGACCCCCGCTGAAGCCTTCGAGCTGCTGCTCGCCGGCAACGGAAGGTTCGTTGCGGGCGTTCCGGAACATCCGAACCAAGACGCAGCGCGCCGGGCCCAGATCGCGCCGGGCCAGCGTCCGTTCGCCGTGTTGTTCGGGTGTTCCGACTCCCGGCTGGCGGCGGAGATCATCTTCGATCGTGGCCTCGGGGACTTGTTCGTCGTGCGCACGGCGGGCCACGTGGTGGGCGCGGAAGTGCTGGGCAGTATCGAGTACGGGGCGGAGGTGCTGGACTGTCCGTTGGTGGTGGTCCTCGGCCATGACTCGTGCGGCGCAGTGGGGGCTGCCTGCACTGCGCTGGAGGACGGGATCACACCGGCCGGTTACATCCGGGATGTCGTCGAGCGCGTGACGCCCAGTGTGCTCGCGGCGCGCGCCGCCGGCCGCATGGAGGCTGACGAGATCCTGGCTGAGCACGTCCGGCACACGGTTGACCTGTTGCTGGACCGCTCCCGGGTGCTCGCCGAGCGGGTCGCCGCGGGCCTGGGCGCCATCGTGGGCCTGCGCTACCGCCTGGCCGACGGCCGCGCCGACGTGGTCGCAGCCCGAGGTCTCGACATCAGTGCAGACTCCGTCCCCTGACCCGGCTTCGCCAGCCATCGCACAACCGTCTCACCGCGCGCTCGGTGCTGCCCCCCACTCGCAGGGCCGGGGTCCCGCAGGCGCAGCGGGACGTAAGCGGACACCGCGCGGGCCCTGGCGGCGACGGCTTCGAGAGGGCGGGACCCTGGCAGCGCGCCAGGCCGGCCCCCCATCCGCGCCAGGTCGGCGCCCGAGCGGCAGCCACTCCCGCCGCCGCGAAGCCTACCGCCGCTGCCGGTGTCACTCGGAGCACGTCTCTCCGCGTTCACGGTGCCGATCCACCCATACCGTGACGGTCGCCATGAATGCGCTTGTCCTTGACAGCTGCCGCGGCGAGTCCGCTGCGCCAGAAACGTTGCAACGCCAGGAAGACAAGGATCAACGGCACGATGGACAGCAGGGATCCGGTGACGACGACGGCTTTGAGGTCGGGGTCGCGGGCAATCTGGGTGTTGAGGGTGTAGAGGCCGAGAGGTCACCGGGTACAGGCGGTCGCTGGTGAGCATCACCAGCGGGAGCAGGAAGTGTTCCAGATCGCGACGAAATGGAACAGGAAGACTGCCACCGAGGCGGACGCCATCAGGCGCAGGCTGACGACGAAGAACATGTGCAAGTCGCCGGCGCCGTCGATGCGGCCGGCCTCGAGCAGCTCGTCGGGGACCGATGCCGCGGCGTAGACGCGCGCGAAGTAAACCCCGAACGGGCTGATCATGCTGGACACCAGCACCGAGCAGACGGTGCTGGTCATTCCGCCGCCGGCCAGCATGAGGTACAGCGGTACGGCGAGCGCAGTCGGCGAAACCAGCACACCCGCGAGAATCGCCGAGAAGGTCAACGATCGCCGCGGAAGCTGAACTTCGCCAAGGCGTATCCGGCCATCGACGACAGCAGCGTAGCTGCAGCCGCGCCTACGACGGAGTACAACGCGCTGTTGGCCAGCCCCGCAAGTAGAGGCCGTCCCCGAACGTGACGGTGTCGTGCAGATCGCGGCCAAGGTGGACGTCGGAGAACCACAGACCGAAGGTGGCCGACAGGTCCGACGCGGACTTGGTGGCGGAGACCGCGCAAATAGTGTGTTCCCAACCCGGCGAGTGAACCCGAATCGCTGAGGTGCGTGTCGAGCCCGTTGACGTTGAACGGACGGCAGTGCTCTTCGGTCAAGTCGGCGCCACAGGTTCGGAGGCTTCGGCCTCACCGTGTCGCGGACAGCCACGTCGTCGGACCGTCGTTCACCCAGGAGTGCCAGTCATGGCAGCCGCGGCAGCAACTCGCCTCAGGCCGTTGATCCAGGCCTCGACCTGTTCGGTCGGCGCGGATTTCGGCATCCCGGTCATCCGCAGAGCCATAGGGGGCAGGTCCGCCATGGTGGGGACCGACACCACGATCGATGCGAGGTCGTAGCGACGGCCGACGATGAGGTCAGGACAAAAGAGATCGACGAGATCGGCGGTCGCCTGCCGCACGTCGCGTTCCTGTCGGGGTAGCCGGTCGGACTGCTCGAATTCGGTCAGCACGGCTCGATGACGCTGCAGCAGCTTTGGCTCGGCGGCGAGGAGCGAGTAGCCACGATCACGCACTGCGTCGAGCAGCTTGCGGTGGCGAGTGCGCCGGTCTCTACTGTCGTCGGGTGCACGCTGCATCCAGGCCTCGATCTCCGTGGGTGTCGCTTTCGCCATGAACACGGCGCCGAGTGGAGGGATGATGGGTTGCCGATGTCCGAGCGGAACGGTCTCGGACGCTCGTGCGCCATTGGCAGTGAGCACTTGCACCGCGTCGCTGCCGATCTTGGCGAGGACGCTGCAGTCGACCGCGAAGGCGAGGCTGAGTTCCTCGATCTCCGATCGGATCGTCTCGGCGAGCTGCGCTGCCTGGATCAGCTCTGGATCTGGAGCGGCGATGAACGATCCGGTCGAGAACTTTCCGTATCCGCCCTGAAAGAACAGCAACGGCAAGGTCGGCCGGGTGACGCCGAGCTCTTGCACGCGTCCGAGGACGATGAAGTGGTCACCCGCCTCGCGCACGTCCTCGAACGTGCACTCGATCCAGGATACTGCGCCGTCGAGGACGGGTGAGCCGAGTGGTCCCGGCCGCCAGCGCACGCCGTCGAACTTGGCCGCGCCGGCGGTCGCCATCTGGCGGCACAGCGGTTCCTGGTCGGACGCCAGGACGTTGATGCAGAACGTAGCGGCGTCCCTGAACCGCGCGAAGCTCCTCGAGCTCCTCGCGGGAAAGAAGGCGATCAGAGGCGGATCGAGGGAGACCGATGTGAACGTTCCGACGACCATGCCTTCCGGGATGCCGTCCTTGGATACCGCGGTGACGACGGCGACCCCAGTCGGGTAGTGACCGAGCGTCTCGCGAAACAGTGCAGGGTCGATCGTCGCGTTGCCGGCGTCGGCCATCGTGCGCTCCTGTTCGCAAGCTTTAACATGTCTCTGAAGATCTGTGACATGTTAGAACTGTCGCCAGGTGTCGTGTCAAGCATCGCTTCACCGTGGCGGCAGGACGCTGACCTCGCTGCTCATCACCGAGGGCCACCTGATGATGGCCCGGAGCACGTGCTGGTGGACGTCTTCGATGTAGCGCCTGGCATGCTCGGCGGCCTTGTCCACATCACGCTCGTCGAGGATGTGGCGCACCCAGTGGCCGGCCGGCGCCGTCGCGGCGTTGGTGTGATCCGAGGTGAGCAGCAGTGCTCGAATGCGGCTCATGTCGCCCATGAGCCGCTGGAAGAAGTTGATCAGATAGGTGTTCCCGGCGGCCTCGGCCAGGATTGCGAAGGTCCGGTTGACCACGTCGATGTCGAGGAGGGCCGACGGTGATCCGCCCTGCTCCTCGGCGAGCACGTCCAGTTCGTCGAACGCCGTCCGTGCCGCGTCGAGCTGGGCTTCACTCGCCTGGCGCAGGCCGAGCCGGATGAGCTCGGGCCCGACGATCCCCCAGACGACGAAGAGGTCGTCGATGGACTTCGGCGTCAACGGCGTGACCTGGTAGCCCTTTCGGGGCAGGGTGCGGATCAAGCCTTCGTGATCGAGGCGGGTCAGGGCGTCGCGCAGGGGCGCGGTACTGAAGCCGGTGTCGGCCGCCAGTTGCTTCTCCGTAAGCCGCTGACCAGGCGCCAGACGGCAGGCGATGATGTCGCCCCTCAGCTGGCGGTAGGCGGTCTCGTTCAGCGAGACGCGGGAGTCGGACACGTCGGTCACCAGGTCACCCCGTCGAGTTGTTGCTTGCAGTGGAGGACCACTGGGCCCATCAGACTACCGGTGAGCGAGTCGAGATTGCGTCTTGACACGCTGGCATGACCAGTCTAGACATGACACAAGCATTCAGTAACATTTCACAGTTGAGATGGAGACTAGCAGCGTGGCTGACACCGAGGACAAGGCAGCGATCATCGAGCTGCTCAACCTGTACGGGTTCGCGCTGGACGCGCACGCGTGGGACCTGTTCGACCTCGTCTTCTCCGAGGACGTGACCGCCGAGTTCGGTCCGGCCGGCAACGCGTGGGTGGGTCTGGAGAACTTCAAGCGGTCTTTCGCGGAGTTCCACCAGACGCTGGACAGCCACCAGCACACGATGATGGGGCAGCTGGTCCACGTCGACGGCGATCGCGCCAACGCGTTCAGCTACGGGAACTGGCTGCTCATCCGGGAGGCGGCCGAGGACGGCCCCGCATGGACGGGCACCGGCTGGTACGACGACGAGCTCGTCCGCACCGAGGCCGGCTGGCGCATCCAGCGACGCGTCTGCCGGCTGATGTCCTGGACCGGCAACCCGTTCGTGCCCGAACCGAACGCCGAGCACCGGCCTGACATGAAGCTCAACGTCCTGCGTGAGCACGCCGAAGCCGGTCGGGTCGCCTACCTCAACGCCATCAAGGCGACCCGGTGACGGCGACAGCCGAGAGCAACGGCAAAGTCCTGCAGCCCCTGAACGACCGACCCGACACGGAGACCACGATGCTCGTCACCGACGACAGGCCCGCCACGCTCGTCGCCGTCCTAGAGAAGGTGCACGAGCTCGGACCGACCCTGCGCGCCGCCGCGCTGGAAGCGGAACGCGCCGGCCGCCACTCCGACGCGACGATCGCCGCGCTCGACGCCACCGGCGCCTTCGACATCGCCAGCCCCGCGGAGTTCGGCGGCGCCGAGCTCTCCGTTCGGGACCAGCTCGACGTTATCACCGAGGTGTCGTCGTGGGACGGCTCGGCCGGGTGGACGGTGTGGGTGGCGGCCTCGACGAACTGGATCCCGGCCGGCTCGGGCGCCAAGGTCGTAGAGGAGGTCTACGGTCCCGCGTGGGTCGGGCCTCGCGTAGCCGGATCGAGCCACTTCCCGGCGTCGCGGGGGCGCGCGGAGCGGGTCGACGACGGCTGGATCGTCTCCGGCGGCCCCTGGACCTTCGGCAGCGACGCGCTGTGGGCGCCGTACACGAACTTGGGCTGCATGGCCGACGATGGCGACGGCCGCTACCTCGTCGGGGTCCAGGTCCCCCGCGACGAGCTGCGGTTCCTCGATGACTGGCAGGTCGCCGGCATGCGCGCCACGGGCAGCGTCTCCATCACCCTCTCGGCCGACGAGCTGTTCGTCCCCGCCTACCGCGTCGTCGACTTCCGCGACATCGTGGCCGGCACCCTGGACAACGGTCTTGCCGGATCGCTGTGGAAGGCCCCTTCGCTCGGCTGGGCGTTCAGCCTCATGGCCGGCATGTCGATCGGGATCGCCCAGGGCGCACTGGCCCGCTTCCTCGAGCGCTCCGCAGGCCGACCGATCCGCGGCACGACGTACAAGAACCAGCTCGAGGCGCCGCTGACGCACCTCATGCTCACCGAGGTTCACAGCAAGATCCGGTCGGCGACGCTGATGGCGCAGGCCAATGCAGCCGAGACTGATCGCCTGGGCGAGCTCGCCGCCGCCGGTACACCCGCGTCACCGGAATACCTGCAGCACTTCAGCGCGCGCGTCCTCGCCGAGACCGCCTACGCCGCCAAGTGGTGCGCCGAGGCGATCGAGCTGCTCCAGCGCAACTCCGGCTCCACGGCGATTATGGATTTCGAACACATCCAGCGGGCCTGGCGCGACGCGCGTGTTGTCACGCTCCACGGCGCGTTGAATCTCGAAGCGCTGTCTGAGAACTACGGGCGTCTCATGGCCGGTATCCAGCCTCACGACTTCGCCGGGATCACCACCCTCAACCGGTCCGCTGCACCCAAGGCCGGCTGACCCGAAGCCGTTGCTACATCAGCATTTTTCGGAGCTTTCCTGCAGTAAGGCTGCAGGTCGCCGGCGCCCCATCAGCCCCGAACGGAGCCACCAACCATGCCGCTCGCCAGAGATGTCGGCGTCGTGAGCGCGGCATCAGAAGTCCAGGCATCGGGAAGCGACTCGGTGCGCGCGGTCCTGGTCGACGCCCCGGCCGCCGAGCCGCGCCTGGGCACGGTAGTGCTGCCGCGCCGAACGGCCGGAACGACACTGGTCGCGGTGGCCGCAGCGCCGCTGAATCCGCTGGACCTGCTCATCGCCTCCGGGGCGTTTCACTCAGTCCGTCACGAAGCCCCCTATGTTCCCGGCAGCGAGTGCGTCGGCGTCGTGCTCGAGTCCGACGCGCACGCGCCCGGCTCCTGGGTGTACGCGGAATGCCACGCCGCACCGGGCACGCCGGGAGCGTTCGCCGATCGGGTACTCGTGGCCGACGCGGACGTGCTCCCGCTCCCCCACGGCATCGACCCGGTCTTGGCCGCCGCGGTCGGGAACGCAGGCACCGCGGCGTACCTGCCGCTGGTGGAGATCGCAGGGCTGCGACGCGGCGAGTCGGTACTGGTGCTGGGCGCCACCGGCGCCGTGGGTCAGCTCGCGGTTCAGATCGCCCGGCTGGTGGGCGCAGGGCGGGTGATCGGCGTCGGCCGGGACCACGCAGCGCTGCAGCGCGTGCTCGATCTCGGCGCTGATGCCATCGTCGCCCTACAGCCCGGCGAAAGCCGAGACGACTTGGCTGCCCGGCTGCGCGCCGCCGCAGGACCGGTGAACGTCGTCCTGGACGGGATCTACGGGTTGCCCCTGGAGGCCGCCCTGCAGGTCTGCGCTCCTCGGGCGCGGCTGATCAACATCGGCAACCTCGCCGGTCCCACGGCGCAGGTTCCGGCCGGGTCGATGCGCGGCAAGCAGCTGGTCCTGTCCGGTTTCGCCGG
Organism: Amycolatopsis sp. cmx-4-61; assembly: GCF_046548775.1. Lineage (NCBI taxonomy): Bacteria > Bacillati > Actinomycetota > Actinomycetes > Pseudonocardiales > Pseudonocardiaceae > Amycolatopsis > Amycolatopsis sp. cmx-4-61. The sequence continues at coordinate 44,202 of NZ_JAEBEI010000033.1, read as the reverse complement.
CCTGCACGTGTCCTTGCGCGACAAGCAGCCGGCGCTGAGCTGGCTGTGGGCAGAGATCTCGCGCGGAGGCCTGCAGCTGGCGACCCGCGTCTTCCCTCTCGACGAGCTGCCGGCCGCGTGGCGGGCGCAGTCGGACTCGCCCCACGCCAAGTGCGTCATCGTCCCCGACGCGCGTCTCAGCACCGGAGACCGGGCATGACCACGCTCCCGGCTCCCGAGGTCGACTGCCTCGTCGTAGGCGGTGGCCCCGTCGGCCTGCTCACCGCGATCCTGCTGGGTCAAGCGGGAATGCAGGTCGCGCTCGTCGAGCGCTGGCCGCAGCGGTACCCGCTCCCCCGTGCCTGCACGATCGACCACGAAGCACTGCGCATCCTGCAAGCCGCCGGGGTCATGGCCGACCACGCCGACCTCTTTGCACCGTCACAGGGTCCCCGCGGCGGCTACCAGTTCCGCAACGGCGACGGCGAGCTGCTGCGGTCGATCGACTGGAACCGTCCGGCCGAATCCGGGTGGGCCAACACCAACGGCTTCCACCAACCCGACCTCGAAGCGGTCCTTGAAGAGATCGCCGACGCCACGGCGGGCGTGACCGTGCACCGCGGCTGGGTGTTCTCCTCCCTCGCTCAGGACGCCGAGGTCGTGTCGACGCAACTCATCTCCACTACAGAACCCGCGATGACAGCCACCGTTCGCAGCCGATGGCTCGTCGGCGCCGACGGCGCGAACAGCCCGGTGCGCACTCAGCTCGCGGTGGACGTCGGCGACTCGGGCTTCGAGGCCGACTGGCTGGTCATCGACTACCGGCCGCTGCGCGAAGAGACGTGGGATGCCTTCGTCGTCCAGTACTGCGATCCGCACCAGCCGGCCACCGCGGTCAACAGCGGACCAGGTCGCCGCCGCTTCGAGTTCATGCGCCGCGACGACATGCCGGCCGAAGAGCTGGCGCAGGAGGCTACGGCCTGGCGGCTCATGGCCCCCTGGGGAGTCACCCCCAGCAACGCCGAGCTGGAACGGCACGCCGTCTACACCTTCCGGGGCCGTTGGGCGCAGACCTGGCGGGTGGGCCACGCCTTCCTGGCCGGCGACGCCGCGCACCTCATGCCCCCCTTCCTCGGCCAAGGCCTGTGCGCCGGACTCCGCGACGCCCGCGCGCTGGCCTGGCGCCTGGGCATGGTGCACGCCGGCCTCACGGACCCGGACGTGCTGGACACCTACGGCCCGGAACGAGCAGGCCACGTCCGCGAGATCATCGACGAAGCGGTCGCTGCCGGACGCGTCATCTGCGAACTCGACCCCACACGAGCCGCAGCACGTGACACCGAGCTGAAGCGGCAAGCAGCCGCCGCCGTGGAACCGCCGCACCCTCGCTTGGGCACACCCTCGATCACAGTCCCCAGCAAGGGTGTCGAGGGGCGGCTGGCACCTCAGGGACGGATCGCGGTCGCCGGTCGAACCGGCCTGTTCGACGACGTCGTCGGCGGCGACTGGCAGCTCGTGAGCCGGGCGGGCGATCCAGGAGAGCTGCTCGACGAGGAAGCCGCGTCCTGGTTCCGCAAGATCGGCGGCAGCATCACCGACCTGTCCCCGACCGGCTCGGTGCGCGACCTCGACGGCGCCTACAAACGCTGGTTCTCCCGGCACGACTGCACCGCATTCCTCGCCCGCCCGGACTTCTACGTCTTCGGCGCCGGCGACCACACCGACATCCCACGCCTCGTCTCACAGCTGCGCCGCGCGCTGCAGCCCCACCCCACCGAAGGGAAGCACCTGCGATGACCATGCGCGTCACCCGGCTCACCGAGGCCGAACGCTTCGATCCACCCGGCCACACCGGTGTCGGGCCGGTGCGCCTGCAAGGCGGCGCGTCGACCCCGACGAAGGACGTGACCGTCGTGCTGTCGCACTACCTGCCCGACGGGCAGGCGGAAATGAGCGAGCAGCCAGTCGAAACCGTGTACGTCCTCGTCAGCGGCGAGCTGGTGATGGTCAGCGACGGTGAGGAAGCCACCCTCCACCCGTACGACTCCGTCCACTTCACCGCCGGCACCCGCCGCGAGGTGGTCAACCGCAGCAAACTGCCGGCCAGCATGCTCGTCATCCGGCCGGCCGTCTGATGACCGATCTCTCGCCGCACACCGAGCTCCCGCGCGAACACCGCCCCCGAGCCGGCGGCTCCTTCGACGCGACCGTGGTCACCTTCGCCGCGATGGGCCTGTTCGACCGCCTCACCGGCGACCAGCGGATCCGGAGCCTGCTGCCGCACACCGACCCTGGCCGCACGCACTGGAACTTCCTGCCCGAGTCCGGCCGGCACGGCCTCCCGCTCGGCGAGTTGGACCGCCACCAGGAGGTTTTGGCGCACCGGCTCATCGCCGAGTCGATGTCGCTGCCCGCCTACGCACGCGTGGTACAGGTGATGAGCAACGAACACGTGCTTCGCGAGCTCAACCTCCCCGTTTTCGGCCACGTCGCTGCCACGTTCCGCGACGCCCGCGGCTACTTCCTGACCTTCTTCGGTCAGCCGCAACCCGACACCACCTGGGGCTTTCGGCTGGTCGGGCACCACCTGTCGATCAACGTCACCGTCGTCGATGGCGACCTGCTGAACGCCACACCGTTCCTGCTGGGCGCCGAGCCGGCGCGCATCGGCCCGTTCCGCATCCTCGGCGAAGAGGAGGACGCCGCCTTCCTCCTGCTCGACGGCCTCACCGCCGACCAGCGGGCGCAAGCGGTCATCCACGACAAGCCCCCGGCGGACTTCGTCACCCGCACCGTGCCCCGCATCGGGGAGGTCGAGTACCCGGCCTACCACGGCGTTGGCCGCCGCGACGCAATGATCACCGACGACGACCGCAAAGCGCTCGCGTATTTCCGCGCCCACCCCCGCGGCATCCGCGTCGGCGACCTCTCCGCCTCCCAACGGGCCTGCTTCGACGACCTGCTGGCCAAATTCGTGCACCGCGCCCGCCCCGGACTGGTCGACACCGAGATGGACCGCATCGCGGCCGCCGGCGGCGTCGGCGAACTGCACTTCGCGTGGGCCGGGGGCACCACCATCGACCTGCCGCACTACTTCCGCATCCAGGGCGGCGCCACCCTGATCGAGTTCGACAACGCCGAGGACAACGCCAACCACGTGCACAGCGTCTGGCGCGACCCATCCAACGACTTCGCCGCCGACCTCCTCATGCAGCACCACCTCGACACCCCGCACGGCGCCCACCACGAGGAGGCACACCGATGAGGATCGTGGGTGTCCGCCGGGGCGGCGGACCGGTCGAGGTCGCGTCGCTGTCCGACGACGGCGCGCAGGTTACGGTGCTGGCCGGGCTGGACGAGTTCTGGGCCGACGCAACCAACTGGCTGTCCCGGGGTCCGGACGGACCGACCGTCGCGATCGCCGACGTGCGTCAGGTTCCGCCGGTGCTGCCCGGTGCACGGGTGATCTGCATCGGGCTGAACTACCTCAAGCACGTTGCCGAGGGCAGCTTCCGCGATCAGGACCTGCCGCCCTACCCGACGCTGTTCGCCCGCTGGACGGCATCGCTCACCGTTGGGGACGCTCCGATCCCCGTGCCCGCCAATGAGGAAGGCATCGACTGGGAGGGCGAGGTCATGGCGTACGTGGGGTCGACGCTCGTCGACGCCACGCCCGCCCAGGCGCTGGCCGGCGTCGTCGGCTACTCGACGTTCAACGACGTGACGTCGCGGCGGGCCCAGAAGCTCACCAGCCAGTGGATCCTCGGCAAGAACGGCGACAGCTCCGGACCGCTCGGCCCGATGGTCCCGGCCGCCGAGGTCGGCGACCTGCGCGACGGCCTCCGCGTCCGGACGCGGGTCAACGGCGAGGTGGTCCAGGACGGTTCCACTGCCGAGATGGCCTACACGGTCGGCGACACCCTCTCGCTGATCTCGCACACGTTCACGCTCCGGCCCGGGGACCTGCTGGCGACGGGAACGCCGGCCGGCGTCGGCTACGCCCGTACACCGCCGTGGCTGCTGCACCCGGGCGACGAGGTCGAAGTCGAGGTCGAGCGGCTCGGCACCCTGCGCAACCCGGTCGTATCCAACGATCACCGCCTCGGCCCGCTCGTCCGGAGCGGGCAGTGAGCCGCCCGGCCGGCACGAACGGCCCTCTGTCCGGCGTCCTCGTCGTCGACCTCAGCCGCGCCCTCGCCGGTCCTCACGCGACGATGATGCTCGGCGACATGGGTGCCCGGGTCATCAAGGTGGAGGCACCGGGCGTCGGTGACGAGTCGCGTCAGTGGGGCCCGCCGTTCGTGGGGCCACCGGACGACCCGGTATCCACCTATTTCCTGTCGGCGAACCGCAACAAGCAGTCGATCCAGCTCGACCTCAAGTCCGACGCCGGGCGGCGTGATCTCGAGCGGCTCGTCGAGCGGGCCGACGTCCTCGTCGAGAACTTCCGGCCGGGTGCGTTGGAGCGCCTCGGTTTTGGCCTCGATCGCCTCAACGAGCTCAACCCCCGCCTGGTCCTGCTGTCCATCAGCGGGTTCGGCCACGACGGTCCTGAGGGCGGGCGGGCCGGCTACGACCAGATCGCCCAGGGCGAGGCCGGGCTGATGTCCCTGACCGGCCCGGGTCCGGACGAACCCACGAAGGTCGGTGTGCCCATCGGCGATCTGCTCGCGGGGATGTACGGAGCCTTCGGGGTCGTGTCCGCCCTGGCCGAGCGGGCGGACACCGGCCGGGGCGCCGTCGTGCGGACGTCGCTGCTGGCGGCGATCGTCGGAGCCCACGCGTTCCAGGGCACCCGTTGGACCGTGGCCGGTGAGGTGGCGCGCGCCCTGGGCAACCAGCACCCCACGATCGTCCCTTATGGAGCGTTCGCGACCCGGGACGGCACCATCCAGATCGCGGTCGGCAACGACCACCAGTGGCGTGCTGTCGCACTGACCACCGGGCTCGACCCGACGGATCCGCGTTTCGCGACCGCCCGCGACCGGGTTCTGTACCGCGACGAGCTGACCGCTGTCCTGGAAAACCAGCTGAGCGAGCGCACTTCCGCGGGCTGGCTCCGCCGGCTCGCCGAGGCCGGTGTCCCGGCGGGGAAGGTGCGCACGCTGGACGAGGTCTACACCTGGGACCAGACCCTCAGCCAAGGTCTGGTCATCGACGTCGACCACCCGGTCCTCGGCACGATCCGGCTGCCGGGACCGCCGCTGCGGATGGCGAGCCTCGACGGCGCCGAGGTTGCGCGGACCCACACCGCTCCGCCTGCGCTGGGCGAGCACGACGAGGAGATCCGCGCGTGGCTGGACGCCGGGTGAAACCGTCAGCCGGTCAGGACCTGCTGGATCGCGGGGCCGACGGTCGCGACGATCTGTTCGGTGTCGGCAGCGGCGATCACGGGCACCCCGATGATCCGCCTGCTGGTGACGATGCCGACCAGCATCGCGGCGGCCAGGCCGGCGCGCAGCATCGCATCGCCACCGCCACCGGCGCCGTACAGCAACCGGGACTGGATGAACTCGCGCAGCTGCACGCACGCGTTCTCGTTGCCGACCGCGCCGCGCAGCATCGCCATCAGGGGTTCCGACTCCTCGGCGCTGCCCTCCCACGCCCTGAGGTAGGCACGCACCACGCGTTCGCCGAGGTGCTCGTCCGGCCCCTCGAAAGCCGTTTCGAACCGTTCCAGCGCCGACGCCGGGACGGCCATGACGGCGGCGAACAGGTCGTCCTTCGAGCGGAAGAACTGCATCACCTGGGAGGCGTCCACCCCGGCGTCGGCGGCGATCCGGCGGATCGTGGTCCCGGCGAAGCCGTCACGGGCGAACCGCGCTCTCGCCGCGTCGAGCACGGCTTGCCGGGTACTGCCGGGGCCGGGCTTGCGGCCGCGACGGGCCCTCGTCGCCGGCGCCTCCTCCTGGGCGGTCATCCGGACGAGTGTAACGGCCACAGCTTTTTCTCCACAAGCGTTGAGTTTTTCCCGGGTCGGCCGTACGGTCGAAACAGGCAAGACCGCGGCACCAGGACGTGCCCGAGCGAGAGGAGCCCGTCGTGAGCAATGACCAGAAGGTGTTCGTGCCGTCCCAGCCGCTGCCGCCCGCCCGGACCGGGGTGCTGACGCCGTTCGAGCCGGGCACCCGGATCCTCGAGGCCGGCTTCCGCCTCGCCCCGCCGTTCCGCCCGCTGCCGGTCGACGTCGTCTTCGAAAAGGACGTCGCGGTGCAGCTGCGCGACGGTGTGACCATCCACGTCGACGTGTTCCGCCCGGCCGGCACCGAGCCCGTGCCGGTGATCGTGGCGTGGAGCCCGTACGGCAAGGGGCAGGGATCCTCGGCGAGCGTCATGGGCGTCTTCGGCATGGTCGGCCTCGACAACGGGATCGTGTCCGGGCTGGAGAAGTTCGAAGGCCCGGACCCCGCGTACTGGTGCGCCCAGGGCTACGCGATCTGCAACCCCGACATCCGGGGCGTCGTCGACTCCGAGGGCGACAGCGTCCTGTGGGACCGCCAGGAGGGCCGGGACTGCTTCGACCTCATCGAATGGCTGGCGCAGCAGCAATGGTGCACCGGCAAAGTCGGGATGAGCGGCACGTCCTACCTCGCGGTGGCGCAGTGGTTCACCGCCGCCGAGCAGCCGCCGCACCTGGCGGCGATCAACCCGTGGGAGGGCGTCAGCGACGTCTACCGCGACCTGGTGATGCGCGGCGGAATGCCCGACACCGGGTTCACCCGCCAGCTCCAGGAGGGCAGCTTCTTCGGCAAGAACCGCAAGGAGGACCTCCTCACCGAGGCCGAGCTCCACCCGCTCGCGGACGACTTCTGGGCGCACAAGGTTCCCGACTTCGACCGGATCACCGTGCCCGCCTACGTCGTGGCCAGCTACTCCAACACCCTCCACACCGCCGGCACCTTCCGCGCCTGGCGCCGGATGGCCAGCCCCGAAAAGTGGCTGCGCATCCACAACACCCAGGAATGGCCCGACTACTACGACAAGGCCAACGTCGAAGACCTGCGCCGCTTCTTCGACCACTACCTCAAGGACCTCGACAACGACTGGGAACGCACACCCCGGGTCCGCTACTCCGTCCTCGACCTGCAAGGTGGCGACCAGGTCAACCTCCCCGCCGACACCTTCCCCCCGGCCGACGTCACCGCGACCAGGTACTACCTCGACGGCCGCACCCGCACGCTGACGACCACCGTCCCCGCCGGCGAGGCCGCTGTCTCCTACCCGGTTGCCGCGAACCCAGCCGCGGCGTCCTTCCTCGCGCGCTTCGACGAGGACACGGTCCTCGTCGGCTACCCGAAGGCACACCTGTGGGTCGAGGCCCGCGACGCCGACGACATGGACCTGTTCGTCCTCGCGCAGAAGCTCGACGCCCACGGCACACCCCTGCAGACCTTCACCGTCCCCAACCGCACCGCGATGGTCCACGACCTCACCGACCACGGCGCATCGATCCTGCGCTACAAGGGATCGGACGGACGGCTGCGCGCCTCGGCCCGGCACTTGGACGAGAAACTGTCCACCGACGACGTGCCGGCCCACACCTTCGACCGGGTCGAGCTCCTCTCCCCCGGCGAGATCGTCGACGTCGAGATCGACCTGCTCCCGATCGGGCTGTCCTTCCGCGCCGGCGAGCAACTGCGCTTCGTCGTCAGCTCCCGCAACCTCCTGGGCACCCTCATGCCCGGCATCCAGGAGTACACCGGCGCCAACCGCGGAGAACACGTCATCCACACCGGCGGCGAACACGCCTCCTACCTGCAACTCCCCGTCCAGACCCGCTGACCAGCGAAGGGACCACCATGAGCAGCGACACAGCGACCATTGACAGCAGCAGTGCCACGGCAGCGTGGGTCCACCTGGCCAGCGAACAGGATGACAGCACCGTCGAGCGGTTCGAGGTCCGCGCCGCCCAGCGTGCCCTCGCGCTGCTCAAAGCCAAGCTCGGCCGCGAGCGCCTCCTCGACCTCCTCGCCGACGAGATCGCAGCAGGCGAGGCCTATTTGCGCGACCACGTCGCGCGCTCGGCCGGCGAAGAGACAACCGGCACGACGACGCTGCACGCGCATGGCATCACCGCGGGACAGTTCACGGACTGGCTCTCGCGGGCCTTCGGGCGGGAGGACGTCCTGCTCGCCGGACACCCGGAGCACTACTCCATCCACGCCAGCGGCGGCCGGGTCAACATCGTCGAGACCCTCGGCGACCACGTTTGCTCGTTCTACATGCGCGAGTGGGACGAGGCGGCGACCCCGGCAGCGCAAACCGGCCCCGACGCGACATACGGCCGCCGCTCGCGCATGGTGCTCGAGGACGGCACGATCGTCGGCGGCATCACCAACTCGTTCACCGACGTCGAGGGCGGCTTCACCGCCAGCCTCTCGGTGACGCTCCCGGCCTCGTGCAGCCCGACGGTCGTCGAGCACCACCTGGAGCACTTCGCGGTGGAGTTCCACAACTGGATCATGCGAGCCGCATCGGAATCGTCGGCGCGCTCCGGCGGCTGAGCACAACCCGCCAGCCGCACGGCTGTTGATCTTGCGCTTTCCGATCCGATCGGCCGGATCCATCACGTGGCCCGTGGCCGACTGCGGTCCTGGTCTTGCGACAAACTGCCTGGCCTCAAGATCGGGCGTTACGCCCTGGTCTGCATCGGCGCCGTGGTCGTGGGCGACGTTTCCCAGCACGCCAAGGTCCTGGGCAATCCGGCTCTCGTCGTCGGCTGGGTCTGCCGCTGCGCGGCGACTCTCGACGGCGACCTCCGGTGCCCGCGGTGCGCGCGAACCTACGAAGTTGTCGCTGACCTGCTGATCGAAGTGGGCCCTGGCGGGTGGAACGACGCCGGTCCCGAATGGGCTCGGCGAGGTGGGTAGCGTCGCCGCGCATGACCCAGGTATGGCTGCCACCCTCCGAGTACTACGCAACGCTGCCCAAGCAGGCGGCCAGCGGGGGCGTTCTCTTCCGCGACACTGAGGGCCGCGTCTTGCTCGTTGAGCCCAACTACGGTTCCGAGACCTGGGAGATCCCCGGCGGCGGTCTCGACAACGACAGCGAGTCCCCGTGGAAGGCCGCGCGCCGCGAGGTCAACGAAGAGCTCGGGCTCGACGTGGTGCCCGGCCGGCTGCTGGTCGTCGACTGGGTCCCGCCCCAGCCGGACGGCCGCCCCGCCCTGGAGAACCACGTGTTCGACGGCGGAGTCCTCGACGAAGCCCAGATGGCCTCACTGCGCCTGGTAGACCCGGAACTGAAACGCTGGAAGTTCTGCACCCGCGCCGAAAGCGGAGGCATACTGAAACCACACCTTGCGCGGCGAGTCACCGAGTGCCTCGACGCCCTGAACACCGGCCGGACTCCCTATCTGGAGAACGGGTTCGACCCGGTCGCGCTCGAAACCTCCTGACGTTGCCGCCTGCATCACCGGCTAGCTGTAGCGCCAGGTTCTCTCGTCGGGGTACCACGCTCCGGGCGGGGGTGTCGGCTGCAGGAGCGGCGTGATGAAGGCATCGGCGAGCACGAATGCGCCGCCGAGCGTCCGCAGATTGCTGTGCAATGCGCCGACACCGTGTGCCTCGCCGGCGTACCCACGCGCCCAGTCCTCGGCGGGCACGGCGAACCGGTCAGGGAACCGCACGGGCGTTCCCGCGTCTCGACCGAAGCGCCCATCACCAAGGGATACCCGGATGATGCGCCGTCTCCCTTCGAGGTCCCCGCGGGCGGCGTCGGAAGTGGCCGGACCATTCGTTGTTCTCGCACGATTTTGCCTGCTGCGGCTAACTGGAGCGACGTTCCGGTCGGAGTGTCACAGGAAGTGGGACCGGCGCACGTCTCCAGTCGCGTGGCCGGCCGCACCCGCGCCGGCGTCACCCGAGGCGCGGCGTGCCCGGGACAGGGAACCGGAGTGTGCAGCTCGCTCCCTGTTCCGGGCACGCAGTTTGACGCTCGTTCACGACACCGGGACCCGCGCCTCGAGCCGGCTTCCGCACACGCAACGGGCGGCCGTGGCGCGGAACTCAGTTGCCCTGGCTCGTTCCGCCGTCGGCCACGCCACCCGAGGCGCAGTTGTACGGGTTCGCACCGTCGGCCTCGTGCGCCCCCGGCGACAGGATCGGCACGCCGATGCCATTGAGCGAGTGCTGGATCGGAACCTGCACGCCGAGAACGTTGACGTTGTTGCCGCAGATGCCGGGGGTGACGTTGACGTTGTGCAGCAGGTCGGTGTTGTTGAGGTTCAGCAGCCCGACCTGGCCGTTGTAGTCGTAGCCACCGTAGTGGTGACCGTGGTGGTGCCCGTGACCATCGGGCGTGTCCGCAGCAGCGACACCACCGGCCAGGAACGCGCCCGCGGCCACCGTGGCCACGACAAAACCAGCCTTCTTCAGCATGGGTTCTCCTCGAATAGATCGGTCTCGATGCGCAGAACGGCGGCGAGGTGTGTGCGCCGTCCCGCGTGGGCGCAAATCTACTGAGCAACCGATCGAGACCCCGGCTTGATTCCCCGATCGCGTGGGTAGAAAAGCCCGCGACCGTGGATGCTGTGCCCCATTCGAGTTGACGCCCTTTGCGTCTATTCCGAACTCGACGTCACTGTCATCTCCGGCACCGCAGGGTCACCTGCACTGCTCGGACCCACCTTCTCGACCCACCGCTGACTCGCGGCCGCTATACGTCCGCGCAGATCCCCAATCTTGGTGCTGTCGCTCGGATATGGGCCGCGGTCGCTGTCGAGTCGTGCGCCGGTCAGTGAATTGGCCCGGTACGTCCCACCTCGGCGGAGTCGGCGCCGAAGCGGTCTACCGGTAGGCAATGTCGTCATCGCACACCCGTTCACATCCGAATCACCCGCAGAACAGCAACAAGCAAGCCGAGATGACCGTAGCCCCGACGGGACGGCTCCGATTCTTGCACGCGGGGAACCGGGGCGTCCGCCGGATAAACCGGCGAGGCATCCACTCCCACGCCGAGCCCGCAGCCGGGCGAGGCCTACCTCGCCGGTTCACTGGGCGACTCACTCCGAGAGACAGCTCGCCCCTCACGACGCTCCTATGGTGTGTCAAGGCGCGGTGGTGGCTGATGTGGGTGGGTGTTCGAGCTGGCGAAAGAGCTGGCGGGCGATGTAGCGCTTGAGGCAGCGTTTGATGTCTCGGTCGGTTTTGCCTTGGTGGCGGCGGTGGTCGGCGTAGGCGCGGGTGGCGGGGTCGTGTTGGAGCCGGGCCAGGGCGATGACGTGCAGTGCCCGGTTGAGCTGGCGGTTGCCGGAGCGGTTGAGCCGGTAGCGCACGGTCTTGCCGGAACTGGCCGGGATGGGCGCGGCGCCGGCGAGCATGGCGAACGCTGCGTCGGAGGGGCAGCGACCAGGGTGTGACCATGCGGTGAGCACGATGGCAGCGACGATCGGGCCGACGCCGCGTAGGTCGAGCAGGTCGGGCCGCCAGGATCTGACGATTCTGCGGATGGCGTGTTCGTGGTCGGTGGCTTCTGCTTCCAGCGCGCGGATGCGGCGAGCCAGGGCGCGCAGCGTGGACAGCACGGTGAACGTCTCGATGCCGGCGGCTGTGGTGGCGGGACGGACCCGGCAAGCGATCTCGATCATGGTCCGGGTGGTGCGGCCACGAACCGGTCGCGGACCTTCTCCGGTGCGGTGATGACCAGTGCGCGAAGCTGCCGCTGCGCGGTGGTAGCGGCGTCGACGGCGCTGCGCCGCGCGGCCAGTAGTGCCTGCAGCGCCGCGCGTTCGGGGCCGGTCTTCGGGGTGGCGAGTTTTGTGCGGGCCAACGCGTCGCGGGCGGCGCGCTCGGCGTCGATCGCATCGGACTTTGCGCCGGCGCGACGGGCCGGACGGACCGGGCGGTCCAGCTCCACGACCAGCTCGGTGTGTTCGGCGAGGTGACGGGCCAGGCCTGCGCCATAGCCACTGGCGCCCTCGATGGCCCACGCCCGAAGCCCACCGTGGTTTTCGGCCACCGCGAGCAGTTCGGTGTAGCCGTCAGCGTCGGCCGGTACCGTGATCGTGGCCAGCAGTGCGCGGGTGTCGACCGCGACCAGGGCGGCGGTGTGAGTGTCGGCATGGGTGTCGACCCCGATGACGAGTTCGCCCAGTTCTGCCAGCATGGACATGCGTTCTCCTGACCGTGGACGCGGATGGTTCCGGTCCGGTGCGGAGCTGGGCAGGACTGTGACGGGACACGCCAGCGCCTACTGGCGGTCATGCTCCTGATCAGGCCAGCTGCTCCGGCCGGGCCGGTTCCGACAACAGCGGACGGACATGTCGTGTCGAAGGCATCACGCCAGTCAGACCAAGAGCCACGCCCGCTGCTGTCCTCACCAGCCCATCACCACCAGACCGGCTCGACCACTCTCACAGTCAGACCTCGTGATCGGCGACCGTAAGTGAACCCAGCGGACACCCACGTCCGGCGGCCACAGTTTCGCCCGCATGACCCGATAGGCAACGGTCCCGACCGGCCTGCGGCCACGGAAGGGGCCCGGCCATCGAGGGGGAGGGAATGGCCGAGCCCACGCCAGACCCTAAGTCCGGGATCGATGCGAAAACGACGTCGGCTAACCGATTTCGCTCATACGTCGGCACGAATCCAACGCTCGGCGACGCAAGCGTCGCTTTCGCCACATCTACATGCCCGGCGCGCGCTGTGGTCATCGGTTGCGCATCGTTAGATCACCCTATTCAGCTGCCGGGGAAACCCTGGCCCGCGGCCGGACGACTACCTGGTTGTTCGCTGACAGTCGGTCCCGTCGGCCCTCTCTTCTGGAGCCGACAGGACCTCGGCACGGGCATCCCGCAGGCAACCCGACCGTGGTCTACCGTTACCCGCAGAAGGACCGGACAAACGCAGCGCGCAGATCAGAGCATCGGCGGCTGTAGCGGCGCGCTGAACCTGTTCGGGTTCGGCGCGCACGGCTACCAGCAGTTCGATGCCACGACTTCGGGTTTGTACGTCGTGAGTGTCGAGTCCGCCCTGCGCACAGGCCGCCGCTACCAGCAGGCCGTGCCTTGGTCGAGCACCTCACCACGGCGATGCGCCACCGCGGCGTGATCGACAAGCCACTCGAATATCCGTCGGCGGCCGCCCGCATGACCTCCACCTTTAGCGCACGTCCATCGAACGTGAACAGGTGAACCCTCACGGCTTTCGGGCGACTGCACCGGCGATGAGCCGCTGGGCGGAGTTGAGTGGCGTGAGACTCGGCCCATCCGGCCACCAGTTCGCCAGCAACACGATCCCCGGCTCCACCAAGTCCCCGAGGCCCCGGACAGCGCTGCTACGCCAACGCCACCCGGCACAGCAAGACCTACGGCCTGACCTACACCGAAGGGTTCGCGCTTGTCGAGCCCCACCTGTACGCCGCGCACGCCTGGTGCGTCCACCCCGACGGTACCGTGGAAGACCCGACTTGTGGGGCGGCGACGGCCTCGCCTACCTGAACCTGCCGTTCACCGCCGACTACCTGGGCGAGCACGAGGGCCCTGCACGCGGCGCCAGCCGTGCTCAACGACCGGCTCGCGCCAGCACCCCGAGGTCCAGGGCGCCATATTGAACGTAGTCGTCGTACAGCGGCTCAGCAGCACCTGGTCCACGGCCGCCGATACGTCCCGGACCGGAACGCCCATCGGCCGTTTGTAGTCAGCACGAGCGGCTCGACGTCGGATTGCGTCGCTCCTGGTAGGGCTCGGTGACCGCTGCGGTCTACACAATCGGCCGGTGCAGTACTCGCGAAAGCAGGCGCTCTCGAGAACCCGGCCTCGTCCTCCGGCGGACTGGTGGCCACTGAGCTCCGGAGACCTGCTCAGTCGCGGTCCGGCTCCCGCTGTCGTACGGACTTCGTCGTGCGTGGTCGCGCAGAGATGCGGAACACCCGCTGGCGTGAGCCGGGAGCCATCAGCGCCGCGATCTCGTACAGGTCGATCGGCACCCCCGCCTCGTAGATGCAAGCCAGCAGTTCCCGGACGTCACCGAGGACGAGGTCGTTCACGACGTGGGTGCGAAGCCAGTGTCGGTAGCGCACGATCGGGCCGGTGCTGGACTGCTCGATGGTGGTGCGGCTGTACGGGTCTGCGATCCCGCTGGGCGCATGCCAGCCAGCAGCTGAAGTCGTTCGTCGTCCGAGCTGCCCGGTTCAGCGGTGTAGACAATGAGCACGGGGCCAGGCGCACGCTGGATCGGGTAGGCGTCCCAGTCCAGGTTCAGCTCCCCGACCAGCGGGTGATCGACGCGCATCCGGCCGCGTGTGGCGCCCTCGACGTCGTGGCGGGCCCACAGCGTCGCGAACTCCGCGCTACGCACCGCCAGCTCACCCACCAGCTCCACCGCGCGTGGGTGCCCCCGCTCGGCGGCGACCTGGGCCCGCAGCATCGCGGTCAGCTCGGCGACCGTGGCTGCCCGCTCCGGGCACACCTGGCCGGCCTCCGGGTGCAGCAGCAACGCCAGAAGGTTCCGCTCGGCTCGGGGCACCTCGGTGAACGCGCCCAGCAGCGCACCAGCCAGCGGATTCCAGGCCAGCACGTCCAGGAAGCGCCCGACGACCAGCGCGGGCGAGGTCGTCGCGCCCAGCAGCCGCACCGTGGTCGGCGGCACCTCTTCCGGCGGGTACCGGCGTGCGGGGCGGGCCGGGGTGCGCGCGGCGGCCGCGAGGCTGTGCAGGTGCCGGGTCTCCTCGGCAGAGAAGTTCAACGCGCCGGCGATGGCGTCGAGGACCTGGCCGGAAGGCCGCACGTCACGGCCCTGCTCCATGCGCTGGTAGTAGTCCGAGCTCACCCCGGCCAGCAGGGCCAGTTCCTCGCGGCGCAGCCCGGCGACGCGCCGCCGCGGGCCCGGCTCCAGGCCGACGTCCTGCGGCCGCACCCGGGTTCGCCTGGTCCGCAGGAACTCGGCCAGCGCGCGGCGGGGGTCGTCGGTCACCGGCCCAGTATGCCCGCGGTGCGTCCGGTGAGGGTGGGTCCGGCAGACCCAGGACAACGCGAACGACCGTGTTTCTGCGAGCAGGTCCCAGGCTTGGTGGCACACGAGCCGATCACGGGAGAAACACGACATGAAGGCCGCACAGATCACCAGCTTCGGGGCCCCGGACGTCCTTCGGGTCCACGAGACCGACCGCCCCTCCCCCGGCGCCGGCGAGGTCCTGGTGGCGGTTGAGGCGTCCAGCGTGAACGGACACGACACGATCGTGCGGGCCGGCGGACTGAAGATGGTGTCGGGCCGGTCGTTCCCGATCGGGGTCGGCCTGGACTTCGCCGGTGTCATCGTCACCACCGGCTCCGGCGTCGAGGGCTACCGCGCCGGGGACCGGGTGTGGGGCATGGTGCACCCCCGCGGGCGGCACACCGTTGCCGGGGCGGCCGAGTACGTCGTGGTCGCCGCCGACCGCGTCAGCCCGGCTCCGGTGGGTGTCTCGGCGGTCGAGGCGGCGTCCCTGGTCGTCGCGGGCAGCACCGCGCTGATCGCGCTGCGCGACAGTGTCCGGTTGGCCGACGGCGAGCGGGTCCTGGTCCGGGGCGCGGCTGGTGGCGTCGGCACCGCGGCCGTGCAGCTGGCCCACGCGATGGGTGGCCAAGTCACCGCGCTGGCCCGCGACCGCCACGCCGCGGTCCTGCGTGACCTGGGAGCCGACGAGGTCCTCGACTACGGCACCACCACCTCGGACCGGATCGGACCGTTCGACGTCATCGTCGACACGGTCGGCTCCGAGTTGCACTGCTACCGCAGCAGGCTGGCCAAGAGCGGCCGGATGGTCACCGTCGGACTGTCAGCCTCCGCCCTGGCCGCGATCGCGGCGTCGACCGTCCACGGCTCCCGCCGCATTCGCACATTCAGCGCCAACCCCGACTCCGCCGTACTGGACGAACTGGCCGACCACGTCACCTCCGGCGCGCTTCGCCCGGTGGTGCACCGCGTATACCCGCTGGCCGAGATCGCCGCCGCACACGAAGCCTTCGGACGCGGCGGGGTCATCGGAAAACACGTACTGGCCCTCTCCCACTGACGCACCGAACGCGGCTGTCGATTGCCATGATTCAACAATTTCTCGCCAGGTGGTCCTTCCGTGGCCGAAGGCTCCAGCATGGGACAGCGGGCCGGGTGGTCGCGACGGCGGTGATGGCCTGACTGATCGCCGTCCCGGTGTGGACTGTCTCGTTTCGGTGTTCGGCACGCTCGCCGACGCACTTCGACCGGGCACGCTCCAAGTTCGACGCAGAAGACCCGAGCACAAGGTCAAAACGCCGTCGAGAACTTCAGAGCGCAGCGCTCGCCTGGGACACCGGCTCACGTCGTGCTTGGTGTCTATGCGACTTCCACCACACGCGTCCCCGAACAGGACTTGCACAGACTGGCTAACTGTGTAGGTGGTCGCCTGAAAAAACCAGTGTGTGGTCGCCCGCTGCCCCATCGAGCAACCGACATCGACAAGATGAACGCGCCAAATGTGATCACCTCGTCGCGGCAAGACCGAGCAACCCAACCGCGTACCTTCCCCAGCCACCTCGAGATCGGGTGGCGAGAACCAGGTGGTTCCTGTCCCGATAGCCAGTGGTCGACGATGCCGGGAGTGCGCAACATGGCAGGTGATCACCACCGCGAAAGGATTCCCCATGCCCCACCCGCGAGCGCAGTTCGTGCTCTTCGACGGCTTCGACCCGCTCGACGCCGTCGCACCGTACGAGGTCCTCTCCGCCGGGCGCGAGTTCCTGGGCGGCGCCCTCGATCTCGAGTTTGTGTCCGCCGAAGGACCCCGGGACGTCGCCTCCGGCACCCCCGGCATCACGCTCACCGCCACCGCCGCCCTGGACCCGGCCGTCCCCGGCTACGTCGTAGTGCCCGGCGCGTCCGGCCCGGTCGACGGCGACCCGGACGAGGTCGCCACCATCCCCGTGCTGCTCTCCCGGTTCGCGGCCGGCGCCGCGGCCCCATTGCTGCGCGAGTGCCTGGACAACCCCGCCGTCACCGTCGCGACGGTCTGCGGCGGGTCGCTCGCGCTGGCCATGGCCGGGCTGCTGGAAGGCCGCACGGCCACCACGCACGTCCTCGGCGTCGAGCTGCTGGCGGCGGCCGAGGTCACCGCCGTCCGCGCCCGCGTCGTCGACGACGGCGACCTCGTCACGGCCGGCGGCGTCACCTCCGGCCTCGACCTCGGGCTCTACCTGCTCGAACGCGACTTCGGGCCGCGGATCGCGCACGCCGTCGAAGAGCTTTTCGAGTACGAACGCCGGGGCACCACCTGGAAGAACAGCGGGCTCGCCGTGACGGGAGCCGCGTGATGGCCGGCATCACCGGAACCTGGCACCTGCGCATGAAGACACCGATCGGGACCATCGACGCCGACTACCGGTTTACGGAGACCGACGACGGCGTCGCCGGCACCGCCGTCGGAGCGGGCAAGGAGACCACGCTGGAGAACGTCATCCGCACCACGACAGCGGACAGCGAGCGCCTCACCTGGCGGCAGCGGATCACCAAGTCGATACGGCTGAACCTCGAGTACGACGTCACCGTCACCGGCGACACCCTCGCCGGCCACTCCCGCGCGGGACGCCTCCCCCGCACCTCCGTCACCGGGGAACGGACGGGCGCGTGAAGCGTTCCCGCGTCCGTCCACGTCCTGGCCACGATCCTCGCCATCGGGCCCATCACGGTCGCCGAAGGCACGTGCACGCCCGCGACCCGCGTCGCGCACCCTGGCGCCGGACGACGCGCCCCTGCACGCCGCTCCCGGCGTGCACCGTGACCCCTGACTGATCGCGTACGCGCTCGCCCAGACCACCGGGCCCCCGCACAGCCCCACCCGCGACATGCTGGCCCAGGCTGGGCGACACGCCGGCCCAAGCGGCCGACCGCAGGCCGCCGTCGCGACACTCGTGGCCATCGCGTTCTACCTGGCCCTACCCGAACAACTGCTGGTCGCTCCCCGCTTCGTGGTGCCTGCGCTGGAGTTCGTGCTGCTGGTGCCGCTGATCGCGATCAACCCGCGGCGCGTCACGCGCCAGACCCGGTTCTCCCGGATCCTGTCACTGACGCTGGTCGCGGTCATCGGGGTCACCAACCTCGGTGCGCTGGCGCTGCTTATCCACGACCTGTTCGCCGGCGCGGCCGACAGCGGTTCGGCCCTGCTGCTGGGTGCGCTGCAGGTATGGCTGACCAACGTGATCGCCTTTGCCTGGCCTACTGGGAGCTGGACCGGGGCGGCCCGGTCACGCGCACTCAGTCCGCCCAGGCCGACCTGCCGCTGGCCGATTTCCGGTTTTCCCAGTACCAGAACGACGACGCTGTCGAGGAGGTCGCGGAGGGTTCCGGCGTTAAGGCCGACGGGGTGCCGACCCTGCTGGCTCGTGCGCGCGCCAGCACCCACGGCCCGGCATGCGGTTAACCTGGGGTGATGGCTGGTGCGATGGTGATGCTGGTGGCGTTGATCGCGGTGATGGTGCTGGCCCGCGCCGGCCGGGTCAGCCCGCCGGTGGCGTTCGGGGTGGCCGCGGTGTTCGTTCTGGGTGCTGTGGTGGCCGAGCTGACCGACAATGTCGTGGATCACGACGGGCTCACGCGTGCCGATCCCGCCGAGCTGGATTGGGTGATCGCTCACCGCAACGGGATGCTGACACCGTTGGCGATCGGCATTAGCGACGCCGGGGACACGGCGTCGATGGCGGGGCTAGCGCTGGTGGTGTGCGCGGTACTGGCCTGGCGGCGCCGATGGGCGCCGATGGTGCTGGTCGCGGTCGCGACCGCGGGTGCCGGTGCCATGGTCATCGGGCTCAAAACACTCATCGGGCGGGTGCGCCCGCCGGTGGCCGACCATCTGGTGGTCGAGACCAACCAGTCTTTTCCCTCCGGGCACAGTCTGGGTTCGACGGTGGTGCTAGGCGTCGTCGCGGCCGTGGTGGTCGTGCACGCCCGGCGCCGCGCGCTGCGAATAGCCGCGGTCGTGCTGGCCGCGTTGGCAGTGGCCGCGGTCGGGGTGTCGCGTCTCTACCTCGGTGTGCACTGGCCCACCGACGTCCTGGGCGGCTGGTCCATCGGTGTGCTGTGGCTGTGCGCCTGCCTGACCGCCTATACCCGGTGGCGCCATCCCGCTCCGAGCCCGCCGGCCGGCCACGCGAGTCCCGCTTCTGCTTGCTGATCCGAAAGGACGAGGGCAGCGAACACCAGACAACCGGACACGGCTTCCCTGCGGTGACTATTGCGGACACCACAAATATGCGCCGGGCTCCCAGTAGCCGCACGGATTGCATCGATTGAGGATCGGTTTGCATTCACTGTAGCTGGGTAGCCGCCTCACAGGCCGTGCGCGACCGGTGCGGCACCTGTTGACCTATGAGGGAGTTGTTCGCCGCGATGAGCACGATCACCAAATCGGTCGACGTCGAAGCCGACGTCACCAGCGTCTACAACCAGTGGACGCAGTTCGCCGAGTTCCCGCGTTTCATGGACGGGGTCGAGCGGATCGACCAGCTCGATGACACCCACACCCACTGGCGGATCAATGTCGCCGGGGTGCAGCGGGAGTTCGACGCGACCATCACCGAGCAGCACCCCGACGAACGCGTCGCCTGGGCCTCCACCGGTGACGGTCCCGCTCACGCCGGGGTGGTCACGGTGCACCGCCTCGACGACACCCACACCCGGGTGACGGTGCAGATGGACATCGACCCGGAGGGGTTCGTGGAGAATGTCGTGGACAAGCTGGGCATCCTCGACCGGCGTGTGCAGGGCGACCTGGACCGGTTCAAGACGTTCATCGAGCACCGCGACGGCCAGACAACGGGGCAGTGGCGCGGCGACGTCGACCGGGCCGCACAGCACACGAAGTAGCGAGCGGGGGGCTGCGGTCCCCACGGCAAGACGGCGGTGCGGCTCTGCCAAGGAGACACACCGCGGTGAGGCGGCCGGCTTCCCCAGGCGAAGGCCAGTCCCGGGGTGAGCCGGCCGCTGCGCAATGTCCGCTGGCAACGTCATCGTAACGATAGTGCAGCGTTAGAATTTCCGGCGATTCCTCGGCTTGGCCTGTCGGTGAACGGCCTCGCCACGCTAGCGTGGTCGCGTGCGGGAGGCTTCCCGGACCTCGATGTCTCTGCGCTCACGACGAATGCCTGCGCACCACGCCGACTCGCCTCACGGGTGTTGTCCGCCGGCGATGCGGCCGCGAAGTCCCTCCTGCACGCTGCGCAGGCCTGTTCTCCAGCTTCCGTGTCGTCCGCCTACCTAGCGGAAATCGCGACCATGTCCCAGCCCTTGCCCCACTTCACCAGTCAGGCACTCGCCGCGGTCCAGAGACCTCGGCCGCCAGCTGGCCCTGCCCCCATGGCTTGGACGCCGGGGCCAAAGGTCAGTAGGCGGAGCGCGCCAGCGAGATCCTGGAAGCCGGTTGAGCCCAGCTGCTCCAGGTCTGCTGCCACGTCGATCCCCCTCGCTTTCTCTGCTCACGCCGCTGTACACAGCTCATCCGGGCTACAACCGCAACGACGAGCGGACACCACGACCAACATGATCGGCCACGGACAGCAGGTGACCAGGTAGGACACGCGCTACGCACGTCGGCCCGCCCATCACTGCAGACAGCCTCGAAGGGGTGCGGCATCGCGATTCGCGACGGTCACCACGCCAGACACGCACCCGCGATCGCAGCCACTGAGCCATTCGAGTGGTCGGTGGCCAGCGCCGGAACGAGCCCATTGTGAGAAGCGATCACTAGCCGTGGCGTACCCGTAGATTCGTGCGCTCTCACGTTGGGAGGTGTCGTGGGTCGGATCGTCGACGTGCACGGTATCGGACAGCAGATCGCCGGGGAGCAGACGCTGCTGCGTGACTGGGTGCCCGCATTGCTGTGCTGATCCGGACTGCCTAAACAGGTCTCGGTTCCCTCGCTCAGTGACGGTGCCGTTTGCTGCTCCGGTCGTCAACGGAGGGCGGCGACGGTCTGTCCGAATTAATCGGCTGGCCACCGCGAACTCGGTGGCCAGCCGGTCGTCCCGGCGAGTCAATCCCAGCGGGACGCCGCCCGGCCCCGGGCGACCGAGTCCGACGCGGTCGGTCTACCGTGTAGACGGATGTCCGCCTCGCCGCTCGAGGCAGGTCAATCAAGCCCGCCCGCTCTCGAGCGATCGCCGACGTGAACGGCCGTCCATCGTCGCGTCACGGGCCTCCGATCATGCCGACGCTGGACCGGTGGCTGAGGGGTACGGGGCCCATGACCGCAGCCATAGGCCCCATATGGCGGTGGGACCGGCGTCTGCCGAGGTCAGTCCGCGAGGCGCGGGAACAGCTGCGCGCAGTTGCGGGTGGTCAGCTCGCGCCAGGTGGTTCCGTCGGGCTGCGGCGCCGCGTCGATGGTCGCCAGCTGAGCGCCGACGGCGGCCGGTGGGGTCCAGCAGTAGTCGCTGCCGTAGAGCAGCCGCTCGGTGCCGAAGGCCCGCTCGAACGCGGGGACCTGGTGCGGGAACGGTGTACCGGCGAGATCGAACCACAGCTCCCGGATTTGTGCGGGTGCCGAGGGACCGTCGGAGCCGCCGCCGAGCGCGGTGCGGAACAGCTCGAACCGCCCGGCCAGCAGCGGCAGCACGCCACCGCCGTGGGTGAAGATCCACCGCATGCCGGGGTACCGCCGCAGGACGCCCGCGAAGATCAAGTCGCTGACCGCGCGGCCGGTATCGTAAAGAAACTCCAGCATCGGCCGCGGCCGTCCGAGCGCGATCTCCTCCGCGTGCGGAGGCGAGGTCGGGTGGACGAACACCGGCGTCCGGCGGTGTTCCAGCTCCGTCCATAGTGGAGCAAACGCCGGGTCGCCGAGGTAGCGGCCGCCGGCGTTGGTGTCGATCGTGACGCCGTCGCAGCCCAGTTCGTCCACGGCGTAGGTGAGTTCGGCAAGGGCGCCGTCCACGTCGGGCAGCGGCAGGGATGCGAAGTGCCCGAACCGGTCCGGGTAGGCCCGGCGCACCTCGGCGCCGGTGTCGTTGACGTGCCGCGCCAGCTTGCGCGCGGCCGCGTCATCCCCAAAGTGGACACCCGGTGAGGAAATCGACAGCATCGAGACCGCGATGCTCCAGCGGTCCATCAGCTCCAGGTGCGCCGCGGCGTCCCAGGTCGGCCAGCCGGGCATGCCGTCCGGATGGCCGTGCCCGGCGGCGATCGCCGCTTCGACGTATTCCGGGGTGAGGAAGTGCGCGTGGACGTCGACGAGCCCGCTCACGCGATCACCTGGCCGGCTGCCCAGGCACGCTGGATCTTGGTGGTCGCTGAGATGTCGCGGGTTGGGTCGCCCTCGACGAGGAGCAGGTCCGCCCGCAGTCCGTCCCGCACAGCTCCGCGGTCGGGGAGCCCGAAGTGGCGCGCGGGCAGTTCAGTCGCCGCTCGCAACGCGTCCGCTGTGGATAATCCCGCGCTCACCAGCAGCTCGAGCTCGTGGTGCAGGCTCGCGCCCTGCACGACGGGGAAGGGCAGCATCGGCGCGGAGAAGGCGTCAGTGCCGGCGAGGATCGGCACCCCGGCCGCGTACAGGGCTGCGACGGAGTCGCGGCTGAAGGTGTATCCGTCCGCGCCAAGCTTGGTCGTCACGGCTTCCATCATCGCCAGCGTGGGCACCGCGACCTGCCCCTGCTCAACCATCCGGGCGGTGGCAGCCGCGTCGAGGACGCCGTCGCGCGGGACGTGGGTGATGACGTCGGCGCCGCCCTGGATCGCGCGCTGGTAGGCGTCGACGGAGGAGGCGTGGGCGACGGTGAGCTTGCCGTGCGCCTTGCCCTCGGCGATCACGGCGTCGATCGTCGGCTGATCAAGCAGGTCGCCTTCGATGACGACTTTGATGTAGTCGGAGCCTTCGGCCACCCGGCGGGCGACGAACCCGGCGGCCTGCCCGGAGGTGGTGAGGATCGCCTCCTCGGGCATGCCGGGCATTTTCGCGTGGTTGCCGCCGGGGCCAATGGCGGGCAGACCGGCGCTGCGGATGTCGGGGACCCGTCCGCGGAAGGAGTCGACGCGTTCGCGGGGCCAGCACGCCATGTCCAGCGCAGTCGTAACCCCGAAGGCAGCCAGGGCATGCAGGTCGTCCGAGGTGAGCAGGTGGACGTGGGCGTCGAACAGGCCTGGCAGCAAGGTGGCGCCGGCGCAGTCGAGAACCTCGGCGCCGGCCGGGTCGCTGCCAATCAGCGAGCCGTCGATGACGACGGTGGTGGGTTCGGTGAGGCCGGTGCCGTCGAAGACGAGGACGCCGGTCAGGGCGGTCTTGGTCATGAGTCCTTCCCGGGAAGCCAGGAGTAGAGCGAGTCATACAGCTCGGCGACCTCGTCGGGCCGGTCGTCGCCGTAGAGATCGTCGGGAATCGGGTACCCGCGGCAGTTGAGCACATACGCGAGGAACCGGTAGGACGGGCGAAGTCCCTCGATCGGGGCCAGCGGCACCGTCGTTCCGGGTATCACCGGCGCGAGGACGTCCCGCTCATAGACCGGGTCGAGGGACGTGATCAACCATCGTCCCCCGCGGACTTCGGTGCGATAGAGCAACCGGGTGTAGGAGGTCAGGTCGACGTCGACGTCGTCGAGCGCGGTCCGGACCTCGATGGCCGCGGGTACCTCGACCACGGCTCGGGCGCCGTCGAGGTCCACGATCGGGGGGCCGAGCCGATGCCGGGCGACGTCACCGCGGCCGGCCTGCTCCCGGGATCGGGCGACGAACTCCTCGGCGCTGCCGCGGAACCAGCTCAGCCGCACAACCGCGTCCGGCGCGTAGCACGCCTGCATCCGATCCCACCAGCCCCGGTCGCGGCCCTGCCGTTCGCGCAGCACCAGCTCGGCGACCTCGGCGGCGCTCACGAGGCCGGCTCGGCGGTGAAGCTGGACTCCATCACGATCTCCCGGGTGCGGCTGACGTGCGCCTCGAACCGGGCGGCGGCCAAGTCGGCGTCGTGCGCCAGCGCCGCGTCCACCAGACCCTGGTGCTCGCCAGCGACGTCGCGGTGGCGTTCCTCCCCGCCCGGGCCGGACCAGGCACGGTAGAGCTCCGCCGCGTCGGACAGCCGGGTGCAGATGTCCAGCAGCACGACGTTGCCGCACGCCTTGATCAGCGTGTGGTGGAACTCCAGGTGCGCACGGGCCCACTCCTCGTTGCGCCGCACCGGCGGCCCGGGAAGGGTCATCGGCTGCCCGGCGAGGCGGTGGTGCGCGGCCAGCACCTCCGACTCCCAGGTGACGCCGCCGCGCTCCACCGACAACCGCAGCGCCGAACCTTCGTTGACCATCCGGGCCTCGGTCAGGTCGGTCAGTGCCTGCATGGACAGGGGTGTGACCCGGAACCCGCGATTGCGGTCGACCTGCACGAGGTCCTTGGCTGCCAGCAATCCCAGCGCTTCGCGCACCACGCTGAGACTGACGCCGAACTCGGCGCTCAGCTCGGCCGGCTTGAGCCGCAGGCCCGGCGCCAATTCCCCGTTGAGAATCGCCGACCGCAAGCCGGTGTACACCGACACGGCCAGACTCTCGCCACCCGCTCTCTTCGCCATACCGGCACCATAACACACTGTTCACTCAATAATCGATTCTTATCTTGACAACCGCATACAGCACGCAGAGTATGAGGACAACACCCCGTCTTGCCGCCAGCCCGTCCCGGCACTTCCGCCGAGCGACACAGGGCGCCGGGATCTTCGATCGAAAGGCATCGCGATGCGGATCGCCAACCTCGCTGGCCGCCTCGTCCTCCTGACCGGGGACGGCGCCGTCGACGTCGAGCGCGCCGGCGGGCAGCGCTTCTCCGCCGACCCTCACGCGGTATACGCGCGCTGGGAGGAGTTCGCCGCCTGGGCCGCCGAGACCGGGCCCGCCGGCGCCGAGACCTTCGACGAGGCGGACCTGCAAGCGCCGTCGCCCACACCGGCCCAGGTGTTCGGCGTCGGGCTGAACTACCGCGACCACGCGGCCGAAGCCGGGCTCGGCCTGCCGGACTCCCCCTCCGTGTTCACCAAGTTCCCCAGCTGCCTGACCGGCCCGTCCGGCGCCATCGCACTGACTGGGCCCACTGTGGACTGGGAGGTCGAGCTGGTCGCCGTGATCGGCCGCGAGGCGCGGAATGTGCCTGCCGAGAGCGGCTGGGATCACGTCGCCGGGCTCACGGTCGGCCAGGACCTCTCCGATCGGACGGTGCAGCTGGCCGGCCCGGCCCCGCAGTTCAGCCTCGGCAAGTCCGCACCCGGCTTCGGGCCCACCGGCCCCTGGCTGGTCACGCCCGACGAGTTCGCCGACCGCGACAACCTCGAACTCCAGTGCGCGGTCAACGGTGAATCCGTGCAGAAGGGCCGCACCAGCGACCTCATCTTCTCCGTGCCCGAACTCGTCGCCCGATTGTCGGCCATCCTGCCGCTGCTGCCCGGCGACCTCATCTTCACCGGCACCCCGGCCGGTGTCGGCGGTGCCCGGAACCCGCAACGGTTCCTGGCCGCCGGGGACGAGCTGGTCACCACGATCGAGGGCATCGGCACAATGCGCCATTGGTTCACGGAGGAGCTGTCATGACGACGGTGGATGCGAACCGGTTCCGTGCGGTGATGGCCGCGGTGTGCGCACCGGTCACGGTCGTCACCACCAGCGACGCCATCGGTATCCCGCACGGCGCGACGGTCAGCTCGTTCACCTCACTCTCGCTCGACCCGCCGCTGGTCAGCGTCGCCTTCGACCGGCGCTCGGCGCTGCTGGCGCAGGTGCTCGACGCGGGCCGGTTCGGGGTGAACCTGCTCGGCCAGGGCCAGGACGACCTCGCTGTCCGGTTCGCCACCCGCGGCGCCGACCGCTTCGGTCCCGAGACGGCGTGGTTCACCGACCACGGGCTGCCCCGGTTGCGCGACGCCGCCGGCTGGGTCGCCTGCAACCTCGACCGCGTCGTCGAAGCCGGCGACCACCTCCTGCTGCTCGGCCTGGTCACCGACCTCGGCCGCGCCGACCTGCCGCCGCTGGTCTACGCCCACCGCACCTTCGGCACCCACTCTCGCTTCGCCGAGCGGCCGCGTCCGCTCATCATCGACCACATCGCCGCCTGCGCCCGCTAACTTCGCCTGGAAAGGACAACGCCGTCATGACCATCGCTCCCGAGAGCCCCGCGCTCCCCCTGACCAAGCAGCTCCTCGCCCGCATCGCCGACATCCGGCCGCTGCTCGAGCGCAACGCCGCCCCAGGTGAGACCGACCGGCGCGTCGTCGAAGAAAGCATCACCGCATTGACCGACGTCGGCGCGTTCAAGGTCGCCCAGCCGCGCCGCTACGGCGGCTACGGCCTCCCGGTCCGCGCGATGCTCGACGTCTCCGCCGCAGTCGCCGAAGCCGACGGCGGCACCGCCTGGGTCGTCGCTCTGAGCAACGTCTGCGCCTGGCTTGCGGGCCTGTTCAGCGAGCAGGCCCAGGACGACATCTGGGGCGCGAACCCCGACGCGAAGGTCTCCGGCGTCCTGGCCACCACGGCCGAGACGACCAAAGTGGACGGTGGCTGGCGGGTCACCGGCCGCTGGTACTACAACTCCGGCTCCTGGCACGCCGACTGGGCCGGGCTCGGCATCCCGCTGACCGACGACAGCGGCGCAGTCGTCGACCAGGGCATGGCCCTCATCCCCCGCACCGACCTCGGCTTCGAGGACACCTGGTTCGTCGCCGGGATGCGCTCGTCGGGTTCCAACTGCCTGATCGCCGACGACGTCTTCGTCCCGGAGCACCGGGTGATGTCCGTGCCCCCGGCCATCGGCGGCCAGTACGACATCAAGGACCCTGAGGAGGATCTGTTTCGGGCCGCGCTCGTCCCCGTGCTGACGCTGGTGCTGGCCGGGCCGCAGCTCGGCCTGGGGCGCAAGGCACTGCAGCTGGTCAAGGACAAGGCCGCCCGCAAGGCGATCTCCTACACGACCTACGCGACGCAAGCGGACTCCGTCGCCTTCCAGCTCCAGCTCGCCGAAGCCGCGATGCGGATCGACACCGCCCACCTGCACGCCTACCGTGCGGCCGACGACATCGACTCCGCCGCCGCGGCGAGCACCTACCCGGACGTGCCGCAGCGGGCGCGGATGCGCGCCGACACCGGCTGGGCCGTCGAGAACATCACCCGCGCCATCGACATCCTGCTCTCCGCGCACGGCGCCGGCAGCTTCGCCGAGGTCAACCCGCTGCAGCGGATCTGGCGCGACTCCGCCGTAGCCGCGCGGCACGCGATCGTGCTGCCCGCCGTCAACTACGAGGTCTACGGCAAGGCCCTGCTCGGCCGCGAAGACCAGATCACCCCGCTCATCTGACCCGAAGGACCCTCGCCATGAGCCTGCACCGCCTCACCAAGATCGCCATCGGCGTCCCGGACGTCGACGAAACCGCCAAGTACTACACCGAATTCGGCCTGACGCCGACCGCGTCCGGGTTCGCCACCGCCGACGGCGGCGAGCAGCTCGAACTACGCCGGACCCCGCACCGCCGGCTGCTGACCCTCGGCATCGGCGCCGACGACCCCGATGACCTCGGCCGCATCACCGCGTCCCTGGCTCGCCTCGACGTCGAAAGCCGCATCGACGGCGATTCGCTGTACACCAAGGACCCGGTGACCGGGCTCGACATCGTCGTCTCGGTCGCACCCCGCCTGAAGCAGGAGCCACCGGAGGCCGTGGCTTACAACCAACCTGGCACGATCCGGCGCGCCAACGTTCGCGCACCCGGTATCGACCGCGAGCCGGCTGTGCGGCCGCGCAAGCTCGGGCACGTCGTGTTCGGCTCGACCGACCAGGCCGCGACCCAGAAGTTCTTCACCGAGGGACTCGGCTTCAAGGTCAGCGACGAGGCTCCGGGCCTGGCCGCGTTCATGCGCTGCTCCACCGACCACCACAACGTGCTGGTGCAGCAGGCCCCGGTGAGCTTCCTGCACCACACCTCCTGGGAGGTCGACGACGTCGACGAGGTCGGCCGCGGCGCCACCGCCATGCTCCAGGGTCACCCCGAACGCCACACCTGGGGCCTGGGCCGGCACTACATCGGCTCGAACTTCTTCTGGTACCTGCGCGACCCGGCCGGCAACTTCTCCGAGTACTACTCCGACATCGACTGCATCCTCGAAGACCAGCTCTGGGAACCCCGCGTCGTCGCCGGCGAGAAGAGCCTCTACGCCTGGGGGCCCCCGCCCCCGCCGTCCTTCCTCGCGCCGGAGGACCTGGCGGAGCTGATGACGGACGCCCACGACGGCGCATGAGCGAGCTCGACGCCTTCGGCCGCGGCTTCTCCTCCTACGAGGAACTCTGGCACTGGTCGGTGACCGACCTCGAAGGGTTCTGGGCGAAGGTCTGGGACCACTTCGAGGTGCGCGGCTCCTACGACCGAGTGCTGGGCTCGTCCGAGATGCCCGGTGCCGCGTGGTTCCCGGGCGCGGAACTGAACTACGCCGAACACATGCTGGGCCTGCCCGAGGACGCCGAGCGGCCTGCGGTGCTCGCGTACTCGCAGACGCGCGCGCCGCTGTCGCTGACCTTCGGCGAGCTGGCCGAGCAGGTCGCCCGCGCCCGGGCCGGGTTGCGCCGGCTCGGCGTTAGCCGCGGCGACCGCGTCGTCGCGTACCTGCCGAACATCCCGGAGACGCTGGTGGCTTTCCTCGCCTGCGCCTCACTCGGCGCGATCTGGGCGTGCTGCGCCCCGGAGTTCGGCGCCCGTAGCGTCATCGACCGGTTCGCTCAAATCGAACCCACTGTGCTGCTCACCGTCGGCGGCTACACCTACGGCGTCAAGGAGGTCGACAAGAGCGCGGACGTCGCGGTGATTCGCGCCGGATTGCCGTCGGTGCGGCACGTCATCGGTGTCTCCTACGGACAGTACACAGCGGTCTCGGACATGTCCTGGCCTGAGCTGCTCGCCGAGCCGGGGCCGCCGGAGTTCGATCGCCTGCCGTTCGCCCACCCGCTGTACGTGCTCTTCTCCTCCGGAACGACCGGGCTGCCGAAGGCGATTGTGCACGGCCACGGCGGCATCGTGCTGGAGCACCTGAAGGCACACGCGTTCCACCTGGACACCCGCCCGGGCGACCGGCTGCTCTGGCACACCACCACCGCGTGGATGATGTGGAACGTCCTGGTCTCCGGCCTGCTGCGCCGGGCGGCCATCGTGCTCACCGACGGGAACCCGCAGTTCCCCGACCTGGGCGCGCAGTGGCGGCTCGCGGCCGAGGCGCAGGTATCGCTGTTCGGCACCAGTCCGGCATATTTGATGGCGTGCCGGGCCGCCGGCGTCGAAGCAGGAGACCTGCCGCGGTTGCGGACGCTGGGCGTCACCGGGTCGCCGCTGCCCGCCGAAGGATTCGACTGGGCCACCGAGCAGCTCGGGGTACCGGTGAATTCGCTGTCGGGCGGCACGGACATCTGCTCGGCGTTCGTGGCCGGGAACCCGTGGGTGCCGCCGCGGCGCGGCGAGCTGACCGCGCCGTGCCTCGGCGTCGACGTCACGGCGTTCGACGCGGCCGGGCGTGAGGTCGTCGGCGAGGTGGGTGAACTGGTTGTTCGCCGGCCGATGCCGTCGATGCCGGTCGGGTTCTGGAACGATCCCGCCCATCAGCGTTACCGCGCGGCCTACTTCGACACCTACCCGGGCGTGTGGCGCCACGGTGACTGGGTGACGATGAGCGCCGAACGTGGCTTCGTCATTTCCGGCCGCTCGGATGCCACGTTGAACCGCGGCGGCGTACGCCTCGGCACGGCGGAGCTCTACGCGGTCGTCGAAGAACTCCCGGATGTCGACGACTCCCTGGTGGTCCATCTGGAGGACGTCGACGGCGGTCCGGGCGAACTCGTGTTGTTCGCGGTCACGCGGGGCACGCTCGACGACGGCCTCCGGGAGCGGATCCGCCGCGCCCTGCGAGAGCAGCTCTCGCCACGGCACGTCCCCGACCGGATCGAAGGGGTTCCGGCGGTTCCCCGGACCCTGACCGGCAAGAAGCTGGAGACGCCCATCAAGCAGATTCTGCGCGGCCGCCCGATCGCCGAGGTGATCTCGGCCGACGCGGTCAGCGACTACGCCGCTGTGGAGGCTTTCGCGAAGCAGCGGCGCCGGGAATGAGTTCGGCCGTCTTGGAACCTCCTCATGCATACCAAGATTCTCGAATCCCCACTAGTCCACACAAAGACGACACGCCGACTCACTCTAAACTGACCTCTCAGCCGGGTGACAGACCGACAACACCAGCACCTGCTCGCCTCATTCACGCCGCACGACAGTCGTAGCCGGGGCCGGCGTGCGTAGCGAACCCGGCACGTGCTGGCCGCGCCACCGCACTCGGTCGTCGAACTCGTCCGCGTTTGCCCCGATGACTCGCGCCGAGTGCGATACCAAGGACGACACAGAAATGGATTACACGAATTCAGGCGGAAGATCCCGTCAGTCATCGCGCCTTGGCGCTTTGACTGCGCCCAGATTAGCCCATCTATTACAGCGTTTTGTTATGTATTTGCCTTTTCGCTACACTTGGCGCGACGGCATAAACGCCGATTCCGCCTCCAGGCCGCAGCCGAGGGCGCCATCGATGGCATTGGCAACCCCGACGTCAATGCTCATCCCCCAGAAGCCCACCGGGTCGCCTTTATCCGCGCACAAGCTTCACAGTCCTCGCGAGCCGCACTGAACACCCGCGTTCTCGGCGCTTCATTCCCTCCCCAGTGAATAGCCCACCGCCGCTCAGCGGGGAAACATCTACCGCCCGTGGTTACTACTTCCAGTAGTAACCCGTTCAGGCTAGGTGAAGCGCCACGGCCCGGACGTAGCGCAGGGCAGCGACCGGGCCAAACACATACTGCCCAGCGGCGCGCGCGATCAATCGAGATCAGATCGCCAGTCTCCCGCCGGGCTCTACGCCGGCGGCTCGGCGGGTGCATCGAAGGCTGATCCAAGAGTGTGCTGACGCAGTTCTTCAAGCACGAGCGCGGAGGTTTCGGCGTGGACCGAGGTGGTCTCGGCGCGGCTCCCGGCGGCAACCACGACGGCTGCGACGTCGTGCAGCTTGACGTTGGTGCGCTGGGAGATTTTTCGCAATGCGTCAAACGCAGTCGTCGCGGTCCAACCGCGCACCAGCATCAGCATCCCTTTGGCTTGCTCGATGACGGGCTGGGTGTCCAAGGCGTCCCGCAGCTGGTCTATCTCGTCGGCCGGGTTGTCCGGGGATCTCCACGACGTCATGGGGTTATTTCACCGCACACAACCACAACAGGCATCGCGACGCCCAGATTGAGCACAAGCCGCCAACAATCGGTCACGCATCGTTGCAATGCTTCGCGGCCCGAAAGTCGGTGTCGACAAGGCGTGAGGACGATGCGTCTTCGCTGCGTCGGCCGGTGACAACGAAGCAACCGGCGTCCCCGCCACCCGTCTCAACGGACTGTGCGATCGGCCGCGGAGCCGAAGCGGAATTCCATGCTCACCGGGACCGTGTCCAGATCGAGTGCCTGCCGAAGCCGGGGCAGACCGTCGGTCGTCAGGCGGTCGCGGACCTGTCCCGGATCGCCGTCTTGGGACAGGGTCACCACCAGGGCCAGCGTCGGATCGTCGCGGGTTCCGGTCAGTGTGGCGCGCGCCTGGTGCACACCGGGATAGGCCCTAGTGCATCGACGGCGGCGCCGTGGTCGAGCAGACGTGGATCCCGCTCGGGCCGGCACCGACGTACGCGGACGACGAGGCACTGCTCACCGCCTGGCACGCCGCCCTCAGCTGGAGTCACTCCCAAACCGACACCCCGTCGACGTAACCGAGATTCCCCGTAGCTGCCCACCACCCTGCCTTTGGCGTTTCATGGTTCGGCGACCGCAATGGAGGCGGCGTTCTTTCGCTCTGGCTCACCCGCCGGAACCCCGGCTAAGCATCTGACGGAGGGCCTACCCGCTACGGCGTGTCGCGCTCGCCAATGCGGGTGTGGATTCCTGCCGCGGAGACAGCGGTTGTTTCTTGGTAGAGATCGAAACCGCGGGTGTGTTGTGGGGTGTCGTCGGTCAGGGTGCTGGCTCCGAAGGCGTGGATGGTGGCCAGCGCGGCGACCAGTGGCGTGGCGCCGGCCGGGGTGCTGGTCAGGGCGGTGACCGTGGCCGCGTTGAGACTGATCGTCGTCCACGGCACGGTAGTGAACGCCTGGATCGGGACGTGGTCGTCCAGGACGTCAGTGAGCGCCAGGTGGATGCCGTTGTGGCCGGCCGGGAGTTCCCGCAGCCGCCGCAGCACCGTGGGTTCGCCGGTGAGGGCGTGGGCGGGGATGGCCAGCTGCAGCCGTCCGGGGGCCAGGCCGCTGTCGGCCGCCCGCGCGGTGAGGGTGTCCAGCAGGACGTCGTCGTGGACGGTGCTGCCCGGCAGGCCGAGCAGGATCGCCGGCCCAGGAGCAGGGCCGACGGGCCACCTGGCGGCGTGCTGGGCGGCGGTGGTGAGGATGTGCGGGAGGGCAGCGGCGAGCAGACCGGTGTGGTCGGCCAGGTCGGTGATGGTGTCCAGGTCGTGGCGGGCTCCGGTGGGGCTGATCCAGTACGGATGGGGGCGGACGGCGGCAAGCGCTCCGGCCGGGGTGCGGATGGGGTGATAGTTCAGTTGCAGGGAGCCGGTGTCGAGCGCGCTGGTCAGCTCGGCGAGCAGCTCGACGCGGTGATGGTCGTCCTCGCCCGATGACGGGGTGTGGGGGTCGGCGTGAATCCAGGGGGCGCGGACGTCGGCGCTGTCGTGCAGGGCGCGGCGGGTGCGGCGCAGCAGATCGTCAAGGGTGTCCGCGGGCCGCGCCTCGGCGATGCCGATCCGGGGGCGCAGCTGGATCTGGTGAGCATCGATGTGGACAGGGTCGCGCAGCCAGTCGGAAAGTTGTTTGACCAGGTGAATCACGGTGGACCAATCGGTGAGGTCGTAGAGCAGGACGAGAACGTCATCGCCGCTGCGGCCGGTGAGCTGGCGATGCCGGGCGGGGTCGTGGGCGCCGCGGATGCGGGCGTGCAGCTGGCCCAGGAGCCGGGCTCGCAGGTCCTGAGGAAGGACATGATCGAGGTGGGTCAGCCCGGACAGGCGGATGGTCAGCAAGGCGGCGCGCTCAGGGGTGTCGGCCAGGATGCGGCGGGTTTGGGCGGTGAAGGCGGCTTCGGTGAGCAGCCCGGTGGTGGGCTCGATGTCGATGCCGTGTTCGAGGCCGCGCCGGAAGGTGACGTCTTCGAGCAGGACGTTGAAGCCGCGCTGGCCGCCGCCGACGTGGCCGAGGATGGCGGTGACCCAGCGGGCGCTCGGGTAGGCGTCCGTGCGAATCCGGAATTCGGTGTGGACCTGGGCAGCCTCGGACAGATCCGGGCCGGTGCGACGGAGTGTCTGCACGGCCCGGCGGATCTGTTCGGCGTCCTCGGCGCAGGATGCCAGCTGAGGAAGGGTGCGTCCCCGCAGCTGGGCCAGGGTGCGGTCGAGCAGGGTCTGGGCGGTGCTGTTGGCCTCCACGATCCGCCCGTGCGGATCGAGGGCCAGCACGGCGGTGACGGTGTCGGCGCCCGCGGCGCGGAACCGCCGTGCCCGCAGCCCGTCGTCCAGGGCGGCGGCGGGGCTGAGGTGGAGGAAGGCAGCGGTCAGGGCGGTTTGTTCGTCTCGGATGCGTTCTTGCAGTCCTTCGGCGAAGCCGCTGCCGAAGTCTCCCACCATCCGGGCTTTGACCGCGCGGGGAGCGCGCGGGGTGTATTCGGTGGCCAGATCCGACAGCAGCGATACGCAGGTGCCGAGGCTGTCGGCGGTCAGCTTGTGCGCATACGCCAGTTCGTAGCCGACCTGGGCTGGCGTCGGCAACGCCGGTTCCGCGCCGAGGCGGCGGTCGGGGTCGGGGATGGGGGCACCGAGCGCGGCCAGTAACGCAGCGGTCCAGCGGCCGAACAGCTGCTCGGCGGACTTGCGGGGGAACTGCAGGTAGCTGCTCGCCGCCAAGGCGCGGTACCAGCGGCGTCCGAATTCCATCGCGTCGTCGGCGGTCAGGTCGAGGCCGGACAGGACCGCGTCGGCAGCGGCCGCGGCGGCGGCGTCGACGGCAGCGGCGACCTGCGGGTCGCTGATGTGCGCGTCAGCCGGCACCGGCCACGTCGCGATCCGCGTCAGCTGGACATCGAGCTCGGCCTCCACGGTCCCTGCGGCGTTGCGGTCGCCGCGGTCGCGCGCGGCGGGTGAGCGTCGCGGGCCGGCGGGCTGGGGTGCCGAGGGGGTCATCGGGTGGTCCCTTCGGATCGGGTCGCAGGATCGGGATCGTCAGTGCGCAGGTGATGGCTGAAGAACTTCTTCGCTCTCGTCAGGTAGGCGCGCGTGGTTCCGATGCTCAGGCCCATGTACTCGCTGATCTCCTCCACCCGCCAGCCCTTGCCCAGCAACGTCAGCGGAAGCCCCAGATGCCGGGGCAGTGCGCCAATGGCCTCCACGAACAGCAGCCGTTCTCCCGGGCTGGGCGGAGTCCAGGACCCGAGTGGTGCGGCCTTGTCGGTGCCGGCGGCATTCTCGTCGATCTCGGCGTGGCCGTGGTTGCGGTCGCGCAGAGCGTCCATGGCCTTGTTCCGCGCAACCCGGTACAGCCAGCTGAGCTTGTCGTCGCTGATCTGGTCCCACTTTTGATACAGCGCGAGCAGGGACTCGCCGACGACGTTGTCGTGGTCGACCGCCGGAGCAATTTTGCGGACGTAGCTGGTCAGTCCGGGGCGTTTCTCGGTGACGATCATCGAGCACTCCATGTAGTCCTGCTCCGTCCAAGGCCTGCGTGCGGGCGGGTGAGCCGAGTCGGTCACTCGGCGCCCTGCGCCAGCGGCGGGCCAAGCACCACGGCCAAAACCAGACCCGGTGCACCGCACCTCATACCCACCGCTCGTACCGCTGCCATTTCCGGAGTGCTCAGCTCGCGCAACAGCCGGGCGGCGGCGCGGGCTTGCAAGGTAGTCGCCCACCACGACAGCAGGGCCGCGGCGGTACACCGGGCGGCTCGGGCGACGCTGGGCCGGCAGCGCCGCCACAACAGCGCGGCCGACATCGCCGCCACCAACAGCGGCGGCCAGTTCGCGGACATCTCGGGGTAGTCCTTCCATGATTCTGCGGGGACGGGAAAGGCGCGCCCGGGGGAAAGCGACGCCGTCACCAGTTACTCGGCAAAATCGGCGAAATTTGACATCGAGTCACCCAATCGATTCAAAACCAACCCGTTCGAGTGACGCCGTCACAGTCGGTCAGACCGCGGACTGCTTCATCACACTCTTCTCAGCGCATGACTCGTCCATTCCAGCGGCAGTGATGATGTGATCTTGTGACCGCCTGCATGGTGGATGCTTTCTGCATCTTGCCATTGCTAGCCTGTTTTGTCGGCGAGGGGAGAAAATGTGTCGAACGAGAACGCCCAGCCTGATGAGCGTCCCGTCGACCCGGAGAAACCCAGTGTCGCCCGTGCATACGACTGGTTTCTCGGCGGCTCCACCAACACCCCCATCGACCGCGCCTTCGCCGAGCGCATCCTCGAGATCCTGCCGCCCGCCAAGACCATGGCCGTGGACAACCGCAACTTCCTCCGCCGCGTCGTCACCCACCTCGTCGACCGCGGCGTACGGCAGTTCATCGACATCGGCTCCGGCATCCCCACCGTCGGCAACGTCCACCAAGTCGCCCGCGCCCTCGATCCCGATGTCAAGGTCGTCTACGTCGACAACGACCCCGTGGCCGTCACCCAAAGCCGCCTATTGCTGCACGACGACTCCGACACCACCGTCATCGATGCCGACCTGCGCGACCCGGACACCATCCTCGCCGCCTCCGCCGCCCGGCAACTGCTGGACTTCGATCAGCCGATCGCGCTGCTCATGATCGCCGTCCTGCATTTCGTTCCCGACCGGGACAATCCGGCCGGAATACTGGCCGCCTACCGCGACCGCCTTCCCGCCGGCAGCTACCTCGCGCTATCCCACCTCACCGACGAAACCGCCCCCGCAGACCTGCGCGACCAAGTC
The DNA here is from genome assembly GCF_046548775.1 of Amycolatopsis sp. cmx-4-61. Lineage (NCBI taxonomy): Bacteria > Bacillati > Actinomycetota > Actinomycetes > Pseudonocardiales > Pseudonocardiaceae > Amycolatopsis > Amycolatopsis sp. cmx-4-61. The sequence continues at coordinate 8,278 of NZ_JAEBEI010000033.1, read as the reverse complement.
CGCGCCTGCATTGACACCTATCAAAACAGCGCTAGCCCGCTCGTCGCCCGCGGCCGCCGCACCATCACCGACTGGCTCGACGGCCTGCATCTCATCCCACCCGGGATCACGGTGGCCAATCGCTGGAACCCCGACGACGACGCCCCTGATGGCCCGGAACACGATCTCGTCATCGCCGGGCTCGCCCAGCTTCCCGCTTGAGCTTGCCTGATTTGCCCGCGGTTCCATCGACCGACGCGCCACCCCCGCACTGGACACGTTGACCACAATTGAGCGCATGTCCGTGACTTACCGGCAGGTCTTTCAGATTGGCGAGTTCCGCGCGCTCTTTTCCAGCATGATCGTGTCGGTTGCCGGTGATCAGTTCGCGCGTGTGGCTCTGTCGCTACTGGTGTTCGATCGGACCGGGTCGGCCGGATGGACGGCCGCGACCTACGCGCTGACCTACCTGCCGTCGGTGCTGGCCGGGCCGCTGCTGTCCGGGCTGGCGGATCGGTGGCCGCGACGGCAAGTCATGATCACCGCCGACCTGCTGCGCGCCGCGCTGGTCGCGCTGATGGCGATCCCAGGGCTGGCGTTGCCACTCGTGGCGGCGGTGCTGGTGCTGGTGCAGGCGGCGGGGGCGCCGGGCAACGCCGCGCGGGCGGCGACCGCGGCGGCGGCACTGCCGGGCGAGCAGTACGTGCTGGGCAAGGGTGTGCTGGACACGATCGTGCAGCTGTCGCAGGTGGTGGGGTTCGCCACCGGCGGCACCCTGGTGGGGGGCGCGGGTCCGGCGACGGCGTTGCTGGCCGACGCCGGGAGCTTCCTCGTTTCGGCCGCGGTGATCCGTCTCGGGGTGCGCGAGCGGCCCGCGCCGAACGCCACGGGGACCGGCGCGGCGGTCGGGGCTGGCGGGCTGGTCCGCTGGCGACGGGATCTGGTGGACGGATCACGCCTGGTGACGCGCACACCGCGGCTGCGGGCGCTGGTCGCGCTGGCCGCGGTCGCCGGGTTCTACGTGACCGTGGAAGGCCTGGCCGCGCCGTACGCGGCCCAGATCGGTGGATCAGCCGATGCGGTCGGGGTGCTGCTGGCGGCGAGCCCGGCCGGAGCGGTGCTCGGGATGGCGTTGATCAGCCGGCTGCGGCCGCAGTTGCGGTCGCAGCTGCTGGGGCCGCTGGCGATGGCGGCGTGCGTGCCGCTAGTGGTGTGCCTGGCCCGGCCGGGGCTGGTGGTCACGGTCGTGCTGTGGCTGCTGTCCGGAGTGGCCAGCGCGTACCACTTGCCGGCCTCAGCCGAGTTCACCCTTACCGTGCCCGACCAGCACCGCGCCCAGGCCTACGGGCTGGCCGCGACCGTGCTGATGACCAGCCAGGGTCTCGGGATCGCCCTGGCCGGGCTGGCCGCGACCGTCGTGGCTCCGTCCGCGGCGCTGGCCGGTGCCGGTGGGCTCGGCGTGGTGGCCGCCGGGCTGGCGGGCGCCGCGTGGAACCGCGCGCGCCGCGCCACACCCGCCGAATAGCCGGCTGGAACCCCCGCATCCATGTGTCGACGGGGGCGGTCAGCGGCCCCATTCGTTACCGCGCTGCCACTCGTTGCCGTGGCGGGACCACTCGTTGCCGTGCGCGGCCGCGCTCCACTCGTTGCCGAGGAAACGGGTCCACTCGTTGCCCGGGAGCCGGGTCCACTCGTTGCCGCGTGCGTTGCTCATCGTGTGCCTCCTGTCGGTGTTTCCCCAGCCGCCTGACCTGCAGCGACTATCGACAGTCGGTGACACGGCGGTTACCGTGGACAGTTGTGTACGACCGGGGAGGGACGGATACAGCATGAAGGCTCCATGTAGCGGGTGGATACCCAGCCGGTGGCGGTTGTGGTCACTGCCGCGATCAGCAATCCACGTCGTGCTCACGGTGAACGCCGTGGCCATCGCGATCACCGTCCTGGCCTCGGCCGAGGCCGCGATCAGCCGGCGTGAGCTGATCTGGTTCGCCGTCCTGACGGCCGCGTCCATCGTGCACCTGGAAGCCGCGCGCACCATCGAGCGACGCCGCGAACAGGCACCCAAACACTCGCCCTACACCAACCTGAAGTCTCTGTGGGTCTTCGCCGCGGTGCTGTTGGTGCCGTTGCCGCTGGTCATCGCCCTGACCGTCATCTCCTACCTGTACTGCTGGCTGCGGGTCTACGGCCCGGCGGTCGCCGTCCGCAAGGTTTACTCCGCGAGCACCTTCGTGATCGCCTCCGCCACCGCCGAAGCCGTCCTGCGCGCCGGCGGCCTCGTCACCGCGCCGCACCTGCCGACCAGCGCCTGGTCCCTGCTCATGGTGACCGCCGCGGCCGCGGCCTGGTGGCTGACCAACTACGCCCTCGTCGTCCTGGCGATCCTGTTGTCCTCCGACGAGCGCATCAGCGCCAAAGCCGCCCTCGGGCACCCCGCCGACCAGCTGGTCGTCGCCCCCGCGCTCGGTCTCGGGGTGACCATGGCGGTCGTGCTGGTGCACTCCCCGTGGGTGCTGCCCGCGCCCATGCTGGCCGTGCTGTGCGTGCACCGCGACCTGCTGCTGCCTCAGTACATGCGCCAAGCCCGCACCGACCAGAAAACCGGCCTGGCCGCACCCGTCTACTGGTCCGACGCCTTGGCCGCCGCGCTGCGCCGCGCCAAGCTCGCCGGCACCCCAGTCGGTGTGCTGTTCCTGGACCTGGACCGGTTCAAGGAGATCAACGACGTCTACGGCCACCCCGCCGGAGACCAGGCCATCCAGGTCATCGCCAACCTTGTGCAGGCTGAAGTCCGCTCCTGGGACCTCGTAGCCCGCTGGGGCGGCGACGAACTGGCCGTCATGCTGCCCAACCTCGGACAACAGCAACTGCTCGACGTCGCCGAACGCATCCGGTCTCGACTCGCCGGCACACCGATCATCCTGACCGCGACCAGCGACGGCAAACAGCACACTCTGCACGGAGTAACCACCTCCATGGGCGTCGCCTCCTTCCCCCAAACCGGCAACACCGCCGACGAGCTGCTCCTCGCCGCCGACCGGGCACTGCTGCACGCGAAAAAGACCGGCCGCAACCGCGTCGTGCCCGCAGAACCCTCCGAACTCACCACCGTCAAGAACTCCGCTACCGACCCGGCCAAGACACCGACCGCACAATGACCACGCGCGTGCGGATCTACTGCTGAAGCGGCGGCGCAGCTCTGACCGGGTGGGCCGTCACGGCTGTGCCGGTCACCGTGAACGACGCCGCCGGTCAGAACACCCATCGGCGCCGCGGGCGAGGGACGAACGCGGAAGACAACGTCAACGCCTCCTCGGACCAACCGTGAGGCCAGACCGCCGGTGCTCGAGTCCAGCCCCTTCACGCCCCGTCCGGGGGGCGAGTCACGGACGCGCCGGCTTGCGAACCGCAGGACCACGCCGGTACAACCGAGGAACAAACGATGCAGCTCCACCACGAACCTGTCACCCTGTGAACTAGGCGACACCCGCGCGCCGGAGCGATATCCCCGGGGCTCCGTCACCCAGCAGCGCCTCCACCGATCCGTCCGCGCCGCGCGCGGCGCGGACGGACTGCTGTCAGCCGAATGCCGCGTCGAGTCCCCGCCGCCGGGCCTCGTCCAGCACCACCGTGATCGCCTGCTGGTCCAGGCCGGCCAATCCGGCGGGCTGCTCGGCGCGACTGGCGGCCGCGACGATGACCGCGGCGACGTCGTGCACTTTTACGTTGCTGTGCTGGGATACCTCTCGCAGAACGACGAAGGCTTCATCAGAGGTGCAGGTGCGCACCAGCATGATCATCCCCTTCGCCTGCTCGATCACCGGCTGCGTCGCCAGCGCCTCCTTCAACTGATCCACCTCGGTGGCGGGATCGCCCGGTCCTCTCCATGACGTCACGACCAGATTTCACACCACCCGCACCGCCGAGGCCAACACCGGGGACAGCGGACGCGAAGGTGAAGCGAACAGCCGTCACGTGCCGCAGGGCGGGCTGCTGTGGCCACAGGAGCACACGAGCGCTCATGCGGTTGCCCAGCAGGGGGCAGTGAAGCGCTGAGCAAGCGATGCGCTGTGCCTGAAGGGTGTACGAGTCTTAGGTGCGGGTAAACGTGACCTCGTGGGCTGGTTAAGCAGTCAGCCAACCGCGCCGCCGCGCTGCCCCGAGTGCAGCAACCCTCGGGACAGCGCGGTGCTTGCTTCGCAACCTCCAGGCAGCATTGCCGCGGGCAGCACGGCTCTCGAACCACTGAGCACAGAAAGGCATTCGTCATACGGGGCATGCGCCTGGCCCGGTTCAGCTCAGCAGCCGCCGACCCCAGGGCCACGGCTCACTCTTCAGTCGCCGCTGCCGACCTCTGTGTCTGCGGTGGACATTGACGGCTCGGCGTCGACTGCGCCGGCGTCGTCCTTTGTGAACCTTGCAGCCTTTTGTTTCTGATCCTGGGCCAACTTGCGCATTCGCCGCATGTATCGCAGCGGACGCCCAGGCGAGAGAACAAGCGCACTGTAGGCACCAGCAAGGCATTCGTAAATGGTGTCGACCATCATGTGAATATGATCAGCGGTGCCAACCTTCTCGACCTCCTTATCGCGAACCAGCTGATCAATGATGCCGGTCTCCTTGTACATGAAGACGTGGTACTGCAACGCGATCAGAGTTGACGAGAGCTGCAACAGGTATCCGCCGACCACATCTCTCTGGCGTTTCGGCAGCCCCTCACTGAATTTCCCGAACTCGACGTAGAGCTGGCCGCACTCCTCGCTCATGCTCTCCAGGTTCTGGGCACCCATGAACCAACCCACACTGGCCGACTCCAACCCGTAAAGGTACATGAGGTCGTAGGGAAGCGAGAGGAGCCGGGCTTCCATCTGGCGCCGAAGCCTCATGCGTTCGACCACGCGATCCTTCCTGGCTTCGAGGCGAGGCTTGGCTGCATACTCGACCAACATAGTCACCACTGCGGCGGTCGCGGCACTGATGAGAGCAGTCTGGACTAGTGATATTGACACAATCAATTACTACCATCTGAAATATCCCCGCAGCCCACCGAAACCAGCGGTCAAGCCTCCTCGACCTCATCCAGGACCACGTTATCGTCCTCGGCCTCAGTCACCAGTAGGCGCCAGCGGCCGTCCGGGCCGTGACGGGCGTGCCAGTCGCGCAAGATCTGCCCTACGTCGATGCCGCCCGGCGCACCGCCGAGCAATTCGGACCGCGTACTCCACTTGCTGTCGAGCAGAACGCCACTAGAAACGCCGCAGCTACCCACTCACCTAACTGCCGTTGCAGTACTAGGTCGGCAAGTCACGGCCCTCGACGACCGCTGCGAGGCAGGAGGGCGACGTCCCGGCATCGGCGAACAGGGCCTCCAGAACAGCGATTGCCGCAACACCTGGCATGAATCACTCCAGCCTTAATTTGTCAGTCCACAAACGAGGCGGCTCAGAGGCGTAACACAAGGCGCTGACGAAGCGACTTAGCTCGTAGGTGGGCCCGGAGGTGCAGATGTCAGACGGCGTGGATGCTGGTCGCGAGCCAGCGGCCGAGACGGATTCGTCGCGAAATCTCGCCAAGGACCCGTGGCCTCTGTTTGGGATCATTGCGGACGTTTCGGCAGTAGTAGTACTACTCACAAGTCCATTCAAGTTGATTGTCGTAGTACTAGCAACATTGGCAGGTGCACTCGGAATAAAGTCGCTTATCAGCAACTGGGGGAAGCCGCTCAACAGGAGAACCTTGCTGTCGATGACAGTGGTCATGGTCAGCCTAATGACAATTTCCGTCATAGTTACCCTCGCCGCGACCAGCGGACGCGGCGACTCACCGGGGACGAGCAATCCGTCCCCGAATCTTCTTCCGCCCGCCAGCGACGAGCACGGGTGCAGATATCTAGCTCAAACCCTGGAAAAGTCGCCAGGAGACCGCGAAGCAGGAACGGCAGACATAAAGATCGCCTCCGTAGAACTAACCGAGCACTACACAAAGATCAGTGTCGCCGTATCTGCACTGCGCGGAACCCTTAACCTTCCCGCTAATCAATCCCAGCTATCCACAGAAACTGGGAAAACATTCTATCCCATGCTTAGCGATTGGCCTGCCATAATACCCAGCGAACAGAGCAGGTCTGGTATCATAGCCTTCATTGGCCAAATCCCTTTGGATGCCGAGCCCTTAACCTTGACCTTGATCGACGGAACGAACACCAATATTTCATATTCTGCACAGATGCGCATATCCTACGACTCCAAAAGGTGTGATCTTCACTAGCTTGAGGATCGCGGGGAGCTTGTTCAGCCGGGCGCTGATTCTTCAAAGTGATGGCGGTGGCCCAGTCGCCGTTCTTCTCCGCCTCGGCGATCTGGCGTTGTAGCCGGCGGCCCCGGCCTGGCGGGTGCGGCCTGCGACGGAGCCAGCGCCGGGTGTCGCCCCGGCGTCGGGGCATCGGCGCGGGCCAGGCGTGGGCGGCCGAGCAGCACCGCGCCAAGGTCGGTGGTGACGGCGGCGGCGTCGATCTCGCCGTCCTCGCCGACGTAGCGATCCTTATCGTCTAGGTATCGGGGCGCGTCGGTCGCGTCCGCCTAGCCGAACCCGGCGGCGCGGATTTCCACATCCACTGCCACGACACGTGAGTGATCCACTGATCAGGGCTGGGATGTTCGATATTCAAGGTCGTGGCGCTCCCCGTTCCACGCGACTGGTCGGCTATCGTCAGGCCATGCAAGGACAAGGACTTCAGGTACCTACATGGCTAGGCGTATTGCTTGTGCTCGCGGTTCCGGCTGGAACAGTGTTTGGCGCATGGCTTGGCCAAAAGACGTCATCTAAGCGCGACGACGCGCGCTGGGATCGTGAGCGCGACAGAGAAGAAGTTCGATGGAAACGTGAACTCGAACGCGAAGAACTGCGATGGCAACGAGAGGTCACCCGGGCGAACGAGCAACGCCGTCATGAACTTGGCCTCAACCTCCGCGAGCGCCTACTGGTCGCATATCAAGACTTCCTGGCGGCCTACGACAAGATGCACGGCGCTGCCTCCATGCTGGCACTCAAGGAACGAGACGACGCAAGCGCCGTGGAACCCTTGAAGCGCTTCGAGGAGAGCTTCGAGAATGCACTCCATGCCATGGATAGCCTGCGAATAATTGCAGACGCCGACGTCTACCAGAAGTGCTTCGAGTCACTCGACTTGCTCAGCTCACCCCAATATAAGAGTGACAACACCGAAAGCGCATCAAAGTATCTCCAGAAGTTGGTTTTGCAGCGAGAGTCTTTGTACACCTTAATACGAACCGAGCTTGGCGTCACGAATCCGGAGTGGAGGTTGGGCCTCAGACAAAAACCAACATCTGAGCCGACTTCTGACCTTTGACTACGGAGGCACCAGCCGGAGACGGCCATTGCCGGTGTAGGCACGCCGTCGATCCGTTTACCAGCCTATCCGTGCTATGGCTGTTGGGTTGGATGAGGTCGGATTCGCAGGGTGGATGGCAAACTTCGACCCAGTCGAAGCAGTATGCGTCGACTGGGTCTCCATGGTCTGACCAGGTGTGAAAGCGAGCGAGGGATCAGGTCAAGTCAGTTGTGCGGCAGGGACATTGGCCGGGACGCGCACGGACGTCACCAGACCGTGCGGTGCGAGCAACACCGGAAGGGCAATGTCGCCACGGGTGGTCAGGCTGATCGGAGTTGATGACGGCCTACCGATCCGCCTCTGGTGACGGATTGCCGTGCCGGGTCGGTGACCAGATGTCGGTGCGCGGTTCGCCATACCGAGCACTCCGCGCGGCGCAGCGCCCATCGCGATGCGCACGCGCGGCACCGGCCGCGGTGGTCGGGTTCGTGCGCTGCCAGCAGCTCTCGCCAGGCAGCTGTCAGCCGGGCGATCACCGTGTCGGCAAGGACGGCCTTGGATGGCTCGTCGGCGTCGCGGGCGAGGGAGTCGAGGTAGTCCAGACGGGTGAGCACCGCGGTCCGCAACGTCACGTTTAGCACCTAATCCATGATCGTCCTCCTCACTGGGCGACCGGTTCCAGCGCGTGGGGGTGGTGACGATCGCGTGGGCTGGGCTACGGGGTTGCGGTGACGGGGTGGGGCAGAGCATCGCCAGGGTGTCGACGGCACATTCCGGACAGATCCGCAGATCTGCGGGGCGGTGCGTCGTGAGGGACTCGAGGATGAGCTGTCCCTGGCGCAGGTGCCGGGTGCAGACCGAGACGTCGGTTCCCGGCAGGGCGGTGTGGGCTCGTTCGCGGTGATAGGGGCTGACGCCCCACTGCAGGGAGGTCGTCATGACGGG
>NZ_JAEBEI010000032.1:0-68957 GCF_046548775.1 Amycolatopsis sp. cmx-4-61 | reverse complement strand
GGAGGAGATGCCCTGCATCTGCGGGACCGACTTGGTCGTCGTGGCCAGCGTCCGGGCCGCCGCCCGCCCCAGGCTCGACGGTGCCTGCTCGGATTCCACCGGGTCGGTGACAGTCACAGCGAAAACCCCTATCAGTGGTAGCGGGGATTGGTGGCGTGCCAGGTGAAACCGCCACCCATCCAGGAACGGACACCCACGAGGAAACGCTGCAGCTCCGGCGACGGCACCGCCATCAGGTCCCGGTGGCCGTCCTCGAACTCGTGGACGATCTTGTTGTGCAGTGCGACGGTGGCCTCCACCGCCTCGTCGACCGGGCAACCCCGGTCGGCGGCGATCTGCAGCACCATGTTGCAGACCGGTTTTTCGTCGGCGGCGTCCTTGGCCACCGAGTGCAGGTCGTTGACCAGCACCGACGCCGTCCCGGCCCGCATCAGCGCCTCGCGCACCCGCGGGTCGTAGTAGAACGGCGCGGCCAGCTCGTAGCCGCCGACGGCGTCGACGAGGGTCATCGACGTGTAGAAGCTGTCGTGCTGACGGGCGGCCAGGTACTCCCACGCCGGCGGGTAGCGCCCGGTGTGGCGCCACGCCGCGTAGGCGTCCCAGCTGACGAACATCGAGAACGTGGCGTAGCAGACGCGCTGCACGAGCACCGGGGAGCCGTGCCGGCCCAGGTGGCCGATCGCCGAGTGCAGCCCGACGAGGATCGGGTCGCTGCGCAGGGCCTCTTCCAGCGGGGCGGTGAACTCCCCGGCCGGGGCGACCGGGTCCATGGCCGCCATCACCAGCGCCAGCCGCGGCGGGAGCTCGGTCGGGGCCGCGCCGAGCGTGCTGTCGTCGGCGTAGTAGTCGTCGGCCGCCCACCAGACCGCGTTGAGCTGCGCCGCGACGAGCAGCCGGTCCGGGTCGTCGCAATCGGCGTGGGCCAGCATCGCCAGCCGCCCGAACCCGGCCCCGGCGATCTGCTCCAGGCCCTTGCCGGTGAACCCGCAGCCCTCCGCCCAGGTGACCAGCCGGCGGTCGACCTCCGCGGCCAGGCCGTCGTCCACGCGGCCGACGACCGGGCAGTACAACGGCGACGCGCTGCCGTCACCCCACGGCAGGTACGCGTACGCCGGGTCCTGCCCGGGCGACGGCGCGAACTGCGTCGCGATCCGCGCCGCCGACGTCCCGAGCCCGAACGGCGCCGCCGGCAGCCCGCCGGTGATCCCGGGGTTTCCGATGGTCCCGGTGTTCCCGATGTTCCACTGTGGACAAGTGGTGCTCTCCCCGATCACCCCGCCCGCCTCAGACGCGGTCGGCGGCGATCAGCAGGTAGTGGAAACTGCCTTCGCGGTAGGCGGTCAAGAACGGCTTTTCGACGCCGGTGGCGACCGACGACTTCTCCCGCAGCTCCCAGTAGGGGATCGTCGCCGCGGTCAGGTCGACGACGTTGATCGGCACGAACCCGTTGGCCGCCAACGCTTTGAAGTAGTCGCCGCGGGCGTGGATGTTGCAGATGTAGTGCTGGTCGATCTGGCTCACCGCCCGCGACCGGCCGCCCGTGACGTCGTTGTAGCACCCGGTGATCGTCACGTACCGCCCGCCCGGCTTGAGCTGCCGCGCGTGCTCGGCGAACAGTTCGTGCAGGTCGACGTACATCGTGCTCTCGTTGTTCCAGATGGCCTGGAAGGACCCGGATTCGAAGCCGGTGTCGAGCATGTTCCGCAGGTGGTAACGCACCGAGCCGTCGATCCCGCGCTGCCGCACGTGTTCGTTGGCGAAGCCGACCTGCTGCTCCGAAATGGAGATCCCGTCGACCTGGCAGCCGAACCGCAGGTGGGCCATGACGCTCGTGCCGCCGCGGCCGCAGCCGGCGTCGAGCAGCCGGTCCTCCGGCGTGATCGGGCCCAGGTGGTCGAGGAGGACGTCCGCCTGCGCGGTTTCGAGCCGGTGCATCTCCGCGATGATCGCCTCGTCGCGCGTGGCGGCCGGGGCCTCGAGCACGGCCGGGTCGTAGTCGCCGAGGCCGTAGTGGTGGTGGTAGAGGCCGTCGACGTCGCCCAGGCGGAGGTTCACCGGATCCTTCTCCGCGTTCCAGTAGTCGGCGACCGACTGCTGGTACGCGGTCCGGGTCACGGGCTTCTCGAGAGCGGTCATCGATTGAACTCCTCGTCGTTTCCTTGGCAGGCAAGGGATCCCTCCGGGCTTCCCTCACCGGAAACGCTAGTGGCGGGAGTTTCACAGGGACAAGAAGCTTCACCCCTGCTCCGCTGTCGTGGCCCGTCCGGCCCAGTGGGACTCGTGCCGCAGGTGGTCCGTCCCGGGTCACCGCCCCTCGTCCGAGACCGTGAACGCCTCGACCGGGTGACGAAGCGCGACAGCGCGTGTCAGATGATTTCGAGGTTCGCCATCATGCCCATGTCCTCGTGTTCGGCGTTGTGGCAGTGGAAGAGGTAACGGCCGCGGTAGCCGTCGAAGCGCGTTATGATCTCCACCGCTTCCCCCGGGCGCAGCGAGACGGTGTCCTTGAGCCCGGCGTCGTGCGGCAGCGGCGGCCGCCCGCCGCGCGAGCGCACGCGGAAACCCGCCAGGTGCAGGTGGACCGGGTGGTGGACGTCGGCGACGAGCCGCCACACCTCGACGTCCCCGAGGGACACGGTGACATCCGTGCGCGCCGGGTCGAACGGCCGCCCGTCGATCAGCCAGCCGTGCCCGCCGCCGGTCCGCCCGGCGCGGAAGGCGAAGTCGCGCACCCGGACGGGCCGGTCCCAGGACGGGAGATCCGCCGACAGCACCCGGGGAACGCGGCTGTCGTCCCGGGCGCGGCGCGCGACCCGGAAGGCCATCACCTCGGCGGTGCGCCCCGACCCCAGCCGGTTGCGCAGCCGGACCCGGCCGCCGACCGGGACGCCCGCGAAGTCGACGACGACGTCGTGGCGTTCGGCCGGCCCGACCGGCAGGGCCGCGTGGGTGACCGGCGCGGCGAGCAGCCCCTGGTCGGCGCCGACCTGGACGAGGGGGAGCGGCCGGCCGTCGTCGGCGACCGCCTCGAGTTCGTAGTGGCGGGCGTTCGACGCGTTGAGGATCCGCAGCCGGTAGCGGGCCGCGTCGACCTCGTGCACCGGCCACGGCGCGCCGTTGACCAGGATGACGTCGCCGAGCACCCCGCCCGCGAAGCTCTCCCGCACGCCCGGCCGCTCCCGCAGCGTGCCGTCGACCGACGGGTAGTCGAGGCTGCCGTCGGCGGCGAACGCGCGGTCGGTGATCAGCAGCGGCAGTTCCCGCGGGCCCGACGGCAGCCCGAGTGCTTCTTCGGCGTCGTCGCGCACGATGTGGAGCCCGGCGAGGCCGTGCCAGAGCGCCGGAGCCGTGAAGTCCATCCGGTGGTCGTGGTACCACAGCAGCGCCGGCCGCTGGTCGAGCGGGAACGTGTAGCTGCGGGTGAGGCGCGTCCGGACGGCCCGCGGGTCGGGCATGGCGTGGTGGCCCGCCGTCCAGCCCGCGGGCAGCACCAGGTCGGTCGGGTAGCCGTCGGAGTCCGCCGGCGTCCGCCCGCCGTGCAGGTGCACCACGGTCGGCACGGGCAGCTCGTTGCGGTGGGTCACGGTGATCGCCCGGCCCCGGCGTGACTCGATCGTCGGGCCCGGGAACGTGCCGCCGTAGGTCCACATCGGTGTCCGGATCCCGGGCAGGATCTCGACTTCCGCGACGCGCTGGGTGATTTCGTAGCGGCCGGGGGCCACCGGCGCCAGCGCCGCGGGCACCGGCAGCGGCACTTCGAACGGGGGCGGCAGCGGTACGGCGCTGCGGAGTTCGGCGCCGGTGACCGGGGGCCGCCGGGCCAGCGCGGCCGCCGTGGACAGCCCGGCGGCGGTCAGCAGCCCGAAGGCGCCGCCGAGGCGCAGCACCTGGCGGCGGGACAACCCGTCACGCATCGACGACCCCCCACGACCGGCGCCACAGGGCGAGGACCAGCACGACCAGCCCCGCGAGCGTCAGCACGCCCAGCGGCAGGTGCAGCCACAGCGCACCGTCCAGGCCGGCGAAGTACTGGGCCGTCTCCGCGGCCACCACCGCTGTCGTGGCGAGGCACGGCCACGCCCGGCGGAGCCGGACCCAGACCACGACCGCGACGACCAGCTGCACGTAACCGAGCGACGTGACGACGTCGGCGCCGGTCGCGTGCAGCCGCAGGCCGTCGTAGTCGCCGCTCAGGTACACCCCGGCGAACACCGGCTGGCCGGCGATCGCCACCAGGTGCGCGGCCGCCACGCCTCGCAGGGCCCAGCTCGTTTTCCCGCTTTTCTCCACACTTCGAAGCTATGACTGCGGCGCTATCGTGTCTAAGATCGATATCGCTATGGCGTTATGACGCGGAAGGCATGACGTGGACCTGGGATCGCTGCGGCAGTTCCTCGTGGTGGCCCGGCTGGAACACCTCAGCCGGGCGGCCGAAGAGCTGCGCGTCGCCCAGCCGTCGCTGAGCCGCACGATCGCGCGGCTGGAGGCCGAGCTCGGCACGCCGCTGTTCGACCGGGCCGGCCGGCTCCGCCTCAACGACGCCGGCCGGCTCTTCCGCGGCTACGTCGAACGTGCCCTCGGGGAGCTCGACGCGGGGCGGCGCGCGGTCGCCGACGCGACGGGTGAGGGCTTCGGCACCGTGCGGCTGGCGTCGGAAACCTTCCTCACGCTCACCCGGCCGCTCGCCGCGTTCAAGCGGGCCCACCCGGACGTCGAGGTGGGCCTGCACCAGCTGCCCGCCGACGCGATGGCGCGGGCCCTGCGGGCCCACGAGATCGACCTCTGCGTCGCGTCGCAGCCGATTCCGGACGAGGGCCTGACCGGGAGCCGGCTCCTCGACGAACCCGTGCTGGTGGCCGTTCCGCTCGGGCACCGGCTGGCGGGCCGCACCTCGGTCGTCGTCGACGACCTCGCCGGGGAGCCGTTCGTCACCGCCCGGCCGGGACACTGGCACCGGCGGCTGCTCGACCGGCTCTTCGCCGCCCGCGGCCTGACGCCGAAAATCGTCTTCGAGGGTGACGAATCCGGGCGCCATCCAGGAACTCATCGGCGCGGGGCTCGGCATCGGGCTCAACCCGGCGATGGCCCGCGGCGTCGCCGCGCAGGTGCCGGTCCGCTGGATCCCGGTGGACAGCCCGGACTGCCGGCGCACCCTCACCCTGTTCTGGGCGGCGGGCGACCGCCTGCCGGCGGCGGCCCGGCTGCTGCGTGCCACGCTCACCGGGTGGGCTTGGGACTCTCCGTCGTGATCCCGGCGAGGAACTGCCGCTGCGCCAGGAAGAACACGATCAGCAGCGGCACGGTCGTGATGACGCTGCCGGCCAGCACGATCTCCCACCGCTGCTCGCCGGCCTGGCCGAACTGGTCCGACAGCGCCTTGAGCCCGCGGGGCAGCGTGTACAGCGCCGGATCGCGCAGGTAGATCAGCGGCTTGAGCAGGTCCGACCAGCTGGCCTTGAGCTCGAACACGAAACTGACGATCAGCGCCGGACGGCACAGCGGCACGGCGATGCGCCAGAAGAGCGTCCAATGGCTCGCGCCGTCGACGCGCGCGGCTTCGAACACCTCGCGCGGCAGGCCGAGGAAGAACTGGCGCAGCAGGAAGATGTAGAACGCGCTGCCGAAGAGGTTCCCCGCCCACAGCGGCACCTGCGTGTGCGCCAGCCCGGCGCTGTTCCAGATCAGGTACACCGGGATCATGGTGACCGCGCCGGGCAGCATCATCGTGGCCAGCACGAGGCCGAAGAGCGCGTTGCGGCCCGGGAACCGGAAGTAGGCGAAGCCGAACGCCACCAGCGAACTGGTCAGCGTGACGGCCACGGCCGCCGCGAGCGACACCACGACGCTGTTGAGCAGCCAGGCCGCCACGGGCGCGGCCTGCCAGATCTCGACGTAGTTGTCCCAGGCCCAGGTGCGGGGGAGCAGCACGTTGTCGAACACCTGCGCGCGCGGCTTCACCGACGCGCTCAGCAGCCAGACGAACGGGTAGAGGAACAGCACGGTCGCCGCGGCCAGTGCCGTCCACCGGACCACGCGCCGCGCCGTCACCGGTCACCGCCTTCGTAGTAGACGAACCGGCGGCTCAGCCGCACCTGCACCAGCGTGATCGCCAGGATCACGACGAACAGCAGCCACGCCATCGCCGAGGCGTACCCGAGGTGGAGGAACTCGAACGCCTGCTGGAACAGGTAGATCAGGTAGAACAGCGCGGCGTCGTTGCTGTAGGTTGCCGACGCCGCCGAACCGTAGAAGGCGGTGTAGGCCTCGTCGAACGACTGCAGTGCCGCGATGGTCTGGACGATCAGGGTGAAGAACAGCGCCCCGCTGATCATCGGGACGGTGATCCGCCGGAACCGCTGCCACGCCGACGCGCCGTCGAGTTCGGCGGCTTCGTACAGCTCCCGAGGCACCCCGCGCAGCGCGGCCAGGTAGATGATCACCGTGCTGCCCACCGACCACAGGTGCATGAGCACCAGCCCCGGCTTCACCCACGGCCCGTCGGTGCTCCACTGCGGCCCGTCGATCCCGACCAGCCCCAGCACGGCGTTGACCAGGCCGACCTGGCCGTTGAAGAGGATGAGGAAGAGCACGCCGACGGCGACCTTCGGGGTGATCTCGGGCAGGTAGAACACCGTGCGGAAGAACCCGGCCGAGCGGCGGCCCGCCCGCGTGAGCAGGGCGGCCAGCGCGAGGGAGAACGCCATCGTGGCCGGGACCGACATCACGGTGTACACCAGCGTGTTGACCAGGCTCTTGCGCACGGCGGGGTCCTCGAGGAGCCGCTGGTAGTTCGTCCAGCCGACGGCGTCGGGCGAGCGCAGCGCGTCGTAGTCGGTGAAGGAGAGCACCAGGCTGGCGATCATCGGGACCGCCATGAAGACCACGAACCCGATCATCCACGGCGACAAGAAGGCGTAGGCGGCCCAAGCTTCCTTCGTGCGCCGCTTCACCGGTGCGCCGCCGCGGCGTCCAGCGCGCGCTGGGCTTCCTGCTGCGCTTGCCGCAGGGCGTCGGCGGGCCGCTGTTCGCCCGACAGCACCCGGTTGACGGCGTTCTGCCACGCCGTCTTGAACTCCGAGCCGGCCGGGGACGCCGGCATGGTGAAGGCGCTGTCCTGCGCCTGCAGGACCGTCCGGACCGCGGCGTCGAACGCCGGCCGGTCCTTCAGCTGCACGAGGCTGCCGAAGATGTCCCGGTCGGCGACGCGGTTGCCGGTGTAGACGCCGGTGAACGCCTTGCCGGCGGCTTTCCGTTTCTCCGCACGGGCTTTGGCGGCCGCGACCCAGCTCGGCGCGTCGGTCATCGTCTTGATCCAGGTGCAGGCCTGGTCCTTGTGCGTGCTGCCGGCGGGGATGACCCAGGCGCTGCCGGTGACCCAGTCGATCGGGGTGCCGGCGGTGTCGGTGAACGGCGCGGCGGAGACCCGCACGTCGGGGGAGTAGTTGGCGAGGACGTTGAGGTACCAGTCGTCCATCAGGGTGGCCGCCAGCTGCCCCTGCTTGAACGGGTTCTTCTCGCCGAAGAAGTCGAACGAATCCCGGAACGCCTTCACCGCGCCCCAGCCGCCCTGGACGTCGATCAGCGACTTGGCGTAGGTCAGGGCTTCGGCCAGCCGCGGGTCGTCGAGGTGCGCGGTGCGGCCGTCGTCGCTCAGCATCTGCACGCCGTTGGCCTTCGCCCACAGCGGGAGGAACTCGGGGATCTTCGGGTCGAACCCGATCCGCGACAGGGCGCCGTTCGTGCGGGTGGTCAGTTTCTGCGCGGCGGTGGTCAGCCCGGCCCGGTCGGCGGGGGTGATGTCCTGCGGGGTGAGCCCGCCCGCTTGGACGGCGGCGTCGTTGACCAGGAGGACGCGGTTGTCGTAGAACTCGGGCAGGCCGTAGACCTTGCCGTCGAGGGTGACTTCCTTCAGGGCCGCGGGCCGGTACTGGCCGACGTCGACGTGCTGCTTGGCGATGCAGTCGGTGAGCGGTTCGAGGGTGCCGCGGGCGGCGTAGGTGCCGAGCAGCTGCCGGTCGAGGTAGACGAGGTCGGGTGGGGTGTGCGAGGCGACGGCGGCCAGGAACTGCTGGGCGTCGAAGGCGCTGCCGCCGATCTTCACCGTGGCCGGCGCGATGGCCTTGCCCGCCAGGTCGGCCCGGGTGGTGGCGATCTCGTCGCCGAGGCCGAAGCCCATGGTCGTCAGGGTGGCCGCGGCGCCGGTGTCACCCCCGCTCCCGACGCCGCCGCACCCGGCGAGCAGCAGGACCACACCGGCACCGGCCAGAAGTTTCCGCACCATTGCGCACCCCTCCCAGAAGTAGCGGAGTGAGTACCCAGCGCGATGGCGGTCCAAACCATTCAGCTCGGCCAGGGGTTGGGGCGGCAGACGGCGCCGTCGGGCCGGACCTTGGTGGCCGCCCCGGGTTCGGTGCGGTTGAGGTTCGCGAGGTAGGTGTTGGAGAGCCCGAAGGTCTGCTGCATCATCACCGGCGCCGGCGCTCCGGGGGCCGGGCAGCCGACGTGGCCGAGGCCGAGCGCGTGCCCCATCTCGTGGTTGATGGCGTAGGTCCGGTAGCCGGCCAGGTCGCCGTCGTAGGAGTGGGCCCCGCGCAGCCAGCGGGCGAGGTTGACGACGATCCGGTGGTCGTGGGAGAGGCGGCACGAGGAGTCGAAGGGGATGCTGAAGCCGCAGAGGTCGGGGCGCCGCGCGGTCCCGGGAGTGGTGAGGCTGATCCGGACGTCGGGGTCGGCGTCCGCGGCACCGAGCCGCCGGAACGTCACGGCTCCCAGGCTGGTCCAGCCGCGCGGGTCGGCGAGGATGACGTCGACGTCGTGGTCGAAGGCGGGAAGGTCGACGCCGTCTTCGATTTCGACGGTGTAGGTGAGGAGCTTGTCCCCGGAGCCGATGTCGTGACCACCGCCGGGCACGACGTGCCAGGTTCCGGCCCCGGTCTCGGTGACCGGCACCCCGTCGGGCAGGGCGGCCGGCTCGGGCGCCGGTTCGGGGGCGCTGGTCCGGGTGGCGGGCAGGGCGGCGGCGACCCCGGAGATCCGCCGAGGCTGCGCGGCTTCCGGAGTGAGCAGCAGGGCAAGGGCAAGGGCAACGGCGAACACGAGCACGGCCGGCGGCCACCAGTCACCCTGAACGGGCGCGGCGGCCGCGGCCCGGGGCAGGGCAACGGCCGGTTCGGGCGCAGCAGCGGCGGCCCGCGGAACCCGCGGCGCGGGCGGCCCGACGGAGATCGCGGGCGCGACGGCGAGGGCCCGCGGCAGCCGGGGAGCCGGGGTTTCGGCTTCCGCCGGGTGCGTCGTTGCGGTCTCCTCGGATTCCGCCTTCGGCTCGGCCGGCGATTCCTGGGCGGCCTCGGCTGGGGTGCGTGGCTCGGGCCCGGGGTCCGGCGTTGCCGTGGCCGGGTGCGCCGCGCGGCTTGGCTCGGCTTGGGTCTCTGGGGAAGTTGGTGCAGGCGCCACGGTTTCTTCGGTAGAGGGGCGGCGCGTCGGGGCGGGGGTGGCTGCTGTGCTTTCGTCCGATGGCCACGACGCGGCGACTGATGCCGCTTCTTCGCTCGAAGGCCACCGCACCGGTGCATCTGGCTGGGTCGGGGCCGGGGTGGTCGACGCGGCCTCCGGCGCAGGGGCCGGTTGTTCGGTGAAGGGCCAGGTCTGCGGCACGGCAGTCCGGCTCGGGGCCGCAGCCACCTCTCCGTTCGGGCGCCACGGCTGCGGCGCAGGCTCCTCGCGCGGGGTCGCATGTGCCGGTGCCGGGTCTTCGGTGGAAGGCCAGGTCTGCGGCACGGCAGTCTGGCTCGAGGCCACGGTGGCCGCCGCGGCCTGGGGTGCGAGGCCCGGGGCCGGTTCTTCGGTCGAGATCCACGGCTGCGGCGCAAGACCCTGGCCTGGGGCGGCATGCGTTGGTGCCGCTTCTCCCGTGGAGGGCCAAGGTGGGGGCGCAAGGTCCTGGCTCGTTGGCGCGGTGGCCGCCGCGGCCGACAGTGCAGGGGCCGCGGCCGTTTCTCCGGTGGAGGGCCAAGCCTGTGGCGCGAGGGCCTGGCTTGCTGGCGCCGTGGCCGCTGGCGCAGAGGCCGCGGCCCCCTCTTCGTCCGGGTGCCACCGCTGCGGCGCAGCGTCCTCGCCCGGGGCCGCATGCGCAGGTGCTGCTTCTTCGGCATAAGGCCAGACCTGCGGCCCGAGAGTCTGGCTCGGGGCCGCGGTGGCCGCCGCGGAAGCCTCATCTTCGCCCGCCGGCGGCCGCACGGGTGCAGGCGCCTGGCTCGGGTCCGCCGGGGCCGCAGCCGGGGCCGCGGCCTGCGCTGGCGCCGCGGCTTCAGCCGACCTCCGCGGCACCGGCGGCGAGACCGGACCCGCCGCCGTCCGAGTCGCCGTCGCGCTCTCCTCGCCCTGCCGCGCCGGGGCCGGCCGGCCCGTCAAAGGCGGGATTCGATGCGTCCTCGGTGCTGCGTGGCCGGACTGTGCCGGGCGGCGTCGCGGCTGGGGGAGCCAGTCCACGCGCGCCAGTGGGTGGCGTTCAGTAGGCAAGGGCCACGCTCGCACACTCCGGCGCCACCGAGCCCTCGGACCGCGGGTACGACACCGTCGACGGGTCGCCGTCGGACGTGTAGCGGTGGCCCGTCGGGGAGTCCAGCTCGTCGAGCCAGTGGGACGATCCGTACTCCGCCTCCTTGCCCGTCGACTGCGAACGGATGCGGGGGATCGCGCCGGGTTCGAACTTCGCCGAGCACGGTGACGGCGCCGGGCCCGCGCCCACCAGCAGCGCGCCGCCGTAGGAATAGCCCGGGCCCTGCAGCGCCAGGTCCTTCCGGTGGGGACTGCTCCCGTACGGCAGGGCCAGCGTCGTCGGCCGGTAGCCCGGGACCGCCTGGCGGATCAGCGCGTCCTCCTCCGCGATCGCCGTCGTCACCGCGGCTTCCGTTGCCGTGCGCAGGTTCGTGTGGTGGCGCGTGTGGTTGCCGATCTCGAAGTGGTGCTCGGTCAGCCAGCGCAGCGCGCGCCCGTCCGGGTCGCCGCCGAACGGGTGCTCGTTGACGTACAGGCTCGCCACCGGGCGGAACCGCGGGTGCGCGGCCGCCACGTCCAGCAGGATGCGGATCGCCGTGCCCGCCTCGGGTTGCCCCTGCGGCGTCAGGCGGAACACGCTCGGGTCGCCGTCGTCGAACGTCAGGACCACCGGGTGCGCGCCCGCCGGGACGTCGAGCTTGCGGGAAACCAGTTCCGCCGTGGTGACCGGGACGTAGTCCTCGGCCGCGAGCCGCTCCAGCTCCGCGGTGAAGTCCGCGGGCGTGCGCTCGTAGACCGACTTCGGCTGCGCGACGAGACGGTGGTACATCAGCACCGGCACCCGGCCGAGCTCGTCCGCGCCCACCTGCCGGGCGGCCGCGGGCGTGATGCGGACCGGCGCGGTGGCGGGCGCCGGCCGCGGCGGTGCGGGCGCCGGGGCGACGGGTGCTTGGCCGCTGCAGGCCGCCAGGGCGAGGAGGGTCGTGAACCCGGCACCGAACCGGGAAAGGCAACGCATGCGGGGAAGTGTGCGTCCGGGCCGCCGCGGATGCGGGCCGGGCCACCGGGTCGGGTGAACCCGGGATCGCCTGCCACCGCTCGGAAAACCTCGGATCCGCAGGCCAGGACCACCTGCTCGAAAACCGATCACGCACGATCCGGTGATCCGCGGAAAACGCGTTTGCCGAAGATCACCGCTGGGTATTTCCCCGCGATGGTCCCGAAAAAGGCGGTCTTCGCCGAACGAACCTTCGATCGACGCCTGGTCCTCACCGCCGCTCTCGCGGGCTTCGCCACGAGTGCGTGTGGTGCACTGCAACGGGGGAAGGCGCTGGCTGTGCCGGCCCCGGCGGCCGTCGCCGCCGCGCCCCCGGCCCCACCCCCGAATCCGCTGGAGAAAAGCCTCCTCGTCGGCTTCTGCGGCGCCCCGGGCGCGAAGGCGCTCGGCCGCATGACCGGCGACCTCACGGAAGCGAGCCGGGCGCTGCGCCGGCAGATCCAGGCGTTCCCGGCGGGACGGCCGATCACCCCGGTCGTCGAGCTGATCGCCACCACCGTGCACCGCTCGCCGGGCGAGGACGGCATGTTCCGCAGCCGTTGCCAGGACGACACCGTGCGCGAGTACCTCGACGCCGCCCGGGCGCTGAAAGGGTTGCTGCTGCTGAACATCCAGCCCGGCCGCGCCGACTTCCTGCCCGAGGTCCAGGCCTACGAGCGCTGGCTGACCGAGCCCGACGTCGGCGTCGCGCTCGACCCCGAGTGGGCCGTCGAACCGGGCGTCATCCCGGGCAAGAAGTTCGGCCGGACGACCGGCGCCGAGCTCGACGGGGTCGCGCGGTACCTCGGGGCGCTGGCCGACGCGCACGGCCTGCCGGCCAAGGTGATGATCTACCACCAGGTCGCCGCGTCCGTCGTGCGCGAAGAGGAGGGGCTGCACGGCCACAAGGGCGTTTCGGTCGTCAAGGTCGTCGACGGGATCGGCTCGGCCGAGGCCAAGAAGGCGACGTGGAAGACGCTGATGAAGACGATCCCCGCGCAGGTGCGGCCGGGCTTCAAGCTGTTCTTCGACGAGGACACCCGCCGCGGCGCGGCCCTGATGACGCCGTCGGAGGTCATGGCGCTGACGCCCACCCCCGCCTACGTCGTCTACGAATAGGCCCCTGCGGTCGCGAAAGCCCGGTGCGGTCCGCCGCACCGGGCTTCTTCGTGTCCGCAGGGGACAGTCGGCTGTGGACGACGAAAGCCCGGCGCGGGAGGGGAACCGCGCCGGGCCGTCGCCGGCTTGTCCGTCCGGGGTACCGGCCGGCCTAGCCGACCGGGACGGGCAAACCGCCCAGAAGGTCGTTCACCAGCGCGGAAAGGCTGATCAGTACCCGCTGCAGCAGGGCGTTGAGCAGGGCCGACACCGGCGGCAGCGACTGCCGGGACGCCAGCTGGTCGGCCAGCTTGTCGACGCCCTGGCGCGCCTCGGCGGTGTCCTTCTGCGCCGTGGCCGCGCTGTCCTTGGCCGCGGCCTGGATCGTGTACCGCTTGCCCTGGGCCAGATCCGACAGCAGCGGGTCGAGGCGGGCAAGGGTGGCCTGCGTGCCCGGCACGTCGCCGTGGTCCGCCCGCGACGCCAGCTGGTCGCGCAGGCCCTGGACCTCCGCGGCCGCGCTGGTGGTGCTCGACGACCCGCTGCCACCAGGGCCGCCCGCCGTCGCCACACCCACACCCGTCAAGGTCACCGCGGCCGCGGTGACGAACACCGTGAGCGCTCGGGCAAGTGCACTTTTCATGTCGTACTCCTCCGGATTGTGCGATGCCGACTGCGATCATCGTGATCTCCGATCGGCGATAGCGCGAGCGATGTCCCTGTGTGTGCGGGACCGGTCGATTCCACACGGTGTACGGCCTCGCGAGTTGTCGGGAACAAACATCGACATCGCGTGAAGCGCCCGTTCGGCCGATTTGAGCGATGGTTACGTTCGGTAAGGCCACCACTCGTCCGTGGCGAGCGATTACCATCAATGGCTGAATCGCACGGCTTTTCTTCACCGAAGATGCGATCGGTGCCAGTTTCGCGTCAGACGGCATTCTCACCCGATCGTGAAGTTTCCTGAACGAAGGGATGGGTAACCAACGACGTTTGCCTGGCGTCGGGAAAGCCACTCGTACGTAGGGTAGGATGCGGAAACGCTTCTTCGCGCGGGAAGTGGTTGGCTAATCTGAGGGGCGGCCACGGGCCGGCTTTTCCGGTCGGCACCCGTGGCTCCTCGGTGCCGAGACCTGACAACCGGGCGCCATTCGGAGAGTAGAACGCAGAACGTCCCGACGCCGGCGGCGCCGGGACGTTCTGCGCGAAGAGGAGGGAATCGCGGTGCGGGGCACCAGGGTCACCCGGGAGCACGGCGGGCACCGGGTGCCTGGTGGTGGTGGCGTTCGGACGCCCGGAAGACGGCTGGTACGCGGCATCGGTGGTGCTCAGGAGAGTAGCGGGTGCGCCTGGGAGGCGCCCCGCGGCACGGCGGTGCTCCGGGATGCGGCGGGGAAGCGGGTGCGCGATGCACGTGCTGCTCCGGCGCGAGATGCGGACCGGTTGTGCGGTATGGGCGGTACCCCGGGCACACGATCCGGACGCGGTGTGCGGTATAGGTAATACCTCGGCGCGCGTCCGTGCTCAGGTGCGCGGCGCGGGCCGCTTGCGCGGTGAATGCGGTAGTTCGGCGCGCAGTGGTGGGGTTCGAGTGTGCGACAGGGCCGCTACTCCGGCGCGGTGCGGGCCGAGTGCGCGATAGGTGCAGTACTTTGCCGCGTAGTGGTGCTCGAGTGCGTTGTGAGGGCCGAGTGTGCGATACGTGCGGTACTCCGGCGCACGGCTGCGCTCAGGTATGCGGCGCAGGCAGTGTGCGCGACAGGCGCGACACTCCCGCGCACAGCCGTGCTCCTGTGGGTGGGGACCGTGTGCGTGGTGCGGACGATGCCCTGGCGCGCCGTGAGAATCCGTTGTGCGGTACGACCAGTGCTCCGACGCGCGGAGGTGTCCGGATGTGCGGCGGTGACCAGGTGCGCTTGGCGAACGGCACCCCCGCGTGCGGTGCCGACCCAGTGCACGACACAGACAACTCCGCCGCCCGGCCCGAGAACGAGAAATCCCCGCAGCTACCCGGCGAGCTCGATACCGCCGGCTCCCGAGAATCCGACCGGAGCCGCGCCCGGGACTCCGGCGGAAAGCCGTTGCACCGGATGGGTGGTGCTTCACCGTCCGGCCGACCGCGACCCGGTGGGGATCGGGTGTCGCGTGGCCGTCGCGCAGAGGTACCGGACTCGAAGCCGTTGGGCCATCCGGGTGGCCGTCGAAACTCCGGTGGGGACCGGTCCGGTTCTCAGACGCCCGGCGGGTTCCGCCGCGGGTCGGCCGGCGGGTACGCGTTCGCCGGGGGCTCGGGCGCCCCCGCGGCCGGGTATCCCGCCATCGCTCCCGGCTTCGGGCCGCGCCGCACCAGTCCCGCCAGGCCCAGCAAGCCGACCAGCCCGAGCAGGCCCCACAGGCCGTTGTCGTCGTTGTCGTCGTGGTTGGTGCCGCGGTTGTTGCCGTCATCGGTCTGCTGGTGCCACGCCGGTGCCACGATATCCGGTGCCACGATCTCCGGTGCCGTGATCTCCGGTGCCGCCGACGCCGGCATCGCCCCCGTCAGCGCGAACGCCGCGGCCGCGACACCCGCGCAGCACAGCTTTCCTGCCTGGTGCTTCATCTCGGTTCTTCCTTCCGGCCGGGAAATCGGTCCTCCGGCGCGTACCCCCGCAGCCGGAATCCACTCCTGCTGTCACGGGAACGGGCGAAGAAGTGTCCGCCCGGACCCGGATCGCACCGCGTTCCCGGCCTTTGTAGGATGGCTCCCGGTTCAAGACCGAGCCGTGCAGGGACGCGCCGCGGTGGCTCGTCCGCCTCCGGCCGTCCTTCCCCTTTTCTCAAGCGCAGCAGCGCATCCGAGCCGGGCCGTACCGTCCACTGCCGTGGACCGGGGGAGGAATGAACACTGAACTCGCCGTCGCGCCGCTCGGCGCGACCTACACACCACGCCTGATCTGCACCACCGGCGATCGCCTGATCCACCCGGCGGACGGCCGCAACGACCTCGCCAGGATCGTCGTGCGCTGGGCCCGCGCCTGGGTTCCCGAAACCTGGCCCGCCCGCCAGTACTTCGCCGCGCTGGGCATCGGTGACGACGAAAACCCGTGCTACCGCGACGAAGACGTCGTCGGCTGGCACCTGCTGCAGCCGCGGCCCGACTCGCTCGCCTGGCGGGTGCGGTCGGGCGAGATCGACGTGACCACCGCGCTCACGGCCGAAGCCGAGGCCTGGCCGGGATAGCCGATCCCCGCGAAAGAGCCCCGCGCCACCCGGTGCGGGGCTCTTTCGCGTCCCCGGAAACATTTCCCGCCGCACCAGCGATATACCCCGTGTCGGCCGGGAAGACGTTGGTGCGAAACAGAACTCGAACTTAACCCGATCGGATCACACCCCGCGTGGTCAGGGGCTTGCGGCACCCACACGATGGTGGAATGAAGTGGCAACCCCGTCCGGGCATCAGTACGTTTCCCCTCACACGGGGCGGGATACACACGTTCGCTGCCGTTCCGTGCTCCGAATACCGTTCACCGAGGAGCAATCCATGCTGAAGAAGATCGGGTTCGTCACGGCCGCCGCCGCGGCCGGTGCGTTCCTGGCCGCCGGCGTCGCCGCGGCCGACACCCCGGACGGGCACCACGGGCACCACCACGGTCACCACTACGGCGGCTACGACTACACCGGTCAGGTCGGCCTGGTGAACCTGAACAACACCGACGTGCTCCACAACGTCAACGCCACCCTCGGCCTGTGCGGCAACGACATCAACGTCCTCGGCGTCCAGGTGCCGATCCACGACTCGCTCAACGGCATCGGCGTGCCGATCCTCTCGCCGGGCGAGCACGAGGCCAGCGGCGAATCGCCCTACAACTGCGCCGCGAGCGGGCTGTCCGACGGCGGCACGGACCAGGGTCACTGAAAATCTCCGTGCCCGGAGCCGCCCGCGCGAGCGGAAGCCGGCTCCGGGCACGGTGCTGCGGCCGCCGGCACCGACGCCGCACCGCGCGCCCGGAAGAACGGACCGAGCGGCACACTCCGGTTCCGTGTTCCGGGCCCGTCACGACGCCGGACGGCGCCGACCCCGGGTGGGACCGGCCGCGACGCTGGAGAAGTGCGCCGGTCCCACCCGGCACGAGCGCACCACAACGGACTTTCCCGGGCCCGGCGGACTGAAGCCGGGCCCGTTTCTTTCCCCGTTCCCCCGCCGGATCGTCCGGCGGGAACCCAGAAGGAGTATTTTTCCGTGATCAAGCAGCTCGGCTTCGTCGCCACCGCCCTCGCCGCCGGGATGGCGGTGCTCGGCGGATCCGCGTCCGCGACCGATCTCAGCGTTGCGAACCACCCCGTCGACAGCACCGACCAGTTCGGTCTCATCGGCAACGTGCAGAACCTCGACCTGGTGCACAACCTGAACGTGGTCGGCGGCGTCTGCGACAACGACATCAACGTCCTCGGCGTCCAGGTGCCGATCCACGACTCCGCCAACGGCATCGGCGTGCCGGTGCTGTCCCCGGGCGCGCACGAGGCCGAGGGCGAGAGCCCGGACAACTGCGCTTCCGGTGAGATCGCCGACGGCGGGACCGCCCAGGGCAACTGACCCGGCCGGGTCGGACCGCCGCGCGGGGGAAGCACCCCGCGCGGCGGTTTTTCCTATGCCCGGTCGAGCCGGTGCACGGCCACTTCGCGCACGACCAGCAGCACCGCGGCCGCGACCGGCACCGCGACGAACGCGCCGACCACACCGAGCAGTTCGAACCCGAGCAGCACCGCGACGACGGTGACCAGCGCGGGGATCCGGACGGCGCGGCCGACGATCTTCGGCAGCAGCACGTAGTCCTCCAGCACCCGGTAGCCGACGAAGAAGCCCAGGGTCGCCAGCCCGACCGGCGCCGACACCGTGAGCGCGACGAGGCTGGTGCCGGCCCCGGCCGCCACCGAACCCGCCACCGGCACCAGGTCGAGGACGGCGACGAGCACGGCGAGCACCAGCGGGTAGGGCACGCCGAACACCGACAGCCACCCGAAGGTCGCCGCTCCGGCGATCAGCGAAACGACGAGGTTGCCGACGAGGTACGCGCCGACCTTCCGGAAGACCGCGTCGCCGATCAGGATTACCCGCGGCCGCCGCGACCGCGGCGCCAGCCGGTAGAGCGCGGTGCGGATCCGCGGGAAGTCGGCGACGAAGTAGGTGGCGAGCACCACGACGATCACCGCGTCGACGAGCAGCCCGGCGGCCGACTTCGCCACCTCGGACAGCCGGATCGACCGGACGGCGGCTTCAAGCCCGAAGGTTTCGTTGGCCTGGCCCAGCAGGGTGCTGTGGTCGCGCAGCAGGGTCAGGTACCGCGGAGCGCCGTTCTGCAACTGCGCCGCCTGGTCGGCCAGCGGAACGGCGGCCGCGGCGACGGCGCCGCCGAGGACGGCCAGGCCGGTCACGACGACCACGGCGGTGGCCAGCGCGCGGGGCATCCGGCGCGCGAGGCGCGCGGTCAGCGGCTCGAGGCCCACCGCGAGGAAGAACGCGATGCCGATCAGGAGCAGCGCGTCCGAGGCGGCGAGGATGACCTCCACGAGCGCGACTGTGACCACCACGCCCCCCGCCGCGAGCATCCCGGTGAAGAACGGCGTGCGGCGGTCGAGCGGTTTCCCCGGCGCACCCAGTGGCTTCTCCTGCCGGGCGGCCGCGCCTTCGGCCTCGCCGACGGGATGGCCGGCGCGGTAGGCCCCACGGCCGCTCGTTGTGTGCATGGGACGGTGGCTACCCGGTGCGGTACCGGCAAATCCACCCGATCGGATTACCGGGGCAAGTCCACGCTTCCTGGTGACGGCGTGCACCTGCCGTTGCCGGAGCCGTTGCGCTATCGGCAAAATCGCCTATGCGCTTCACCGATCTCCTGCTCGTTCCGGTCGTCGCCGTCGCCGCCGCGTTCGCGGTGGCCCCGGAAGCGGCGGCCGTCAGCGCGCCGCGGCTGCTCGTCAACCAGGACTTCCCCGACCCGGACGTCGTCAAGACGGCCTGGGGCTACTACGCGTTCTCGACGGGCACGAAGACGACGCGGATCCCCATCGCCACGGCGACGGCTCCGGAAGGGCCGTGGCGCGTCGGCGGCGACGCGCTCGCGGCGGTCCCCGCGTGGGCGAAGGCCGACGGCGGGTTCTGGGCACCGGACGTCACCCAGCTGGGGAACGGCACGTTCGTGCTGTACTTCGCGGCCGCGCAGACGGCCGGTGGCGAGATGTGCCTGGGCGCGGCGACCTCGGCGAAGGTGGCGGGACCGTACACGCCGGCCGGCGACCGGCCGCTGGTGTGCGAGCCGGCGGACCACGGGGACATCGACCCGCAGACGTTCGTCGACGCGGACGGGTCCCGCTACCTGCTGTACAAGAGCGACGGCGCGCCGACCGGGCCGCCGGCGGCGATCTGGGCGCAGAAGCTGCAGGCCGACGGGCGCACCCTCGCCGGCCCGCGCACCGAGCTGCTCCGGTCCGACCTCGCGGGCGAGAAGTCGGTCGTCGAGGCGCCTTCGGTGGTGAAGACCGCGTCCCGCTACCTGCTGTTCTATTCCGCGGACACGTTCGAGAGCACGGGCTACCACACGGGTTACGCGTCCGCGCCCACCCTGGGCGGCGCGTTCGTGAAGGCGGACAACCCGTTCCTGTCGACCACCCTGCTCGGCGGCAAAGTGGACGCCCCGGGTGGCGCCGACGTGGTGGACGGCCACATCTACTTCCACGGCTGGCTCGGCGGCGGCCGCACCGCGCGCGGCTTGTACGAGCTGCCGATCACCTTCCCGGGTGACGCGCCACAACTGGGCTGACGGGTGTCACCCACCCGGGTAACGCTCCGGTTGGGCGGCCGGGAGCCGGATATCCGGGGGTGAGGAATGGAGGAGCGCCATGACGGTGTGGTGGGGTTTGGCGGGGTTGCTGGGGTTGCTGGGGTGCTGCGGGCTGCTGCGCGGCCACCGGGCCGACGGGACGGCCGTCGAGGACGACCCGCTGGCCCGCTACCCGGTGGCCCGCGAGCCGGCGACCCCGAACGCCGACGCGGCGCACACACCGCTGATGACCCCGGTGATCACACCGGAGATGCTGGCGGCCAACCCCCGGCACGCGGCGGCGGCCGTGCCGGAGTCGGGGAGCATCACGGGGGAGATCCCGGAGCCGCGGCCGGAGTCCGGAGTGGAGGAACGGACGGAAGCGCCGGCGGGGGCGGAGAGCGCGGCGCCGGGGGCGTTCGGTGTACCGGCCGAGGAAGTGGCGCCGGTGGGTGGTTCGGCACCGGAGGGTTTCGGTGCTCCGGCCGAGGAGCCGCAGCCGGTGAGTGGGGCCGCGCCGGGTGCAATCGGTGCTCCGGCCGAAGGGGTGTGGTCGGAGCAGGAAACTTATGGTGCGCCGGTTCCCTCGCAGCACGCTGCCCCAGCCTCCGAGCAGAGGGCAGTGCTCGAGGCGGAGACTGCACCGTCGGCTGTCTCCGCGGTGCCGCAGGGTGAGTCGTATCCGGAGGCCGTGGATTCTGGTGCCTGGCTGCCTTCGCAGCAGGTGGCCCCGGCCTCCGCGCCGGGGGCGGTGAGGCGGCCGGAGGTGGGTGCGCCCGGCGCGCCGGAGGCGGTTTCCGCGGTGCCGCAGGGTGAGTCGTATCCGGAGCCCGTCGATTCTGGTGCCTGGCTGCCTTCGCAGCAGGTGGCCCCGGCCTCCGCGCCGGGGGCGGTGAGGCAGCCCGAGGCGGGTGCACCCGGCGCGCCGGAGGCGGTTTCCGCGGTGCCGCAGGGTGAGTCGTATCCGGAGCCCGTCGATTCTGGTGCCTGGCTGCCTTCGCAGCAGGTGGCCCCGGCCTCCGCGCCGCAGGCGGCGGGGCAACCGGAGGCGGTTCCCGCGGTGTCGCAGGGAGCAGTGCACCCGGAGCTGGAGGGTTCTCGTGCACCGCTACCCTCGCAGCAGGCTTCCGCTCCGCGAGCAGCCGCGCCAGCGGGGGTTTCCGTTGTGCCACAGGGAGTGCTGCATCCCGACCTGGCGGAATCTCGCGCACCCCGGCACGCGCAGCAGGCTTCCGCGCCTCAGGCGGCCGCGCCGGCCGTAGCCGAAGCTCCGGCCGAGGTGCGGGCCCCTCGGCCGCGGTCCGGCGACGTTCCGCAGCAGCCGAAGCACGCGCGGCGGGACGGCGAATCCCCGGCGATGCACCCGGAACTCGCGCCGCGCCGGTACACCTCGCCGCCGGTGGAGCGGGAGTCCTCCGGTCTGCTCGGCAAACTCAAACAGCTCCTGCGCCCCTGAGGGTCAGCCCAGCGGGGCGCTGTCCTCGGCCAGTCCGGCAAGCAGGTCCCCGTGCTCCTCGATGCGGTCCAGGACCTCGTCCGCCGTGAACGTCAGGTGGTTCACGTGGCGGCACGCGCCGACCTCGTCCCACGTCACCGGTGTCGAGGCCGTCGGGCGTTCCCGGCCGCGCAGGGAATACGGGGCCACCGTCGTCTTGGCCGGGTTGTTCTGGCTCCAGTCGATGAACACCCGGCCCGTGCGGTGGGCCTTCGCCATCACCGCCGTCACCGAGTCCGGCGTCTCCTTCGCCAAGCGCTGCGCCAGCCGCTTCGCGTACGCCGACGGCGCCGCCGGGTCGTCCGTGCGGATCCCGCAGTACAGCTGCATCCCCTTGGAACCCGACGTCTTCGCGTACGGCGTCAGTCCGTCGGCGACCAGGACGTCGTACAGTCGCTCGGCCACCCGGCAGCAGTCGACGATCGTCGTGCCGGGGCCCGGGTCGAGGTCGAACACCAGCCGGTCCGGGGGGGCGGCGGCTGCCCGCGTCCACCGTCCACTGGGGAACGTGCAGCTCGAGCGCCGCCATGTTCGCCGCCCACACCAGGCCCGGGAGGTCGTCCAGGAGCGGGTAGTCGATCGTGCCGCCGGTGCCGGCCAGGCGCACCGTGCGCAGCCAGTCCGGTGCGCCGTTCGGCACGTTCTTCTCGAACCACTTCTGGCCGTCGACGCCGTTGGGGTAGCGGATGAACGTCACCGGCCGCCCGGCGAGGTGCGGCAGCAGCACCGCCGCGACGCGGGAGTAGTAGTTGATCACTTCGCCCTTGGTGAACCCGTCCGCGGGGTACAGCACCTTGTCCAAATTGGACAGTGTGAGCCGCCGGTGGCCGGCCTGCACCGTGATCCGCTGGCCCGCCGGCTCGGGCGGGGGCGACGACGGGGGCGGCGACGGGGGAGAGGACGAAGGGGCGGCGGGTTCGTGCGGCACCGCGCGCGGCGCCAGGACCTCGGCCGGGTCCTTGTCGTGGCGCAGGCCCCGCCAGGCGGTGTGCCGGACCCGCCCGCCGCGGGTGAACTGCCGGTAGACGATCTCGCCCACCAGCCGCGGTTCCACCCAGCGGGCGCGGACGGTGTCCTCCCGCGGCGGCGTCGTCACGAACGGGTGTGTGCGGCGCTCGATGGCTTGCAGCTGCGCCTGCAGGTCGGCCCGGGTGGCCTGGCTGAAGCCGGTGCCGACGTCGCCGATGTAGACCAGGTCGCCGGTGGCGGGATCGTGCGCCCCGAGCAGCAGCCCGCCGAGCGTGCCGGTGAAGCTGCGCTGGCCCGGTCGCCAGCCGCAGACGATCACCTCCTGCGTCCGGATCAGCGGGTGCTTCAGCCACGAGTCCGGCCGCTGTCCCGGGTGGTAGGCCGACGAGCGCAGTTTCGCGACGACCCCCTCGTACCCGGCGGCCGCGGCGTGGGCGAGGAAGTCCGCGGGCGTGCGGCGGTCGGCGGCGAGCTCGTCGAACGTCACCGCGCGGACCACCGAGACGCGGAAGGGATCGGGCATCGGCAGCTCGGCCAGCAGGCGGCGGCGCTCGTCGTACGGCAGGGCCAGCAGGCTCCGGTCGCCGAGACGGAGCAGGTCGAAGGCCAGGAACCGGACCGGGACGTCGGTGAACTCCAGTCCCTTCGGCCCGCTCTGGTGCCGGACGTACCGGCCGCGGCGTTCCTGCATCCGCTCGAAGTCGATCCGGCCGTCGTCGCCGTAGACGACCACCTCGCCGTCCAGGTAGGCGGCCCGGCCGTCCAGCGCGGGGGCGAGCACGCCCTGCAGATCGGCGAATTCGGCGGTGAAGTCGATGTTGTTGCGGCTGGTGAGCACGGTGGTGCCGTCCGGGGCGATCCGCATGGCCGCCCGGTAACCGTCCAGTTTGTACTCGTAGGCCCACTCCGGGCCGCTGCGCAGGCGGCCGCCGTCGGCCTTGGCGAGCATCGGCTCCACCCAGGCCGGGACCAGCGACTCGTCGTCTGCCGCCATTTCGGACCTCCGTCACCTTACGTGCCTAACGTAACCCGTTCGGCCTAGATTCGCCGGGTTTTTGCAGGTGAACGCGGGCTTGAACGCCTGTTCGGGGCGCCGGTCAGGCGGGCAGGAGGTCGTCGACGGCCCGGCGGAGGGTCGCGCGCACCTTTTCGGGGTCGTCGAGTTCGCCGCCGTGGAGGGCGCCGTCGCGCAGGAGGACGAGCACCCGGGCGGCGTGGTTCGGTTCCGGGTGGCCGAGGGCCGCGGCCTGCTCGCGCAGGACGTCGAAGAACCACCGACGGTGGTCGTCGATGACCTGGCGCACCTGGTGCCGCGGGTCGGGGTACTCGGCGGCCGCGTTGAGGAACTGGCAGCCGCGGAAATCCTTGCCCTGGGTGGCGTCGCCGACCACCGCCATGGTGTCGACCAGGGCTTCACGCGGCGGCTTGCCGTCCCGTGCCGCGGCGACGGCGGCGCGGATCAGGCGGCTGGTCTCGGCGAGGTAGGCCGCGACCAGGTCGTCCTTGGTGGGGTAGTGCCGGTAGAAGGTCGCCCGGGTCACGGCCGCCTCGGAGACCAGGCGTTCCACCCCGACGGCGTGGATGCCTTCGGCGTAGAAGAGCCGGGCGGCGGTCGCGAGCAGCCGGTCCTTCGGGTGCGGCTCGGCGGTCGTCATCCCCTCAGCGTAGAGAAAGACCGATCGTTCTGCCAGATCGCCTTCATCACATTGCCACGACGGCCTCGAAGGGTCAGAGTGGTCGACAGAAAGACCGATCGTTCTCCCTGAAGGAGCCAGCCATGAGCAAGCCCACCATCGTCCTGGTCCACGGCGCGTTCGCCGACTCGTCGAGCTGGACCGACGTCGTCACGAAGCTGCAGGAGCAGGGCTATCCGGTCCGCGCGGTGGCGAACCCGCTGCGCGGCCTCGAGTCCGACGCGGCCTACGTGAAGGCCGTCGTCGACAGCGTCGAAGGCCCGGTCGTCCTGGCCGGCCACTCCTACGGCGGCGCCCTGATCACCCGCGCGGCCACCGACACGCCGAACGTCCGCGCGCTCGTCTACATCGCCGCGTTCCAGCCCGACGCGGGCGAGAGCGTGTTCGAGCTGTCCGGCCGCTACCCGGGCGCCAAGCTCGGCCCGGAGACGACGAACGTGCTGGAGACCGGCGGCGAGCCGGAGCTGTCGATCAAGCCGGAGGACTTCGCCGAGGTCTTCGCCGCCGACGTCCCCGCCGCCACCGCGGCGATCCTCGCCGTGACCCAGCGGCCGGTCGCGCAGCAGGCACTGGCGGCGCCGTTCGAGGGCACCCCGGCGTGGTCGAAGCTGCCGTCGTGGACGCTGGTCGCCAACCAGGACAACGCGATCCCGGCCAAGGCGCAGGAGTTCATGGCCGAGCGCGCGTCGTCGACGGTCCGCCGGATCGACGCCTCGCACGCGGTCGCGGTGTCCCAGCCGGAGGTCGTCGCCGAGGTCATCCTGGCCGCCGCCGCGGCCGTCGAGTGACTCGGCGGCGCAGCGGCCTCGCCTCGCCCAAGCGCGCCAGCTTGTCCGGGTTGCGCACGGCGTAGAGCCCGGTGACGAGGCCGTCGTCGACGCGGACCGCGACCACGGTGTCGATCTCGCCGTCGCGCCGCAGGAGCAGCGCCGGGTAGCCGTTGACCTGGACCGTCTCCAGCGTGCCGGCGGCGAGGTGCCCCAGGCCGGCGGCCAGGAGACGGGCGACGTCTCCGGCCCCGGTCACGGGCGAGAGCGTGGCCGGTACGGCCCCGCCGCCGTCGCCGAGGAACACGACGTCGGGGGCGAGGACGTCCAGCAGGCCGCGCAGGTCGCCGGTCTCGACGGCGCGCCGGAACGCCTCCAGGGCGTCCCGGGTCGCCGCCGGCGTGACGGCCCCGCGCGGCCGGCGCGCGGCCACGTGGGAGCGGGCCCGGTGCGCGATCTGCCGGACCGCCGCCGGGCTCTTGCCGACGGCTTCGGCGATCTCGCCGTAGCCCAGGTCGAACACCTCCCGCAGCACGAACACCGCCCGCTCGGCCGGCCCGAGCGTCTCCAGCACCAGCAGCATCGCCATCGACACGCTCTCGGCCAGCTCGACGTCCTCGGCGACGTCGGGCGTGGTCAGCAGCGGCTCGGGCAGCCACGGCCCGACGTAGGACTCCCGGCGCCTGCCGAGCGCGCGCAGCCGCATCAGCGCTTGGCGGGTGGTGATCCGGACCAGGTACGCGCGGTGGTTCCGCACCGCGGCGAGGTCCACGTCCGCCCACCGCAGCCAGGTCTCCTGCAGGACGTCCTCGGCGTCGGCGGCCGAGCCGAGCAGCTCGTAGGCGACGGTGAACAGCAGGGTGCGGTGGGCGAGGAAGGCCGCGGTGGCGGGGTCGGCCATGGGGGCTCCTCTTCGGTCTCGGGTCCGCCTTCCAGATGCCGGGCCCCGCCGCGGTGTGACAGTGATCGTCGTCACCGCGGTGGGTTGTCACGGGACGCGGGTCCGCCGGCATCCCGTGGTCGTCCGCGACCCACCACGAAACGAGGCCGAAGCCATGGAACTCCGCTTCACCCTGACCGACAACGAAATCGGCGCCGAGTTCGCCAAGGGGTTCGGCACCGCGAGCCTGGCCATCCGCCGGTCGCCGCTGGAGAAGGTCACGCAGGAGCTGGTGTCGCTGCGCGTCAGCCAGCTCAACGGCTGCGGCTGGTGCGTCGACATCCACGCGAAGGAACTCGCCGCCGCCGGAGAGCCCGCGGTCCGGATCAACCTGATCGCCGCCTGGCGCGAGGCCACCGTGTTCACCGAAGCCGAGCAGGCGGCGCTCGCGCTCGCCGAGGAGGGTACCCGGATCGCCGACGCCGCCCCGGGCGTCTCCGACGGCACGTGGGCCCGGGTCCGCGCGCACTTCGACGACGACCGGATCGCCGCGCTCGTCGCGTTGGTCGCGCAGATGAACGCGGCCAACCGGCTCGCGGTGCTCGTCCACCAGCAGGGTGGCGCGTACGAGCCCGGCATGTTCGGCTAAGGCGCGCGGTTCGTGCTTCGCTGGGGGACATGACCAAGGCGGAGCCGTGGCGTCGGTACTGGGACCGCAAGTCCGCGACCTACGACGCGGAGATGGGCGTCTGGGACCGCCGGCTCTTCGGCGACTCGCGGCAGTGGGCCTGTGGCCAGGCCGTGGGCGAGGTCCTGGAGGTCGCGATCGGGACCGGGCTGAACCTCCCGTGCTACCCCGCGGAGGTGACGCTCACCGGCCTCGACCTCAGCGAGGGGATGCTCGCCATCGCCCGCGAACGCGCCCGCCGGCTCGGCCGCCCGGTCACCCTGCGCGTGGGCAGCGCCGAAGACCTGCCCTTCGCCGGGGCTTCCTTCGACACCGTGCTGTGCACGTTCGGCCTGTGCGCCATCCCCGGCCCCGCCGCCGCGGTCGGGGAGATGGTGCGGGTGCTGCGCCCGGGCGGGCGGCTGATCCTGGTCGACCACGTCGGGTCGTCGTCACGGGTCGTCCGCGGCGCGCAGTGGCTGGTCGAGCTGGCGAGCGTCCCCTTGGCCGGCGAGCACTTCCGGCGGCGGCCGCTGGAGCTGGTCGAGGCACTCGGGTTGCCGGTGGAGCGGCGCGAGCGGTTCAAGCTCGGGCTCGTCGAACGGCTGGTCGCCCGCAGGCTCAGCTGATCAGGACGCTGTCGTCCAGCCCGGCCAGCAGCGCCGCGGCGTCGTCGTAGACGGCCACCGCACCCGCGTCGGTCAGCTCGGCCGCGCCGACCCCGCCGGAGAGCACCGAGACCGTGCGCACGCCGGCCTTCGTGGCGGCGTGGACGTCCCAGACCGCGTCGCCGACGAAGATCGTCTCACCCGGCTCGGTCCCGGCCTTTTCGAGCGCGGCCAGCACCGGCTCCGGGTCGGGCTTCGTCGCGTCGACGTCGTCACCGGACACGATGCCGGAGATGACGTCGTCGACGTCGAGGACCTTGCGGAGCGCTTCGAGCTCGTCCGGCGCCGCCGACGTCGCCAGTACGACGCTGATCCCGCGTCCGGCCAGGGTCCGGATCAGCTCGGGGGCGCGGTCGAACGGCCGCAGCAGGTCGGCGGTCTCGAGGTAGAAGCGGCTGTGCAGCTCCTTCGCCTTGTCGCCGATGCGGTCGGCGTCTTCGTCGCCCAGCAGGGTGCTCAGCAGCTTGCCGGACCCCTTGCCGATCGCGCGGTGCACGCGCCAGGAGTCGACGTTCCGGTCCAGGGCGTGGAACGCCCGGCGCCAGGCGTGGACGTGGAGGTAGTTGGAGTCGACGAGCGTGCCGTCGACGTCGAACAGGACCGCGGTGGCGATGAGAGGCTCCTTGAGGTCGGTTTCCCGCTGCCCGGCGCGGGTAACGGGAGGGATGATCCGATTACCCCGCGGCACCGGGGAGTACACATGACCGGCCTCGTCTCGGCGGGCTTCCGCGGGCTGGCGGCCCTGCGGCGCGCTCCGGCCTTCCACCCGGCGGGCGTGGTGCTGCGCGGCGAACTGCGCGCGGTCGCGGACGACCTGCCGTGGCCGTCCGGGCCCGCGCCGGTCGTCGCGCGGCTGTCCAAGGGCGCCGGGACACCGGGGCGGCTGCCCGACGCGCTCGGGCTGGCGCTGCGCATCCCCGGCGCGGGCCGCGACGGCGGACCGTGGGACATCCTCCTGACGACGGCGGGCCGCGGCCACCTGGGCCGGATGCTGCCCCGCCCGGCGGCGGCGTGGACGCGCGGCGCCTACAGCAGCCTGATGCCCTACCGCCGCGCCGACCGGCTCGTGTGGCTGGGGGCGTGGGCGGAAGCGTCGTCCCCCCGGATCGAAGCCTCGCTCGACGCGGCGGGCGCGACCGGGCGCTGGCAGTTCGTGCTCCGGACCGGCCGCGAAGACGGACGCTGGTCCGACAGCGCGGTGCTGACGCTGACCGAGCCCGGCGGGGAGGCCCCGGCGTTCGATCCGATGCTGAACCGGCCCGCCGGGCTGGAGTCCGCCCCGGACTGGCTGGTGCGGGTGCGGGAGCGGGCCTACGCGGGCAGCCGGGCCGGGCGGCCGTAGGGGTCGGGCTCTCGCCGGCGGAAGGGATTGAGGTTTCGGCGCCGGGGTGGCGGTGCGAGGTCGGCGGCGTTGGCTTGTGCGGAGCGGCTCTTCGCGGGCAGTCGTGCGGGACGGCCGTATTGCGGCTTCGCCGCGGAGGGGATGGGATTGTTTCGGCGCCGGGGTGGCGGTGCGGCGCGTTGGCCCGCGCGGAGCGGGGCCGACGCGGGCAGCGGCGCGAAGCGGCCGTAGGGGTGCTGGCTGCCGACAGCGCAGGAATGGGCCCGGCGCGGTCGTCTCGGTGCCGGGCATACGGCGCGAGGTCGGCGGCGCTGCCTGGTCGGCTGCCGGCGGGAGCGGGCCTACGCGGGCAGCCGGGCCGGGCGGCCGTAGCGGGTTTCGCGGGCCGCGCCCCGGGTATGCCCGGGATTCGCCTGAGCGGAGGAACTCATGAGCACTCCCGAAATCGATCCCGTGACCGCCGAGAGCATGGAAGCCGACGCCGACATCGGTGGTGAACACACCGAGCCGACCTTCCGGGACCAGGAGCCCCGCGCGGGCGACAGCGATGAAGACGACGCCGACCGCGGGGGCATGCCCTCGGCCTGATCTTCAGGAACGCGCCCTCGGGTAGGTCCGGCGCTCGCCGATCCGGCCGTCCTTCGTGTGGATGAAGTGGGCCGTGCCGCGCTTGATCGCCAGTTTGCGGCCCGCCGCCACCGCCTCGGACTTCGTCTCCGCACTGCCGGATGCCCGCGTGTTGCCGACGACCTTGTTCTTCCAGACCGAGCCGTCGTGGAACGTCTCGACGTCGCCGTCGGCCGGTTCCAGCGTGGGCGCGTCGCCGGTTTCCGCTTCGGCCGTGCCGAACAGCGCGGGATCGGGTGCGGGTGCCGTACCCGGGCCCCCGAGCGGTTCGGGGTCCATCAGGTACTCGAGGCCGGCGTCGGTGGTCCAGCTGGTGCCCTTGGCGCCGTCGGGGCCGTCGGAGAGGTGCCAGATCGTCTTGTTGTGCGTCTGGTCCTCCTCGTCGAACAGCGCGCTCGGGGCGATGTCGCCTTCCAGGCCGTCGGCCTGCAGTTCTTCGATGGCGGCCAGCCACTGCTTCTGGTGGACGGTGTCGCGGGCGAGGTTGAACTTCAGCATCGCCTTGACACCGGGGTCGTCGGTCATGTTGTACAGCCGGGCGGTCTGCAGGCGGCCCTGGGCTTCGGCGGCGGCGTTCGCCCGGAAGTCGGCGAGCAGGTTGCCCGAGGCGACGACGAACCTCGCGTTCCACGGGTAGCCGTTGCTGTCGGCGGGCAGTGCGCCGCCCCCGGCGACGATGGCCTGCTGGACGTCCATCCCGCCGAGCACCGCGGCCATGACGGGATCTTCGGCGGCTTCGGCGGTGGCGGTGGCCGGAGCGCCTTCGAGCAACCGCGCGACCATGGTCGCGAGCATCTCGACGTGCCCGATCTCTTCGGTCGCGGTGTCCATGATCAGGTCTTTGTACTTGCCTTCGATGCGGCAGTTCCAGCCCTGGAACAGGTACTGCATGGTCACGGTCATCTCACCGTAGGCACCGCCGATGAGTTCCTGGAGTTTGCGGGCGTAGACGGCGTCGGGCTTTTCGGGCTTGGCGTCGAACTGCAGCAGCTTCGTGTGACGGAACACATCGTCTCCCTTCCGAGCCGGCGGGGTTCCCCCGATCGGCCGCGTCAATCGGGAAAACGCGGTGTTTGACGGGTTCCCGGTGGGTTATCCGATCGAGTGATCGTCGTGGAGGAGGTGGTCACCGGTGCTCGCCCGGCACAACTCGGTCTGGCTGGTGCCCCGGCACGGCGCCCCGGCGCGCGCTTCGGTCGTCGGCGTGCTGGATCGGACGACGTACCCGCAGCTGCGGGACCGGTTGCTCGAATTCGCGGTCGACTCCGAAGACGGCGTGCTGATCGACATCGAGCGCCTCGAACTGCGCGACCGCGCGCTGATCAGGGTGTTCGCCCTGGTGGCCCTGCGGGTCGGCGACTGGCCGGCGCTCCCGTTCGCCCTGGTGACCGGCCGCCCGGAGCAGCGGGCGGCGCTCGAAGCGAGCTGCGTGCCGGTGTTCCCGGACGCGGCCACGGCGGAGGCGGCACTGCGCTGCCCGGCCCGGCGGCGGGCCGCCCGCCTGCTCGACCGTTCGCCGCGCACGTCGGCGCGCGCCCGCGGGTTCGTCCGCGGGATCTGCGCCGAGTGGATGGTGCCGGAGCTGGCCGAGGACGCCGAGCTGATCGCGACCGAACTGGTCGAGAACACGCTGCGCCACACGGATTCCGCGCCGCGGCTGGGCCTCGAGCTGCGCCGCGGGACGCTGGCGGTGGAGGTCTCGGACGACAGCGCGCGGCCGGCGGTGCTGCGCGAGGAGCTCGATCCGGCCGACGCCGGGCTGGGCCTGCGGATGATCACCAAGGTCGCGAAGCGGTGGGGGAGCAGCCGGTCCCGGGCCGGCGGCAAGACGGTGTGGGCCCTGCTGGCCCGGTAGCGCCCACCGCGGCCGCGGGCCGCCGCCGGGAATCGACACCGGCGGCGGCCCGCTCACGCGGGAAGGGTCAGGAACCCGGGCCGGAGTAGATTTCCGCGGCCGGGGGCTCGGAGATCGTCGTCGGCTTGTTCCAGTCGCCGAACTCCATGGCGCCGTTCTTCGGGTCCGACATGCGCAGCAGGTAGTGCGGCTCGGTCGCCGCCACCGTCGCCGTGCCGTCCGGGCTGGTGAAGGTCAGGGCCGGTGCGCCCGCGAGCGTCGTCGGCTCGCCCGCCTTGAAGCTCGACTTCCGCAGTTCGCCCAGGGTGCCTTCGGTGAACGACTTGTAGTCGAGGAAGGTCTTGAACGACTCGCCGATGCTCTGGCCGATCTTGGCCTTCGACGACACCCACTTGCCGGTGAGCTGCTTGGCCGCCGCGGCGGGCGCGCCGGCCTGCTTCACCAGCGACTCGGTGAACTTGAAGAAGTACTGGTCGCCGATCCGCAGCACCGGGATCTCGAGGCCGTCCTTGACCACCGTGCCGCCGGCGCTGTCGGAGTTCAGCTGCAGGTCCAGGTTGATCGTGCTGCCCTCCTGGGCCATGGTGCCCTTGACGTGCACGGCCGAGGCCTGCTTGGCGGCGTCGTTGATGGCGGCGCCCACCTGGGTGGCGTCCAGGGCCGGGGCCGCCGGAGCCGTCGAAGCCGTCGATGACGGCGGAGCCGTGGCGCCGGCCGCGGCCGGGGCGGGCGTTTCCGAAGCGCCGGAGCAGCCGGCGAGGGTGAGGGATCCGGCCGCGAGCAGCGCGGCCAGGCGGAGGCGAGGCATGGACAGTCCGTTCATGAAGGCCGGGGCGTCCCCGGACACGAACGGGCTATCGTCCGAACGGGGGATCTGTTACATCCTCCGTCCCCGGATCGCCCGGATCACCGGCCGGCTTCGGTCCGCGGGACGCGGGGCCGGAAGTCGCGTTCGGTTTCGACCTCGCCCTCGGGCGTGTGGACGAAGTGCCCGACCCGCCGCTTCCGCGCGATCTGCCGCCCCGCCAGCACGGCGTCGACGCGGCGGGGGGAGGTGTTGGACGCCCGGCGGCCGCCTTCGACGCGGTTCTTCCACAGTCCGTCTTCGTAGTAGGTGTGCACGTCACCCTCCGCCACGACTCCGCCTCCCATCGTGAGACCCAGGAGTGCCCCGGTTGCCCGGGGACGTAGCGGACAAACGTTTTCCGGCGGGTCAGGCCAGGCGGAGTACTCGGATGGCGTTGTTCTTGAGGATCAGCGGCCGCACTTCGTCCTTGAGGTCCAGCTCGGCGAAGTCGGCGAGCCAGCGGTCCGGGGTGATCACCGGGAAGTCGGACCCGAACAGGACCTTGCGCTTCAGCAGCGTGTTCGCCGCCCGCACCAGCTGCGGCGGGAAGTACTTGGGCGACCAGCCCGACAGGTCGATGTACACGTTCGCCTTGTGCGTCGCGACCGAGATCGCCTCGTCCTGCCACGGCACCGACGGGTGCGCCAGGATCACCGTGAGCTCCGGGAAGTCCGCGGCGACGTCGTCGAGCAGCATCGGGTTCGAGTAGCGCAGCTTGATCCCGTGCCCGCCCGGCAGACCGGCGCCGATGCCGGTCTGCCCGGTGTGGAAGAGGGCAGGCACCCCCAGCTCCGCGATCGCTTCGTACAGCGGGTAGTGGCGGACGTCGTTCGGCTCGAACGCCTGCAGGCTCGGGTGGAACTTGAACCCGCGCACGCCGTGCTCGCCCACCAGCCGCCGCGCGCGCAGCACGGCCGCCTTGCCGGCGTGCGGGTCGACCGAGCCGAACGGGATGAGCACGTCCGCGTGTTCCGCGGCGGCGTCGGCGATCTCCTCGCTCGACAGCGCGGGGTGCCCCGTCGCGGCCGGCGCGTCGACGGTGAAGACGACCGCGGCCATGTTCCGGGCCCGGTAGTGCTCGGCGATCGCGGTCACCGTCGGCGTGCGGTCCTGGCCGGCGCGGAAGTACTTTTCCGACGCGTCCAGGAGTTCCCGGTCGAGCGCGAAACAGCCGTGGCCGTCCTGTTCCACGTGGGTGTGGACGTCGATGGCGGTCAGCGAGGAAAGGTCCACGAGGAGCTCCAGGGTCAGGGCAGGTCGGGCTGCGCGGCCTTGGCGGCCAGCAGGCGGTCGAGGACGGCGTCGCGCGCGG
Source organism: Amycolatopsis sp. cmx-4-61 (assembly GCF_046548775.1). NCBI lineage: Bacteria > Bacillati > Actinomycetota > Actinomycetes > Pseudonocardiales > Pseudonocardiaceae > Amycolatopsis > Amycolatopsis sp. cmx-4-61. The sequence goes on along the minus strand of NZ_JAEBEI010000032.1, from coordinate 36,409 downwards.
CGACGAGCCGCTCGTGGTCGGTGCCGGCCAGTTCGGCGTCGACGCCGGCGACGAGGGTTTCGGCGAGTTCCGGCGTCAGGTGGACGCGGCCGAGGTCGCGCCACCACTCTTCGGTGGGCGGGCCGAGGTGGCGCAGAACGTGCGCCAGCCCGCCCGCGCCGCCGGAGAGGTGCTGGTTGACGAACGGGCCGAGCACGGCCCAGCGCAGGCCGGGCCCGTGGGCGATGGCGGCGTCGATGTCGGCGACCGTCGCGACCCCGCGTTCGACGAGGGAGTACGCCTCCTGCCACAGCGCGGCCTGCAGCCGGTTGGCGATGTGGCCGGGCACCTCCCGCGTCAGCCGGATCGGCCGCTTTCCCGCCGCGGCGTAGAACTCGACCGCGCGGTCGACGACCTCGGGCGCGGTTTCCCGCCCCGGCACGACCTCCACGAGCGGGATGACGTGCGGCGGGTTGAAGGGGTGGCCGACCACCACGCGCTCGGGGTGCCGCGGGCAACCGCGGGCGATGACGCTCGGCAGCAGCCCGGACGAGCTGCTGGCCAGGATCACGTCGGGCCGCGCGGCTTCGTCGAGCACGCCGAACAGCGCGTGCTTGACGTCTTCGCGCTCGGGTCCGTTCTCCTGCACGAAGTCCGCGTCCGCCACGGCCGCGCCGGTGTCGGTGGCGAAGCTGAGCCGGTCTGGGGACGCGCCGTCGGCCAGGCCGAGCCGGACCAGCGTGGGCCAGTGCGCGGCGACGTCGGCGCGCAACCGGTCCTCGGCGTCGGGCGCCGGATCGGTGGCGACGACGTCGAAGCCGTGGGCCAGGAAGTGCGCGGCCCAGCCGGCGCCGATCACCCCGGTGCCGACGATCGCGACGGTCGTCATGCGCGCTCCCCGAGGAAGGCTTCGAGGGCCGCGGGATCGGCCAGCACGTCCCGGCCGACCACCTCGTCGAGCGCGGCGCCGCGCAGCAGTTTCTTCACCGGCAGCTCCAGTTTCTTCCCGGTGCGGTTGCGCGGGATCGACGGCACGGCGGTGATCGCGTCCGGCACGTGCCGCGGCGAGAGCGCGGTCCGCAACGCCGAAGCGATCTTGTGGCGCAGCGGATCGTCGAGGGAGGCACCCTGCCGCAGGGCCACGAACAGCCGGAGGTCGCCGTTGCCGCCCGCGGGGTCTTCGAGGTGCACGACGAGGGAGTCGGCGATCTCCGGCAGCTCCTCGACGACGGCGTAGAACTCCGCCGTGCCGAGCCGGACGCCGCCGCGGTTGAGGGTGGCGTCCGAACGCCCGGCGATGACACAGCTGCCGTCCGGGGTGAACCGGACCCAGTCGCCGTGCCGCCAGACGCCGGGGTAGGTGGCGAAGTACGTCTCGCGGTAGCGCTCGCCGGACCCGTCGCCCCAGAACCCCACGGGCATGGACGGCATCGGGGCGGTGATCACCAGTTCGCCCAGTTCGCCGACCACTTCGGCGCCGTGCTCGTCGAACGCCTTCGCGTCGACACCGAGGCAGGGCCCGGAGATTTCGCCCGCCCGGACCGGCTGCAGCGGGCTGCCCTGGACGATGCCGCTGCACACGTCCGTGCCGCCGCTGCCGACGTTGAGCAGGACGCCCGGGAACTTCTCGTGCACCCAGTGGAAGCCCTCGGCGGGCAGCGGGCTGCCGGCCGCGCCGAGCTGCCGCAGCGCCGAGAGGTCGTGCTCGGCGGCCGGGTCGAGGCCCGCTTTCCGGCACGCCATCAGGAAACCCGGGCTCGCGCCCATCAGCGTCGCCCGCGTCTCCGCGGCGAGGCGCCACTGCCAGGCGAGGTCCGGGTGCAGCGGGTTGCCGTCGACCAGCACGATCGACGCGCCGGTGAGCAGCCCCGAGACCAGCGCGTTCCACATCATCCAGGCGGTGGTGGAGAACCAGAGGATCCGGTCGCCCTGGCGCAGGTCCCAGCTGAGGCCGTGGTTCTTGAGGTGCTCCAGCAGGATCCCGCCGTGGCCGTGCACGATCGCCTTCGGCCGGCCCGTGGTGCCGGACGAGAACAGCACGCAGAGCGGGTGCGCGAAGCCGACCGGCTCGAACCCCGGTGCGCTCTCGGTGAGCAGGTCGGCCCAGGCGAGCGTGCCCGGCAGGTCGTGCTCGCCGTAGGGGACGTGCACGACGTGCTCGGCGGTGGGCAGGCCCGCGCGGATGTCGGCGACCTCGGCGCGGCGGTCGACGTCCTTGGCGCCGTAGCGGTAGCCGGACACCGTCAGCAGCACGCGCGGCTCGATCTGGCCGAACCGGTCGACGACCGACCGGGCGCCGAACTCCGGCGCGCAGGACGCCCAGATCGCGCCCAGGCTCGCGACGGCGAGGTAGGCGACCACGGCTTCCGGGATGTTCGGCAGGTACGCCGCGACGCGGTCGCCGCGGCCGACGCCCAGGCGGGCCAGCCCCGCGCGGGCGCGCGCGACCTGGTCGCGCAGCTGGACCCACGTCAGCTCGGTGCGGTCCCGGGTCTGGGAGTGGGCGATGATCGCCGTGGCGTCGTCCGGGCCGTGGCCCAGGGCGTGCTCGGCGTAGTTGAGCGTGGCGCCCGGGAACCACTCGGTGCCGGGCATCCGGCGGTCGGGCACCACCGCCGTGGCCGGGGTGTGCAGGCGGACGCCGAAGAAGTCCTTGATCGAGGACCAGAAGCCGTCGAGGTCGGTCACCGACCACCGGTGCAGGGCCGCGTAGTCGTCGAACGCATGCCCGCGCGCGGCCAGCCACCCCAGGTACCGGCCGATCTCCGTGGTTTCGCGGACGTCGGGGGCGACCGGGCGCAGGATCATCGGCCGACCTTCCCGGCTCGCTTGTCCAGGAACGCCTGCATGCGTTCCTTCGCCTCGGCGCTGCCGCCGGCGATGGCGGCCATCAGCGCCTCCATCAGGTAGCCCTCGGCCGGGTTGGCCTCGGCGATGCGGGGCAGGGCCTGCAGGACCGCGAAGTTCGTGATCGGCGAGTTCGCCGCGATCTTGCGGGCCAGTTCGAGCGCGTGCTCCAGGCCGTTTTCCACGCGGTAGTGCGACAACCCGGCGGCGTGGCCCTCGTCGGCGTCGAGCACGCGGCCGGTGAGCATCATGTCGGCCATCCGGTGCGCGCCGATCAGCCGCGGCACCCGCACCGACGCGCCGCCGCCGACGAACAGCCCGCGCTGTCCCTCCGGCAGGGCGTAGAACGCCGACGGTTCGGCGACGCGGATGTGCGCGGCGGCCGCCAGTTCCAGGCCGCCGCCGACGACCGCGCCCTTGAGCACCGCGACCACCGGGACGCGCCCGCGTTCGAGCCGCTCGAAGGCGCGGTGCCACATCATCGAGTGCTCCAGGCCCTCGAAGGCGTCCCGCTCGGTGAGCTCGGACAGGTCCAGCCCGGCGGAGAAGTGGTCGCCGACCGCGTCGAGCACGACCGCCTTGACCCCCGGCGGCGGGGCCCCGAAGAACGACTCGAGGCCGAGCACGGTCGCGTCGTCGATCGCGTTGCGCTTCTCGGGACGCGCCAGCCGCAGCACGGCGATGTCGTCCCGCAGTTCGAGGCGCAGCGTCGGGGGCAGGAGGGGGCTGGTCATGCGGGTCCGTTCGTGAAGGTTTCGGCGGCCAGGGTGCGCAGCTCGACGCGGCGGATCTTGCCGGTGGCGTTGCGGGGCAGGGTGTCGGTGAACTGCACGTGCTTCGGGATCTTGTAGCGCGCCAGGTGCCGTTCGAGGTGGGCGCGGAACTGCGGTTCGTCCAGCTGCGCTCCGGGCCGGACCACGACGAAGGCGGCGCCGGCCTCGCCCCAGCGTTCGTCGGGCACCCCGACCACGGCGCAGGCGTCGACCGCGTCGAGCCGGACGGCGACCGCTTCGATCTCGGCGGGGTACACGTTCTCCCCGCCGGAGATGATCATGTCCTTGACCCGGTCGACGACGTGGGCCCAGCCGTCCTCGTCGACGCGGACGACGTCCCCGGTGCGGAACCAGTCACCGTCGACGAAGCTCGCCTTCGATTCTGCGGGCCGGTTCCAGTAGCCGCCGAAGACGTGCGGGCCGCGCACGAGCAGTTCGGCCGGTGTCCCGTCGAGCGGCTGCGGGGTCAGGTCGGGGCCGAGCGCGGCCACGTCGGTGAAGAAGTGCGGCACCCCGGCGGCGACCGGGTGGTCGAGCGTGCCTTCGTGGGTGGCCATCGACACGCCCGGGGCGGCCTCCGTCATGCCGTAGCCCTGCAGCAGCCGCACGCCGCGGTCCAGCCACGCGCGGGCGACGCGCTCGGCCACCGGCGACCCGCCGTAGAGCACGCAGGTGAGCGAGCTCAGGTCGGTGCGGTCCCAGGCTTCGTGGCGGCACATCATCTCCAGCATCGTGGGCACCGCGGAGAAGCTGGTGATCCCGGCTTCGCCGATCCGGGCGAGGATCGTGCCCGGGTCGAACTTGGCCACCGGTTCCACGCTGCCGCCCTTGAACAGGGTCGGCAGCGTGATCTGGCCCAGCCCGACGCAGTGGAACAGCGGCGCGATGCACAGCGCCTTGTCGGTGCCCAGGACGTCGAGGTGCGCCAGCTGGTTGACCGTGTTCCAGGTGAGGTTGCCGTGGGTGAGGACCGCCGCCTTCGGCCGTCCGGTGGTGCCCGAGGTGTAGAGCAGCAGGCACGGGTCTTCCAGCCGCACCGCGGCGTCCGGCGACGGTCCGGCGGCGGCGAGCTCGCTCTCGAAGCCGAGTTCGCCGTCGGCCGGGTCCGTCGCGAGGACGACGCCGCCGGGGAGCGCACCGGCGGCGGCGGCGAGGCCGGCGGTGTCCGCGCTGTGCACGAGGACCGAGGCGCCGGCGTCGTCGAGCATGTACCGGATCTCGGTGGGGGAGAGGCGGTAGTTGAGCGGGACGAAGACCGCGCCGCAGCGGGCGGTGGCGAAGAGCGTCTCGAACACGGTGATGGCGTTGACGCCGAGGTAGGCGACGCGGTCGCCGGGCCGCACCCCGTGCCGGGTCAGCGCTCCGGCGAGCTCGTCCACCCGGTCGGCGAGCCCCGCGTACGTCAGCGACCGGTCGTGCTGCACCAGCGCGGTGCGGCCGGGCGAGATCCGCGCCCGCCGCGCGGGCCAGCTGCCGAGCCCGAAGTCGGGGAGGTGCACGGCTGCCTCCTTCACCGGCATATCAGGAACCCTGAGATACCTCAGGATGCGCGGGGAGCCCGGTCCCTGTCAAGGGACCGGCGTCCGGGTGGGCACGGCGAAGCGGTTTCCGGTGGCTGATCTCGGGCCGTCCGTTGACCGGTTCCGTTGTGGACGGACGGAGTTTCGGTGCGAAACGGATATTTCACCGGGCACGGCGAATTGGGTGACCGCTGTTCGGCGGGGGTACGAGTTCCCCATGCTTGCGGACCGGGAACGCTCGTCGCTCGCGGCACCTTTCACCCGAATGGGTGGTTTGAGTGGCGCGCGTGCGGGTCGCGTGCGGAGGTAGGGGGTTCGGCCGTTGGCGGGGTTGCGCCGTTCGGATCAAGGACTACGCTGCGAAGAGCGTTCAGCAGCATCCGTCCCCCGATTTGCCAGCGACCGAGCGGGTCGGTCGAGCACCACCCGCTCGTCACGTCATCTGCGAATGAGGCGTGGAAGAAATGTTAGTCGTCCAGCCCCCCGCGACGGCGATCCCCGTAGCGCCGTCGAAGCACGACCAGTTCGACATCCAGGTCATCCGCCCGTATTTCGGCGCGGTGATGGTCCGGATCCGCGGCGCCCTCGACGCGGACAGCGCGCCCCAGGTGCGGTCCGCGCTGAGCACGTGGGCCCACCGCCGGTTCCCGGTGCTCGTCCTCGACCTGTCGGAGGTCGACTTCCTCGACGGAGCCGGCCTCGCCGCCCTCGGCGGCATCCAGGCGCGCGTGGCCCGCGAGAACGCGACCCTGCGCGTCGTCACGGGCGACAACCGGGTGGTGCGCCGGGCGCTGTCGGCCAGCGGGCTCGACCACGCGCTCAACGTGAGCCGCCTGCCGTCCGGCTGGGAACGCGCGACGGAGATCCCCAGCCAGAGCTGACGGGCCCCCTTCGCCGGCCGCCGCCCGGATGATCCGGGTGGCGGCTGACGTGCGCCTTCTCCCGCCCAGGCACCCTTCGGGTACGAGAGCCGGCCTCGCGGACGGGGCCCCGCTCGCTCGGCCGGCGGTCGCCTCGCCCACCGCGGCGTGACACCCTGGCGGCATGCGGGAGCCGGACGACAACGAGCCCCTTTCGGCGACCTCGGCCCAGGTCATGCTGGCCGAATACGCGGCACTGCGCACCGAAGTCGAGCGGCGGGCGAACACCCAGTGGAGCGTCTTCGCCCTGCAACTGGCTTCCGCCGGAGCGATCGGCAGCATCGCCGTCGCGGCGACCGCCGATTCGGCCGTGCTGCTGCTCGTTCCGGCCCTCACCGGTCCCACGACGCGGGGCTGGTTCAGCGTCACCGGCTGGAACTTCGTGCACCCGACGCGGCTGCGTTCGAAGGCGTCGGGATGCTGGCCGTGCTGTGCGCCGGGTTCGCCGGGGTGTACCGCTGGTGGCCTCGGACCTGTGAACCTCCGAAATCTCAGAGCCGGTCGAGCGGGGCCAGGTCGCCGAACGGCCGCCGCACGCGGACCTCGCGGCCGCCGGACAGGTCCACGTCTTCCCACGCCACGTACCGGCTGTGCCGGTGCAGCCAGCGGATCATCGTGATCAGCGGCCGGGGCCCCCGCTGGTCGTGACGCTGGTAGCCGAACAACCGCACCCGGGTGCGGCCCACGATCACCCCGCGCACCACCAGTTCCGGCAGCCCGTTCGCAGCCGGCGTCGCCTCCGCGCGGATTTCGCGGATCGCGCCGAGGTCGCGGCCCGCCGCGTCACGGACCGGGCGGCCGATCAGGTCACCGGCTCGCACGGCCCGCTCCCGGGATCCGGCCGATGATCCGGCGGCGCAGCCAGTCCTCCGACGGGCTGTCCGTCGCCTGCGCGACCGCCGTCGTCACGACGATCGCCGGTTCGAGGCGGCGGATCGCGTTCAGCGGGATGCGTTGCGGTGCGCCGGCCCGGAAGCCGCGGCCGAGGCGGTGCAGGAGCCGGCCGGCCGGGCCGCCGATGCGGTCGGCGAGCGCCGCCGGGCCGACCAGCAGCGCGTCGACGACGTACGTCCCGCCCTCTGCGCGGAGCTCGAGGTCGTCGACCTTGCCGACCACCGTGCCGTCTTCGCCGATGATCTGCCGGTCGAGCAGGGCATCGCTCAGGTCGATGCGGCCGAGATCGGTCCACGGGTTCATTGGCCTGCTCCGGTGAAGATCATCAGGGGGATCGCCACCAGCGCGGCGACGGCGATGACGACGAGCATGGCGAAGCCGACGACGTTGCTGAACCGGCCGTTGGCGTGCTCGCCGAGGTATTCGCGGTCGTTCGCGACGATCAGCACCGGCAGGTACGTCAGCGGCAGCGCCACCGCGGAGAAGATCAGCGAAATCTCGGTCAGGCCCACCGGATCGAGGCCGGTCTGCACGACCAGCACCGCGAGCAGCAGGCCGGCGCCGACGGTCAGGTGGAACCGGGCCGCGTTGCGCGGGGCGCGGCGCTTGCCCCAGTCCCAGCCGAAGTACTGCGCCAGCATGTACCCCGACGACAGCCCGGTTTCCAGCGCCGCCCCGAAGGTCGCGGCGAAGATGCCGATCAGCACGATCACCAGGCCCGCGGTGCCCAGCGCCAGCGTCACCGGCAGCACCACCTGGCTGACCTGCGTGACGTCGATGCCCGCCGGGAACAGCACCGTCGCCGCGCACGCCATGATGGCCACCGCGAGCAGCCCGCCGAGCGGGAACCCCAGCAGCACATTGGCGCGCTGCACCGGCAGGTCCTTGACCCGCCAGCCTTCTTCGACACCGCCGGAAGAGAAGAAGAACACCTCGTACGGCGTCATCGCCGACGCGAACAACGCCACCGCGTGGTACGCGTAGGTCGGCAGCGCCTGGTCGGGCGGCGGGGCGAGCCCGGCGACCTGCGCGCCGAGCGAGGACCAGTCGGGGTGCAGGAAGAACACCGCGACGGCGAACACGCCGATCGCCAGCCCGCCGAGGCCGAACGCGGTTTCCATCCGCTCGAAGCCGACCCGCCAGACCACCAGCCAGACCAGCACGCCGATCGGCAGCACCCAGACCAGCCGGTCGACCCCGGAGGCCAGCTCGACGACGATCGCGACGCCGCCGATCTCCGCGCACACCGTCAGCAGCGTGATGAGGAACGAGCCGACGAGGTTGAGCAGGGCCGCGCGCGGGCCGAGGCGTTCGCGGATCAGGTCGAACACCGGGCGCCCCGACACGGCCACCACCCGCCCGGACATGTCGGCGTAGACGCAGATCCCGAGGACGCCGAGGACGGTCACCCAGACCATCGCCATCCCGTAGCGGGCGCCGACGACACCGCTTTCGACGAGGTCGCCGATGTCGACGAACCCGCCGACGGCGGTGAGGATGCCGAGGGTGACGGCGAGGAGCTTCTTGCTCACGACGTCACGCCCCAGCGGGCGAGTTCGCCGATGAGGCCCTGCAGTTCGGCGTCGATCTCGTCGAGGCCCGCGTCGGTGCCGTCCCCGATGCCGTCAGCCAGCCGGTGGGCCACCGCGACCGCGCGGTCGGTGATCGACGCCAGCGCCGCGCGGGCGCGGTCGTCGGTCAGCTTGCCGACGTCCTGGCCGGCGACGCCGAGTTCGTCGGCGGCGTCGCGGACGGTGACCGAAAGGCTGGGCGCCGGCGGCACCCGGTCGCGGTCCGCGGTCACCACGAGCCGCAGGAGTTCGAGCTGGCCGCGGATTTCCCGCCCGGCGTGCACGGTTTCGGCTCCGGGGTCGGCGCCGCAGGCCGCCAGGGCCGCCACCGCGGCCAAGGTGGTCACCGCGCGGAGCCGGGTTCGCCGCAGCGCATTCACCCGACGGGTATACCCGATCGTGGCCCGGGTAACCGACGCGACACTCCACGGTGGACAGACGGGTGATTGAACCGCCGCCGTCGTGGGAAGTCTCCAGGCCATGCCGAGCGAAATGTCGTCTCGCGAGGGAGACGGACCGGACGAAAACGACCTTCCGGTCACCCGGCCGGCGTGGCCGGTCACGGCACTCAGCACGGCCGCCCAGGGTGGCCTGCTCTGGGTCCTCGTGGCCGGGGTGCTGGCGTGGCGGCCGGGCCCACGGCGCCGTGCCGCGGGCCGCGGACTCGTGGCGGGCGCGGCCGGTATGGCCGTCGGACACGGCGTCAAGGCCGTCGTGCGACGCCCGCGGCCCCGCGCGCAGCAGTTGCCGGCTCGCCAGGCGCTGCCCGAACAGCCGAAGTCGCCGTCGTTCCCCTCCACGCACGCGACGACAGCGGCCGCGTTCACGGTCGGCGTCGCGCTCACCGCCCCCGCGGCGGGCGCCGCGATCGCGCCGCTGGCGGCCGTCGTCTGCTACAGCAGGCTCCGGACGCGGGCCCACTGGCCGACCGACGTGTACGGCGGTGTCGCGATCGGCGCCGTCGCGGGCGGCCTCGTGCACGGCCGGCTCAGGCGCGGAAGTACGCCCGGAAGGTCGTCCCGTCGGCGCCGGAGTGCTGGCGGACGAGGTCGGCGAGGTGGTTGACGAGCAGCAGCCCGCGGCCGCGCGGCTGGGCGGGGCTCGCGGGCCGACGGCCGGCGAGCGGGTCGGTGAGCCGGCCGCGGTCGTGGACCTCGCAGACGAACTCGCCGTCCGCGCCCCAGAACCGGAGGGTGCCCGACCCGCTGCCGTGTTCGATGCTGTTGGTCAGCAGTTCGGTGACGACGACTTCGACGTCGGCGACCTGGTCGTCGCTCAGCCCGCAGGCGGCCGCGCGGACGTGGGCCAGGGCGCGGGCGCCCGCGAGGTCGGTCGTGTCCGCCAGCTCGAACGCCGTGTCCGGCACGGGAAGCGGCTCGTTGTACCGGGCGACCACCGCGCCCGGGTCGTAGGCGGGGCTGGTGCGCTGGGCGGTGCTCTCGACCAGGACCGGGTGCGTGCCCTCGGCGTCGGCCAGGACGTCCGGGGCGAGCGCGTCGGCGTCGTAGGGACAGAGGATGGTGCCCTCGCGGCCGGCGAAAGCGAGGTTGATGAGGGCCTCGTGCTGGGCGCACGCCGGGTACTCGGTGGCCGAGCGGGCCGCCCAGATCGGCTCGCCGATGATCCGCACCGGACGGCCGGGGCGGCTGTCGGCGAAGGCGCGCAGCACGCCGGGGATGATCCGCCCGGGGTTGCGCCCGGCCTCGGCCATGTCCAGCAGCCGGACGCGGGCGGCGTCCGCGCCGAGTTCCCGCCGCAGCAGCTCGAGGTTGTCCCGGGGAACGGCGACCGCGACCGGTTCGCCCGCGGCGAGGCCGCCCCACACGAACGGCACGGTGCCCGCCAGGTATTCGGCGGCACCGCGGTAGAACAACGCGGGGTGCTGGAACGCGCCGGTACCGGTCTCCGCGGTCGTGCTCAAGCCGCCTCTCCTTCCGCCGGGACGTCACCAGTATGCGGGACGGCGTCCCCGGACCGGCTGAGGGCCGGTCACCGGCCGCCACCGCGCCCGCCCGGGGCTCGTCAGCCGATCGGGACGTAGGCGCCGTCGCCGAGCCGGGCCGCCTCGACGTCCGCGTGCGTCGACGCCTTCGTGAGGAAGCGGCCCTGGACCACCCGGACGTAGCCGCCCTCCGCCGGGAACACCAGCACGAACTTCGCCCCGTCGTTCCCGCGCAGGACGGCGCCGTCCCGCAAGTTGCCGAGGAACTCGACGATGTCGCGCTCGATCTCCTCGGCGAACCAGCGGTACTTCTCCTGCGAGAGGTCGTAGAGGTCCGTGTCGATGCCGTACGTCGCGCGGCGGCCCGTCCGCGGGTCGTGGACCTCGAACTCCAGGCCGAGCCAGCGCCCGGGGGTGACGGTCACCGTCGCCTGCCAGGTCGATCCGCTCAGCTGCCAGGCGTCCGTCCCGGCCGTGCGCGTCGCCCCCAGCTCGCGCAGGACCTCGGTGAGCCGGCGGCCGGTCATGTCGGCGGCGCGGTCGGCATGGGCTCGAGTATGCCGTACCGCGCCGAGAACTCCGTTGCCGGGAATGTCGACTGCTTGAGCGTGGCGACCGGGCGCCCCGGCGAAAGAGCAGAAAGCTCCTTCGCCGGGACGACCCCGAGCCGCGCACCCGGCCGCTGCGCCCCGCGGGCCTATGGTGCGGTCAGGTCGAACCGTTGGAGGGTGACCGCGCCGCCGAGCGCCTGCGTGGCGTAGTTGAAGACGGCGAACCGGTAGCCCATGAAGAACTGCCAGGCGTTGGTGAGCGTGAAGGGCGTGCCGAGCGGGGTGAAGTTCACCCCGTCCGTGCTGTAGGAGAACCGGGCTTGGCGTCCGGTGCCCGGCCGGATGTCGGCGTTGGCGCGCAGCCAGATCCGCGTGCCGGGCAGGTCGGCGCCGGCGACTTCGGTGCCGGTGCCGGTCGTGTTCCAGTTGCTGTCCATGGTCAGGCCGTTGACCATGACCACCCGGTTGCGGCCGCCGTCGCGCTTGACGCCGATCCACGCGGAGGAGTCGCGCAGCATCGCCAGGCCGGTCCGGTCGCCGTCGCGCATCGACGTCAGGTCGAGCGTGGCGGTGGCCGTGGACGTCGGGCCCTGGATCCGGTGGGTCACCGTGTTCCGGGCGGAGTAGAGGTCGTTGGTCACCGTGGCCGTCGACAGCTTGAGACCGTTGCCGACGGAGAACTTCGTGGTGTCCGGGTTGTGGTTCCACTCCCACTGGGGGCTCAGCGCCGGGCCGGGGAAGGTGTCCGTGCCGATCATCGGCTCCACCTGGCGGGGTGGCGGCGGCAGGTTCGGTTTCGGGTACGTCGTGCCCCACCGGCCGTTGACCGTCTGCAGCTTGGGCCAGCCGTCGGCGGTCCAGGTGACCGGGGCGAGCACGGGGACGCGGCCACCCGGGTAGGAGTCGACGAAAGCCATGTAGTACCAGTCGCCGTTCTGCGTCTGCACGAGCCCGCCCTGGTGCGGGACGCCGCCGCCGGAGATCGGGCCCGGCAGGTCCAGCAGCACCTGCTGGACGGTGTACGGCCCCCAGGGGCTGCTCGCCTTGAGGATGTACTGGCCGTTGGCCGGGCGCGTCGCGAAGATGTAGTAGCTGCCGTTTCGCTTGTAGAACCGCGAACCCTCGAGGGTGCCGATGTTCGACGGCGTCTGGAACACCTGCTGAGAGCGGACTTCCGTCTTGCCGTCCTTGGAGAGCTGGGCGACGCTCAGGGTGGTGTTGCCGTAGGCGACGTACATCGTGTCGTCGTCGTCCACGAGCATGCCGGCGTCGTAGTAGCACTTGTCGATGGTCGTGAGCTTCGACCACGGGCTGTCGACGGCGGTGGCGGTGTAGATGTAGGTCTTGGCGAAGTCGACGCAGCCGCCCCAGTAGTACGTGTCGTTGCTGGCCCGGTGGTTGAAGAACGACGCCCAGATGCCGCGCTCGTACCCGCGGCCGCCGTTGAGGTCGTACTTCGCGCCGAAGTCCAGCTTGGGCACGGAGTGGCCGGCGAACTCCCAGTTCACCAGGTCGTAGGAGCGCAGGATCGGCGCGCCGGGGGAGTAGTGCATCGTCGAGGCGGAGTAGTAGTAGGCGTTGCCGACGCGGATGATGTCGACGTCGGCGAAGTCCTGCCACAGCACCGGGTTGGTGAAGGTGGACGGCTGGTTCGGGGTCGTCGTGGTGGTCGGGGTCGTCGTGGTGGTGGTCGGCGTGGTGGTCGGCGTGGTCGTGGTCGGCGTGGTCGGTGTGGTTGTCGGGCCGACGTCGCCGGTGCACAGGGTGCCGTTGAGCCGGAACTCCGCCGGCGCCGGGTCGGCCGAGGTGAAGGTGCCGTTGAAGCCGAAGTCGACCTTGCCGCCGGTGGGGACGGCGCCGTTGTAGGTGACGTTCTTCGCGCTGACCTGCGTGCCCGTCTGGGTGATGGTCGCGTTCCAGTACTGGCCCACCTGCTGCCCGGCGGCGAACGACCAGTCCAGGGTCCACCCGCTGATCGCGTCCCCGAGGTTGGTGATCGACACGGACGCGCCGAAGCCGCCCTGCCACTCGGACGTCTTCGTGTAGGTGACCGAGCACCCGGCCGCGGCGTGCGCGGCCGGGGTGGCCACCAGGAGGGCGCCGGCGAGGCCGGTCGCGGCGAGCAGGGCCGAGGCGGCCGCCCGGGATCGTCGGCGTGACATCACGTCTGTCCTTTCCGTATCAGGCGGCGAACTGCCACCAGTTCACGTTGAAGAGGTAGCCGCTGCCGCCGGTGAACCGCAGGACCAGGTCCTGCGTGCCGGTGACGCCGCTGACGGGGCAGGACACCGACGTCCACGTCTGCCAGCCGCCGGTGCCGGGCACGGTGCAGCGGCCGACCACGGTGCCGGTGGCGCTGCCCAGCCGCACCTCGATCGTGCCGCCGGAGCCCGCCGAGGCGACCCGGGCGGTGAACGTCTTGGCGCCCGCCCCGAAGGCGACGTTGCGGACCTTGACGTTGTCGCCGTTCTCGATCCAGCCGATGTTCATGCCGCCTTCGGACGCCGGCTCGGTCTCGATCCCCGATTCCCAGTTGATCGTTTCGGCTTCCTGCCGGACGTAGGGATTCAGCGTGTCCGCCGGTGGCGGTCCACTGGTCGTCATGTTGATCGTCGGAATGCTGCCGTCGGCGTTGTAGGCGAACTTCTCCACGGCCACCGAACGGGTGTAGCCGCCCCCGCCCGGCAGTGCGCCGTTGTGGTAGAAGAAGTACGAGCTGCCCTTGTAGTCGACGATCCCGGGGTGGTTGGTGAAGCTGCTGCCCTGCGTCGGCATGACCGTGCCGCGGTAGGTCCACGGTCCGGTCGGGCCGGGCGAGGTGGAGTAGCCGATGAACTCCGAGCAGCACTTGGCCGCGAACACGTTGTAGTACGTGCCGTTGCGCTTGTAGACCCAGGGGCCTTCTTCGTACAGCGTCGGACGGCTGCCGCCGCCTGCCCGCGTGCCGAACCCGGCCGTGGTGAGCGGGATCTGGTTGACGCCGCCCGAGTACGACGTCATGTCGGCGTTGAGCCGGACGTACCAGAGGTTCGGGTTGCCCCAATACAGGTACGCCTGGCCGTTGTCGTCGATGAACACCGTCGGGTCGATCTCGCCGTTCTCCACGAGCGGGTGGCCGATGGCGTCGCGGAACGGTCCGGTGGGACTGTCCGCGACGCCGACGCCGATGGCCATCCGGCCGGTCGCCCGGTCGACCATCGGGGCGTACCAGTAGAACTTGCCGTTGCGTTCGACGGCCTGCCCCGCCCACGCGTCCTGTTTGGCCCAGCTGAACGTCGCCAGGCTCATCGGCGAGCCGTGGTCGGTCCAGTTGACCATGTCCGAGGACGACCAGACCCGCCAGTCCTTCATGGTGAAGTAGGTCGAGCCGTCCTCGTCGTGTCCCGTGTAGAGGTAGACGCGGCCGTTGTACACCAGCGGTGCCGGGTCGGCGGTGTAGATGTGCTGGACGATCGGGTTGTCGGCGTGCGCGGTGGCGGGCAGGAGCGCCGTCGCGCACAGGGCCGCGGTCAGCCAGGCGAGCAGGCGCCTTCGGTGGGACACGGTGGTCTCCGTTCGTCGGAAGCGGTCAGTTCGCCGAGCAGGTGGCGGGGAGGCCGTCGGCGCTTCCGGTGCCCTGGAAGCCGAACTCGGTCGACTGCCCGGCCGCGACGCTGCCGTTGTAGGAGACGTTGGACCAGGTGACGCTGCCGGTGGTGCCGCTGTTGGTGGCGCTCCAGCCGTTGGTCACGGCCGCGCCGCCGGGCAGGTTCGTCGTCACCCGCCAGCCGTTCAGCGCGGAGCTGCCGGCGGTGACCTTCACGGTGGCCACGAACCCGCCGTTCCACGAGTTCAGCGACACCGAGGCGCTGCAGCCGCCGGGGTTGTCCGGTGTGGTCGGGGTCGTCGGCGTGGTCGGGGTGGTGGGCGTCGTCGGCGTCGTGGGGGTGGTCGGCGTCGTCGGGGTGGTGGGCGAGGTCGGGCTCGCGGCGTTCAGCGCGTCGAGGACGCTGTTGTAGGCGGCCTTCTTGTTCCCGTTGCCGTCGAACAGCAGCGGGTTCTCGCCGGTGCGCCAGGAGTCGGTGTCGCGGATGCCCCACGTCGTGATGCCGGCGCAGCGCGCGACGGCCACGCAGGCGCGGGTGACGGCGCCGTAGGCGTTCGCCTGGTTGCTGCCGGCGATGTCGAGCTCGGTGATCTGGACTTCGACGCCGAGGTCGGCGAACCGCTGCAGGTTGGCCTGGTAGTCACCGGGCGGGTTGCCGGAGAGGTGGGACTGGAAGCCGACGCAGTCGATCGGGACACCGCGGGACTTGAAGTCCCTGACCATGTTGTAGACGCCGGTGCTCTTGGCGTTGACGCCGTCGGTGTTGTAGTCGTTGTAGCAGAGCTTCGCGCCGGGGTCGGCGGCCCGCGCGGCGCGGAACGCCGCTTCGATCCAGTCGTTGCCGGTGCGCTGCAGGTTGGAGTCGCGCCGGCCGCCGCTGCCGCCGTCGGCGAACGCTTCGTTGACGACGTCCCAGGCGTAGATCTTGCCCTTGTAGTGGGTGGCGACCTGGGTGACGTGGTTCATCATCGCCTGGCGCAGGTCGGATCCGGACAGGCTCTGGGCCCAGCCGGGTTCCTGCTGGTACCACAGCAGCGCGTGCCCGCGCACCCGCTTGCCGGTGCTCACCGCCTGGTTGAGGATCCGGTCACCGCCGCTGTAGTTGAACTGGCCGCGGCTGGGTTCGGTGGCGTCCCACTTCATCTCGTTCTCGGGGGTGACCATGGTGAACTCCCGGTTCAGGATGTTCACGTAGGTCGTGTCACCGAGCTTCCCGGCCGCGACGGCGGTGCCGAAGTACCGGCCGCTCTGGGCGGCTGCCGCGCCGAGTGTCGTGGCCGCGCCGTCGGCGGACGTGGCGAGCACCAGGGAGACCCCCAGCGTCGTCGCCACGAAGGCCGAGGCCAGCGCGGCTCGGGAGAGCGACCGCGATGTCGTCTTCATCTTCACACCTTCGTTTCGTGGGTACGGGGAGAACACGGTCACGGGCTGGTGCACGTGGCCGTGCCGAGGCTCGCCGCGCCGGGACCGGACACGAGGAAGCCGAAAGTCGTGGCCGCGCCGGCGCCGAGCGCGCCGTTGTAGGCGGCGTTCCGCACCGTCACCGGGCCCGTGCCGCTCGCCGTGCCGCCCCAGACCTGGCCGACGCTCTGGCCGTCGGGCAGGGTGAACCGCACGGTCCAGCCGTCGAGAGCGGCGGTGCCGGTGTTCGCGACGGTCACCTCGCCCTGGAAGCCGCCGGTCCAGCTGCCCACGACCCGCGGGGTCGCGGTGCACGGGCCGCCCGACGGCGGCTGCGGGTCCCCGCCGATGCTGCCGGGGACCGCCTTGAGCGCGTTGTACCAGGTGGTGGCCATCTTGCTGTAGCCGGCGGCGTCGGGGTGGATGCCGTCGGGCAGGTCCGCGATGGCCACCGAGGGATACATGTCGACCAGGTGCACGCGCTTGCCGGCGGCGGCCTTCGCCCGCAGGTCGGGGGCGATCGCCGCGTTGAAGGTGCGGACCGTCTGGTCGGCGAACCGGATCGGGATGATGGTGGCGACGAAGACGTCGGTGTCCGGGGCCTGGTTCGTGATCCGGTCGACCAGCGCCGACAGCCGCCGCGGCGCACCCGCCGGGTCGCTGCCGTACATGTCGTTCGTGCCGATGTGGAGCAGGATCGTGCGCGGGTGGAACCGGGTGAGCCAGCCGGAGACGTTCGCGTCGATCTGGGCGATGGTCCAGCCCGGGTGGCCCTCGTGGTCGCGGTCGGGCATGCTCGCCGGCCCGTCGGAAAGGGAGCCGACGAAATCGACGGAGCGTCCGTCGGCCCGCAGTTTCGCGCCGAGGTCGAGGCGGTAGCCGCCGATCGAGCCGCCCTGGGTGATGGAGTCCCCGAGCGGCATGATCGCCACCGGAGTGGCGGCCGCCGCGGGCGCGGACACCGCACCCAGCGCGGCGCAGGCCGCCAGCGCACCGGCGATGATCTTCGCGAGTTTCATCGGGGAATCCTTCGCATACCGCGGGGGCGGATTTGCCTTTCACGCCCTATTCCGCTCGGTTTGGACCAAGCGTATCCGGGTGCGGGATCCATGACCACGAATTCGGTGTAACTTACAATTCTTCCGCAATTTCCCCGAAACTTTCGGGCAGGCCAGGGCCGGGCGCCTCCCCGGCGCCCGGCCCTGGGGTTTCCCGGCTAGTTGATGCTCGCGGAGAACGAGTTGACCGCGAGGCCGACGCCGCCGCTCCACGGCTCGAACCCGGCCTGGATGCTGGTGAGGTACCAGGACCGGTCGACGCGGGTGCGGTTGTCGACGTCGTTGACGAAGTCCATGACGTTGAACGACCAGCCCGACAGCGCCGAGGTGGCCACATAGGACACCACGTCGTTGCCGCCGTTGTTGCCCTGCCACACGTCCCAGCTGCGGCCGCCGATGCTGGTGGTGCCGACGCGGCCGCCGACCGGCTGGACGTTGCCGGTGTGGTTGAACCAGATCATCAGCTCCATCTGGTTGACCCCGTTGGTCTTCGGCGTCGGGTCCATCCAGATGTCGTACGAGGCGTCGAAGACCGAGTTGCCGACGTAGCTGTACGAAATCGACGACGGTGCGCTGCCGATCCGGCTGAGCTGCCGGGGCAGGGGCGAGCCGGGGGAGCAGTTCGAGTAGTGGCAGCCGAGGTAGACCGCCGGGTACGACAACGGTGCGCCGCCGCTGGTGGACCCCTGCTGGGTCTGGATGCGGAACCCGCTGCCGGTGACGTTGATGCACTGCTGGGCGCTGCTGCCCCACCGGTTGTTCATCACGACGTACCGGCCGCCGATGGTGGTCGAGCCGTACTGGTCGCAGATCAGCGTGTCCGCGTGTGCGGCCGGGGCGACGGCGACGGGCGCCGCGAGGCCGGCCGCGGCCAGCAGCACCGCGGACAGGGCGTTCCTCAGCTTCATGGGTCTCCTCCACGTCGTTGTGGCTGTTCTGGGAGCGCTCTCATCTGAAGTGGTATCGATGTAACCACAGCGGCGCGCCGGTGCAAAGAGGGTCGCCGTGATCGATTTTCGGAATGGGTGTTCGATTCCCCGCTGAGCTGGGAGCGCTCCCGGTCAGGCGGGCGCCCGCAGCGTCCACTTCTGGTTCGCCTGCCCGTTGCAGGTCCACAGGATCAGCTTGGTGCCGGCGGCGGTGCCCTGCCCGGTCGCGTCGAGGCAGCGGCCGGACTGCACGCCGCTGATCGTCCCGTCGGCGTTGACGGTCCACTGCTGGTTGGCCTGGCCCGAACAGGTCCAGATGATCACCGCGGTGCCGTCGGTGGTGCCCTGCCCGGACGCGTCCAGGCACTTCGACCCGAAGGCCGTCAGCTGCTTGCCGCTGGGCGTCCAGGGTGCCCCGGCGCAGTCCTGCAGCTGCACCGCGGTGCCGTCGGCGGATCCCGGGACGTCCGCGCACCGGCCCGACTGCGTCCCGACGAGCTGCCTCGCCGAAGACTGGCCGGGGGTGCCGATGCTGCCCGGGACCGACTGCAGGGCGGCGTACCACACCGCGGCCATCTTGTCGTAGCCCCCGGCCGTGGGGTGGACGCCGTCGACGAGGTCGGCGGGTGTCAGCGCGGCGTGCATGTCCACCAGGTGCACGTGCTTGCCGGCGTTCTGCTTGCTCTGCACCATGCCGGGGATGGTGGCGTTGAAGGTGCGCGCCGCGGCCTCCTGCCCGCTGTTGGCGATCGGGATGATCGTCGCGACGAAGACCTCGGCGTCCGGTGCCGTCCCGGTGATGTGGTCGACCAGGGCGGAGAGGCGGTTCGGCGCGTGGGCGACGTCGTAGTTCTGCAGGACGTCGTTGGTGCCGATGTGCAGCAGGACGGTGTGCGGGCTGCTGGTGCGCAGCCAGGACACGATGTTCGCGTCGATCTGGTCGATGCGCCAGCCCGGGTGGCCCTCGTGGTCGTGGTCGCCGAGCGTCGCGGGCCCGTTGGCCTGCGAGCCGACGAAGTCCACCTGGTAGCCACCCGCCGTCACCCGCTGCCAGAGCCCGATGCGGTAGCCGCCCGGGACCTGCGTGCCTTCGGTGATGGAATCGCCGAGCGGCATCACCCGGACTCCGCCGTTGGATTCGGCGGTGGCGGTGCCCGGCAGCAGAACGCCGGCCAGGACCGCCGCGGCGGCGGCGAGCCACCCGAGCCGTGTGCGCATCTGTCCTCCTCGCTGACCGGCGGTCACACGCCGGTGACGGTCCACTGGTTGTTGGTGCTGCCGTTCGGGGTCCACAGGCCCACGCTCGAGCCGGCGGCGGTGCTGCCCATGCCGTCGAGCGCGGTCCCGGTCGCCCGGTTGACGATCTGGTACCGGCCGTTGCCGAGGGCGGTCAGCCGCCACTGCTGGCTGGTGGCGCCGGTCCACGCCGCCTGCGCGCACGTGGCGCCGTTGGCGGTGTTGCCCCGGCTGTCGGCGACCATCCCGTTGGTGCGGTTGACGATCCGGACGTAGCCGCTGCCCGCGTCGGCCAGCTGCCACTGCAGGTTCGTGCTGCCGTCCCAGTTCCACTGCTTGAGCGGGGAGCCGGCGGCGACACTGCCGCCGCTGTCCAGCACGAGCCCGGTGGTCACGTTGGCGATCCGGGACCAGCCGGTCGGCAGGGGGCCGGAGCCCGGGGTGGGCACCTGGCCGGAGAACGTCAGTTTCACCACGTACGCCGGCGCGTCGAACGGCGGGGTGGCCGAAGGCAGCTGGACGCGCAGGGCCGAAGCGTCCTGCACGGGCGTGGGCAGGGTCGTGGCGGCCCCGGCGTCCGGGCCGAGCAGCTGGGCCGACACGAGGTTGCCCAGGTTGATCCGGTTCGACCCGAGGGTCGTGATGGGGAAGGTGCTCCCCGGCCAGCCCAGCACGGTCGCGTACAGCACCGTGTTGTCCTTGCTGCGGGTGAACCGGACGTCGGTCTTCGTCCCCTCCACCGGGGTGGTGAACGACCCGCCGCCCATCTTCGTCGGGCCTTCGCCGTACACCGCCCACGCGCGGGTGCCGTAGAAGGACTCGCCGAACCGCTTGAGGTAGTTGCCGATGCCGAGCAGGACCGAGCGCTGCCCGGCCGGGATGGTGCCGTCGGCCATCGGGGCGATGTTCAGCAGCATGGTGCCGTTCTTGCTGACCCGGTCGAGCAGGGAGTGCAGGATGGCCTTCATCGAGTAGTAGCCGATGCCGTTGGTGTAGCACCAGCTGGAACTGGAGATGCTGTCGTCGGTCATCCAGTACGGGCTGAGCAGGTCACCGGGGCCGCCGCGTTCGAAGTCGAAGACCTCGCCGCGGTTGTCGAACCCGTCCTTGTAGGTGGCGACGACGTCCTTGTTCCAGGCCACCGCCTGGTTGTAGTAGTGCGAGAGGAAGTTCAGCCGCTGGGCCTCGTCGACCTGGGTCAGGTTGAAGTCCTGGTAGACCAGGTCGGGCTGGTAGCCGTCGACGACCTCCCGGAGCTTGTCGTACCAGAGCTGGTTCTCCGCCTGCCTGCCGTTCTGGCCGAACAGGCGGCGCAGCGACTCGGTCGGCTGGGTCGGCACGTGGTCGTAGTAGCCGGTGAAGTGGTACGCGTGGTGCAGCGCCGTCAGCAGCTTCAGGCCCTTCGCGCGGATCGCGTCCGCGTGCAGCCGCAGCAGGTCCAGCTGCGGGCCGGTCCGGACCGAGTTCCACTCGTTGGCGCTGCTGTTCCACATCGAATAGCCGTCGTGGTGCTCGGCGACCGGGCCGGCGAACTTCGCCCCGGCGTCGGCGAAGAGCTGCGCCCACTCGGCGGGGTCGAAGTTCCCGCCCGCGGACTTGAGCTTCGGCGCGAACTGCACCCAGTTGCCCGCCTTGTCGCGGGCGCCGTTGATGAAGTTCTGGTACGGCCACGCCGACGGGTCGCCGTACACCGCCTTGTGGTGGTTGTTCTCGTTGGACCCGGCGATGTACATGTTGCGCGGGTACCACTCGTTGCCGAACGCCGGGACGCTGAACACGCCCCAGTGGTAGTAGATGCCGAACTTCGCGTCCTGGAACCACTCCGGAGCGGGCGGGTGCTGGTCCACCGACGACCAGCTCGGGGTGTAGCTGCCGGGTCCTTCGGTCGCCCACACGGTGCGGACGCGGAACACACCGGCGGCCGCGGCGGCCCCGGCCACCACGATGAGCCTGCGCCGGGACAGCTCGAACGAAGACATGGGGAGGGACCTTTCAGTTCAGGGACCACTTCTGGTTGTTCGCGCCGGTGCAGGTGGCGAGCTGGACCGCGGTGCCGTTCGCGGTCCCGGAGCCGGTGACGTCGAGGCAGAGCCCGGACTGGACGCCGGTGACGGTCCCGTTGGCGGCGAACGTCCACTGCTGGTTGTTCTGCCCGTTGCAGTTCCAGATGATGACCTTGGTGCCCGGGGTGGTGCCCTTGCCCGAGGCGTCGAGGCAGCGCAGGTTGCCGCCGTCGTAGACGGTCAGCTCGCCGGCCGCCGTGCGCGTCCACGTCTGGTTGGTGCCGCCGTTGCAGTCCCAGATCTGGACGTTCGTGCCCGGGGTGGTGCTGACGCCGTTGACGTCGAGGCACTTGTTCGCGCCCACCGCGTGCACGGCGCCGGTGCTGCCCGTGCCGCCACCGGTGCTGTAGCCGGCGGCGGTGACGCTGGCCTGCACCGCGTTCTCCGTGGCGTCGCTCGGGTAGCCGCTGGTCACGGCCCCTTCGAAGAACTCGCCGACCCCGGAGACGCTGTTGTCCCCGCCGGTGCCCAGCAGGATCGACGGCTCCAGTTTCATGGGCGAGTAGCCGCGCGGCAGGCCGCCGGAGTACGGCGTGGTGAGGCCGCCGGTGGTGGCGTCGCCGTACTTCAGGGTGAAGTTGGAGGTGCCGTTGTTCTTCAGCCAGGCGCTGACGAACGGGTGGTGCACACCCGGGTTGTTCGGGTCCTTGTTGGAGCCGGAGCCGGTGTGGTACATGCCGTTCTCCAGGTCGGCCTCGACCCACGGGCCGGTGCCGGTGCAGCCGTTGAACCAGCAGGCGGTGCCCCAGTAGATGGCGTTCATGGTGGCGTTGCCGGTGTCGTTGTGGGAGATCTCGCCGCTGCCGTAGTCGAAGCAGCACCACTGGTTGACGTAGTTCGACGAGGTGATCATGTAGATCCCCTCCGGCTGGGCCCCGACCGGCGCGCCCTTGGCGTTGTCGATCCGGTAGCCGACGCCCTGGGTGACCTTGATCCCGAACACCGGGTGCCCGCCCACGGTCACCGGCAGCGCCATCGCGTCGGCGCCGATGTCCGAGCCGTTGGGGCCGGGGCCCTTCCAGAACCCGCCCCACGAGATGGGCAGGTCGTTGTGGTTGGCGGTCTGGTCGTAGATCTTCGTGACCGTGCACCGGGTCCCGGCGCAGAAGGACACCTGCGGCGCCGAGTCGGCGTAGCCGCCCGCCTCCAGCAGGCCGATGTCGAGGTACCGCTGGTCCGACGCCCGCTGGATCTGGTACAGCGGGCCGTTGTAGGCCCCGAAGAGGGCGCGGGTGGTGCTGTGCGCGGTGACGCACGGCGTGCCGCCGGCGGCGTACAGGTCGCACGCCTGCTGGGTGGCCGCCTGGGCGGTGGGGGCCGTGGCGGCCACCGCGCCGGCGGTCAGCACGAGGGCCGCCGCCACCGCTTGGAGGGTTCTGAGCAGGGAACGCTTGCGGAAGACCATGGCCGAACTCCTCTGTTCGTCAGCCGAGAGCCCACTTCTGGTTGGTCGCGCCGGTGCAGGTGGCGAGCTGGACGGGGGTGCCGTTCGCGGTCGCGGCTCCGGCCACCTCCAGGCAGAGCCCGGACTGGACGCCGGTGATGCTGCCGTCCGCGCCGGGCTGCCACCGCTGGTTGCCCTGGCCGTTGCAGGTCCAGATGACGACCTTGGTGCCGGGGGTGGTGCCCTGGCCGGAGGCGTCGAGGCAGCGCGTGCTGTCGCCGCTGTAGACGGTCAGCTCGCCGGCGCTCGTGCGGGCCCAGGCCTGGTTGCCGCCGCCGTTGCAGTCCCAGATCTGCACGCTCGCTCCGGGGGTGGTGCTGACGCCGTTGACGTCCAGGCACTTGCCGAGCGCGCGGACCGGACCCGCGGCCGGGACGCTCCCGCCGCCGGTGCCGGCCGCGGCGATGACCTGCTGCGCGCCCGACGGCCAGTTCGTGCCGCTGACCTGGACGTTCCCGGTCAGCACGTTGTTGTGCGGTGCGCCGGTGGCCACCTGGGTCGCGCCGCCGTTGTACCAGTTGCCGCTGAAGGTGTTGTCGTTGGTGTTGTTGGACCCGTTGGCGTTGGTGAAGGCCCAGACCCCGGAGTCCTGGATGACGTTGGCCGACAGCGTCACGTACCGGGAGCCCTCGTCGAGGTACAGCCCGACCGTGCGGTTGTTGTCGTAGATGTGGTTGTGGTCGATGGAGCTGCCGGGGTTGGCGGAGAGGTTGTAGATGCTCCCGCCGTCGTGCATCAGCTTCTTCGTGCCGTGCACCTTGTTGTAGCTGACGACGGTGTCCCGCAGCGTGGTCGGCGTGGTGTAGACGGGCTGGTAGTCGTACAGGCCGCGGTTGCGGTAGTCCTGGCTGCCGCCCTGGTCGTTGGCCCCCCAGCCCCACCCGACGTCGATGCCGTCGTAGGTCAGGTTCGAGACGTCGTTGTGCGTGATGACGGTGTGCGTCGCGTACGTCGAGAGGATGCCGGCCATTTCCCGGTAGTCGAGGGCCACCCGGCTCACCGTGTTGTACGAGATGGTGACGTCCTTGTTCGTCATCGCGGGGTTCGACGGGTGGTGCGCGTCGGGGCGCACGCCGCCGACGACGACACCGCCGCCGGAGTCCTCGGTGAAACTGTTGTGGTCCACGGTGATCGACGACGCGCCCAGCCCGACGCCGGTGGCGTGGGCGTTCGCGTCGTTCCCGATGCCGAGCGCGACCTGGCCGAGGTGGGTGAAGGTGTTGCCGCTGAAGGTGATTCCGGCGGCCGCCGACACCTGGACGGCGGCCGGTGCCTGGGCCCAGGTGTTGCGGGCGCCCTCGAACTGGCGGCAGCCCGACTGGCAGGAGGTCAGGAAGTCGCCCGGCATCGGGGCCGCGGCGGGGAGGAACGTGCCGGTCTGCTGGTTCGCGTACCCGACCGACGTGCTGGGCGTGAGCCAGGTGGTGTGCTCGAAGTTCAGGCCCTTGAAGGCGAGGTTGCGCACCGGGCTGTCGTAGGTGCCGCCGATCTGCAGCAGCGACGTCAGCCGCGGGAGCTCGACGTCGTGGCTGCCGGGCACCCAGCCGCCGGGGGCCTTGTAGTACAGCTTCCCGGCCTGCGGGTCGAGGTACCACTGGCCGGTGTTCTTGAGGAAGGAGTAGGAGTTCTCGAGGAACAGCTGGCCGCCGCCGAACGGCTTGGCGAGCGTGTCGTAGCCCCAGTTGTTGTTGTTCCACGCGGGCTGCTGCATGACGATCGACGTGCCGCTGATGTGGTCGACGGGGGAGTACCGGTCGGTGAAGGAGTTCTGGCTCTCCACTTCGATCCGGTTCTGCTGCGGCAGCGTGGCCAGGTAGTTCAGCGCGGGGTTGGTGATGGTCATCCCGCTCGTGGTGAACTGCACGTCGCTGCGGGAGATCGTGATCCCCGCCCGCGGGGCGAGCGCGCCGTCGACGAACAGCTGCCGGGAGTCGGCGCCCGCCGGCACGGACGCCACCCAGATGTTCTGGCCCGCGTCCTGCACCGACCAGCCGGTGACCTGGCTGCCGCCGGAGAGGACCGGCCGCTGGCCGGGGGTGGCCTGCCAGGTGACGGTGTGGCCGTTCTGCCCCGAGTCGGCGGCGGCGAACCGCAGCGGGGCCGCGAGCCGGTAGGTGCCGCCGGCCAGCTGCACGACGACGTCGCCGGCGGCCGACTGGGCGCGCGCCAGCTGCTGGGCCTTCGCCGGGGTGGCGACCGGCTGGGCGGGGGTGCCGGGGTTCGCGTCGTCGCCGTCGGGGGCGACGGCGATCGTGACGGTCGCGGCGTGGGCGGACGGCGTGGCGAGCGCGGTCACCACGAGGGCGGTGACGAGCGCGGCGGCGATGCGCGACGGCATGGGCGGGGACCTCTCCGGGGACGGGGTGCGCCCGGCGCGGCGAACCGTCCACTGTGTACGGTTGCGGGCATCCGGCGCCGGGTCGCCCGGGCGCCCGCCGGGGCGGTCTCGGTCCGGCGGCGGACCGGGCGGATGTGTCAGACTCATCCGACGCGGCAAGGTCGGTCGGCGTTCGAAAGTTTCGCCGTCCGTTGCCGGATTTCCGTTGGTGGGTCGGTGATCTATGAGAACAGTGCACCTCCCCGGCGTCAAGCGATGAGCACGCTCATTGCTCCGTACTGCCGCTGCACCGGGTGCCCGGGCTGAAACTTTCAGACCGCCCTGACAAAGATTGACCGGGCGGTGGGTCGGCGAGGTAAGGTGCTGCCCGGAGTTACTGAGTCATACTCATCGCGTGACCAGTGACGAGAAAGTAGTAGCACCGCCTGTCCCGTACCGCCCCGGCTACGAAGTCGTGGCGGAGCAGATCCTTCGGCTGATCGCCGAACTGGAGCTGCGGCCCGGCGACCGGATGCCGACGGAGAACGAGCTGGCGGCGCGGATGGGAACCAGCCGGACCGTGGTGCGGGAGGCGGTCAAGATCCTCTCGGCCATCGGCCGGGTGCGAGCGCACAAAGGACGTGGGCTGTATGTCTCCGACGACGAGGGCATGCTCGGCGGGTCCCGGTGGGGCGCGTTCTTCCTGCCCGCCGATCTCGACCACGTCTACATGCTGTTCGAATTCCGCCGGATCCAGGAGACCGCGGCGAGCCGGCTGGCGGCGGCCAACGCCACCCCGGCCGAGCTGCGCGCGATCGAGGCCGCCGCCGAAACCTGCCGGCACGGCCACCTGACCGGCCAGACCCCGCTGTTCGACCGCGGCGACGACGACTTCCACGCCGGGATCGCCGCCGCTTCGCACAACCAGTTCCTCGTCGCGGCCGTGCGCGAGGCCCGCCGCCTGCAACGCCAGTCGAACATCATCGGGATGTCCGGCGCCATCGGCGGGCACGCGGTGGGCGCGATCGAGGAGCACGACGCGATCTACCGGGCGATCTGCGACGGCGACCCGGACGCGGCGGCCCACGCCGCCGGCGTCCACCTGGACAACACCCTGGAGGACTACCGCCGGGAGATCCAGCGCCGGCTCTTCGGCCGGTGACCGCATTGACAATCCATTGTGGACCACCCTGCTCCCGGGACCCACCCGCCCGGGAGGACGACGACGTCCGTGGACAGAGGGAGCCGTAGATGGTGAAGCCCAGATCCCTGTTCGCCTCCGCCGTGATCGGAGCCGTGCTCGCACTGCTCGCCGGCGGAACCGCGCAGGCCGCCCCGCCAGGGGGGAACACCCCGGCCGCCGCGGCCGCCGGCACCGCCGGCTGCGGGAAGGCCCCCGGGCTGGCGAGCGGCAGCCACACGATCTCCAGCGGTGGCCAGAACCGCAGCTACATCCTGCGGGTCCCGAACAACTACGACAACAACCACCCGTACCGGCTCTTCGTCGGGCTGCACTGGCGGGGCGGGACCGCGAACGACGTCGACTCCGGCGGGACCGACGGCTACAACTGGTCCTACTACGGGCTCCGCCGGCTGGCCGACAACGCGGGCAACAACACGATTTTCGTGGCCCCGCAGGGCAACGGCAACGGCTGGGCCAATCCCGGCGGCCAGGACGTCACCTTCATCGACGACCTGCTCAACCAGCTCGAATCCGCGCTGTGCGTCGACACCTCGCAGGTGTTCGCCGGCGGCTTCAGCTACGGCGGCGCGATGAGCTACGCCCTCGCCTGCGCCCGGCCGACGGTGTTCCGCGCGGTCGTCGTCTATTCGGGCGCCAACCTCAGCGGCTGCAGCGGCGGCACCCAGCCGGTCGCTTACATGGGTCTTCACGGCCTTCGCGACAACGTGCTGCCGATCGCCTCGGGACGCGCCCTGCGCGACCAGTTCGTCCGGAACAACGGGTGCACACCGCAGAACCCGCCCGAGCCGGCCAACGGCAGCCTGACGCACATCGTGACGGCCTACTCCGGCTGCAAGCCCGGGTATCCGGTGGTCTGGGCCGCCTTCGACGGCGCCGGGCACGACCCCGGCCCGCGCGACGGCTGCACCTGCGACGGCTGGCAGACGTGGACCTCGGGCGAGGTGTGGAAGTTCATCACGCAGTTCGACTCCGGCACCCAGCCGCCGGGACCGCCGGTCCAGACCGGCGTCAACTACCGGCTGGTGGCCCAGCACAGCAACAAGCTCGTCGGGATCACCGGCGCCTCGACGGCGGCCGGCGCGCTCATCGAGCAGGAATCGGCCACCGGCGGGCTGAGCCAGCAGTTCGACTTCGTCGACTCCGGGGACGGCTACTACCGGGTCCGGGCGCGCCACAGCGGGCTGGTGCTCCAGGCCGCGAACGCCAACAGCGGCGCGGACGTCAGCCAGCAGGCCGACACGAACGCCACCGCCCAGCAGTGGCGGGTCGTCGACCAGGGCGGCGGCGCGGTCAGCCTGGTCAACCGGCTGAGCGGCCTGGCCCTGGACGTCTGGGGCGTCTCGACCGCCGACGGCGCGCGGATCTCCCAGTGGACGTTCACCGGGAACGCCAACCAGCGGTTCCAGCTCCAGCGTGCCTGAGCCCGTGTCCGTGGTCGAACCGTCCGGGTTCCGTCCCACCCTCGCCGACGTCGCGCGGGCAGCCGGGGTGTCGATCGCCACGGCTTCCCGCGTGCTGAACGGGTTCCCGAGGGTGAGCCCGGAACGCCGCAAGCAGGTGGAGTCGGCGATGCTGGCGCTCGGGTACGCCCGGCAGCGGGCGGCGAAGGCGAGCAGCGCCCGGCACACCGGCTCGATCGCCCTGGTGGTCTGCGAGGAAGTGCCGCGGTTGTTCACCGACCCGTACTTCCCGCGGATCGCCGCGGGGGTCGGCCGGGAACTGACCGCGGTGGGGGTGCAGCTGGTGCTGCTCACCGTGCCGGCCACCGACGACTACCAGTCGCCGGTGGTGCGGTACCTCGACGGCGGGCACGTCGACGGCGCGCTCGTCGTCGGTATGCACGGCCGCCGCCCGCTCGACCTGGACTGGCTCGGCATCCCCGTGGTGTTCGGCGGGCGGCCGGTCCAGGCCGGGCGGACGGCCCGGCAGCCGTACGTCGACGCCGACAACCAGGGCGGCGCACGGCTGGCGACCCAGCGGCTGCTCGACGGCGGCCGCCACACCGTGGCGACCGTCGCCGGGCCGCAGGACATGACCGCGGGCGTGGACCGGCTGCTCGGGTACCGGCAGGCGATGACCCGGGCCGGCCGGTACGACGAGACCCTCGTGGTGTGCGGCGACTTCGGCCAGGCGTCCGGTGAGTACGCGACGTCCCGGCTGCTGAGCCGCCGTCCGGACGTCGACGGGATCTTCGCGGCGTCGGACATGATGGCGGTGGGGGCCCTGCGCGCGCTGCGCCGGGCGGGCCGGCGGGTGCCGGAGGACGTCGCTCTCGTCGGGTTCGACGACCTGCCGATCAGCTGCTGGACGGACCCGCCGCTGACGACCGTGCGCCAGCCGGTCGAGGAGATGGGCGCCCGGATGACCGCGGAACTGCTGGCGATGATCGACGGCGCGGCCCCGCGCCGGTGCACGGTGCTCGACACCGAGCTGGTGCCGCGCAAGTCGGCGTGAATGTGGGAGGAATCGTGCGGGTATTCGTGATGGCGGCCGCGTTGCTGCTGACGGCGCTGGCCGGGGCACCCCCGGCCGCGGCCGCCCCGGCGCCGCTGGTGAGCGAGGCGTCGGGGCGGTGCCTGACCGTCCGGGGCGGCACCGATGCGCCGGGAACGGCACTGGAGATCCAGGACTGCGGCGGACAGGCCGGGCAGGCGTACGAGTTCACCGCGGCGGGGGAGCTGCGGACGGTGAACGGCACCCGGTGCGTCGACGCCTACGGGGGCCGGACGGCGCCGGGGACCGCGGTCATCATCTGGTCCTGCAACGGCCAGGCGAACCAGCAGTGGCGGCAGAACGCCGACGGGACGATCGCCGGTGTCCAATCCGGACTGTGCCTGGACGTGACCGGCGCCGGCACGGCCAACGGCACCGCGGTCGAGCTGTGGACCTGCAACGGCCAGGGCAACCAGCGGTGGAGCGCGGGAACGACCCCGCCACCCCCGAGCGGCACGGCGCCGTGCGACATCTACGCGTCCGGGGGCACGCCGTGCGTCGCCGCGCACAGCACCGTCCGGGCGCTCTACGGCAGCTACGCCGGAAACCTGTACCAGGTCCGGCGGTCGTCGGACAACACGACGAAGAACATCGGTGTCCGGGCGGCGGGCGGGACCGCCGACGCGAGCGTCCAGGACTCCTTCTGCGCGGGCACGTCCTGTGTCGTCACCGTGGTCTACGACCAGTCCGGACGCGGGAACGACCTGTGGTACCAGGGATCCAGCGTGGTCCCGGGGTCCAGCCAGAGCAGCCCGGCGAAGGCGACGTCGGAGTCGCTCAGCGTCGGCGGCGCGAAGGCGTACTCGCTGTACATCAACCCGGGCAACAGTTACTGGCGCGACGGGCACCTGACCGGGGTGCCGACCGGCAGTGCCCCCGAGGGCATGTACATGGTGACCAGCGGGACGCACGTCAACAGCGGCTGCTGCTTCGACTACGGCAACAGCGAAACGACCCGGAAGGCCGACGCGGCCGGCGCGATGGACGCGATCAACTTCGGCACGGAGTGCTGGTTCGGCGGGTGCCAGGGTTCGGGCCCGTGGGTGCAGGCCGACCTCGAGTGGGGGCTGTACCCGGGCGGCAGCCAGCAGTGGAACCCGAACCAGCGGGCCCTGCCGAGCAAGTTCGTCACGGCGATGCTGAAGAACAACGGCACGTCCCGGTTCGCACTCAAGGGCAGCAACGCCCAGTCGGGCAGCCTCGCGACGATGTGGGACGGCGGTCTCCCGAACGGCTACAGCCCGATGAAGAAGCAGGGCGCGATCATCCTGGGCAGCGGCGGCGACTGCTGCAAGCCCGGCGGTGGGGCGAACCTGAGCGCCGGGACGTTCTACGAGGGCGCGATGGTCGCGGGGTATCCCTCGGACGCGACGGAGAACGCCGTGCAGGCGAACGTGGTGGCGGCCGGGTACCGCTGACCCGCTGGGGTGCGGGAGGGGGCTTTCCTCGCGGGTGACGCGAGGAGGGCCCCCTTTTGTGCTGCGCTCGCGGCCGGGCCGGTGCCGTGCGAGCGCCGGTCGACCGGGGCCTGTGCGGGCGAGCCGGTCACGGGATCGGCGCGCGCCGAACCGGTTCGCCGCCATTCGGCCGATTGTCGGTGAATTGCCTGCGGCGTACCTTCCTTGGTGGTCGAACCGGTTCGATGAACCGGGTTCTCCTGCCTCGTCCACCGCCAAAGGAGTCGTCTGTGGACCTCTCGCGCCAGCGGCCCCGCGTTCGCCGCGGCCTGGCCGCCCTGCTGATCACCGGGGCACTGACCGGTGCCTCCGCCGTGGCCCTCCCCGCGCCGGCCCGCGCCGCGGACGAGTCGGTGTCGGTCGACTTCTCCGTCGCCGGCGGCTCGCCCACCTACCGGGCGTCCGGGTGGATCTACGGCATGACCGAGAACGCCTCGAACCCGCCCGACCACTTCTACCGGGACGTGAACTTCCAGGCGATGCGGGCCGGCGGTGCGCAGCTGGACAGCCCGGGCGGCTGGGTGTCCGGCCGCTACGACCGGCGGTGGAACGCCACCCGCGCCCAGCTGCTGCGCACCCGGTCGCTCGGCGGGCAGTTCGTCCTGCTGGTGCACGATCTCTGGGGTGCCGACGGTTACCCCATCTCCCGCTTCCCCGGCGACAACGGCGACTGGTCGGACTACGACGCCTTCCTCACCCGGCTGATCAACGACGTGCGGGCGACCGGGGCCCCGGTCGAGTGGGACATCTGGAACGAGCCCAACATCTCGCTGTTCTGGAACCGGCCGCAGAGCCAGTACTTCGCCATGTGGCAGCGCGCGTACCAGCGCATCCGGGCGGCCTTCCCGGCCCAGGCGATCGTCGGCCCCAGTCTTGCCGGGGTGCCGTCGACCTCGACGGGCTGGTGGACGCAGTACCTCGACTTCGTCCGCGGCTCCGGCACGGTCCCGGACATCGTGAGCTGGCACTCCCTGCCGGGTGATCCCGTGGCGAACGTCGCCGCGGCCGACGCGTCACTCGGCGCGCGCGGCATCCCGCACCCGCGGCCGTACCAGATCAACGAGTACGGCGCCTCGAACGAGCAGAACCCCGGGGACGGCGCCTGGTACATCGCCCGGCTCGAGCGGGCCGGCGCCGACGGGCTGCGCGCCAACTGGGCCAGTGCCGGGAACCTGCACAACGACCTCGCCAACCTGCTCGTCCGCAACTCCGCGGGCCGGTACCAGCCCAAGGGCGAATGGTGGGCTTACCGCTTCTACGCCTCGCAGACCGGCCAGCTCGTCGGCACGAAGGCCAGCCCGGCCTACGACCCCTTCGCCACGAAGGCGCCCGGCGTCGCCAAGGTCCTCGTCGGCGGGGGCGGCACGACCGGGAACGTCTCGGTTGCCCTGCAGCGCCTCGACACGACCACCGGCGTCGTCCAGAACAACCAGGTGCGGGTGGTCGTCCAGCAGATCCCGTTCAACGGCGGTGCCGCCGTCCAGAGCCCGGTCACCATCCGGGACTCGGTGGTGGCCGTCTCCGGCAACGCCGTGACCGTGAACCTCCCGCACACCACCGTCGACGACGCGCTCAGCGTCACGCTGCTGCCGCCGTCGGACGGGAGCTTCCAGTCCGTCGCCGTCGCCCAGCATTCCCAGCAGTGCCTGGACAACACCGACTCTTCCACCGCGGACGGCAACCGGCAGCAGCAGGACGTCTGCGAGGGCGGTGCCCAGCAGCTGTGGAACTTCCGCCCGGTGGCCGGGGCCGCCGGCACGTACACCGTCGTCGACCAGCAGAGCGGCAAGTGCCTCGAGGTGGCCGGTGCCTCGGCCGACGACGGCGCGGCCGTCCAGCAGCGGACGTGCACCGACGGCGCCGCGAACCAGCAGTTCTCGCCGCGCCGGGTGACCTACGGCGGCAACGACCCCCACGACTACCAGCTCGTCGCCCGGCACAGCGGCAAGTGCGTCGACGTCAGCGGCGTCTCGACGGCCGCGCGCGCCCCGGTGATCCAGTGGACGTGCCGGCCGGTCACCCAGA
This sequence comes from Amycolatopsis sp. cmx-4-61, assembly GCF_046548775.1. Lineage (NCBI taxonomy): Bacteria > Bacillati > Actinomycetota > Actinomycetes > Pseudonocardiales > Pseudonocardiaceae > Amycolatopsis > Amycolatopsis sp. cmx-4-61. The sequence continues at coordinate 4,199 of NZ_JAEBEI010000032.1, read as the reverse complement.
ACAGCCCGCTGAACCAGACCTGGCGGCTGTGGGGCCGGGGACCGGCCTGACCCCGGCGGGCCCGGCGCTGCTCACGCGCCGGGCCGGTTGCCGGTGGGGATCGTGATCGGCGTGCTCGCGGGGGACGTTCCCTTGTCCAGGAACAGCATGGCGAGCGCGCGGATGAACTGGTCGAAGAGGTAGAAGCCGGCCGGGGCGATCGGCAGCAGGCCCTCCCGGAACGCGATGTACGCCGGCCACCCGGTACGGATCAGGGTGGCCGCCGCGTAGTCGCGCGGCAGGCCGAGCCAGTCGCCGACCTCGTTGCTGAGCACGTACCGCACGAACTCGTTCAGGAAGCCGCGGGTGACGCCGAGATCGACCTGGGCCGTCAGCCCGAGCAGGTCGGCGGCCAGTTCCCTGCCCTCCTGCGTGGGGGCGAGCAGCGGGGTCAGCACCCGGGCCGACTGGGCATCGGCCGCGGCCCACGTCTGCGGGATGAACTCGTCCCGCACGCCGAGCAGGTGGATGGCGACCTGCCACTGGTGCAGGAACGCCTCCTCGTCCGCCGCCGACATCGGGACGTGCCACTCCGCGAGCTTCCGGTGCACGAAGGTGCCGAGGCTGTGGAAGGTGACCAGGATGTCGCCGTTGCTGATCGGCACCTGCTCGTCGGCCACCGCCCGCCAGTGCGGCGACTGCGGCAGCAGGTGGCGCACGGCGGCGTGCACCAGGCGGGTCTTGTTGGCCGTGACCATGAACTGGCCCGACGGCTCGAACGCACCCAGTTCGCTGAGGTCGTAGCCGAAGGTGAACGTCTTGGCGGCGCGGTCCTGCATCGCGGCGCCGCCCGCGGACCAGTAGACCGACCGGGCCTCCCGCGGGATCACCGTGCTCATGATGCCGCTGCCGAGGCCGTAGAGCAGGAACAGGTAGGTGTCCTTGCGCCGGTTGAAGTCGGCGGCGCGGCGCAACTTGGCGGGGTCGGCCCAGCCGGGCAGCCGGTTGGCCCGCTGCAGCCAGGCGGTCAGGTCGGCGGGCAGGCCGGACGGCAGCGGGTCGGCGTTGTTCACCCACGAGCGCAGCGCGGTGTTGACCGCGGGCACCCGGCCACTGTCGAGGACCCCCGCCATCAGCGCGTCGACCTCGTCGTCCCAGACCCACCACGGGTCGGCGCCCGCCGCCGTGAACGCGGCTGCCGCGGCCGGGACGACGCTCGCCGCGCCCACCAGTCCCAGCGCGACACCGAGCGAGAGTGCGTTCCTCCTGCTGAGATTGCTCATTTACTTACCTAGCTTCCTCGGTAGGCAGTAGCCGTTCAGAGTGTGCATGAGCGGTGCTTGAGAGGAGATTCCTCATTAACATAGAAGCTCGTTCGCGGGTCGGCAAGACCCGGCGCGGCTGTGGTTGACTGGCAGGCATGGCCCGAACCCCGCGCACCGCGGCCCGGCGGCCGCGGTGACCGCCGAACCGGCCGCGGCGCTCCGGCCGCGCAACCGCCGGCAGCTCGTCGTCGAGGCGGGCGCTGCGGTGTTCAGCGAGCGCGGCTACCACGCGGCGTCGATGGAAGAGATCGCGGCGCGCGTGGGCATCACCGCGGCCGCCCTGTACCGGCACTTCCCGAACAAGTACGCCCTGTTCGCCGAGTGCGCGAACGTCATGGCCGACCGGCTCGTCGCGGCGCTCGCCGAGGTGCCACCGGACGCGTCCCTCGCGGCCGTCTTCGCCGCCGTCACCCGGGTCACCGTCGCCCACCGGGAGACCGGCGGCGTGTACCGCTGGGAGGCCCGCTACCTCGAGCGGGCCGACCGCAAGCTGCTCGCGGGGAAGTTCGCGCACGTCGTCGAGCGCGTGGCGGACGCGGTGCACCGCGAGCACCCGGGGCCCGAAGAGCACCTGCGGGCCGTCGCCGCGCTCGGGGCCATCGGGTCGGTCACCATGCACCACAACGCGATCGCCCCGCGCCGGGTCGGGGAGCTGCTGCAGGCCGCCGCCCGGCGGGTGGCCGCCACCGAGCCGGCCGCGGCACCGGCGCCCGCGGTCGAGATCCCGGCCCCGCCGGTGCCGCGGACCCGGCGTTCGGAGATCCTCGCGGCCGCCGTCCCGCTGTTCGAACGGGACGGGTTCGCCACCGTGACCAACGGCCGGATCGCCGAAGCGGTGGGGCTGGTGCCGTCCGCGCTCTACCGGTACTTCCCCGGCAAGGCCGACATCCTGGCGGCCGCGTGCCTGCAGGCCGCCGCCCTGCTGGCCCAGGCGGTCGAACACAACCTGCGCGGGAAGCCGGATCCGCACGACGCACTGGGCGCGTTGACGGCGACGTACGTGGCGTACAGCTTCGAGCACAGCGCCCTCAACAGCGTGGCCAACGCCGAAATCGCCGGGTTGCCGGAAGGGTTGCGCCGCCCGCTGGTCGCGGCGCAGCGCGAGCACATCGCGGTCTGGGAGCAGCACCTGCGCCAGGCGCGCCCGGACCTCGACCCGCGCCAGGCCCGCGTGCTGGTGCACGCGGGCTTCGGCGTGGTGGTCGAGGCGGGCCGCCGGCTGCGCTGGGCGGACCGCCCCGAGCACCGGGCCGCGGTCGCGGCGCTGCTGGTGAGTGCCCTCGGGGGGTGACCCTTCAGCAGGTCAGTGCCCCGGTCCGCAGGGTGTGGCCGCCGTCGTTGCCGTCGTCGGACCAGACGACCGTGCGGCGCCCGGCGGAGCAGCCCGGGGCGATCGCGAACCCTTCGTTGTTGTAGTTCGGCATCTTCGCCGGCCGTGCGTAGGTCGCGGTGACGGTGAACTTGCCGCCGCTGAGCTTCAGCGTCGCCGTCTTGCCGGAGCAGGTGTCGTCGCAGACCGACCAGAGGCTGCCGGTCGCGGGGTCGAACTCCAGCTCCATGACCTTCGGGAAGCCGGCCGGGAAGGCCGCCACCCGGGTGAAGCCGCCACCGGACCGGTCGAGGGCGTAGGCGTAGATCCTGCCTTCGTCTTCGAGGCCGAGGAAGTAGAGGCCCGTGCCGTGACGGGGGTAGGCGGCCGGGTCGTAGGGCGCTTTGGTGCGGTCGTCGCGGAAGCCGCCGGCGGTGAGGACGGAGTCGGGGATCCAGGTGATGCCTTCGAAGCCGCCGTTGTCGTCGACGGCGGGCAGGTCGCCGGTGAGGTCCCATTCCGCGGCGGCGTCGAGGTCGCCGGCCGTCGATCCGGTGTCGTACCGCAGAACCTTCAGCAGGCTGCCGTCCCCGTCGTTGTCGCGCTCGGTCGCGGCGAACACGCCGTCGGGGGTGACCACGACCCCTTCGGCGTCCGGGTCGCCGCCGCCGTCCCGGTAGTGCAGCTTCCAGTCGACGGCGGGCCGCCAGCCGCTGCCGTCGCGGACGAGCCGGTAGAGGGTGCCGGGGCCGTTCTTGACCGCCCACAGCACGTCCGGGCCGTCGAAGGACAGCCCGCTGACGTTGTCGCCGAGGACACCGGCGGGATCGGCGGCCGCGACGGCCGGATCGCCGGGCCACTTCAGCGGCGTGGCGGCTTGGGCGGTGCCGGTGGGAAGGAGGAGAAGAACAGCGGCGAAGCAGAGGAGAGTGCGCACGTCGTGCTCCTGGGGCCGGAGGGGCTGGGGCAACGCGGCGTTGGTCCGGACTGTACCGAGCCGATCACCTCGCGGGCAACTTGGTCTCGCACCGCACCTGCGGCGCGGCTTCGGTTCCGGAAGCCACGCAGTCGACGCCGCGGCCGGGGGCGGGCACGGGGTAGGCGAAGACGACCGGCCCGCCGGAATCCGCGCCGGCCGAGAACTTGAGCACTGCCGGCTTCCTCGTTCCGGTGCCGTGCAGGGTTTTCGAGTAGTACGTGGTGTGCGGACCGATGGCGGTGCTGATGCCTTCGCCGTCGTCGTCCAGTTCGTGCACGGTGAGCACGTAGTCGCCGGTGGTGTACTTGCCTTCGTCCCCGTGCCCGGCTTCGGCGGGGGTCGCGCCGAGGACCTCGGGGGAGACGGGATCGGCGGCGGTGGCGATCATGGTGGCCCCCACGCCGACCACGGCGACCCCGGCCGCGGCGGCGGCCACGACGATGCGCTTCACGGGTCCCTCCTCCCTGCCTGACGATCAAGCTAGTGCCGCATCAAGCAACGTTGGGTAGGTAATCCGGTCGGCGGATCTTGGAGTTGACGGCGAAGTGGCGTTTGGGGTGGCTGTGGCGGTTGCGCCAGCGCAGGTAGCCGGCGATGGCGGCCTCCT
>NZ_JAEBEI010000031.1:0-81528 GCF_046548775.1 Amycolatopsis sp. cmx-4-61 | reverse complement strand
GCGTGAGGCGCACCCAAGGTGGCCTTCGGTGCGTGAGGCGCACCCAAGGTGGCCTTCGGTGCGTGAGGCGCACCCAAGGTGGCCTTCGGTGCGTGAGGCGCACCCAAGGTGGCCTTCGGTGCGTGAGGCGCACCCAAGGTGGCCTTCGGTGCGTGAGGCGCACCCAAGGTGGCCTTCGGTGCGTGAGGCGCACCCAAGGTGGCCTTCGGTGCGTGAGATGCACCCAAGGCCGCCTTGGGGCGCTTGCCGGGGGCTGAGCGGAGCGGGCGGAAGTTGCGGGAGGCGGTCCGGGCGCGCGCAGTCCGGAGCTCAGCGGCCCAGGATCTCCAGCACCGTCGCCACGATCCCGTCCAGCCGCTCCGGGTCGGCCAGTGCCGCCGCCAGCCAGTCGTCGCTCGCCGGGTTGGCCGGGGACTGCTCGCCGAACACCGTGGTGACCACCGCCGTGACCGCCTCCGCCGGGGCCTCGCCGCGGTTCAGCCGGGCCTCGATCGCCTCAAGGGCCTGCTCGGCCAGTCCGGCGAGCCGGGCGTCCGCCAGCTCGTGCGCGCCGACCAGTTCCAGTGCCGGGAGCTCCGCCGGCATCGGGGCGACCGGCGCCTGCTTGCAGCCCAGCGGGCGCTCGACGTGCTCGGCGTGCCACGCCGGACGGGTGCGCATGGCCGCCAGGACCTGCTCGACCTCGCGCTCGAGCGTGTCCCGCCCGGCCACCGGCTCGCCCGTGACCTCGGCGCGCCGGGCGGCCCAGCCGTCCAGGGGCCACAGCTCCGCGCCCGCCGTCGCCGGCACGCCCACCCACACCAGCAGCTGCACCGCCAGGTCGCACAGCCACGGGTCACCGCCGAGCGCCTGGCCGAGCCACGCCGGCAGGCGCGGCCGCTGCAGCGCCCCGGTTTCGCCGCGGCGCCGCCGGTGCGCGTCCACCGTCGCCGGGGTGAGCCGGGTCGCCAGCCAGCCCTCGAGGTTCTCGATCGGGTCCGTCGCGCGCCGCAGCGCGTGCTCCACCACCGCCTCGACGTCGTCGTGGAAGCGGTCGAGGCAGTCGGGCCGCAGCCAGGCGAGCCCGCGGGCGCAGTCCGCGTGCCGGCGCCGGTGCTCCAGCGGCTTGGTGATCCGCGTGAACACCAGCGGCCACGCCACGGTGTAGACCCCGCCGCGCAAGCGGGCGAGGGCGCGGGGGCGGGCGGCCGCCGCCGAGCCGGCGAGCAGGCCGTCGCGGGCCAGCCGCCGGACCCCGGCGACGTCGGCCGGGCCGGTCGTGTCGAGCACCCTTTCCTCCCCGATGCCGACGGGCGGGTCGACGGGAAAATGGTCGGGCAGCACGCGAATGGGAAAAGGCCGCACGCGGGCCGAAATACCGCGGAACTGGCCAATTCCTGGCCACCGCGGAATCACCTGATCGGCGGAGCCGGTGCCGCCGATCGCCGCGAAGTCCGCGTGTCACAATGAGAATCCCATGGCGAACGAGAACGGGCTGCTCCGGGAACTGACCACCTTGCGGCGCGGCTGGGGGTTGGAGGCCGAGCGGTTGCGAAGCCGACTCGGGCCGCTCGTTTCCGGCTGGTGCGAAATCCACCGGACGACGAGCGACCGCGATGCGCGGCGCGTTCTCCGCGAAGCGATTTCCGCCGCGATCGCGGAATTCCCCGACGACGACAAGCTGGCGGTGAACGTCGCGCTGGGCATCGCCCCCGGCGCGCAGCACGCCCTGCTGAGCGCCCGGATCGGCGTCCTCGCGGACCAGCTCCGCGTCTCCGAGCGCACGGCCCGGCGCCGGGTCGACCGGTCGTTCGCCCGGCTCGCCGCCGAGATCGAAGCCGGTGCGCGGCCGGGCGGTGCGCCCGATCCGCGCGAAGGCTGGTTCGTGAAGCGGCTCAAGGTGCTCGTCCGGCTCGACACCGCCGAGCCGCAGGTGACCGAGGAACGGCTGATCGTCGCCACGCGCGACGGCCTCGACCGGATCTCCGCGCAGTTCACGGTCCCGCGCACCGAGGACGGCCGCGACGGCGAGCGGGACGTCGCCGTGGACGCCCGCCACGGTGTCAGGATCGGCCCCGGCAACCGCGAGGGCCAGCGGCACTTCCGCTGGCTGCTCGACCTGCCGCGGGCCCTCTCCCGCGGTGACAGCCACACGTACTCGCTGGAGTACCGCATCCGGGACGGCTTCCCGATCCGGCCGTCGTACGTGTTCGTGCCGCTGGTGACGTGCGAGTCGTTCGACGTGCGCGTCCGCTTCGACCCGCGGCGGCCGCCGCGGGTGGTGTGGCGCCTGGATCGCGTGCCGCCGTCGGTGCTCGCCGACCCGCCGCAGCCGGGCGAGCCGCTGCCGCTCGACGGCGCCTGCGAGGTGGCGCAGGAGTTCGCCGCGCCGCAGCTCGGGTACGCCCACGGACTGCGGTGGCTGCCGGGCCCGGACATCGCCTGAGCTGCCCGGGAACCGCCGGTGGCGGCTCCCGGCCGTTCGACGACGGTCGACGGCACCGGGTGGCTGGCTGATGCTTGCTCACCGGAGGCGAAGCCCGTTGACGTCCACAATGGACGTTCTGCGGAACGCGGCGCTCGGCAAGCCAAGCCACCTGGGGAAAACATGACGATCCTGGTGACCGGCGCGACCGGCAACGTCGGCCGAAACGTCGTAGACCTGTTGGTGCCGGCGGGCGTCGAAGTCCACCGAGCGGACCTGGCCGAACCCGAGACGTTCCGGCAAGCCTGCACGGCGTGGAGAAACTCTTCCTGTACACCCAGCCGGCCGGGATCGACGGGGTGCTGGACGCGGCGAAGGCGGCCGGCGTCGTCCTCCTCTCCTTGCTGGCCGCCGCCGGACGCGTCCCGGACCACTGGATCGCGCGTGGCACCTGGCCGAAGAGAATGCCCGTACCGGCCGCCGGCGCCGCGATCGAGAAGCACGAGGAGGGCTGGAAGGACACGTTCAACCTGTGGGCGGGGGAGTGGATCCGCGTCGCCGGCCGCTTCGAGGACGCGACCGGCGAGTTCATGTACCACTGCCACATCCTCGACCACGAGGGCATGATGCGGCCGTTCGTGGTGCACCCGCCGAGTGAGCCGCTTCCACATGCACTCCGGCGGCTCGGGCCACCACCCGGGCATGCCCGGCCACGGCGGGCATTAGGCAGGCGGCGGGCCCTAGGCAGGGTGCGGGTCGCCTGGCCGGGTGATCCGGTGGCCGGGTGCGTTGTGGCGCGGGGGGTGGCCGGGCCCCCGGCGGCGTCCGCCAACGCGATCCGCCGCGCTCACCACCGCAGGGTGGCGTGCCGCTCCAGGAAGCGGGCCACCTCGGACGGGTCCTCCAGCGGCAGTGGGTACACCACCAGCCGGTCCACTCCGAGGGCCGCGTACCTCTCCGCCGCGCGGGCGTCCACCTCCACCGGGTCGAGCGGGAGGTAGCCGATCTCCAGCCGGCCCAGCCGGGCCGGGCGGTCGACCTCCTCCGCGGCCCGCCGGAGGCCGGCGAGGTGGCGGGGCAGGTCGGCGAGCCCGCCGTTGCCGAACCAGCCGTGACCGCGGGAAACCGCCCGGCGGAACGCCGCCGGGCTGTGTCCGCCGACCACGATCCGGGGCCGCGACGGCCTCGGGTGCGCGTCGACGTCGTGGAACGCGACGAACTCGCCGTCGTACGCCGGTGCCGGGTCGGTCCAGAGCGCGGTCATGGCATCGAGGTATTCGTCGGTGCGTCTGCCCCGCTCGGCCATCGCCACCCCGAGCGCGCGCAGCTCCGGTTCGAGGTAGCCGGCGCCGACGCCGAGCAGCAGGCGGCCGCCGCTGAGCACGTCGAGGCTCGCCGCCTGCTTGGCGAGCACCAGCGGGTGGCGCTGCGGCAGGATCACGATCCCGGTGCCGAGTTCCAGCCGTTCGGTGACGGCCGCGACGTAGGACAGGTGCACCAGCGGATCGAGGATCGGGTCGGTCGGCTCCATCGGCGAGTCCGGCACCCGCGGGCTGGGCAGCACCACGTGATCACCCGCCCACCAGGACGCGTAGCCGAGGTCTTCGGCCAGCCGTGCCAGCCGGACCGTCTCGGCCGGGCCCAGCGTCGCCTTGGCGTTCAGTCCCGAAACTCCCAGCTGCATGTTCCTCGCCTTTCGCCGTCGTCGGTGCGCAGCCCATCGTCGGGCCGTCCGGCGGCGGGCGTCCAAGACCGGCCGCTATAGCCTGGGGCTATGGATGTGCACGTCCGGGACCTGCGGTACTTCGTCGCGGTGGCGGAGGAGCTGAGCTTCACCCGGGCCGCCGGACGGCTGTTCATCGCCCAGCCGTCGCTGAGCAAGCAGATCCGCCGCCTGGAGACGTCGCTGCGGGTGCCGCTCTTCGAACGGGACCACCGCACGGTCGCGCTGACCGCGGCGGGCGCGGCGCTGCTGCCGCAGGCCCAGCGGATCATCCGGCAGTGGGAGGACGCGCAGAGCGCGCTCGCCGAGGTGGCGGCGGCCCGGCGGACGACCTTGACGGTCGGGTTCCACACCCGGATCGGCCGCGGTCTCATCCCGAACGTCACGGCGAGGATGGCGACGGCGCTGCCGGAGTGGAAGCTGCTGTTCCGGCAGATCCCGTGGAGCGACCCCACCGTGGGGCTGGCGGGTGGCGAGGTCGACGTGGCCGTCGCCTGGCTGCCGGTCCCGGCGGAGTTCGCACGGAAGGTCGTCGCGACCGAGGACCGCTGGGTCGCCCTGCCCGCCGGTCACCGGCTGGCCGCGCGCGAAGCGGTGCCGCTGGGCGAGCTGGCCGGCGAGCCGTTCATCGCGTTGCCGCGCACGGCCGGGCCGCTTCGCGAGTTCTGGCTGGGGAACGACCAGCGCCCGACGCCGGCGCGAGTGGTCGCCGAGGCGGAAACCGCCGAAGAATCCCTCGAAGCGGTGGGTTCGGGGTTGGGCGCGCTCCTGCTTTCCGCGGGCAACGCGCAGATCTACCAGCGGGACGACATCGCGTGCCGCCGCGTCACCGGCCTCACGCCCAGCGAACTGGCGGTCGTCTGGCGGGCGGCGGACGAGCGCCGGGCGGTGCAGGTCTTCGTCGAGGCGTGCGAGCGCTGCCTCTGCACCGGCTGACGTTTCGCGTGAAGACGAAGGGTGGGGCGGGCGGGGCTCGAACCCGCGGCCAAGGGATTATGAGTCCCCTGCTCTAACCAACTGAGCTACCGCCCCCTCACCTCGGCGCAGCGGCGGCACGAGGTTTGCACCTGCACAGAACACTCAGTCAGCTTCAAGTTATCACAGGGGCCATCCGGGCAGACCCGGTAGGCCAAACAGGTCGAAGTGCCCGCCGACCGGCGCACGCTCGTCTAGGTTGCAAGGGCGTCACCGCTGACCGGAACGGCGGGAGGAAAAGATGGCCATTGCCACCTCGTCCCGCTCCCGGGCGATTCGGTTGGCGTGGCTGGACGCGTTCACGGCGGGGGCGGGCCTGGGCTACCTCGCACACGCATACCGGGAGGTCGTCGTGGCGAACCCCGCGGTCATCGGCCTGGTCCTGCTGCTCGTGTTCGCGGTCGCCTACCTGGTCCGGACGGTCGTCCGAGCCCTGCGGCGCGCGAATTCGCGTGTCGACACGATTTTCGCGGAAGAACTGGGAAAGAAACCTTCGCCCCGCCCGCGGTGACGGAAAGCCTTGGCGGACAGGGCGAACGCCGCGGATTCCGCTCAGCTCCCGCCGCCGGTCCGGTGGAACCAGGGCCCTCGGGGTGGTGTGCGTGTATCCCGCTTTGTACGTCTTCTGTACGCCGCCGGCGGAAGCTGTCCCCGACGTCCGAACCAGGAGGCGAGCCCCGTGTCGCAGAACCCCGTCCCGTGCATCACCTCGAGAGCGCTTTCCCGCCGCTCGCTGTTCCGCGCCGGAGCCGCGACCGCCGTCGCGCTCGGGGCCGGTGGCCTGCTCACCGGTACCGCCGCCGCGGACGACGGTATTCCGGTGTCGCCCTACATCGACATCACGAAGCCGTCCTCGGACCTCTTCCGCAGCAAGATGCTGCACGAGTCGCACCACGTCATGCAGGGTTTCGCCTTCGACAACGTGAACCGGCGGCTCTTCGTCGTGCAGGCGCAGAACGGCACCTCCGGCGACGACCTCTGCGTCAACCAGCTGAACTTCAGCGGCGAGGTGCTCGGCTCGATGCACGTGGCCCACGCCGGGCACGGCGTGTCGATCGGTGTGGAGCCGGTCGGCACCGCGTCCTACATCTGGATGGAGTGCGACGCCGACGGCACGACCAGTGACGCCCGCGGCACCGCGCTGGCGCGCTTCAAGTTCGTCAACGGCGGCACGCCGTCGATGAAGAAGTTCCTCACCGGCAGCCAGACGATCACCTGCGCCACCGACCCGGTGTACCGGCGGCTCGCCGTGCGCCGCAGCGAAGGCGGCCGAATGTGGTACAGCGTTTACCCGCTCGCGAGCGCCGCCGCCGGCGACTTCTCCACGCCGCTGGTGCACTTCCCGCAGCCCGCGCTGAGCACGTCGAGCGTCGTCTTCCAGGGCTACACCATCCTCGGCAGCAGTCTGTACACATTGGACGGTTCCGGGCACGCCGACGCCGCCGACATCGACTCCTACGTGACACGCATCGACATGAACACCGGCACGGTGCAGGACCGGGACATCACCCGGGCCGGCTCGACGCTCGTCTACCGCGAACCCGAGGGCCTGGCCGTCTACCGCACGGCCGACGGCGAGACGCGCCTGTTCCTCGGCTTCGGTTCGCGCAGCAGCATGGACAACACCAACCGCTACGCCAACCTCTTCTACAAGAACGCCCTGGTGGGGTGACCGGGAACCCGGTACCACAGGTTGGTGATCGGCCCGGCGTGGCTCAGTTCCACGGCGTCCAGCCGCACCCGGGTCCCGCCGGGGTGGTCGAACAGCCGGACGCCGTCGCCGAGCAGGATCGGCGCCACGTGGACCAGGACCTCGTCGAGCAGCCCGGCTTCCAGGCACCGCCGCGCGGTCGTCGCGCCGAGCACCGCGACGTAACCGTCGCCGGCCGCGGCCGAGGCCGCCGCCACCGCGTCGCCGAGCCGCTCGACCAGCGTGTAGCCGTCCGACGGCGCGGCGTCGCGGGTCACCACGAAGATCGGGCCCTGCCAGCGCCCGCCGTACACCCGGCCTTCCGCCGTGGTCGCCGGGGCGTAGGTGCGGTGGCCCATCAGCACCGCGCCGATCCCGCCGAGCAACCGCTCGACGACCGGGTTCGGCTCGGCGGGCAGGCCGGCGAGCCAGGTCATGTCGTCGGCGGGGCCCGCTACGAAACCGTCGAGGGACATCGTGATGTGGTACAGGAGCTTGGCCACGGAGCTGCCTTCCGGGTCGGGGACGTCACCCCGTACCGACGGGACCGGCCCGGAAAACTCATCGGTCAGGCCGGCACGAGCTCCCGCTCCTGCGCGGCGGCGTACCGGCGCGCCAGCGTGGCGCACACGACGAGCTGGATCTGGTGGAACAGCATCAGCGGCAGCACGATCAGCCCCACCTGCGCGTGCCCGAACAGCACCGTCGCCATGGGCAGGCCGCTGGCCAGGCTCTTCTTCGACCCGCAGAACACGATCGTGATCCGGTCCGCGCGGGCGAAGCCCAGCAGGCGGGCGGCCCAGCCGGTGGCGGCCAGCACCACCGCGAGCAGCACGCAGCACACGACGACGAGCACGAGGAGGTGGCCGACGTCGAGCCGGTGCCAGATGCCTTCGGTCATGCCCGCGCTGAACGCCGTGTAGACCACCAGGAGGATCGACCCACGGTCGACCAGCTTCAGCGGCGCGGCGTGGCGGGTGATCCAGCCGCCGATCCAGCGGCGAGCCAGCTGGCCGGCGACGAACGGCGCCAGCAGCTGCAGGACGATCCCGAGTACCGCCGAGCCGTCGACGCCGGCGCCGTCGCCCGCCAGCAGGAGCGCCACCAGCAGCGGCGTCAGCACGATGCCCGCCAGGTTGGACAGCGACGCGCTGCAGATCGCGGCCGCGACGTTGCCGCGGGCGATCGACGTGAACGCGATCGACGACTGCACGGTCGAGGGCAGCACCGCCAGGAACAGCACCCCGGCGGCCAGCTGCGCCGGCAGTACCGACGACGGCAGCAGGAACAGCGCCAGGCCGAGCAGCGGGAACAGGACGAACGTGGCCGCGAGCACCACCCCGTGCAGCCGCCAGTGCCGGAGCCCGTCGAGGGCTTCCTGCGTCGACAGACGGGTGCCGTACAGGAAGAACAGCAGGCCGACGGCCAGCGTGGTGGCCGCACCGAAGCCGCTCGCCACCGCGCCGGAAGCGGGCAGCAGGGTGGCGACGCCGACGGTGGCGAGGATCGCGAGGACGAACGGGTCGAGCCGGAACCGGGACATGGATCTCCTTCCACAGCCATTCTCGGCGGGCACGTGCTCATTCGGAACCCCGATGACCGGACTGACTGTCATCGCGAATCGCGATAGGGTCGGGCGGGTGCTGGAGCCCCGCCTGTGCCGTTCGTTCCTCGCCGTCGCCGAGACGCGCAGCTTCACCGCCGCCGCGCGGCGGCTGGGCGTCGGCCAGCCGACGGTGAGCCAGCACGTCCGCCGGCTCGAGCGCGACGCGGGCGGGCTGCTGTTCGCCCGGGACACCCACACGGTGGAATTGACCGCGCGCGGGCAGGCGATGCTCGGGTTCGCGCAGACGGTCGTCGACACCGAAGAGCGCGCCCAGCGCCACTTCCGCGGCGCGGAACTGCGCGGCCGGGTGCGCTTCGGCGTCTCCGAGGACTTCGCGCTCGGCGCGCTGCCCGAGATCCTGCACCGGCTGCGCGACAGTCACCCGCTGGTGGACGTCGAGCTGACGGTCGAGCTGTCGGACGTCCTGACGCAGCGCCTGCGCGCCGGCCGGCTCGATCTGGTGCTGGGCAAGCGCCGCCCGGGTGCGCACCACGGCCGCTTGCTCTGGCGGGAGCCGCTGGTCTGGATCGGCTCGGCCGCGACCGTGCTGGAGCCGGGCCGGCCGGTGCCGCTGGTGCAGTACCCGCTGCCGTCGATCACCCGCCGGCTGGCGGTGGAGTGCCTGGAGCGAGCGGGCCTCGAATGGCGCGCGGCCTGCCAGACCTCCAGCCTCACGGGACTGCGCGCCGCCGCGGCGGCGGGCCTGGGCGTGACGCTGCACGCGCGCAGCCTGGTCCCGGCGGACCTGACGGAGCTCGAGGGCCTGCCGGAACCGGGCGACATCGAGTTCATGCTGCTGGCCCGCGAGTCGATGGAAGGGCCGGCCGCGGCGCTGGCGGAGTTCATCCTCGAGCGGGTCCGGCGGTGAGCAGGCCGAACCCGCCCCGCTAGCTCTCTTCCCCGGTGAGCAGCCTCCGCAGCCGGCCCAGCGCGCGGTGCTGGGCCACCCGGACCGCCCCGGGCGTCGACCCCACCGCCGCGGCCGTCTCCTCCGCCGACAGCCCGACCACCACCCGCAGGACGACGATCTCCCGCTGCTTGGCCGGCAGCACGTCCAGGAGCCGGGCCAGCCGCTCGTTCAGCTCGAACCGCAGGACCCGCTGCTCCGGCCCGACCGCCTCGCTGATGCCGTCCGGGATCTCCGGGACCGGGTCGGCGCGGTTGCGGGCCGCCGCTCGGTGGGCGTCGGCCACCTTGTGCTGGGCGATCCCGTAGACGAACGCCAGGAACGGGCGGCCCTGGTCGTGGTACGACGGCAGCGCCGTGAGCACCGCGAGACACACCTCCTGGGCGACGTCGTCCGCCGAGGCGAACGAGCGCTCGTGCCGTCCGACGCGGGCGCGGCAGTAACGCACCACCAGCGGCCGGATCGTGGCCAGCAGGCGGGCGGTCGCGGCGTCGTCCCCGGCGATCGCGGCGGCGACCGGCTCGTCGTGGCGCCGCCAGTGCGGCGGGAACACTTCGGCGGGCTGCGCCGCGGCGATCTGCCGGACCAGGGCCCGGCTGCGCACCCGCAGCAGGGTGCCCTCCACGTCGAGCCCGGCGCGCAGCGAGTCGTGCAAGGCGGCGTTGGACTCCCGCAGCTGCGCGGTGATCACCCGATCCCCGTACTCGGTTGCCGGCATTTCGCTCACCTTTCCCTGTCCCTCTGGTCACCGGGCCGCGCGGCCCGGACTCGCCTGAGGCGTTCCCGCACGTGGCGGAGGGTGGACCGGACGGTCGCGGGCGCGATCCGCAGCGCCTCCGCGATCTGCGACGGCGTGAACCCGTCGAGCGACCACGCCAGCACCATCCGCTGCTTGCCCGGGAGGGACGCGAGCAGCTCGATGAGCCCCGCGTGCTGGTCGACCAGGCTGGCGAGCTCTTCGTCGTCCCGCGGGTCGCCCGGCAGTGTCCAGTCCGCCCGCGCGTCACCCGGCGCGTCGATCAGCCGCCCGGCGACCCGGCGCACCCAGGCCCGCGGGTCCTCGACGACCGGCCATGCCTCCAGCGCGTGCAGCATCGCCTCGGCGGCGACGTCCCGCGCCGTTTCGACCTCGAACCCGGCCTTGCAGAGGAACGCCACGAGGGCCGGGAAGTCGGCGCGGAAGAACGCGTCGAACTCGTCGTGACCGCACACGGAACCCACCACCCCTCGCCCTCACAGGGACAGGTGCGCTGAGGTGACCGCTACGTGTAACGATTCGGTCAAGACTACTCGGTAGGAGTAATGGTCCGCGTTGCCACGGTGACAGTTCGTGATCGCCGGCGGCGGAGGCGAACGAGCGGCGGGGCGAGCGGCGGATTCGGACACGCCGTCGACGCCGTCACGAACCGCCGCGTTTCGATCACTCCCGGCCCGGAAACCCCTTCCGGACAACATGGAAGCGGACCGGTGACGACCGGCCCGGTGGCGGTCGGCGGCTCGCGGACTTCGCCGATCGGGTGACGTGATCGACATCGAGATCCCCGGAAGAAAGGCGTAAGCTCGTGTGTTGCAGTCTTGGTTGCCCGGTGGGTGAGCCGGGGACCGAAGCCAAAACCCCCTTGACCCAGGCGGATACGCTCGCGCGTCCGCCGACGTTAAGTCGGTTGACGCGCCCCAACAATGGGAAGCAGTAAGAGAAGGAGGTGAACGAAGGAAATGGAAGCCACGATGACGGGCTGGGCGGAACTCGCGGCCTGCAAGGACGAGGACCCGGAACTGTTCTTCCCGATCTCCGAGGTCGGCCCCGGCGCCCGGCAGACGGCGCAGGCGAAGGCCGTGTGCGCGCGCTGCCCCGTGCGCGCCGAATGCCTCGGCTACGCGCTCGACAACGGCCTTGACCACGGCGTCTTCGGCGGCACCACCGCGGACGAACGCCGCCGGCTGGTGCGCACCGCGCCCGAGCGGCACCGAGCAGCCTGACGCACCGCCCGGTGACCTCTTCCCGGCGGACTCGAGCACCAGCACCGAATCGCCGAAGAAATCCGATTCCGGCCGAGTGCGGGCCCGGGTGGGTGATTCCCCGTGAATCACCCACCCGGGCTTTTTTTCACCGCGCGATATCCATGCGCCGCTTTGCATCTTTTACGCGGGCTCGTGCTCCGGCCACGTCTCGGGCAGCCCCCACGCCGCCGCCGTGGCGGACTCGAACGCCGCCATCGCCGTGATCAGCCCGTCCTCGATGGTGAGGAGCGTGACCCCGAACCACCGGTGATCGTGCTCTTCCGGGCGCCGCAGGTACGTGGCCACGGCGGGCTGGCGGTTCGCCCGCACCGGCCGCATCCGGAACCGCCCGACGCAGTGCGGCGACGCCGGGTCCATCGACAGCGAGAGCGCCCGGACGATCGACGCGCGGTTGCCGAACCACAACGGGTACGGCGGCATGATCGCCTGGGCGTCCTGGTGCAGCAGCCGGGCGACCGCGGCGGGGTCACCGTCCTCGTACGCGGCGATGAACCGCTTCAGCAGCGCCGTTTCCTCGGCGGACGGCTCGCCGACCGTCCACTCCGCACGCCGCGCGGGCAACCGCTCACGCAACGTGGCCCGCGCCCGCTGCAACGCGCTGTTGGCCGACGCGACGCTCGTGTCCAGCGCCGCCGCCGTCTCCTTCGCCGGCCAGCCGAGCACGTCCCGCAGGACCAGCGCCGCCCGCTGACGCGGCGGCAGGTACTGGAGCGCGGCCAGGTAGGCCAGCTCGATGGTTTCGCGCTCGATGACGACGGCACCGGTTTCATCGGGGGCCGCGCCCTCCAGCAGCCGGTCCGGGTACGGCTCCAGCCACGGCAGGTCGACGGCCGCGATGGGCCCGTCCGGCTCCCCGGCCGGGCCGAGCTGGTCGGGCAGCACGCGCCGCGGACGGCGGGCGAGGACGTCGAGGCACGCGTTCGTCGCGATCCGGTAGAGCCAGGTCCGCACGCTCGCCCGGCCCTCGAAGCCGTCGCGGCCCTTCCACGCGCGCAGGAACGTCTCCTGCGTGAGGTCTTCGGCGTCGGCCACGGAACCGAGCATCCGGTAGCAGTGCACCTGGATCTCCCGGCGGTGCCGTTCGACGAGCGTCTCGAAGTCCTGAGCGTGCCCCACCCCGGCACGCTAGCGCATCCGCCCTGCCAGACTGCTGCGGTGAGCGGAACGGTGCTGGTACTCGGCGGACGCAGCGAGATCGGCCTGGCCGTGGCGAAACGCCTGGTCAGCGGGGACGTACGGCGGTTCGTGCTGGCCGCGCGGCCGGGGGCGGACCTGGCCGGGGAGGTCGCCGCGCTGCGCGAGGCCGGCGCCGAGACGGTGGAAACAGCCGAGTTCGACGCCGACGACCTCGCCGCGCACGGGCCCTTCCTGGAGAAGATCGCGGCCGAGCACGGGCCGCTGGACACCGTCGTGCTCGCCTTCGGCATCCTCGGCGACCAGGCCCGCGCGGAGCGCGACGCCACGCACGCCGCCGCGATCGTGCACACCGACTACGTCGCCCAGGTCGGCGTACTGACCCACGCCGCGAACCTGCTGCGCGCGCAGGGCCACGGCCGGCTCGTCGTCTTCTCGTCGGTGGCCGGGGTGCGGGTGCGCCGCGCGAACTACGTCTACGGCTCCGCCAAAGCGGGTCTCGACGGCTTCGCGAGCGGTCTCGCCGACGCCTTGCACAGTGCCAACCGTGGCTCCGCCTCGGGCCGGGGGCTCCGCCACCCCGACCCCCGGAAACGCGGTGGATCCGGCGTCCGGCTGCTGCTCGTCCGCCCCGGTTTCGTCATCGGCCGGATGACCGAAGGCATGGCGCCCGCGCCGTTTTCCAGCACCCCGGACCAGGTCGCCGAAGCGACGGTCGCGGCGCTGCGCCGCGGCCGCGAGGTCGTTTGGGTGCCCGGGGTACTCCGTCCGGTCTTCTTCGCGATGCGCCTGCTGCCGCGCGCGATCTGGCGCAAACTGCCGCGCTGACGCGATAGTTTCCCGGCTGTGGCCAGGACCACAGCACCGCCCCGTGCGCGTTTCCCTACCGTGCGTGGCAAAACCGGCCCTGCGGCCGGATTCCGCTCGGCCGATCGGGCAGCGTCACAGCTTTCCGACAACTTTCTCAGCTTAATCCCAGCTAACGCGGTGACCCTGGACAGGAGGGAACCGCCTGTGGGAAGCAAGGGGAAAGCCGTGCTGTTGTCGTCGCGAGGGCGCCGGATCGGCGGCCGCGTCGCGCTCGGCGTCGTCTCGACGGTGGTGCTCGGCGCCACCGGCTACCTGTGGACGCAGCTGAGCACCCTGGACGCCGGCATCGCCACCGCCGACGTCATCCCGCCGGCCGCGCAGGTGGGCACCGACGACACCCCGCCCGGCGAGCCGCTGAAGGTCGCCCAGAACCTCCTCCTCGTCGGGATCGACGCGCGGACCGACGCGTACGGCAACCCGTTGCCACAGAACGTGCTCGACGCACTGCACGCCGGAAGCGGCGACGACGGCGGCGACACGACCGACACGATGATCGTCGTCCACATCCCGGCGGGCGGCGCCGCGGCCACCGCGATCTCGATCCCGCGCGATTCCTATGTGGACATCGCGGGCGGGTACGGCAAGCACAAGATCAATTCGGCCTACAGCCGCGGCAAGAACGCCTCGATGTCCGGTTTGCGCGCCCAGGGGCTCTCCGGTGCGCAGCTGGAGGTGGCGGCGAACGAGGCCGGGGCGCGGACGGCGATCCAGACCGTCGAGAAGTTCACCGGGCTGACCATCAACCACTACGCGGCGATCAACCTCGCGGGCTTCGACGCGCTGTCGCAGGCCGTCGGCGGCGTCGAGGTCTGCCTGAAGGCACCGGTGCACGACAGCTACTCCGGCGCGGACTTCGCGGCCGGCACGCAGACGCTGTCCGGGGCGCAGGCGCTCGCGTTCGTCCGGCAGCGCCACGGCCTGGCCAACGGCGACCTCGACCGCATCGCGCGGCAGCAGGCGTTCCTGTCCGGGATGGCGAAGAAGGTGCTGAGCGCGGGCACGTTCGCCGACCCGGCGAAGCTGGGTTCGCTGGTCAATGCGGTGCAGGGCTCGGTCGTGCTCGACAAGGGCTGGGACGTGCTGAGCTTCGCCCGGCAGCTGCGGGGGATGACCTCGGGCGCGATCGCGTTCGCCACCATCCCGGTGCAGAGCCTGTCCCTGCCGACGCCGTCCGACGGCGACGCGGTCAAGGTCGACCCGGCCCAGGTCCAGCAGTTCGTCCGCACGGCGACCAGCACCCCGGCGGTCCGGGCCGCGGGCGAAGACACCATCGGCAGCGTGAAGCCGGTGGCCGCCACCGGCACGAAGGCGCCGACGCCGGGCCCTTCGGACGCGAAACAGCCGGCGACCAGTGCGGCCGCCGGCTGCGTCAACTGAGGTCAACTGAGGTCAACTGAGGTCAACCGAGGTTCGCTGACTCACTCACACGAAGGCGGACTGCCCGGTGATCGCCTTGCCGACGATCAGGGTGTTCATCTCGCGCGTGCCCTCGAAGGAGTAGATCGCCTCGGCGTCGGCGAAGAACCGCGCGACGTCGTAGTCGAGCACGATCCCGTTGCCGCCGAAGATCTCCCGGCTCCAGGCGACGACCTCGCGCATGCGTGCGGTGACGAACGCCTTGGCCAGCGACGAGTGCTCGTCCTGGAAGATCCCCGCGTCCTGCAGGCGGGCCAGCTGCACCAGCATGCCCCAGGAGGCGGTGATGTTGCCGAGGCTCTTCACGAGCAGGTCCTGCACCAGCTGGAAGCGGGCGATCGGACGGCCGAACTGCGTGCGCTCCTTGGCGTAGTCGAGCGCGAGCTCGTAGGCACCGACCATCACGCCCAGTGCCTGCCAGGCCACGCCGCCGCGGGTGGCGCGCAGGATCTCGGCGACGTCGCGGAAGGAGTTGATGCCCTGCAGGCGGTTCTCCTCCGTGACCCGGACGTCGGTCAGGGTGATTTCGGCGTTTTCGACGATCCGGAACGCCGTCTTGCCCTGGATCTTCTCCGCCACGAAGCCCGGCGTGCCCTTCTCGACGACGAAGCCCTTGACGTGGTTGTCGTCGAGGTCACGCGCCCACACGACGACGTAGTCGGCGAAGGTCGCGTTGCCGATCCACTTCTTGGCGCCGTTGAGGATCCAGCTGTCGCCGTCTCGCTTGGCGGTGGTGCGCATCCCGCCGGCGACGTCGGAACCGCCGAGCGGCTCGGTCATCGCGAACGCGCCGATCTTGTCCATCGCGGCCATTTCCGGGAGCCAGCGGTCGCGCTGCTCCTGGCTGCCACCGGAGTGGATGGAGTACATCGCGAGTCCGTTGTGGACACCGAAGAACGTCGCCACGGAAGCGTCCGTGCGGCTCATCTCCATCGCCATCATGCCGGTGAGGAGGTGGCTGACGGCCGGCTTGTGCTCGCCGTAGCCCTCGTAGGGCAGGCCCGCGAGGCCGGAGTCGCGGAACATCCCGATGAGTTCCTTCGGGAAGGTGCCGGCTTCCCAGTTCTCGTTCACCAGCGGCTTGACGTCGGTGCGCATGAAGTCGCGGGCCTTGACCAGCAGCTTGCGCTCGTCGTCGCCGAGCAGCGTCTCGTAGTTGTAGAAGTCGGCGGTCAGCTGGCCTTCGAGTGCTTCCATGGTCATGTCAGTTCTCCTCCACTGCGTTGAGCACGGCGAGTTGCTTGCGGTCGCGCGCCTCGGCGAGTTCCGAGTACGTGGCGGAGCCGTAAGCCTTTTCGACGGCTTCGATGAGCCGTTCCTGCTCTTCGGGGCTCTGGCTGGGGTTGCCCAGCCCGGCCCACATCTGCTTCATGGACTTCCCGATGTGCTCGGCCATGTGCCGGTAGCCACCGGGGCCGCCGCCGAGGTGCGAGCCGAGGAACGGCCCCACCGTGGCCCAGCGGATGCCGAGGGAGTTCGTGATGACCTTGTCGAGGTCTTCCGGCGTCACGACGCCCTGCTCGACGAGGTAGATCGCCTCGCGGCTGAGCGCGTTCTGCAGCCGGTTGCCGACGAACCCGGCGATCTCCTTGCGCTCCACGACCGGCGTGCGGCCGAGGAAGGTGTAGAAGTCGACGGCCTGCCGCACGGACTCTTCGCTGGTGCGCTCGCCGGGGACGACCTCGACCAGCGGGATCAGGTGTGGCGGGTTGAACGGGTGTCCGATGAGGACCCGGCTGCCGTCGATTTCGCCGGTGAAGGCCGTCGAGGGGATGGCGCTCGACGAGCTCAGCAGCAGCGCGTGCGCCGGGGCTTCCTCGACGAGCTGCTTGAAGAGCTTCTTCTTGAACTCGACGTTCTCGGGTCCGTTCTCCTGCACCACGTCCGCCGCTTTCACCGCGTCGGTGACGTCGCGGGCGATCTCCACGCGGCTCGCGAGTGCTTCGGCGGTCGTGCCGAGGTGCGGGGCGAACGTCTTCAGCGCGCCGGAGACGGCGTCGGCCAGGTCGAGGCGGGGGTCGGTGACCCGGACGGTGAGGCCGTGGTGGGCGAACAGCGCCGTCCAGGACAGCCCGATCGTGCCGGCGCCGATGACTGCCGCGTTCTTCACGATTGCGCTCCCTTCAAGTAGTCGAAGACCGGCTTGACCGGGGCGAGCGTCAGGTCGGTGAGGATGTGGCTCGCGGAGACGACCTCCAGCACCGGCAGGTCGGCCAGCGGGGCGAGGACGTGCTGGAACAGCTGCAGCCGGGCGGGGGCCGTGTAGGCCTCCTTGACCACGACGTCGGTGATCTCGGTGCGGACGAGCTCCTGGACGCGCGGGGCGCCGTCGTAGCCGGGGATCGTCTTGAGCATGAACGTCGGGACGGTGATCTGGCGTTCGGCTTCGCGGGCGTCCAGTTCGTGGTGCTTGTAGCCCATGGTCGCGGTGGCCACCCGCAGCGTCCCGTAGTCCAGGGTGCCGACGAGAACGCCGTTGTCGACATAGAGCTTCGGCGACCCTGAGGTCTTCGGGTACGCGCTGACCTCGCGCCCGGACGCGGTGGCCGGGAAGTTGTCGAGGTACATCGCGTGCAGGTACTCGCCGCGCTCGCCGTCGAAGCTGACCTCGATCGCCTGGCCGGACTCGGTGTACGGGCCGTAGCCGGAGACGTCGCCCATCTTCATGACCTCGAAGCGCACCAGCGGTTCTTCGACCTGCAGCGGCTCCGGGACGACCGCGCGCAGGGCGTCGGCGTCGGTGCGGTAGACGATGTTGAGGTACTCGCGGTCGGTGAACCGCGGGACGACGGGCGCGAACGCCGGGGCGGTCAGCGGAGTGGTCACGTGCCGCCGGACTTCTTCGATCTTCATTCGCCTGTCCACTTCGGAGCGCGGCGCTCGGCGAAGGCGGTCATGCCCTCGCGGACGTCCTTGGACTGCATCAGCTTCTTGGTCTGTTCACGCTGCACGGCGAAGGCTTCCGCCTCCGAGCCGCGCACGATCTTCTTGACGGCGGCCAGCGCCAGGGGCGCGTTCTCCGCCAGCTTCTCGGCGAGCTGCAGCGCGACGGCGGCGGCGTCGCCGTCCGGCGTCACGCGGTTGACCAGGCCGAGTTCGCCGGCCCGGCGGCCGGTCACCGGCTCGCCGGTGAGCAGGAACTCCATCGCCAGGTGGTGCGGGATCCGCTGCGGCAGCCGGATGACACCGCCGCCCGCGGCGATCAGGCCGCGCTTGACCTCCGGCAGGCCGAACTTCGCTTCTTCGGCGGCGACGATCAGATCGCAGCCCAGGGCGAGTTCGAACCCGCCGCCCATGGCGAACCCTTCGACGGCGGCGATCAGCGGCTTGGTCAGCTCGGCTTCGGTCAGGCCGCCGAACCCGCGGCCCGGGATCTCGGGGGATTCGCCCTTGAGCGCGGCCTTGAGGTCCATGCCGGCGCTGAAGGTGTTCTCGGCGCCGGTCAGGACACCCACGCGGAGGGTGGGGTCGCTCTCGAGTTCGTCGAGAGCGGCGGCCAGCCGGGTCGCGACGGCGGCGTTGACCGCGTTGCGGGCCTGGGGCCGGTCGATCGTGATCAGCAGGGTGCTGCCGATCCGCTCGGTGCGTACTTCACTCATGACTTGCTTCTTTCGGAGTTCCGCCTTCTTTTCAGAGTTCCGCGAGGACTTCGGCGGTGTCCTGGCCGGCCAGCGGGGCGAGGCGGCGGATCGAGCCGGGCGTCGCGGAGAACTTCACCGGGATGCCGACCGTGCGGATGGTGCCCTCGCTCGGGTGCTCGACGGTGTCGAGCAGGTGGCCGTCGCGGACGTACGGGTCTTCGTGGGCCTTGTCCAGCTCCAGCACCGGGGCCATCGGGATGCTGTGCTTGGCGCACACCTCGGCCCACTCCTCGGTGGTCAGCGCCGGGGCGCACGCGGCGATCTGCTCGGTCAGCCACTCGTTGTCGGCGCGGTTGATGGCTTCGCCGTTCACGCGCGGGTCCTCGGCGAGGTCGGGGCGCTCGGCCGCGGCGAAGAAGTCGCGGAAGTTCTGCGGGTTGTAGGGGATGACGCAGGCGAGGCCGTCCTTGGTGCGGACCGCGGCGTGGCCCTTCGTCATCGACAGGGCGAACCCGGTGGGGCTTTCGGCCGGCTCGAAGGTGTGCCCGGCGAGGTGTTCGACCAGGTTGAACGCGATCAGCGTGTCGGTCATCGGGATCTCGATCCGCTGACCCCGGCCGGTCCGGTCGCGGTGGACCAAGGCGGCGAGCACGCTGTAGGCGATGGTCAGCGACGACACCTTGTCACCGATGATCGTCGGCAGGTAGACGGGCTCGCCCAGCGCCCGGTTGGCCACGTCGACCAGGCCGGAGGAGGCCTGCACGGTCTCGTCGTAGGCGGCGTTCCCGGCGCGGTCGGAGTCGGCGCGGAAGCCCTGCGCGTGGGCGTAGACCAGGCGGGGGTTGCGCTCGGCGACGTCGGCGTAGTTCAGGCCGAGGCGGGCCAGCGCGCCGGGCCGCATGTTGGTGATCAGCACGTCGGCGGTGTCGATCAGCTTGAGGGCCTGCTCGCGCTCGGTCTCGTCTTTGAGGTTGAGGGCCACGCTGCGCTTGTTGCGGTTGACGTTGAGGTTCAGCGCGGTCATGCCCGGCGTGGTGCGGTACTCGCCCACCCGCACGGTGTCCGCGGGGGACTCGATCTTGATCACGTCGGCGCCCAGGTCGCCCAGGATCTGGGCCGCGTACGGGCCCATGACCACGGTCGAGAGGTCGATCACGCGCACGCCGTCCAGCGGTCCGGTCGTCATCTTTTCCGTCCTTTCGCGCCTTGGAAGTTTCTCTACTTCCGAACGTAGGCCCGAGTGGCGGGAAAGGGAATGATCATGATGCGAACAATGGTATGACTCTGGTGGTCATACCATTTTTCTAGCTGCTGAGCGGCTCGGCGAAGATCTCTTTTGCGGCGTCGACGAGGTCGCGCAGGTCGCCGTCGGTGCGGTCACGCCGCCAGAGCAGGCCGGTGTCCAGCTGGGGGCGGAAATCCGTGAAGGGGAGGACGATGACGTTGTCGAGCCGGTAGCCGTGCATCGGGCTCCTGGCGTCGAGCATGGAAATGGAGAACGCTTCGCCGCTGGAGATGATTTCGGACGTGCCGCCGTAGCCGGTGTTGGTCAAGCGAATGCGCTTCTTCACGCCCAGTTCGTGCAATTGGTGATCGAGCTGGTCGAAATAGGCGGGGACGATTTCCCCTGGTGAGGCCACGTACGGGAATTCGGTGAGCTCGGCCAGGCTGACGGAATCCCGGCCGGCGAACAGGTCGGCGGGCACGACGGCGCCGAGCCGTTCGGTCATGACGGGCAGCTGTTCCAGGGCCGGGTCGGTGACCGGCAGCCGCGCGAGGGTGAGGGCGAGCTTGCCGTCGTGGACGCCCTGCACGAGGTCGGCGGTGGTGCCGGGCCAGCGTTTGAGCTCGTAGGCGTGCTTCACCCGCTCGGCGAGGGCGTTGACGCGTTCCCGCAGGTCGGGGTGCACCCCGGCGGGCATCCCGAGGAAGACGGTGCTGCGCTGCGGCCGCGTCGCCTCGGCCAGCTTCCACGGGATGGCGCCGACCTGCTCGAGGACGTCCCGCGCGAGGGGGAGCAGAGCGGCCCCGGCGTCGGTGAGGGTGACGTGGTGGGTGCTGCGGTCGAACAACTGCTGCCCGAGTTCGTGCTCGAGGTCCTTGATCCGCTGGCTGAGCGGCGACGCGGCCATGTGCAGCTTCCGCGCGGCCGCGGAAAAGTTCAGCTCCTCGGCGACCGCGACAAAGTACCGCAGGTGCAGCATCTCCATCCCCCGACCCTAAGGCCCACCCGTGTCGTCCCCCCAATCACGTGAGATGACCCTCCAATCACGTGAGATGACCCTCCAATCACGCGAGATGCCTCCCGGATCACACGAGTCTCGCGCCCGATCACGCGAGTTCCGGCCCGGATCACGCGAGTCCCGCGTACCGGACCGGTCGACTCGCCTACCCGAAAGGTCGACTCGTGTGATTCGGCGCGCATCACGCGTGATTGGAGGGTCATCACGCGTGATCAGGAGGACGACACGCTGCGGCGGAC
This sequence comes from Amycolatopsis sp. cmx-4-61, assembly GCF_046548775.1. NCBI lineage: Bacteria > Bacillati > Actinomycetota > Actinomycetes > Pseudonocardiales > Pseudonocardiaceae > Amycolatopsis > Amycolatopsis sp. cmx-4-61. The sequence continues at coordinate 60,718 of NZ_JAEBEI010000031.1, read as the reverse complement.
CAGGTCCAGGAGGCGGGGGGTGCGGGCCGGGGCATTGGCGAGGGCGATGCCGGTGGCCAGCAGGAGGAGGTCGAGCGCGTCGGTGTCCGGTTCGACGGCGCCGGCGGCCTTCGCGCGGGCGACGAGCGCGGCCGCGGTCTCGTTGACCGTCTCGTGCCAGCGGGCGAACAGGGTCTCGTGGTCGCCGGCCGGGGTGGTCAGGGACAGTGCGAGGTCGCGCTTGGTCCGGACGTGCTCGACGAACACCGCGAGCCAGCCGAACAACTCCGCCCCCGGGTCGGCCGCGTCGAGACGCGCGCGCGAAGCCAGCGACGCGACTTCGTCGGCGTACACCGCGATGACCAGTTCGCGACGGCTCGGGAAGTGCCGGTACATCGTCGCGTTGCCGATGCCCGCGCGCCGGGCGATCCGGTCGAGCGGGGCGTCCGGCCCGTCTTCGGCGAACACCTCGCGAGCCGCCGCCAGCAGGAGCGCGCGGTTGTCCCGGGCGTCGGACCGGCGGGCTCGTGCGGGCATCGGCGCTCCTTGTCAAGTGGGGAACTCCCCGGTTAGTCTAGCGGCACCCTAACCGGGGGCATCCCCACTTAACGGAGGCGACCATGACCCCATCCGAAGTCCACGCCCGGCTGGTCGAACTCTGGACGGCCGGACGCTTCGAAGAAGGCCTGTCCTTCATCGACGCCGATGTCGTCGACCACCGCGGCGGCACCGCCGGAGACCACCGCGGCATCGACGCCTGGCGGGCGAAATGGGAGCAGATGGCCGACGTCGCCGTGAAGGTCGAGCAGAACGTCAGCGAGGGCGAGTTCTCGGTGAACCGCTACTCCAGCTCCGGCCCCGGCTACGTCGTGACCGGCATGGACATGATCCGCGTCCGCGACGACCGGATCGTCGAGCACTGGGCGCTCATGGACGTCACCGCCCGCGCCGCCCAGCTCAGCGCGGGGCAAGCGGGAACGTGAGGGTGAACGCGGCCCCGCCTTCCGGGGCGGGACCGGCGGTCAACGTCCCACCCATGCGGGTGACCAGGGCGTGGACCAGGGCCAGGCCGATGCCGGAGCCGACCGGGCGGCGGTCGCGGTAGCGGGCGTTCAGGACGCCGCGCTCGAACGCCACCGGGTAGTCCTCCGGGGCCAGGCCCGGCCCGCCGTCGCGGACGGAGAGCGAAGCCGACGGACCGGACACCGACAACGCGAACACCATCGGTGCCCCGGCGGGGGTGACGCGCAGGGCGTTCTCCGCCAGCCCGTCGACCACCTGACGCAGCCGCCGGGCGTCCGCCACCACCGGCACCGGTGACGCAGGCGCCGACACCGACAGCGCCACGGACTCCCGCGAACACCGCAGCTGCCACACCTCCGCGCAGTCGCGCACCAGCGCACCCAGGTCCACCGAAGCCATGTCCAGCCGGAACTCGTCCGCGCCCAGGCGGGCCAGCTCCAGCAGGTCCGTGACGAGCCGCTCGAGCCGCGCGGCCTCCCGCTGGATCGTCTGGCCCGCGCGCACCGCGTCGTCACCCGACGCGACGCCGTCCGCGATCGCCTCCGCGAAACCCGTCACCGCCGTCAGCGGCGTCCGCAGCTCGTGCGACACCGACAGCAGGAAGTCCCGCTGGCGCGCCTCGCTGACGGCCAGCGCGTCGGCCAGCGAGTTCAGCGACCCGGCCACCTCCGCCACCTCGCGCGGCCCCTGCACCGGCACCCGCACGTCACGACGGCCCGCCCGCAGCGATCCCGCGGCGAGCGCGGCCCGGCGCAGCGGACGGCCCAGCAGCCGGCCCGAGACGAACCCGGCGAACGCGGCCACCAGGAGGCCGATGCCCAGCGCCAGCAGGATGTTGCGCACCAGCGCCCGTTGCGTCGCTTCGGCGTTGCGCGCGGGCAGGACCAGGGCGAACGCCGCCCCGCGCGCGCCGACCACGCGGGCCTCGACCAGGTACTGCGACGCCGCCACCGTGACGCGCCGGGACGCGTCCGCGCCGAGGCCACCCTTGGTCGCGGCCTGCACCGCGATGGCGTCCCCGAACGCCTGCCCGCCCGCGCGCCGGACCACCACCGAGATGCCCTGGCCGCGCACGACGTCGGCCACCTTGCCGACGCCCAGCCGGTTGCCGATGCCCGTTTCGTCCAGCTGCGACGCGACGACGTCGGCCTGCGCGGCCAGCGACGACTGCAGCACGTTGTCCGCCGTGGTCCGGATCAGGCGGGCCGCGACCAGCCCCGCGACGATCACCGCCACACCCGCGACGGCCAGGCACACCAGCGTGATCCGCGCGGTCAGGGACATCCTCATGCCGGATCCGCCGCGTACCCGATGCCCCGCACCGTCCGGATCGGGCTCGCCGCCCCCAGTTTCGCCCGCAGCTGGGCCACGTGGACGTCGACCGTGCGCGTGCCCGCCGCCGCGGCGTACCCCCAGACGGCGCTCAGCAGCTGGTCGCGCGAAAGCACCTGCCCCGGGTGCCGGAGCAGGTGCGTGAGGAGGTCGAATTCCGTGGACGTCAGCGTGACTTCGACGTCGCCCGCCCACGCCCGCCGCCGGAGGACGTCGACGCGCGCGCCGCCCACGGCGAACGTCTCCGCGGCCGGCGCGGACCCCGCGGCGCGCCGCAGCACCGTCCGCACCCGGGCCGCCAGCTCGCGCGGGCTGAACGGCTTGGTGAGGTAGTCGTCCGCGCCGATCTCGAGGCCCAGCAGCCGGTCGAGCTCGTCGTCGCGGGCGGTGACGAACAGCACCGGGGTCCAGTCCCCGGCCGCGCGCAGCGCCTTGCAGATCTCGATGCCGTCCATTCCGGACAGTCCGATGTCGAGCACGATCGCCACCGGCTTGAGCCGCCGGACGGCCTCCAGCGCCCGGCCGCCTTCGGCCTCGACGTGCACGCCGAAGCCGTCGCGCTTGAGGTAGAGCGCCGCCAGCTCGGCGATCGCGGCCTCGTCCTCGACCACGAGGACGAGGCCGCGTCCCGGTGACCCCATGCCTGCTCCCGTCTCCGCCGCGTTCAGAGGGGAGACGCTAGCCGGTCAAGGCGAGCCATCGCTGTTCATGTCCGACTCGATGCCGTTCAGCGTCGACTCGATCCCGCCCAGGTCGGCGGACGAAGCGGACGAAGAAGACGGCGACGACTCTCCGGGCGAACCCATCAGGTTGTCGCGGCAGGCCGAGCAGCCGAGCGCGATGAGCGCGGCGGCCCCGACCGCCGCCGCGACCCTCGCGCCCCTCACTTGGTCGGCGCCGTCGACGGCGCGGCCGGCTTGCAGTGCGCGGACGCGAAGGCGTCGAGCTTCTGCTTGGCCGCGTCCAGCTCGCCGATGCGGCCCTGCCGCTTGGTGGCGCGCTGGTCCAGCTGGTCGGCGCGGGCGGTGTGTCCCGCTGCCCGCTGGTCGGCCGCCCGCGCCTTGAGGTTGGCGACCGAACCCTTGACCTCGGGGCCGCCGTTGATCCGCTTCTCCAGGTTTGCGGCCTTCTTCTGCAGCTTCGGCACCCAGTCCGAGCAGACCTGCTGCGACTCCTCGGGGCTGAGCGTGATCGGCGCCGTCTGGGCCACCGCCAGCGGCGCCGCGACCAACAGGCAGGCCGCGCTCGCGCCGCCCGCCAGCGCGAGCCGCGTCCAGGTGGTTCCTCGCATCGTTTCTCCTCGTATCCGTTCCGGGGTACGGGGAGAACTCTGGCCGGGCGGTGTTCGGACGGCGTCCGCCTAGTGTTCGGGCTTTGTAAGGCCGACGGTGACCGACGTCCGGGCGAGGTCGAACGTCAGCGTGTCGCCGAAGGCCGGCAGCGCCGGGTCGAACAGCAGCCCGTCGGTGCCGCCGAGGAGCAGCCCGAGCCGGTGCCCCGCCGGGACGACGTGGTCGAGCGCGGTGAGGCCGAACGTCATCGGGTACGCCCGGCCGGGGACCAGTGGCTCGCCGTGCCACAGGGAAGCGTGGTGCCCGAGGTCCGCCCACCCCGCCGCGACGATCCGGTGGTCGACGGAAACGACGTCCGCGGCCGTGTCGAGGAAGCACGCGCTGTCGCCCTCGGAGCCGGCGCCCCAGCACGAGCGCGTCACCAGGTTGCGCACGCCGCTGCCGTACTCCGCGGTGTTGCGCAGCTCGGCCGGCCCGTAGTCGACGAGCGCGACGCCGACCCGGGCGGCGGTCTTGTCCGACGCCGCCGTGATCGTCACCGACGGCGACCCGGCGAGCCGCACCGGCGCGGGCAGGGCAGGACCGGTGAACCGCGCGGCCGACACCCCGGCCGCCCACTGCTCGCGCGTGACGGCGGGATCGTCGACGACCGTGGCGGTGCCCGACCCGGTTGGCCCCAGCGTGCCGCCGGCCGACGGGCGGAGCGTGGCCGGCAGCGTGGCGGGCGGCCAGCTCCGCACGTCGGTCCACCGGTCCGGCGCGGTTTCGAGGTGCACGGCGGGTGCCCGCTCGACGCCGTTGCGCAGGCCGAGCAGCCACCGGTCGAACCACCGGTGCAGCGTCTCGACCCACTGCGCCCGTTGCAGGTCGAAGGGGTCGGTGTGGCCGGCCTGGCTCAGCCACGCCCTGCGCGGGACACCCGCCCGGCCGAGCGCGTCCCAGTAGCGGGCAAACTGGTTAGGCGCCACGACCCAGTCCCCGAAGCCCTGGGCGATGAGCACGCTCGCCTGTCCGGGGCGCGGGACGTAGTTCGCGCCCTGCCAGTACGCGTTGTAGTCGCCGTTCGTGCCCGCGCGTGCCTTCTGCTCGGCCTCGAACGGCTTGCACAGCTCGGCGGCGCGCTCGTTGTAGGTGAAGGACGACCCGGTGTTCTCCGGGGTGGCGAAGGGTGCGCCGTTGCCGATGACCTGGGCGTAGTTGTCGGCGACGCCTTCGATCGGCACGATCGTCCTCAGCCCGGCGACGCCCGAAGCGGCCATCCCGATCGCGGTCGCACCGTCCTGCGACTTGCCGATCGCGCCGACGTCCCCGGTGGCCCAGTCCGCGGTCACCGGACGGCCGCCGTCGAGGGCGTCGAAGGCTTTCGCCCGGCCGCCCAGCCAGTCCACGACCGCGTTGCCGGAAGCGACGTCGTCGAAGCAGCCGGACGACCGGTTCGTCCCGCCGACGTCGGCCAGCACGACGGCGTAGCCCCGCGGCACGAAGTAGTTGTCGTAGAACAGCGGGAACTGCCGGGGCGTGCCGTCCGGCGCGTACGTCTTCTTCTGCTGCTCGTTGCCGCGGCCGCAGCACGCGTAGTACGGGCTGACGTCGAGGATCGCCGGGACGCGCACGGGCGCGGCGGGCCGGATGACGTCGGCGGCGATGCGGTCCGGCTTGCCGTCGTGGTCGTTGTCGGTGCTTGTCTCCACCCACGCCGTCTCGCGGATCGCGTCCGCGTAGGAATAGACCGGACGGCTTTCCGTTGGCGCCGCGGAAGCCGCGGGCGTGAGCCCCGTTGTGAACCCTGTTGTGAGCCCTGTCGTGAGCAACGCGGCCAAAAACCCCAGTATCAGTCGCATCGGGTCAGTGCATCACGGGTTTTCGTACCGTGCCAAGAACTTCTCCATGGCGGCGTCGACGGCTTCGCGGTCGCCGGTGGTGACGAGGTCGAGCAGCAGCCCGCGGGCCACGGCCAGCCCGAGCCGGGCGTGCGCGGGCCGGTCGGCCTCCGGGACGCCGTACCGGGCGAGCAGCGCTTCGAGCGGGCCCAGCCAGTCCTCGATGACGCCGTCGAGGAATTCCGCCGTGCCCGGGGTGCCGCCCAGGGCCTGGCCGTAGAGCTGGAAGAACAGCTTTTCGTTGGCGCGCAGGCTTTCGTCGGTGAGCCGCCGCCAGAACTCGCGGCCCGCGTCCGCCGGGCCGAGGCCGGCCAGTGCCGCCCGCTGCCGGGCTTCGACCTCCCGCGCCACCGCGGTGAGCAGGCCCTCTTTCGAGCCGAAGTGGTAGATCAGCATGCGGTGGCTGGTGCCGAGGTCCGCGGCCAGTGCCCGCAGGCTCCGGTCCGCACCGCCGTGGCGGGCGATGTGGTCGATCGCCGCGTCGAGCAGTTTGGCGCGCGGACTTGTCTCGATCATGTACCAGATGGTACACGTACCAAATGGTACAACGGATTTCGGTGCGCACGCGGTCGGCGGCTCCGGCCGACGCCCTCTACGAGTTGCTGCGGGACGGCTCCAGCTGGCCGAAGTGGTCGCCGCTCGGATCGTTCGAGCTGGTCCGTGCGGGGACGGGCGAGCCGGAGGGGCTCGGTGCGGTCCGGCTGTTCACGACGAACGGCGTCCGCTCCTACGAGAAGATCGTCGCGCTGGAGCCGGGCCGCCGGTTCGGGTACGCGCTCGAGCGCGGCCTGCCGCTGCGGGACTACGTCGCCTACGTCGACCTCTCGCCCCGCGAGGGTGGCACCGACATCCACTGGCATTCGACGTTCGAGCCGAAGATCCCCGGCACCGGCTGGTTCTACCGGTGGTTCCTCGGGTCCTTCATCAAGCGGGTCGCCGCGGGTCTGGCCTGCGCCACCCCCTGATCGGCGTGTTACTCTCCCCGGGAGAGTGAGGAGGCACGCCGTGGGGCCCGATCCGTACGACCGCAACTGCCCGACCCGCCAGCTGCTCGACCGCATCGGCGACCAGTGGACGGTGCTGATCGTCGGCGCCCTGTCCGGCGGCCCGCTGCGGTTCACCGAGCTCGGCCGCCGCGTGGACGGGATCTCCCAAAAGGTGCTGACGCAGACGCTGCGCAGCCTGGTCCGCGACGGCATCCTCACCCGCACGGCGTACCCGACGATCCCGCCGAAGGTCGAGTACGAGCTGACCCCGCTGGGGCGCAACCTGTCCGAGCCGCTGGACATGCTGGACCACTGGGCCCGGCGGCACATGGCCTCGGTCCAGGAAGCCCGGGACGCCTACGACGCGGAGCACACACCCGCGTCCGCGTAGCACTTGACAGCTCCTGGACAGTTCGTCCCGATCCTCCTCCCGCGGCGCCGCCCGCGGGGACACTGTCGCGGTGCTCAACGAGACCGTGCCCGCACCGGGCTGGGGAGTCGTCGGCCTCACCGCGTTGTTCGCCTTCGCGGTGTCGCTGACCTCGTTCACCACGCCGCCCTCCGGGCGGCCGAGCCTCCTGCGCAAAGCCAATGTCCTGGCGACCCTGTTCCACGAAGGCGGTCACGCCGCGGTGAGCCTGCTGACCGGCGGGAACGTCTCCCGCGTCGCCATCACCAGCGCGCGTGGCGGCACCACCTACCAGACGGCCGATTCGGCGCTCGGCGATGTCCTGGCCACCGCCGCCGGGTACGCGGTGCCGCCGCTGGCCGGGCTGGGGGCGGCCGCCTTGCTGCACCGCGGTCACGTGGCGGCGGTGCTCGTCCTCACCCTCGCCGCGCTGGTGTTCATCCTGCTGTTCACCCGGGACCTGCTCACCTTCGCCGTGCTCGTCGTGGTGGGCGCGGTCGTCTACTGCGCCTTCCGCTACGCCCCGGGCTGGTTGCGCACCGCCGTCGCGTACACCGAAGCCTGGCTGCTGCTGACCTGCGAGATCGACGGCGTGCGGATGCTCATCGTCGCCCGTATGCAGGACGGGTTCCGCAACCGGACCGACGACGCGGCCGTGCTGGCCAGGAGCAGCAAGCTGCCGTCACCGCTGTGGATCGGCGGATGGTTCCTGCTCAACGGCTGGGCGTTGTGGCACGCCGCGCCGCTGCTGTTTCACTGACGGGCGACCAAACCGGCCTCGTGGGCGAGCAACCCGGCCTGGGTCCGGTTGGTGCAGTCCAGCTTGACCAGCATCCGCGAGACATAACTCTTCACCGTCGCCTCGGCCAGGTGCAGTTTCGCCGCGATGTCCGCATTGGACAGTCCTTCGCCCAGGCAGGCCAGTACATCCCGCTCGCGCTCGGTGAGGCCGGAGAGGCGCCGCCGGGCTTCTTCGCCGCGCTCGCGGTTGTCCGAAGACAACGCCACCAGCCGGCGCGCCGCCGACGGCGAGAGCACCGTGTGGCCGTCGGCCGCCACGCGGACCAGGCCGATCAGGTCCTCCGGGGGCGTCGACTTCACCAGGAAGCCCGCCGCGCCCGCGCGCAGCGCCCGGATCACGTAGGTGTCCGCGTCGAACGTCGTCAGGACGACCACCGCCGGCGGGTCCGGCAGGGCCGTGATCCGCGGGATGGCCGTCAGGCCGTCCACGCCCGGCATCCGCAGGTCCATCAGCACCACGCGCGGCCGGTGCCGGACCACGGCCTCGACGGCTTCGGCGCCGTCGGCGGCCTGGGCGACGACCTCGATGTCGTCCGCCGAACCCAGGATCGTGCGCAGGTGCGCGCACACCATCGGCTCGTCATCGACCACGAGCACCGGGATCACAGTGCGTGCCTTCCGCCGTCGGGACGTAGGCGGGCAGTATCGCACCGACCCGGAACCCGCCGCCGGGTGCCGGGCCCGCCTCGAACCGGCCGCCGACCAGTTCGACGCGCTGCCGCAGCCCCGCCAGCCCGGCTCCGGAGCCGCTGCGCGCCAGCGCCGGGTCGGGCGGGTGCGCCGCCGCCGTGCTGTCCACCGAGACGTCCAGACCACCCGGGTGGTAGCGCAGGGACACCGCCGCCGACGCGCCCGGCGCGTGCTTGCGCACGTTCGTCAGCGCCTCCTGCACGAGCCGGTACGCGGTGCGGGCGACGGTCGGCGACACCTGTGCCGGATCGCCGTCGACGACGAGGTCCGTGGCCACCCCGACCGACCGGGACTCCGCGACCAGCCGCGCCGGGTCGCCGGGTGCCTCCGGGCTCAGCGTCCGCGGCCCGGGTTCGGTGCCGTTGCGCAGGACGCCGACCAGGTCGCGCAGTTCGTCCAGGGCCAGCGCGCCTTCGCGGCGGATGTCCTCGGCCGCCGTCCGCGCGGCCGGGTCGGCGCTGGTCACGCCGAGCGCGCCGGCGTGCAGCACCATCAGGCTGAGCCGGTGCGTGACGACGTCGTGCATCTCGCCCGCGAGCCGCCGCCGTTCCGCCGCCCGGGCCTGCTCGGCGAGCAGGTGCTGCTCGCGCTCGGCGCGTTCGGCCCGGTCGCGCAGCGACTGGAGGAGCTGCTTGCGGGCTTCGAAGTACAGCGACGCGAGTGCCGGCAGGGCGGTGCTGAGCAGGCCGAACGGCGTCGTCGACCAGCTCGGTGTCCACGGCCGCGCGGCGATCACGGCCAGGACGCCGGCCACCCAGAGCACGGTTCGCTTGTCCAGCACGCGGGCCGACTGGGAGAGGATCACCGACGTGATCGCGGGCACCGTCGTCAGGGCGAGCGGGTGGACGGGCACGAGCAGGCCGGGCGCGAAGGTGTCGCTCGCGAGCATCGCGAACGCCGCGGCGGTGACGAACGCGCACACCGGGCCCGGGAACCGGAACAACAGCACCAGCGAGGCATCGCAGGCGATCTGCAGGACCAGCCCGGCGGCCGGGCCCCACGCGCCGGTCGTCCGGTCGCCGAGGACGTGGAAAAGGGTGTTCATCCCGGCGAAGGCGAGGGCCGCGACGATCAGCCAGCAGGCGTCGGAGCGGCTCGGCCACAGCGGCCGCCGGGCGGTGGTCACGCGGTCACGGTAACCGCCGCCGCGGGCCGCCGCCCCGGACCCGCAACCAAAGTTGCGGCCCGCGCAACGTTCGTCGCCGCGATCACCCTCGTCGGCCGGTTCCGCCGGGCGGCCCGGATCCGGTGGACTGGGGGTCGACGACGGACGGGAGTGAGATGAGCGAGCTGTCCTTGCCGGCCCGGGCGTACCTGCTGGCGTGCGACACCGCCCGTGCCCGGTTGCCGGACCGGGAACGCGTGGCGCTGCTGGTGCGCGCGGCGGCGTGGACGGACCTGGTGCTGCGCGGCCGGGTCGCCGACGACGGCGGCCGTCCGGTGGTCGCCGGGGCCGGCGGCACGGGCCACCTGGTGCTCGACGACGTGCTCGCCGAGCTCGCCGCCGACCCCCACCGGAAGTGGCGCGCCCGGGTCCGCCGCGGCGCGCGAGAGACGTTGCGGTCCCTGGAGGCCCAGCTCGACGCGGCGGGCGTCATCACGCTGCGGACGTCCCGCGTGCTGGGGCTGTTCCCGCGCCGCCGTCCGGCGGTCCGCGAGCCGGCGAGGGCGGCCGCGCTCCGCGACGAGGTGCGCGCGGCCCTGCGCAGCGACACGCCCGTGTCCGCCGACGTCGCCGCCCTGACGGCGCTGGCCGCGGCGGTCGAGCTGGGCGCGGTCCTCCCGCGCGCCGAGCGCCGCCGCCACCGCGACCGCCTCGCCTGGCTGGAGGAGCAGGCCGGCACCGCGGTTCCGGCCCTGCGCAAGGTGATCCGCGAACTCCACGCCGCCCGCGCGGCCCGGACCGCCGCGGCTTCCGGCGGCGGCGGTTGACGTCGTGTCGACCCCCCGATCACGCGTGTCGACCCTCTGATCACGCGTGTCGACCCCGGGATCACGCGCGTCGGCTCTTCCCGCACCGGCGGTTCGTGCGGGAAGGGTCGGCACGCGTGATTGAGGGGTCGGCACGCGTGATTGAGGAGCCGACACGCGTGATTGGGGGGTCGACACGGTCCGCGGTCCACTCGCGACACTCGACCCGCGTCGGATCCGCTGCGCGCCAGTCTCTTCCGTCGTGCCGATTCTCGGTCTGGCCGCGTTCGGGAGCCTGGTCGAAGTGGCGAACCGGAGCACGGGCGTGCCGGCGCGGTTCGCTTCGGTGCCTGCCGAACCGTCGCGGGCCTAAGTTCGGGGGCATGGACGAATTCCGTGCCCTGCACGTGCCCGGCTCCCCGCTGCTGCTGCCGAACGCGTGGGAGTTCGGCGTCGGCGCCTTCCTCGCCGCCCAGGGCTTCCGCGCACTGGGCACGACCAGCCTCGGCGTCTCCGCCGCGGCGGGCGAGCCCGATGGTGGGCCGTCGACGCGGGACGCGACCGTCGCCCTCGCCCGCCGCCTGGCGCGGCTGGACGTCCTGGTCAGCGTCGACATCGCCGACGGCTTCAGCGCCGACCCGGCCGCCGTCGCCGGCCTCGCCGCCGAACTGGCCGACGCGGGCGCGGCGGGCGTCAACCTGGAAGACGGCCGGGCCGACGGCTCGCTCGCCCCGGTCGAGGTCCAGTGCGCGCTGGTCACGGCGGTGAAGGACCGCGCGCCCGGCCTGTTCGTCAACGCCCGCACGGACACGCACTGGGCGGGCGGCCACTCGATCGCCGAGGCCGAGCGGCGGGTGCGGGCGTACGCGGCGGCGGGCGCGGACGGCGTCTTCGTGCCCGGCCTCGCCGAGCCGGGTGACGTCGAGCGGATCGTCGCCGCCGGCCTGCCGCTCAACCTGCTGTTCCTGCCCGGCAAGGTCACCGTGGCCGGCCTGGCGGAGCTGGGGGTCGCCCGGATCAGCCTCGGGTCACTCCCGTACCGGATGGCACTGGCCGCCGCCGCCGAAACGGCGCTGGCCGTGCGCGACGGCCGTGACCTGCCGCTGAGCCCGCCGGGCTACGCCGACGTCACGGCCCTGCTGCCGTAAACCGGGTGAACCGGCCGGGCCGATCTGCTTTCGTTGGGACATGCGTGCCTTCGGAACCGACTTCGCCGCCCCGCCCGGATACCTGAACACGCCCAGCGTGGGCGTCCCGCCCGCGCCGGTGGCCGAGGCCGTGGCCGAGACGGTGGAACGGTGGCGGACCGGGGCGACCCGGCCCGCCGACTTCGACCAGTACGTCACGCGAGCGCGGGCCGGGTTCGCGCGCCTGCTCGGCGTCGGGCCCGAGCGCGTCGCCAGCGGCGCGTCGGTCTCGCAGCTGATCGCCAACGTGGCCGCGGCGCTGCCCGCCGGCACCCGCGTGCTCGCGGCCGAAGGCGACTTCACCAGCGTGACCTTCCCCTTCGCGGCGAACCCCGGCGTCACGGTGACCGAGGTGCCCCTGGACGTGCTGCCCTCGCGGGTCGAGGGCCACGACGTCGTCGCGGTCAGCGTCGTCCAGTCGGCCGACGGCCGGATCGCCGACCTCCCGGCGCTGCGGGCCGCCGCCGAGGCCGCCGGGGCGGCGGTGCTGCTCGACGCGACCCAGGCGGCCGGCTGGCTGCCGCTGGACGTCGCCTGGGCGGACTGGGTGCTCGGCGCGGGCTACAAGTGGCTCGGCGCGCCGCGCGGCAGCGCGTGGCTCGCGGTGCGCCCGGACGCGCAGGAGCGCACCCGCGCGGTCGCGGCGAACTGGTACGCGGGGGAGGACCCGTGGGCCACGGTCTACGGCCTCCCGCTGCGCCTGGCCGGCGACGCCCGCGCGTTCGACCTCTCGCCCGTCTGGCTGGCCCAGGTCGGCTCGGCGGTGGCCCTGGAGTACTTCGCCGGCCTCGACCTCGCGCAGGTCCGGGCGCACAACACCGGCCTGGCCGACACGCTGCTGGAGAAGCTCGGCCTGCCGCCGCGCGGCACCGCGATCGTGTCGCTGGACGCCGATCCCGAGCGGGTGGCTTCGGCGGGCATCGTGTCGAGCGTCCGCGGCGGCCGGGTGCGCGTCGGCTTCCACCTCTACAACACGCTTGACGACGTCGAACGCCTTTTACCCGCGTTCGAGTGAATCGCTGACGGCGGGTGAACTACCGTATGGCCCCGTGGTTGGTGCGCATTTCACCCCAGGCCCGTCCGACACGGCCCCGCTGGGCGCGGTGCCCCCGCAGCCCCGGCCGCCCGTGCCGGAGCCGCCGGCTCGCGACACCCGGTCCCTGCTCCTCAGGGGCGCCGGGCTGGTCGCGATCGCCGTCGTCTCCGGGCTCATCTGGTTCCTGATCCGGCACGACTCGACGCCGGACGAGCCGGTCGCGCAGCCGCCGGCGCAGAACAGCGGGCAGTTCGAGTTCACGCTGGTCGCGGGGCCCGTGAAGACGACGGACTGCGTCGAGAAGTCCTACGGCGACACCCAGGACTTCTTCAAGGACACGCCGTGCCGGTCCCTGGTGCGCGCGCTGTACACGACGGAGACGGGCGGCGCGAAGGCGCTGGTGTCCGTGGCGCTGGTGGGCATGCCGGACTCGTCGCAGGCGAAGGCCCTCAAGACGCTGACCGAGCAGGACAACACCGGCAACGTCACGGACCTGGTGAAGGACAAGACGTTCGCGGGCACCGGCACCCCGAGTGTCAGCGGCAAGGACGCGGCGTTCGCCTCGAGGGTCGACGGCACGAACACGACGATCGTGCTGGCCGACTTCTACGCCAAGCACAAGGACAAGGACCTGATCAAGCGCATCGCCGAGGACGCACTCCGCCTCTCGGCCACCCTCCACCCCTGACCGCCCCGAGCGCCCCGAGCGCCCCAATGTGGCCTTGGTTGCGTCAGACGCACCGAAGGCCGCCTTGGGTGCGTCAGACGCACCGAAGGCCACATTGGGGCGCTTGAGGCGGGGTCAGCTCGACTGGCCGGGCATCGCGATCGCGACCGGCTTCTGACCCGCCTCCGAACGCCACGGCGTGCCTCGCCGCGAAGCCGCCACCAGTGCGTGCAACGCCGTCGTGCGCAACCCCGCGTCGTCGGTGTGGTCGATGACCGCGAGCCACGCCGACGCGCAGTCGGCTTCCGCCGTCGCCACCACCTGTGACGCCGACTTCGCGTCCGTCACCGGGTTCTTCGGCACGTACGCCGCTTCCGGTGCCACCGGGGTCGCCCCCGCGGCCGAGAGCGTCGTCTGCAGGAAGTCGCGGCGCAGGGCGTGCTCCGCCGCGCCGCTCTTCTCCGCGTCGCCGAACTCGCCCGGCAGGAACGCGCTGACCAGCCCGTACACCCACACGGCGGCGTGCTCGGCGGCCAGCGCCGCCTGCAGCGGGTCCACCGACTCCGGTGCCACCGCGCCCGCCGGGGCGGCCCCCACCTTCGGGGCGTCTTCGCCCGGCCCCAGCGCCGGCGCGATGCGCTGCAGCGACGCGCAGCCCGCCGCCACCGCCGCGACCAGCCCGGCGCGGTACCGCGGCAGCCCGCCGACGAGGTCTTCGGCCTGCTTGCGCGCCGCCGCCAGCCGCTCCTTCAGGTCCCCGAGCGCCGCGGGGGCCGGTGGGGCGGGTGACGACGACGGCGCGGGCCGGTTCAGCCGGTCCACTTCGGACTTGAGGGCGGCCGCGTGGGCCGCGCGCGCGTCGGCGAGCTGGCCGGCGGTGTCGGCGTCCTTGCCCGCGGACGCCAGCGCCCGCGCCGCGGCGGCGTCGGCTTGGGCGGCGGCGAGCAGCGGCTGCAGCGGGTCGGGGCTCTCGTCGTAGCCGGGTCCGCAGGCGGCGAGGGGAACGGCCAGTGCGGCCAGCGCCCCCGCGCGGAGGGCGGTCCGGCGGGTCAGCTCGGTCGGTCTTCCGGTCACGCCGCCCCATCCTGCCAGGCCCCGGAGCGGCCCCGCCGCTCGCGCGGGGTGAGCGGGCGACCGGATAAGCTGGTCCACCACCGACCGCGCAAACCCCGGTTCGAACCAAGGAGAGCCCCACGTGCCAGGAGAACTCGCCAGCCGGCTTCAGCCGATAGTGGCCGAAGCCGTCACCGCCGCGGGTTTCGACCTCGACTCGTTCGAGGTGCAGCAGGCCGGCCGGCGCCAGCTGGTCAAGGTCGTCGTCGACGCCGACGACGGGGTCGGGCTGGACGAGGTCGCCGAGGTCAGCCGCAAGGTCTCCGCGGCGCTCGACGAGAACGACCACGTGCTGGCCAGCGCCTACACCCTGGAGGTCACCTCGCCGGGGCTCGACCGCCCGCTCACCCAGGCCCGGCACTGGCGGCGCGCGCGGTTCCGGCTGGTGAAGGTCACCCCGGCCGACGGCACGGCCTTCGTCGGCCGGGTCGGCCACGCGGGCGAGCACGCCGCCCGCGTCCTCGAAGGCGGCAAGATCCGCGACGTCCGCTACGCCGACGTGGCGAAGGCGGTCGTGGAGATCGAGTTCAAGCAGCCGCCCGCCGAGGACCTGAAACTGCTCGAAGACGACGCGTCCGGCTTCATCGCGGCCGAGACGGAGAAGGGGTCGAAGTGAACGTCGACATCGCCGCGCTGCGGGCGATCGAACGGGACAAGGACATCCCCTTCGAAACGGTGATCGAGGCCATCGAGACGGCCTTGCTCACCGCGTACAAGCACACCGAGGGCCACCAGTCGCACGCCCGCATCGACATCGACCGCAAGACGGGGCTGGTGCGCGTGCTCGCGCACACGCTGACCAGCGACGGCCAGGTCGACGAGGAGTGGGACGACACACCGGAGGGCTTCGGCCGGATCGCCGCCACCACCGCGCGCCAGGTCATCCTGCAGCGGCTGCGCGACGCCGAGCACGAGAAGACCTTCGGCGAGTTCTCCACCAAGGAGGGCGAGATCGTCGCCGGCGTCATCCAGCGTGACGCCCGCGCGAACGCCCGCGGCATGGTCGTGGTCCAGGTGGGTGACACCGAGGGCGTGCTGCCGTCCGCCGAACAGGTGGCGGGGGAGTCCTACGAGCACGGCAGCCGGATCAAGGCGTACGTCGTCACCGTCTCGCGCGGCAACCGCGGCCCGCAGATCACGCTCTCGCGCTCGCACCCGAACCTGGTGCGCAAGCTGTTCGCCCTGGAGGTGCCGGAGATCGCCGACGGGACCGTCGAGATCGCCGCCGTCGCCCGGGAGCCGGGACACCGCACGAAGATCGCGGTCAAGTCCACCGTGCCGGGCGTCAACGCCAAGGGCGCCTGCATCGGCCCGGTCGGCGCGCGGGTGCGCAACGTGATGAGCGAGCTGGCCGGTGAGAAGATCGACATCATCGACTACTCGGAGGATCCGGCTCGCTTCGTCGGGAATGCACTGTCGCCCGCGAAGGTTGTTTCGGTACGAGTCGTGGACGAGCGGGCGAAGACCGCCCGCGTCGTGGTGCCGGACTTCCAGCTGTCGCTGGCGATCGGCAAGGAGGGCCAGAACGCCCGCCTGGCCGCCCGCCTGACCGGCTGGCGGATCGACATCCGCAGCGACGCCGCACCGGCGGACGACGAGGGTGATCAAGACCACGCCCGTCCGTCGCGGCCCGCTGCGACAACCGGTTCGGCTGAGTGAAGGTCGAAGCGCTAGACTCAGGAGTGGTTCGAAGCCCGCGGCGGGTAGCCGAGCACCAGCCCCACCGGATTTCCCCGGTGCGGACTTGTGTCGGCTGCAAGCGGCGGGCGTTGATCAGTGAGCTGCTGCGCGTGGTCGTGGTGGCCGGGCGGGTGGTCGTCGACGAGCGTCGGCGGCTGCCGGGCCGGGGGGCTTGGCTGCACCCCGATCCGGACTGCCTGGCCAAGGCCGAACGGCGGCGGGCCTTCCCGAGAGCCCTGCGGGCTCCCGGGGCGCTCGACGCCCGCGAGGTCCGCGAGCACGTCGGGCGCACTGAGGCGCACTTAGGCGCACTGAGGCACGCCGAACCACGCACCACGAGCCCGGGACGTCCCCGGGGTCGCGAGGAAGCAAGGAAGCAGGTCGACCCGTCATGAGTCAGCCGTGAAGCTGAAGCCATGAGCGTCAGACAATAAGGACGAGGTCAGCGGGTTTTCCGCCTGGCCTCCCCTAGATGAGGAGAGTTGTGCCAGGCAAGGCCCGCGTACACGAGCTCGCGAAAGAGCTCGGCATCACCAGCAAGGACGTGCTCGCGAAGTTGAAGGAACAGGGCGAGTTCGTCAAGTCCGCGTCGTCCACGGTCGAGGCGCCCGTCGCCCGCCGTCTCCGCGACGCGTATGCGCCCAAGGGCGCCAAGAAGCCCACCCCCGGCCCGTCGGCGCGCCCCGGTCCGCCGGCCGCCAAGCCCGGACCGGCCGCCCCGAAGCCCCCCGCGCCTGCCCAGCAGGCTCCGGCGGCCCAGGCGGCGCCCGCTCCGGCCGCCTCGGCTCCGGCCGCACCCCAGCAGCAGGCGCCCGCGGCGTCGAAGCCGGCCACCCCGGGGCAGCGCCCCGGTCCGCGGCCCGGCCCGCGTCAGCAGCCCGCCGCGCCCGCACCCCAGGAGCAGGTCCCGGCCGCGAAAGCCGAGGCTCCGGCCGCTCCCAAGCAGGACACCCCGGCGACGCCCCCCGTGTCCTCCTCGGGTGGCACCGGTTCGGTCGTCCCGCCGAAGCCGCAGGGCCCCAAGCCCGGCGGTCCCAAGCCCGGCCCGCGCACCCCGCGCGTCGGCAACAACCCGTTCGGCGTCGGTTCCGGCGCCCCGGCCCCGCGTCCGCAGGCTCCGCGCCCCGGCGGCGGCCAGGGCGGCGACAACCGGCCCCCGCGTCCCGGCGGTGGCGCCGGCGGTGACCGTCCGGCCCCGCGGCCGGGTGGTGGCGCCGGTGGCAACCGGCCGAGCCCGGGCAACATGCCCCCGCGGCCGAACCCCGGCATGATGCCGGGCCGCACGCAGCGTCCCGCCGGTCCCGGTGGCGGCGCCCGCGGTGGCCCCGGTGGCGGCGCCCGTGGCGGCCCCGGTGGCGGCGGCGGTCGTCCCGGTGGCGGCGGCGGCGGTTTCCGCGGCGGCCCCGGTGGCGGTGGCGGCGGCGGTGGCTTCCGTCCCGGCGGCGGTGGCGGCGGCGGCTTCCGCCCGGGTGGCGGCGGTCCCGGTGGGGGCGGCGCCCCGGCCGGTGGCGGCGGCTTCCGCGGTGGCGGCGGCGGCCGTGGCGGCCCCGGTGGCCGTGGTGGTACCGCGGGTGCCTTCGGGCGCCCCGGTGGTCCCTCGCGCAAGGGCCGCAAGTCGAAGCGGCAGAAGCGCCAGGAGTACATGGACAACATGCAGGCGCCCAGCGTCGGCGGCGTCCGCCTGCCCAAGGGGCAGGGCGAGACGATCCGGCTGCCGCGTGGTGCCTCGCTGACCGACTTCGCCGAGAAGATCGACGCCAACCCGGCTTCGCTGGTGCAGGTGCTCTTCCACCTCGGCGAGATGGTCACCGCGACGCAGTCCGTGTCGGACGACATCCTCGAGCTGCTCGGCGGCGAAATGAACTACAACGTTCAGGTCGTCAGCCCCGAGGAGGAGGACCGCGAGCTGCTGGAGACCTTCGACATCACCTACGGCGACGACGCGGGTGGCGAAGACGATCTGCAGATCCGGCCGCCGGTCGTGACCATCATGGGTCACGTCGACCACGGTAAGACCCGCCTGCTCGACACGATCCGGAAGACGAAGGTCCGCGAGAGCGAGGCCGGCGGCATCACGCAGCACATCGGTGCGTACCAGATCGAGACCGAGCTCGACGGCAACCCGCGTCTGATCACCTTCATCGACACCCCGGGTCACGAGGCGTTCACCGCCATGCGTGCCCGCGGTGCGAACTCGACCGACATCGCGGTGATCGTGGTGGCGGCCGACGACGGTGTGATGCCGCAGACGGTCGAGGCGATCAACCACGCGCAGGCCGCCAAGGCCCCGATCGTGGTCGCGATCAACAAGATCGACAAGGAAGGCGCGAACCCGGACAAGATCCGGCAGCAGCTGACCGAGTACGGCCTGGTCGCCGAGGAGTACGGCGGCGACACGATGTTCGTCGAGATCTCCGCGCGGCAGAACATCAACATCGACGGCCTGCTCGAGGCGATCCTGCTGACCGCCGACGCCGCGCTGGACCTCCGGGCCAACCCGGACATGGAGGCCCAGGGTGTCGCGATCGAGGCGCACCTCGACCGCGGCCGCGGCCCGGTGGCCACCGTCCTGGTCCAGCGCGGCACGCTGCGCGTCGGTGACTCGGTCGTGGCGGGTGACGCCTACGGCCGCGTCCGCCGGATGGTCGACGAGCACAACGTCGACGTCACCGAGGCGCTGCCGTCGCGGCCCGTCCAGGTCATCGGGTTCACCTCGGTGCCCGGCGCGGGTGACACCTTCCTGGTGGTCGACGAGGACCGCGTCGCCCGGCAGATCGCCGAGCGCCGCTCGGCTCGTACGCGGAACGCGCTCAACGCGTCGCGCCGCAAGCGGGTCAGCCTCGAGGACCTCGACTCCGCCTTGAAGGAGACGAACAGCCTCAACCTGATCATCAAGGGTGACAACTCGGGTACGGTCGAGGCCCTCGAAGCCTCGCTGCTCCAGCTGGACGTCGGCGACGAGGTCGAGCTGAACGTGGTCCACCGCGGTGTCGGTGGCGTGACCGAGTCGGACATCGACCTGGCGACCGCGTCCGACGCGATCGTCCTCGGGTTCAACGTCCGCGCCCAGGGCAAGGCGACCGAGCGGGCCACCCGCGAGGGCGTCGACGTCCGGTACTACACGGTCATCTACCAGGCGATCGACGAGATCGAGCAGGCCCTCAAGGGCATGCTCAAGCCGGAGTACGAAGAGGTCGAGCTGGGCCGCGCCGAGGTCCGCGAGGTCTTCAAGTCCTCCAAGATCGGCACGATCGCGGGTTGCCTGGTCATGTCCGGCGAGATCCGGCGCAACGCCCGGGCCCGTCTGCTCCGCGACGGCACCGTCGTGGCGGAGAACCTGCCGATCAGCTCGCTGCGGCGGTTCAAGGACGACGTGGTCGAGGTCCGCGAAGGGTACGAGTGCGGTCTGACGCTGGGCTCGTACGGTGACATCAAGGTCGACGACGTGATCGAGACCTACGAGCAGCGCGAGAAGCCTCGCGCGTAATGGCTCGGGGCCGGGTGCGCGCGGGACTTCCCGTGCGCACCCGGCTCATCCCTACTACACACACCAAAAACTTGCCTATGTTCGTCGGAGCTCTCGAGCTCGACATCCTGCTCGGCGACGTCCATTCGCTGAAGCAGAAGCGATCCGTGGTCCGTCCGGTACTGGCCGAGGTGCGCAAGCGCTTCGCGGTGTCGGTGGCCGAAGCCGGCCACACCGACCTGCACCGCCGGACCCTCATCGGGGTGGCCGTGGTCGCCGAAGGTGGCGAGCACGTCCGGGACGTGCTCGACTCGTGTGAGCGGTACGTGGCGAGCCGGCCGGAGTTCGAATTGCTGTCCGCACGCCGCCGGCTGCTCGGCCCGGACGATTAGATTTCCCTAGGAGAACGACATGGCTGATCCTGCTCGGGCTCGCAAGCTCGCCAAGCGGATCTCGCAGATCGTCGCGTCGGCGATCGAGCACGAGGTCAAGGACCCCCGGCTGGACTACGTGACCATCACGGACACGAAGGTCACCGGCGACCTGCACGACGCCACGGTGTACTACACGGTCCTCGGCGAGAAGCTGGACTCCGTCCCGGACTTCGCGGGTGCGGCGGCCGCGCTCGAGTCGGCGCGCGGGGTGCTGCGCACGAAGGTCGGGCAGGGCACCGGCGTCCGCTACACGCCGACGCTGACGTTCGTCGCGGACACGATCCCCGAGGAGTCGAAGCGGATCGAGGACCTGCTCGCCAAGGCCCGCGAGGCCGACGCGGAGGTCGCGCGCCGGGCGACCGGCGCCCAGCACGCGGGCGACGCCGACCCGTACAAGGCACCGCGCGAAGAGACCGAAGACGACGACGAGTTCGCGGAGGAGGAGAGCCGGGGCTGACCCGTGCTCTCCCGCCGCGGCCTGCTCGCCGGCAGCGCACTGGCGCTGCTGGCGGGCTGCTCGTCGCCCGAGCCCGCACCCGGTCCGCCGCCGGTACCGCCCTCGAGCCGCCCTTCGGGGTTGTCCGAGCCGGTGACGGTCCAGCGCAGGCACTCGGCGGCCCGCGGCACCGACGTCGACCTGGTCCTGATCACGCCCGAAGGCGTTCCGGCCTCGGGACTGCCGGTGTGCCTGGCCCTGCACGGCCGCGGCGCCCAGGCCCGGACGTTCCTCTCCCTGGGCGTCCCGGCGTTGCTGACGGCGGCGGTCCGCGCCGGAACGCCGCCCTTCGCGATCGCCGCCCTCGACGGCGACCACTACTGGGTGAAAACCGGCGGCACCGACGACCCGCAGCGCATGCTCACGGACGAAGTCCCGGCCTGGCTGACGGCCCGCGACCTGCGTCCACCCTCGGCGGTGTTCGGCATTTCGATGGGCGGCTTCGGCGCATTGCGGCTCGCCCGCACCCACCCGGACCTGAAGGCGGTGGCGACGGTGAGCGCCGCCCTGTTCGTCAGCTGGCCGGACGCCCGCAGCCGCAAGGTGTTCGCGGACGAGGCGAACTGGCGCGCGGAGGAACCCCTGCTGCACCCGGCGGAGCTGCGTCCCGCGGGCTTGGGCGTGTGGTGCGGCGAGTCGGACCCGTTCCTGGGCGCGGACCGGCGCTTGGTGCGGGCGGTTTCCCCGGAGGTGTCCCGGTTTTCCCCGGGCGGCCACGACGACGCTTACTGGCGGGGGATCCTGCCGGACGTCCTGGAGTTCGTCGGGCAGCGCCTGTCGTGACCGGTTCTCCGGGCGTCAGGCCACGATCGCGAAAGCGCCGTAGTACTCGCCGTCCATCTCCCGGGTGCCGCTCCGGTCCGGGCTGACCTCGGCTCCCACCCAGCCCTGGAACGCCCCCGAGTCGTCGATCACCTGCAGCAGCGGCCGCACGTGGCTGTTGCCCAGGTAGCACCCGTCGTAGGACAGGCACTCGCACCAGAACTCGTAGCTGTTGCGGCGGCCGCCGAAATCGCCGGTCAGGTAGTAGAACCGGCGGTCGCCGCTGTCGGCGAGCTTCTTCACGCACGCGTCGTACTCGGCGGTGCCCGGGTTCGGGCAGCAGGATGCCGCGTCGCAACCCGCGTTCTTCTGCACATACCCGAGGCACGAACCGTCGGTGCAGGCGTTCCAGGTGGGGCCCACCGTGAAGCTGCTGCCCGATCCCCGGGCCACGGTGGTGACTTTCAGCTTGTTCCAGCTGTGGGCCTCGTACTGGTACGACCGCTGCGTGGCGCGGATCGTGCTCATCGACGCCTTGCTCGTCTGCGCCAGCGAGGCGTTGCTCCCGTACGCGTAGCCGCCGGTGATCGAGTAGGTGTCGGTCACCAGCTGCATCCGGCCCAGGCCGGGGTGCAGCTCGGAGACCGCCCAGGTCTCGCCGAGGTTCACCGCGGTCGTCGAGCCGTTGATCGTGCTGCTCGTCCAGGTGATCGTCACCTGACCGGACGCCGAGTCGTAGGCGTACGTGCCGGTGAAGTGGCCGTTCGGGTCACCGGTGAACCCGGGCGCGGTCTTGATCGGGCAGTTGTTCCGCGGGTTGGTGCCCGGCTGGAACTCGCCGCAGTAGTAGACGTCCCCGCTGTTCACCGGAACGGGGTAATCGCGCTGGCTCCACGTCCAGAAGTTGTGCTGGACGGCGTTGCTCGACGGATCGAACACGAGGTAGCCCAGCCGCAGGTAGTTGCTGCCGGCCGCCGAGGTGAACCCGGCGACGCTGACCACCCAGTTCTGCTTGCCCAACGGCGGTGGCGCGGCGTGCGCGGCGGACGCGCCGAGCAGCAGTGTCGAGGCGAGCGCCGAAAGAATGATCGTCACGAACACGCCGAACCGGCGGAAAACCCCCATCTGCATGGGCGAAGCGTAACTCACGGACACGCTATTTCGAAGCGAACAGAATCGCCTGCGAAACCTCGGCCTCCGGATCGAGCAGCCATTCCGCGTCCACGGTGAACCCGGCGTCCCGCACCCGCCGGGCCAGCCACCACGGCTGCCGCAGGTGGACGTGGACCCGCATCGGGTGGCCGCCGTAGCCCTGGGTCTTGAGCCGCGTGCCCACGCCGACGTGGTACCCGATCACCAGCAGGCCGCCCGGTCGCAGGACGCGGTGGAAGTGGCCCAGCGCCGCCGGCACCGACTCGTCCGGGACGTGGATCAGCGACCAGGACGCCAGCACGCCGGCGACCGACGCGTCGGGCAGCGCGAGGTCCGTCATCGACCCCACCTCGAACCGCAGCTGCGGGTACGACCGGCGGGCCAGGTCGACCATCCCCGGTGACAGGTCGACGCCGGACGCATCGACGCCGAGCGAAGCCAGGTACGCCGTGAAGTGCCCCGGGCCGCAGCCGACGTCCACCGCGGGCCCGTCGACCTGCGACGCGAACAGCGTCAGCGCCGCCTTCAGGTACGGCTGCTTCTCGAGCGCGTCGGACACGAATTCGGCGTAGCTCGAAGCGACGGTGTCGTACGACGCGGCGGTGTCCGCGAGCCAGGTCATCGCGCGCGCAGCCCGTCGAGGACCATGCCGAGCGCCCGCCGCCAGTCCGGGGTGGCCGTCGCCGCCGCGAACACGATCGCGAGGTCGGTGCCCCGGAAGTCCGCCCGCAGCGCGCCGGCCTCCTGGGCGCGCGAAATGATCCGGTTCATCCGGGAACCGTTGGCCTGCTTGGCTTTCTCCAGTCCCGAGGCCGGGTCGAACGTTCGTGAGCACACCTCGGTGAAGCCGCGGTCGGACACCTGCATCTGCACCGACCGCTCCAGGAACAGGACGAACCCGTCCCACGGGTCCTCGCACGCGAGGGCCTCGTCCAACACGGCGTGCGCTTCCTGCAGCGACGGCAGGAAGGCGGCTTCGACGAGGTCCGCCCGCGTCGGGAACCGGTTGTAGAGGGTGCCGATGGCGACTTCGGCGCGCCGCGCGATCTCGTCGAGCGGGGCGTCGACCCCCTTGGCGCCGAACACTTCCCGCGCCGCCGCGACCAGCGCCTCCCGGTTGCGCCGGGCGTCCGCGCGCAGGGGGCGTTCCTCGACGGTCACGGTCGGCGAGTATAGCCGCGTACGCCCGAGCGGCCCGTCCGGTTGCCTGCCTGATCGGAACCTCACAGTGCCCGCCGGGTGCCTCCGGCGGGAGCACAATGAAAGGAGCGGGGGGTTCCCCGCACCGAGACGGCCACCGAGGGAGGTCGGCACTGTGCACTCCGACCTTTCCCCGTCCGGCCGCACCGGAGTCCTCCTGGTCGGTACCCGCGGGCAGCGGGGGCCCGGGGAGGTGCTGATCAGGATCAGGGGTGGCCTGGAAACCTTCCTTGCCTGGTCCGACACGGAGCTGCCGAAGGGCACGACCGTCCTGGTCGTGGAAACCCGGGGACGGCGCACGGTCGACGTCGTGGCGTGGGACGCCTCGGATCCCGCTTCTTAGTGCTTTCGACAAGGACAGCCGATGTTCGGTTACCGCGTGCCCGCTCCCAACGAGGCGATGCTGATCTCCGGGGGCAAGAGCAGCAAGGGCGCGTCGCCGTTCCGGGTCGTCACCGGCCACGGTGCGTTCGTCATGCCCGTCTTCCGGAAAGTCCGGTTCCTCACGCTCGCCATGTGCGAAGCGGAAGTGACCGAAGTGTGCGTCACCAAGCAGGCCATCGCCCTGACGGTCCGGGCGGTGATCGCGTTCAAGGTCGGCAACGACACCGAAAGCATCGTCAACGCCGGCCAGCGGTTCCTCTCCGACCAGGACCAGATGTCCGTGCTGACCGGCCGGATCTTCGCCGGGCACCTGCGGTCCATCATCGGGTCGATGACCGTCGAGGAGATCATCACCGAGCGGCAGAAGCTCGCCACGGAGGTGCTGGACGGCTCCGCGGTGGAGATGGCGAAGATCGGCCTCACCGTCGACGCCCTGCAGATCCAGTCGATCGACGACATGAAGCTCGGCTACATCGCCGCAATGGCCGCACCGCACAACGCCGCCATCCAGCGGGACGCGCAGATCGCCCAGGCCGTGGCGAACAAGACCGCGGCGGAGGCCGAGCAGGAATCGCAGCGGACGCAGGCGGAGTACGCCCGGCAGACGTCGATCGTGCAGGCGCGGTACCGCGCCGAGGTCGAAGCCGCCCAGGCCCAGGCGGCCCAGGCCGGCCCGCTCGCGCAGGCGAGGGCGCAGCAGGAGGTCATCGACGCGCGCACCGAGCTGGCCCAGCGCGAAGCCGAGCTGCGGCAGCAGCAGCTGGTGGCCGAGGTGATCAAGCCGGCCGACGCCGAGGCCGAGCGGATCCGCATCCTGGCGCTCGCCGAAGCGGAGAAGATGCGCGTGCAGGCGGAAGCGGCGGCGTCGAACAACCGGGTCGCGCTCGACCGGATGCTCATCGACCAGCTGCCGCAGATCGTCAAGGAAGCCGGGCGGGGCCTGTCGGGGGCGAACGTCAACATCCTCAACGGCGCCGACGGCCTCGGCGAGATGGCCGCCGGGCTGGTGGGCCAGGGACTGTCCATTCTGGACTCGGTGAAGCGCGGCCTGACCACCACCCCGCCGCCCGCGGCCGCGCCCGGAACGAACGGGCAGGCGCCCAAG
Organism: Amycolatopsis sp. cmx-4-61; assembly: GCF_046548775.1. NCBI lineage: Bacteria > Bacillati > Actinomycetota > Actinomycetes > Pseudonocardiales > Pseudonocardiaceae > Amycolatopsis > Amycolatopsis sp. cmx-4-61. Next base: position 35,733 of record NZ_JAEBEI010000031.1, on the reverse strand, counting down.
CCCGGTGAGCTCACCGCGTCCTGACCGGGCGGCTCAGGAAGCGGGTTTCACCGCGACGACCAGGTCGCGCAGGATGGCCTGGTCGACGCGGTGGGCGAACTCCTCCCACGGCCCGCCCTCGCGGACGTCGAGCCCGGCCTTCCGCAGCACCTCGACGAGCTCTTCGCGCGGCAGCACGGTGGTGTTCCAGGAGATGCCGAGCGCGCCGCCGGGTTTCAGGACCCGCGTCCACACCGGGACGGCCGCCGCGAGCAGGTCACGCGGGCTCCGCTGCAACCCGGCTTCGCGGTGGCTGCCGTGCTGGACGCCGTACGGCGCGTCGGTGACGATCACGTCGCAGGAGTTCGCCCGCAGCACCTCGTCGGTGGTCAGGGTGTCGGCGTTGAAGTAGGTGAGCTTGCGCGTGTCGCCCGCTTTGTACGCTTCCTTGTCGAGCGCGTACTCGATGTCGAGCCGCCGCCCGAGCCGGACCTTGTTGCGCCGCAGCTGGCCGGACTCGGCGGTGTGCTTCACGCGCTTGTTCCGCAGCCACGTCTTGATGAACGCTTCGTAGGCCTCGAAGTCCTTCGCGTCGACGTCCAGGCCCGTCGCGTGCAGGCCGTACATCATCGCCTGGTTCAGCGTGGTCCCGCGGCCGCACAGCGGGTCGAGCAGGTACTTCGGCTTGGCCGAGAACGGGTCCGCGGTCGCCATCAGCGTGACGTTCACCAGCAGCTTGGTGAACAGCTCGTTCGTCTTGCCCGCGTACTTCTGGATGGTCAGCAGGTCCGAGTCCGCCTTCGCCAGCGGTGTCACCCGCACCGGACGGAGGACGCCGTCACCGAGCTCGAACAGGGCGTACAGCGACGAGAGGTTCGACAGCAGGGCGAGGTCGCGCTCGCCGAGCGGCGCCGAGCTGGTGAAGCGGACGTAGCCGACGCCGCCGAGCTCGACCTCCTCGATCGCGGACAGCTCGGCCGCCAAGCCGGCGCCGAACACCGCCAGCTCGGCGCGCAGCAGCGCGGGGGCGGAGGCGGCGTAGACCCGGTTGGCCGAGGGGTAGACCAGCATCACGTACTCAGGCATCCCGCAGAGCGTAGCGTGACGCACCGTGATCCCTACTTCGGCGCAGGACATCCGGGACGCGGCCGCGCTGCTCGCGTCGGCCGGCGACGTGACGATCCTCGGCCACGTGCGGCCCGACGCGGACGCGCTGGGCAGCGCACTGGCCCTCGGCCGGGCGCTGCGGCAGCGCGGGGCCCGCGTGCGCGTCTCCTTCGGCGAACCCGACGAGGCTCCCGAGTCGCTGCGGTGGCTCGACGAGGACGGCCTGCTCACCCACCCGGACGCGCTCCCGGACTCCGAAGAACTGCTCGTCTGCGTCGACACGCCGACGCCGAAACGGCTCGGCCGGCTCGCCGGGCGCGTCGAACTCGCCGGCGCGGTGCTGGTGATCGACCACCACGCGACGAACACGTTCTACGGCACCTGCCACGTCGTCGACGAGCGCGCCGAGGCGAGCGCGGTCCTCGTGTTCCGCGTCCTGGAGGAACTGGGCGCCGAGCTGGACGAGCCGATCGCCCGGGGGCTCTACGCGGGGATCGTCACCGACACGAGCGGGTTCCGCCGCGCGAGCCCGGAGACGCACCGGATGGCGGCCCGGCTGCTGGCGGCGGGGGTGGACCCGGAAGCGGTGGTGCGGCGGATCGTCGACGAGCGCCCGTTCGCCTGGCTGCCGATGCTCTCGGCGGTGCTGCGCGGGGCCCGGCTGGAGCCGGAAGCCGCGCAGGGCCGGGGTTTCGTGCACGCGGTGGTCGGGGTAGACGAGGCCCGGACGGTCCGCGGCGAAGAGGTCGAGTCGGTCATCGACGTCATCCGCTCGGTGCGCGAGGCGGCCGTCGCGGCGGTGCTGAAGCAGGACACGGCGCAGCCGGGGCAGTGGCAGATTTCGTTGCGCAGCACCGGCATCGACGTCTCGGCGGTCGCGGCGGAGTTCGGCGGCGGCGGCCACCGGCAGGCCGCGGGCTGCACGGTCGCGGGCTCGGCCGACGAGGTCGTCGCGGGCCTGCGCGAGGCGCTGGAGCGGGCACCGCTGCTGTAGTGCGTCGGATGGCGCGCCCGGGGAGTTCCCGGGTTCCCGCCGGTCAGGACGGTCGGTGGTGGCGGTTAGAGTCCGGTTCGTGGTGAATGTGGAGGAGACCGAGCGGGTTCCGGCGAAACGCGTGCTGGGCCTGGCCGTGCCGGCGCTGGGGGTGCTGGCCGCCGAGCCGCTGTACGTGCTGGTGGACACCGCGGTGGTCGGTCACCTCGACGCGCTGTCGCTGGCCGGGCTCGCGCTCGGCGGCGTCGTGCTGGCCCAGGTGTCGGGGCAGCTGACGTTCCTGTCCTACGGCACGACGTCCCGCACCGCCCGGCTGCACGGCGCCGGCCGCCGGGCCGACGCGGTCCGCGAGGGCGTGCAGGCGACGTGGCTCGCGGTGTTCGTCGGGCTGTTCGTGCTGGTCGCCGGGCAGCTGCTGGCCTGGCCGATCGCGCGGGTGCTTTCGGGGCGTGACGAGATCGCGTCCGCGGCCGTGTCGTGGCTGCGGATCGCGCTGTTCGGGGCGCCGCTGATCCTGGTCACCATGGCCGGCAACGGCTGGATGCGCGGGGTGCAGGACGCCGCGAAGCCGTTGCGGTACGTGCTGGCGGGCAACGGGATCTCCGCCGTCCTGTGCCCGGTCCTCGTGTACTGGGCCGGGCTGGGGCTGGAGGGTTCGGCGATCGCGAACGTCGTCGCGCAGGTCATCTCGGCGACGCTGTTCTTCGCGGCCCTGGTGCGCGAGAAAGTCGGCCTGCGGCCGAACTTCAAGGTGATGTTCGCCCAGCTCGGCCTCGGCCGCGACCTCGTGCTGCGCAGCCTGGCGTTCCAGGCGTGCTTCGTCTCGGCGGCGGCGGTGGCGGCCCGGACGTCGACCGAGGCCGTCGGGGCGCACCAGGTGGTGCTGCAGCTGTGGACGTTCCTCGCACTGGTGCTGGATTCGGTGGCGATCGCCGCGCAGTCGCTGGTCGGCGCCGCCCTGGGGGCGGGCTCGGCGCGGCAGGCGCGCGGGGTCGCGTCGCAGATCACCGGGTACGGGCTGCTGCTGGGGTGCTTCCTGTGCGTGCTGTTCGCGGCGCTGTCGTGGGTGCTGCCGCACGCGTTCACGTCCGACCCGGGCGTGCTGGCGGAGATCCCGCACGCGTGGTGGTTCTTCGTGGCCCTGCAGCCGATCGCGGGAGTGGTCTTCGCCCTGGACGGCGTGCTGCTGGGCGCGGGCGACGCGGCCTTCCTCCGCAACGCGACGCTCGGCAGCGCGGCGCTGGGCTTCCTCCCCCTGATCTGGGCCTCGCTCGGCTTCGGCTGGGGCCTGACGGGCATCTGGACCGGCCTCTCCCTCTTCATGCTCCTCCGCCTGGCCGCGGTCCTGGCCCGCTGGCGCTCCGGAAACTGGGCGGTAACCGGCGCCACCCGCCCCACCTGACGTGCGCCATCCGTGATCAGAGGGTCGACTCGCGTGATCAGAGGGTCGACTCGCGTGATCGGAGGGTCGACTCGCGTGATCGGAGGGTCGACTCGCGTGATTGGAGGGTCGACACGGCGGGGCCCGCACGCCGCCGCGTGTCGTCCCTTCAATCACGAGTGATGGCCCTTCAATCACGCGTGATGACTCCCCGATCACGGGTGATGCCCCGCTGAGCTCGGGTGATGCGGGTTACCTGTGGGGAAAGCCACGCGGGTCGTGGCTATGGTTCGTGGTTGCTTAGGCGATACAAGTAGTAGGGACGGCAGCGTGGGCGTCCTGCGCCCCGAACCGCCCACCTCTGGAGGAACCCGTGCCCGCCACCGGCCGTGCCACTGCCCGGTCCTGGCTGATCTGGCTCGCCGCCGTCACCGTCTACCTCCTCGCCGTCTTCCACCGGACGTCGTTCGGGGTCGCCGGGCTGCAGGCCGCCGAGCGCTTCGGCGTCGGCGCGGCCGCGCTCGGCACGTTCACCGTCCTGCAGGTCGGCGTGTACGCCGCGATGCAGATCCCGACCGGCGTCCTGGTCGACCGCTACGGCCCCCGCCGCGTCCTCACCGTCGCCGTGCTGATCCTCGGTGCCGGCCAGCTCCTGCTCGGCGTCGCGCACTCCTACGGCCTCGGCCTGCTCGCCCGAGGTGTCCTCGGTCTCGGCGACGCGCTCACGTTCGTCAGCGTCCTGCGCCTGGTCGCGGCCCACTTCCCGGGCCGCCAGTACGCCCTGCTGACGTCGTTCACCGCGGCCGTCGGCTACATCGGCAACCTCGCCGCGACCGTCCCGCTCTCGCTCGTGCTCGACAGCGCCGGCTGGACACCCACCTTCCTGGCCGTCGGAGCCATCACCGTCCTCTACACGGTCGTCGTGGCGCTGCGGGTCCGCGACGTCCCGGCGGGCGAACAGCCGGCGATCCGCGAAAGCGTCCGCCCGCGCGAGCTCGCGGGCCAGGTCGCCGAAGCGTGGCGGACACCGGGGACGCGCCTGGGGTTCTGGGTCCACTTCAGCACGATGTTCGCCCCGAACGCCCTGACGCTGCTGTGGGGCGTCCCGTGGCTGGTCCAGGGCCAAGGTCAGTCGAAGGGGACGGCGAGCGCGCTCCTCACGGTGTTCGTGTTCGGCTCGATGGCCGGTGGCCCGCTGCTCGGCGGCCTGATCGGCCGGCGTCCGTCGCTGCGGATGCCCCTGGTCGGCGGCTACATCGGCGGGGCGGTGCTGGTCTGGGCGGTGCTGCTGGGCTGGCCGGGCCAGGTGCCGCTGCCGGTCCTGGTGCCCGCGTTCGCCTTCCTCGCCCTCGGCGGCCCGGCGTCGATGATCGGCTTCGCACTGGCCCGCGACTACAACCCGCTGAGCCGCGTGGGCACGGCGACGGGTGTGGTGAACGTCGGCGGCTTCGTGGCGACGACGATCGCGGCACTCGCGGTCGGCGTCCTCCTGCAGGTGACCGGCGGCAACTTCCGGCTGTCGCTACTGACGCTGGTCGCGGTCCTGGCCTTCGGCACGGTCCGGATGCTCGTGTGGTGGCGCCGGACCCGCACGCACCTGTTCCTGGCCGAGGCCCGCGGCGAGGAACTCCCGGTCCGCATCACCCGCCGCCGCTGGGACGCGGCTCTGCCCGAGACCCCGATCGTCGCCGCCTGACCGATGCGCCGCCGCAGTGCTTGTTTCAACGCACCGAAGGCCACATCGGGGCGTATGAGCCGGGCCCGGCCTGATCGATCCGCAACGAGCGGCCAGTAGGGTTTGCCGCGTGTCGAGCTCGAAACCGCCCCGTCGTCCTGCCCCGCCTCCCGGCCTCCTCATCGTCGACAAGCCCGCCGGCATGACGTCCCACGACGTCGTCGCGCGCGCCCGGCGGATCATGGGGACCCGCAAGGTCGGGCACGCCGGCACGCTCGACCCCATGGCCACCGGCGTCCTCGTGCTCGGCATCGAACGCGCCACCAAGCTGCTCGGCCACCTCGCCCTGGACCGCAAGACCTACCTCGCCACCCTCAGCCTCGGCAGCAGCACCACCACCGACGACGCCGAGGGCGAAGTCCTCACCCAAGCCGAAACGGCGAACGTCAAAGACGAAGACATCGCCAACGGCGTCGAAAAGCTCACCGGCGACATCCAGCAGGTGCCCAGCGCCGTCAGCGCCGTCAAGATCGACGGCAAGCGCGCCTACGCCCGGGTCCGCGCCGGGGAGGACGTCGTCATCCCGGCCCGCCCGGTCACCGTCTACCGCTTCGACGTCCTCGCCGTCCGCCACGAAGCGGACCACGTCGAGGTCGACGCCGTCGTCGAGTGCTCCTCCGGCACCTACGTCCGCGCGCTGGCCCGGGACCTCGGCACCGACCTCGGCGTCGGCGGCCACCTGAAGGCCCTCCGGCGCACCACGGTCGGCCCCTTCACCCTCGCTAAGGCGAGGACCCTCGACCAGCTCGAAGAACAGCCCGAACTGAGCCTCGACCTCGACGCCGCCGTCGCCGCCGCGTTCCCGCGCCGCGATCTCGACGCCGCCACGGCGAAGGCGGTCCGCCACGGCCAGCGCATCCCGGCCGCCGGCGTCGAGGGCACGTACGGGCTCTTCGGTCCCAACGGCCGGGTGCTCGCCCTGGCCGCCGACGAACAGGGCGTGTCCCGTGCGGTGGTCGTGTTGCTGCCCGCCTAGGGTGGGCTCGAGAGACGGGAGTGTGACGTGCTGCGGTGGCGTGGACTGGGGGACCTTCCCGGCAGCTGGGGCCGGTGCGTGGTCACCATCGGCGTGTTCGACGGTGTCCACCGCGGGCACCAGGAGCTGATCAGCCGGACGGTCGCGGCGGCGGCCGAGCGCGGCGTGCCGAGCGTCATGCTGACGTTCGACCCGCACCCGTCCGAGGTGCTGCGCCCGGGCAGCCACCCGGCGCAGCTGACGACGTTGCGGCGCAAGGCCGAGATCGTCGAGAGCCTCGGCATCGACGTCTTCTGCGTGCTGCCCTTCACCCTCGAGCTGTCCCGGCTGCAGCCGGAGGAGTTCGTGCACGAGGTGCTGGTCGACCGGCTGCACGCGGCCGCGGTGATCGTCGGCGACAACTTCACCTTCGGCGCCAAGGCGGTCGGTGACGTCGCCATGCTGCGCACCCTCGGCCGCCGGTTCGGCTTCGCGGCGTTCGGTGCCGAGCTGCAGGGCAAGGAACTGTCCGGTGAGGACCAGTCCGCGATCACGTTCTCGAGCACCTACGTCCGGTCCTGCATCGACGCCGGTGACGTCGTCGCCGCCGCCGAAGCCCTCGGCCGCCCGCACCGCCTGGAGGGCATCGTCGTCCGGGGCGACGGGCGCGGCCACGAACTCGGCTACCCGACGGCGAACCTGTCGACGCCGCGGTTCGCCGCCGTCCCGGCCGACGGCGTGTACAGCGCGTGGTTCACCCGTTCGGCCGACCCCACGCGCCGGCTGCGCGCCGCGGTCTCGGTGGGCACCAACCCGACGTTCTCCGGCCGCGAGCGGACCGTCGAGGCGTTCGTCCTCGACGTCGACGAGGACTTCTACGGCCAGCACGTGGCCGTCGACTTCGTGACGCGGCTGCGCGACCAGGTGCGGTTCGCCGATTCGGCCGGGCTCGTCGCGCAGATCGACGACGACGTGGTGGAGACGAGAAAGGCACTCGAACTGCCCCCGGACGCCCTGACCGGGGACGAATAGGGGACAACGCGGTTCACGCGCGCGGCGGCGATGGCAAGATGCTCACGGACGGTGTGCGCGAAGGAAAACAGGGGAGCAGGGGACTGGTGGAGGACCACAAGATCGTCCAGCGGAACATCGCGTTGCAGCGGGAGTGGTATGGGGAGCCGCTCGGTGACCGAGTGCGACGGCTCGTCGTCGCGTTCGACGTTTCGCAGGCGTTCCTGGCCGAGGTCCTCGGGATCAGTGCCCCCATGCTCAGCCAGGTGATGAGCGGGCGGCGGGCGAAGATCGGCAACCCGGTCGTGCTGGCCAGGATGATCATGCTCGAGCGCAAGATCCTGGTGCCCGAGGTCGCCGCCGGCAACCGCGAAGCGATGCTGGCCGCGATGGAGGACGTCCGGGACTCCCGGCCCACCGTCGGCCGCGACAACATCCCCGTGGTCAACGAAGACCAGAAGGTCCTCGCCTACCTGCGCGACCTGGCCGAGGACGAAGACCTGGGCGAGGCCGCCAAGCGCCTCGACGACGACTTCCCGGCCATCGCCGACCTGCTCCGCCGGGCGGGCAACGGCTCCTGATGCCAGTCCTGTTCAGCGCGCTGCTCCCGCCGGCCGACGTCGTCGAGCAGGTCGTCGAGCAGGTCGCCGCGGCCCTCGGCGATCCCGGCGACGGCCTCCGCTGGGAGCCCCCCGAGCGCTGGCACATCACCCTCGGCTACTACGGGCCGGACGACGTCGGGACGCGCGCCGCCTGGCTGGCCGAGCGGCTGGCCGGCCGTCCGGCGATCGACGTCCGGCTGGAAAAGGCCGCGACGTTCCCCGGCGTGCTGTGGTTGACTGCCGCCGGAACGGAGCTGACGCCGCTCGCGCAAGCCGCGGGGGCCGGCGCCGAACCGAGGCCCTACCGGGCCCACCTGACCCTCGCGCGGTTCCCCCGGGAAGAACCCGGGCTCGCCGCGCGTTGGACGAAAGAGCTGGCTGGTTTCACGAGCCGGCGCTGGCGCGCCGCGGAAGTGGCGCTGATGACCAGTGAGCGCGAGCCGGGTGGTCCTCGCTACCGGGTGGCCCGCTCGTTCGGGCTGGCCGACGCCTGAAGGCCCTGCTCAGAGACGCACGTGACCAGAATGGTAACGTCGTGGCCGGGTCCGGCTGCAGTCCGTGGCGGCCGTGACCGTCTTCCCGGCGTGCATCCACGCCCGGGGCCGCACGGCACTGATTATTTCGAGGAGCAACACAAGTGGCGCTGTCCACCGAAGAGAAGAAGTCGATCCTGGCCGAGTACGGCGTGCACGACTCGGACACCGGATCCCCCGAGGCCCAGGTGGCGCTGCTCACCAAGCGCATCGTCGGCCTCACCGAGCACCTCAAGGCTCACAAGCACGACCACCACTCGCGTCGCGGGCTCCTGCTGCTGGTCGGCCGTCGCCGCCGGCTGCTGAACTACGTGATGAAGGTGGACATCGAGCGTTACCGTGCGCTGATCCAGCGCCTCGGCCTGCGCCGATAGCTTCAACCCGAGGGGGAGTGACCACGACGGTCGCTCCCCCTCGGTCAAAAAGAGAAACGGCGCGAGCGCGCACGAGGGTCCGTCCGCCGGTCCTCGGTAGTGGTTCCCGGGAAGCGTCCCGGGAGCTTCGATCGAAGACCGGCCTCATTCCTCGAGCGTCCTCAGGCGAAACTGGTCCCAGGGTGGGAGACTCGCGTCGTACGAAGGAACTAAAGAGGAGATACACCATATGACCGACTCCACCGGAGTCACCGTGCACGAGACCGAAGCCGTGATCGACAACGGCCGGTTCGGCACCCGCACCGTCCGCTTCGAGACGGGCCGCCTGGCCAAGCAGGCCGCCGGCGCCGTCGTCGCGTACCTCGACGAAGAGACCATGCTGCTCTCGGCGACGACCGCGTCGAAGCACCCGAAGGACCACTTCGACTTCTTCCCGCTGACCGTGGACGTCGAAGAGCGCATGTACGCCGCGGGCCGCATCCCCGGCGCGTTCTTCCGCCGCGAGGGCCGCCCGTCGACCGACGCGATCCTGACCTGCCGCCTGATCGACCGGCCGCTGCGCCCGTCGTTCACCGACGGTCTCCGCAACGAGATCCAGGTCGTCATCACCGTCCAGAGCCTCAACCCGGACGACCCGTACGACGTGCTGGCCATCAACGCCGCCTCGGCGTCGACCCAGATCGCCGGCCTGCCGTTCTCCGGCCCGGTCGGTGGCGTCCGCGTCGCGCTGATCGAGGACCAGTGGGTCGCGTTCCCCACCTGGTCGCAGCTGGAGAAGGCGACCTTCAACATGGTCGTCGCCGGCCGCATCGTCGGTGAGGACGTCGCGATCATGATGGTCGAGGCCGAGGGCACCGAGAACACGCTCGACCTGATCGCCGCCGGCGGCAAGGCGCCGGACGAGGCCGCGGTCGCCGCCGGTCTCGAAGCCGCGAAGCCGTTCATCAAGGTGCTGTGCGAGGCCCAGCAGAAGCTGGCCGACGTCGCCGCCAAGCCGACCGGCGAGTTCCCGGTCTTCCTGGCCTACGAGCAGGACGTCTACGACGCCGTCGCGGCGATCGCCACCGACGACCTGGCCCGCGCGCTGCAGATCCCGGGCAAGCAGGACCGCGACGCCGCGACCGACGAGGTCAAGGCCGCCGTCATCGAGAAGATCGGCCTGGGCGAGGGCGAAGCCTTCGAAGGCCGTGACAAGGAAATCGGCGGGGCGTTCAAGGCCCTGACGAAGAAGATCATGCGCCAGCGCGTCCTCACGGAGAAGATCCGCATGGACGGCCGTGGCCTCACCGACATCCGGTCGCTTTCGGCCGAGGTCGCGGTGATCCCGCGGGCGCACGGTTCGGCGCTGTTCGAGCGCGGCGAAACCCAGATCCTGGGCGTCACCACGCTGAACATGCTTCGCCTGGAGCAGCAGATCGACTCGCTGTCCCCGGAGACGCACAAGCGCTACATGCACCACTACAACTTCCCGCCCTTCTCCACCGGGGAGACCGGCCGCGTCGGTTCGCCGAAGCGCCGCGAAATCGGCCACGGCATGCTCGCCGAGCGCGCCCTCGTGCCGGTGCTGCCGAAGCGCGACGAGTTCCCGTACGCGATCCGCCAGGTCTCCGAAGCGCTGGGCTCCAACGGCTCGACGTCGATGGGCTCGGTCTGCGCGTCCACCATGGCGCTGTACAACGCCGGCGTGCCGCTGAAGGCGCCGGTCGCGGGCATCGCGATGGGCCTGGTGTCGGACGAGGTCGACGGTGAGACCCGTTATGTGGCGCTCACCGACATCCTCGGTGCCGAGGACGCCCTGGGCGACATGGACTTCAAGGTCGCCGGCACCAAGGACATCATCACCGCGCTGCAGCTGGACACGAAGCTCGACGGCATTCCGTCGGAGGTGCTCGCCGCCGCGCTGAAGCAGGCGAAGGACGCTCGCCTCACCATCCTGGAGGTCATCGCCGAGGCGATCGACAGCCCGGACGAGATGAGCCCGTACTCGCCGCGCGTCACCAGCGTGAAGATCCCGGTGGACAAGATCGGCGAGGTCATCGGCCCGAAGGGCAAGATGATCAACTCGATCACCGAGCAGACCGGTGCCGACATCTCCATCGAGGACGACGGCACGATCTACGTGGGCGCGTCCGACGGCCCGTCGGCCGAGGCGGCGATCGACCTGATCAACGCCATCGCCAACCCGCAGCTGCCCAAGGTCGGCGAGCGCTTCCTCGGCACCGTGGTGAAGACGGCCGCGTTCGGCGCGTTCGTTTCGCTGCTGCCGGGCAAGGACGGCCTGGTGCACATCTCGAAGCTGGGCAACGGCAAGCGGATCAACAAGGTCGAGGACGTGGTCAACGTGGGCGACAAGCTCCGCGTCGAGATCGCCGACATCGACAACCGCGGCAAGATCAGCCTGATCGTGGTCAAGGAAGACGACGCCGCCAAGCCCGCCGAGGGTGCCGCGGCCGCCGCCGACGCCGACGCCGAGAAGGCCGACGCCAAGTAAGCACAGCTCGTTTCCTGATCCGTGAAGGCCATCTCGGGGGTGTCCCCGAGGTGGCCTTCACGGCAAGTTGAGTAAGGAACCCATGGCACGGCAGGTTTCCGGGCACGAGCAGCCCGTCGGCACCACCCGCACGCTGGAGTCCACTTCGGACGGTGCGGTCGTCAAGCGCAGCGTCCTGCCCGGCGGCCTGCGGGTGATCACCGAGCGCGTCCCGGCGTCCCGCTCGGCCACGGTCGGGCTCTGGGTCGGCATCGGCTCCCGCGACGAGCCGGCGGCCGTCGCCGGCGCCGCGCACTACCTCGAGCACCTGCTGTTCAAGGGCACGAAACACCGCGACGCCACGCAGATCGCCGAGGAGATCGACGCCGTCGGCGGCGAGTTCAACGCCTTCACGGCGAAGGAGCACACCTGCTACTACGCGCAGGTGCTCGACGCCGACCTGCCGCTCGCCGTGGACCTGGTCACCGACGTCGTGTTCGACGCCCTCTGCACCGACCGCGACATGGACATGGAACGCAGCGTCGTCCTCGAAGAGATTTCGATGCGCGACGACGACCCCGAGGACCTGCTGCACGAGACGTTCGTGACGGCCATCCTCGGCGACCACCCGCTCGGCCGCCCGGTGCTCGGCACCGAAAAGTCGATCGTGGAGATGTCCCCGGCCGCGCTGCGGAACTTCTACAAGCGCCGCTACACGCTGCCGCGGATGGTCCTGTCCGTGGCCGGGAACATCGACCACGGCCAGGTGCTGCGGCTGGTCCGCAAGGCCCTCGGCGAACGCCTGGCCGGCGCCGCGACCCCGATCGCGCCCCGCGAAGGCCGCGCCCGGATCAAGACGGTCCCGAAGCTGGCCCTGCACACCGACGACACCGAGCAGGCGCACGTCATGCTCGGCCTGCGGTCGCTGTCGCGGCACGACGAGCGCCGCTTCGCGCTGTCGGTGCTCAACGCCGCCCTCGGCGGCGGGATGTCGTCGCGGCTGTTCCAGGAGATCCGCGAGCAGCGCGGGTTGGCCTACCAGGTGTACTCGTCGGTCGCGAGCTACGCCGACACCGGGCACATGGCCGTGTACGCGGGCTGCCAGCCGGAGAAGCTCGGCGACGTCGCCGGTGTCATCCGCGAGGTGCTCGACAAGGTCGGCGTCGACGGCCTCACCGAAGCCGAGGTGGCTCGCGCCAAGGGCCAGCTGCGCGGCGGGATCGTGCTGGGCCTGGAGGACACGTCGTCCCGGATGTCGCGGATCGGCAAGAACGAGCTCAACTACGGCCACTACCTCGGCGTCGACGACACGATCGCCCGCATCGACGCGGTGACCACCGAAGACGTGTGTGCCCTCGCTCGCACTTTGTTCGCGCGGCCGGGCGGGGTCTCGGCGGCGGCGGTCGTCGGGCCGTACGCTCACGCCGACGACCTTCCTGACGACCTGCACGAGGTGATCGCTTCATGACCATCAACGTCGGTGTGCTCGGTGCGCGCGGCCGGATGGGCGCGACGGTGGTGAAGGCCGTCGAAGGCGCTTCGGACCTGAAGCTCGTCGCGGCGCTGGACGCGGGCGACGACTTCGCGGCGCTGGCCGACGCCCAGGTGGTCGTCGACTTCACCCACCCCGAAGCCGTCATGGGCAACCTGGAGTACCTGGTCGAGCACGACATCCACGCGGTCGTCGGCACCACTGGCTTCAGTGAATCCCGCTTGGCTCACCTGCGCTCGCTGTTGGAGCCGAAGCCCGCGCTCGGCGTGCTGGTCGCGCCCAACTTCGCCCTCGGCGCGGTGCTGGCGATGCGCTTCGCGGCCCAGGCGGCGAAGTTCTACGCCTCGGCCGAGATCATCGAGCTGCACCACAACCGCAAGGCCGACGCGCCCTCGGGCACCGCCGCGCACACCGCGCGGATGATCGCCGCCGCGCGGGCCGAGGCCGGCGTGACCCCGGGCCCCGACGCGACGACGGACGAGTTCGACGGCGCCCGCGGCGCGACGGTCGAGCAGGTCCGCGTGCACTCGGTCCGCCTGCCGGGCCTGGTCGCGCACGAGGAGATCCTGTTCGGCGGCGAAGGGGAGACCCTGACCATCCGCCACGACTCCCTCGACCGGACGTCGTTCATGCCGGGCGTGCTGCTCGGCGTGCGCGAGGTGCTGAAGCGGCCCGGCCTGACGGTCGGCCTGGAGAACGTCCTCGACCTGTGAAAGCGCGCAATGTCGCGCTGCTGCTGACGGCGGCGCTGGTCGTCTACCTGTTCCTGCTCGCGGACCGGGCGTTCGCCCTGTTCAAGACGGGGACCGGGGCCGGCATCGCCCTCGGCGCCGGCGTGCTCCTGCTGCCGGTGCTGGGCGTCTGGGTGGTCGTGGTGACCTGGCGCAACGGCCTCCAGGTCCAGCGCCTGTCCCGCCGGCTCGACGAGGAGGGCGCGCTCCCGGACGTCTCCGACCTGCCCCGGCGTCCGTCGGGCCGGGTCGATCGCGAGGCGGCCGACGCGTGGTTCGAGGCGCGCCGCGCGGAGGTCGAGGCCGACCAGGACAACTGGCGGGTCTGGTACAAGCTCGCGTACGCCTACGACATCGCGGGGGACCGGCGCCGGGCGCGCGAGACGATGAAGAAGGCCATCGAACTGGAAGCCGCCGAACGCTCACGTGCCGAGTAGTTCCGGCGCGGAGACCTCCTCGACCTGGCTCCGGCCGGCCCTTGGGTCCGGCAGACTCGGCTCGGTGACGCTGCTGCTGAAGCTCGTCCTGGCGCCGCTGCTGGTGGTCGGCTCGTCGCTGGCCGGACGGCGCTGGGGCCCCGGCCTGACCGGCCTGTTGGTGGCGATGCCGGTCGTCGCGGGGCCGATCCTGCTGATCACGTACCTGGAGCACGGCACGGCGTTCGTGGCGCGGGCCGCGTCGGCGTCGCTGCTGGGGCTGGTGTCGCTGGCCGCGTTCGCGGTGGTGTTCGCGCGGGTGTCCCGGGCGCGCGGCTGGGTCGGCACGGTGCTGCTCGGCTGGCTGGTGTGCCTGGCGCTGGACCTGGCGTTGTCGTTCGCGCCGGTGCCGGTCTGGGTGGCGCTCGGGCTGGCGCTGGCGGCGGCCGGGGCGGGGGTCCGGTTGCTGCCGGAGCCGGGGGAGGCGGGGCCGGTGCGGTTGCCGTGGTGGGACCTGCCCGCCCGCGCGGCCGCGACGGCGGTCCTGGTGGTGGTCCTGACGGCCGCGGCCGGACGGCTCGGCCCGGACCTGACGGGCGTCCTCGCGCCCTTCCCGACGGGAACGACCGTGGTGGCGGTGTTCGCGCTCGCACAAGGTGGCCCGGCGGCGGCCGCGGCGACCACGCGGGGTGTGCTGCGCGGCCTGGGCGGATTCGCGGCGTTTTGTTTTCTGGTGGCGGTGTTCGCGGAGCCGATCGGCGGATGGGCTTTCGTGGTGGCGGTGACCGGGACGGTGGTGTGGCAATTCGCTGACAGTTGTCGTTCATTCGGGAAATGAGCGGCATTCGTACTATCTGCCGCATGAAACCGACTTCGTCTTCTCCGGGTTGCCGGGCGTTGTCCGCGTCGCTGCGCGAGGTGCGTGAGGCGCGGAAATTCGGGTTGCGCGAGCTGGCCCGGGCCCTGGAAGTGGATCCGCGGTTGCTCTCGCAGTGGGAGCTCGGGATCCGGGTGCCGCCGATCGAGGAGGTGGCCCGGATCCTGGGGTACCTGCGGATCGACCGCGCGACGACACAGCGGATCCTGTTCCTGGCCCAGCACGTGAAAGATCCCAACTGGTTGGACTCGAATCCGTCGGACCTGCCGTCGGCGCTCACCGGGATCATCGAGTACGAGCGCACCGCCACGAAGATCACCAACTGGGCGCCCGCGATCGTCCCCGGATTGCTCCAGACCGCCGACTATGCGCGCGCGGTTCTGACCGCTGCGCGCATCGGCGAAGAAGAAGCCGACCGGCGATTGGTCATGCGCTTGAACCGCCAGAAAATCCTGACCAAGCGAGAACCGGTCCACCTGCATGCCCTTGTCGGCGAGGCCACCCTCCGGACCCAGGTCGGCAGCGAGGACATCATGTCCGACCAGGTCGACCATCTTTTGCGAGCCGTGCGGCGCTCGAATATCTCGTTGCGCATCGTGCCGCTGGATGCCGGTTACCACCCCGGGTTGATCGGGTCGTTCATCATCTACGAGTTCGGCGACCGGCCCGCCATCGTGCATCTGGAGCACCACCACGCCAGCGGATTCCTGCCCGAAAGTGAAGGTGGCGGCCCGTACCGGGCGCTGGCTAGGCTGATCACCGGTAAAGCTCTCACCGAGGAGGCATCCCTCGCCCTTTTGCGGGAGGCCGCACGATAGCTAGGAGGCACCGTGTTGACCTGGCGCAAGTCGAGCTACAGCGGCACCGAAACCGATTGTGTCGAGGTTTCCCTCGCGGAGGCTGTCGGCGTGCGGGATACCAAGGCCCGCCACCTCGGTCAGCTCACCGTCTCGCGTGCCGCCTGGTCCGCCCTCGTCTCAGTGGTGCAGCCAGCCCGCGAACACCGCGGGTGAAGCCGCGATCAAACTGAAGCGGATCCACCTTCCGGCGAGTCCCGTCGTCAAAAAGGTCGCGAGCCGCATCCGGACCAGCCCGGCCAGCACGCTCGTCGCCATGAACGGGGGCAACCCCACCAGGGAACTCACCCCGTACGTCCCGGCCATCCAGTGCGGGTGCCGGTGGCAGCGCTCGCGCAGCCACTCGACCCACCCGCGGATCCGCTTGGTCCGCAGCTGCCAGCGCACGCGCCGGGGCGTCATCGGGCGCTCGCGGTGCAGCCGGTCGTGCAGCGGCTTCGGCAGCTTGATCGTGCCGCGCGCGGCCAGGTAGTACAGCGTCTTCCCGGCGATCTGCCCGACCGCCACCGCCGCCCCGAGCCACAGCCAGTGCAGCCCCGGCTGGCTCGCGCACAACCCGAGGAGGAACACTTCCGCGTTGATCAAGGGCACGATGGCCGAACCGAACGCGACGCCCAGCGTCAGCAGGATCCAGCTCATCGTGTCACCTCCTGAAAAGCTCTCGCGTTCTTCCAAGTTATCAGTTCGAAATCTCCGCGCACGGGGGTTTACCCCCCTCTTCGGTGGGTGGTCCGCACCAGAAGATCACCTGCCGGACGGCTGCCCGTCACCTCCGGCCGGAACACTGACGGGGTGGCCGCCGAGCAAGCCCGTACGCCCGCTGACCGATTCGGCGCCCTCTGCCGGGCCGTCGTGCGCGGCCTTCCCCTGGGGTTGTCGCGGATCGTGGCGCCGACGTTTCTGGGCTTCTGCCTCATCAACGGGTTCACGTTCGGCGTCGACCTGGGGCTGCTGACCGTCTTCCACGGCGTGCTCGGCTGGCCGGTCTGGCTGGCGATCACGCTGGCGTACGTCTGCGCGTTCGGGCTGAGCTTCGTCCTGAACCGGACGTTCAACTTCCATTCCCACGCCGCCGTGGGAATCCAACTGGGTCTTTACATACTTGCGATTGCTGTCAATTACGCCGCGTTTCTGCTGGGTGTGGGCGCGGGGCTGACGGCGCTGGGCGTCGAATACCACGTCTCGCGGCTGCTCGCGGGCGGGTGCGAAGGCGTGTTCATGTACGCCGTGATGCGGTGGGTGATCTTCCGGGACTCAGGTCAGGGACAGGTCGAGGGTGCCGGTGAGCCGGACCTCGCGCAGCGTGCGCTCGCCGGTGTCGAGGGTGCGGACGGTGCCGTCGGGGTTCCAGCCGGCCCGGCGGTAGAACCCCAGGGTGGCGTGGTCGCCTTGGGCGACCCAGGCGATGCCGCGGGTGGCGCCGTCGGCCCGCAGGCCCGCGGCGGCCGTCGCGAGTAGCCGCCCGGCGTGCCCGCGGCGGCCCCAGCGCGGCTCGACGAGCAGGGTGGCGATCAGCCCGGTGCTGCCGGCGTCCTCGGGCAGGCTCCCGTCGGCCTGGGCGACCTCGTCTTCGGGCGCGCGGCCGGCGACGCAGAACCCGACGGTGAACTCGCCCTCGGTGGCGACGTAGACGAGGCTGCCGGGGTAGTCGATGGTCTCGGTCCAGGTGCCGGCCAGGTCGGTGGCGTCCAGCTGGGCGAGGGCCTGCTTGCCGAGCAGGTCCTCGTAGGCGGCGTGCCAGGTGTCGCGCTGGATGCGGGCGATCTCCGCGGCGTCGGACAGATCGGCGGGACGGACGGCGGCGTCGCTCATGGGCCGAAGTTAGTACAGCGCCATCGTCGAGGGCGGCGGTGGGGGCATGGACGGATCCATGGGCTCCCGGTTTTGTCGGTGGTGGGTGGCACCATGAGCTCACCATGCAAACGATCAGCGTCGCGACGGCCCGGAAGACGTTCCTGGCCGCACAGGGCTTCACCGACCCACGTCCGGCCGGCGTGCCTTCGCGCCAGCACCTGAAACGGGTGCTGTCGCGGGTGCAGCTGCTGCAGCTGGACTCGGTGAACGTGGCGGTCCGGGCGCACTACATGCCGGTGTTCTCGCGGCTGGGCGCGTACGACCCGGCGCTGCTCGACCAGGCGGCGTGGGCGAACTCGGCGCGCCGCCCGCGGATGCTGGTGGAGACGTGGGCCCACGAGGCGAGCCTGCTCCCGATCGAGGACTGGCCCCTGATCCGCTCGGGCGCCAAGCGCGACGGCTGGTGGCGGCACTACGGGCCGCTGATCGAGAAGTCGCCGGGCCTGGTGGACGAGATCCTGTCGGTGGTCAAGGAGCTGGGCCCGATCGGCGCGGGCGGCATCGAACGCGCGGTGGAGGCGGACGCCCAGCGGCGCGGGCCGGGCTCATGGTGGGAGCGGTCGGAGGTCAAGCGCGTCTGCGAGTACCTGTTCGGCATCGGCCAGCTGACCACGGGCACGCGGCGCTCGTTCGAACGCCTCTACGACCTGACCGAGCGGGTGGTCCCACCGGAGATCCTGGCGCGTTCGGTGTCCGCGGAGGAGGGCGCCCGGGGCTTGCTCTCGCGTTCGGCGCGAGCACTGGGCGTGGCCACGGAGGCGGACCTGCGCGACTACTACCGCCTGGGCCCGGCCCCGGCCCGCCAGGCGGTGGCGGAGCTGGTGGAGTCGGGCGAACTGGAGCCGGTGGCGGTCCGCGGCTGGAAGCAGGTGGCGTACCGGCACGTGGCGGCCCGCACCCCGCGGACGGTGGCGGGCCGGGCGTTGCTGTGCCCGTTCGACCCGCTGATCTGGGAGCGGGCCCGCACGGAACGGCTGTTCGGGTTCCACTACCGCATCGAGATCTACGTCCCGGAGCCGAAGCGGGTGTACGGGTACTACGTGTTCCCGTTCCTCCTGGACGGAGAGCTGGTGGCCCGTGTCGATCTGAAGTCGGACCGGGCGGCCGGGGTGCTGCGGGTGCAGGGGGCCTTCGCGGAGGAAGGGGTCGACGTGGCCCGGGTGCTCCCGGAGCTGGCGGCGGAGCTGCGGCACATGGCGGAGTGGCTCGGGCTGTCGGGCGTGACGGTGGGGGAACGCGGCGACCTGGCGGCGCCGCTGGGGCAGCTGGTCCGTTAGCGCGCTCGGGCATCGCCGAGCGCGCTCGGCGGAGGTGGCACGCGAACGGGCCGTCCCCGGCACCCCCGCACCGGGAACGGCCCGTCCTTCCCCCTTACTCAGCCCGCCGCGCGCGTCACCACGGCGTTGCCGGTGCCCGTGCGGGCTCGGACCTTCAGCTTCACGCCACCTTCCGGGGCCGCGTCCGCGACGTCCAGTTCGCTGGACACGCGGCCCGCGCTGGAGGTCAGGTCGACCTCCGCCGACGTCCCGCCGCGGATGCCGATCCGGACCTCGCCGGAGCCGGTGATCAGGTCCAGCGAGCCCGATGCGGCGTCGGCCACCGACAGGTCGCCGCTGCCCGTGCGGGCCATCACCTCGCCCGAGACCGCGCCCAGCCAGACGTCGCCGGTGCCGGTGGCCAGCGACGCGGAGCCGGTGATCGACGACGCCTCGACGTAGCCGCTGCCGCTGCGCAGCTGCAGCCCGCCCAGCGTCGGGCCGAGCCGGACCGCGCCGCTGCCGGTGCGGATGGTGGCCGAGCCGTCGGCGCGGTCGAGCTTCACCTCGCCCGAGCCGGTCAGCAGGTCGACGCGGCCGGCCGAACCGGTCACCGTGACGTCCGCCGCGCCCGCGCGCACCTCGACGTGGGAGCCCGACGGCGCGTGCACCTTCACCGCGAGCGCGGCGTTGCGCAGCTGCCACGCCTTCGGTGCCTGCACGACCAGGCGGTTGCCGAGCTTTTCGATCCGGCTCTGCCGCACCGCCTCGGCGGGGGAGGCGGACGGGTCGACGCCGAGCTGGTCGCCGAAGCGCTCGCCGACCCAGGACAGCAGGCTGTTCACGCCCGCCACCCACGGCTGCTGCTCGCCCTGGTCGTGCCGCAGCTCCACGCGGGCGCCGGAATCGCCTTCGAGAACGATCTCGACGCGGCCGATCGTGACGCTCACGTCGAGCTCCAGCGGGACGTCGGTCTCGAACTCGTCGATCCGGACCAGTTCGTCGTCCGGCTCGCCGGCCGGTGTGGTCTGTTCTTCACTCATCGTCTCGTCCCCTCAGCCTTCGACCCAGCCGTGCAGGTGCGACCCGCCGCCCTTGCTCTGGTGCTTGCTGCCCCCGCCGCCGAGCACGCCGTGGCCCAGCGCGCCCTGCACGGCCTGCGAAACGAACGTGTTCAGCGAGACGCCCTGGGCGGCGGCGGCGCGTTCGGCCTGGCCCTTGATCTGCTCGACCAGCCGGAGGGTGATCCGGCTGATGTCGCCGCCGTCGATCGGCGACGACGGTGGTGGTGGCGTGGTGTCACGTGGTGTCGTGCGTGACGTCGTCTCCTCGGCGGTGCCGGTGACGACCACGCGGACGTCCCGGCCGTCGAGCCGCACGTCGACCACCTGGCCGGGCAGTGCGGCCGTGACCTCGGCGGCGAGGTCGGCGAGAGCGTTCATCAGGGTCAGGCGGACGGCGGGCTCGAGCGCGGAAGACAGCAGTGCGGCCGCCCGCCGGGTGTGCTCGTCCCCGGCGGCAGCCGTGTTCGCGAGGTCCTCGCGAAGGTTGGCGATGTACGGGGTCAGGTCCATGACACCACTATGACGTCATCGGTGACGTCAGTCAAGGAAGCCGTGATGTCACGTGTCCCCCGGAAGTGACGGCCCGCACGCGGTTAGGCTGCGCGAGAGCCGGGAGAAGGGGTGCTGACGTGACCGGAACCGTGTCACCCAGAGTGCAGCTGATCGCGAAGACCGAGTTCTTCCCGCCCGGGGACGTGCCGTGGTCGACCGACGCGGACGGCGGCGAAGCGCTGGCCGAATTCGCCGGCCGGGCCTGCTACCAGTCGTGGAAGAAGCCGAACCCGGCGACCGCGACCAACGCCGGCTACCTCGAGCACATCATCGACGTCGGGCACCTTTCGGTGCTGGAGCACGGTTCGGTGACCTTCTACATCACCGGCATCTCCCGCTCGCTGACCCACGAGCTGATCCGCCACCGCCACTTCTCCTACTCCCAGCTCTCGCAGCGGTACGTCCCGGAGCGCAACGCCGAGTTCGTCGAGCCCGAGGTGATCGCGAACGACCCGGTGCTGCACGAGAAGTTCCTCGCCGCGACGCAGGCGAGCGTCGACGCCTACACCGAGCTGCTGGCCGGGCTGGAGGAGAAGTTCGCCGACGTCCCGAGCGCGACCCTGCGCCGCAAGCAGGCCCGCCAGGCCGCACGCGCGGTGCTGCCGAACGCGACCGAGACGCGCATCGTCGTCACCGGGAACTACCGCGCGTGGCGGCACTTCGTCGCGATGCGCGCGACCGAGCACGCCGACGTCGAAATCCGCGAGCTGGCCGTGGAATGCCTGCGGCAGCTGCAGAAGGCCGCGGCGAACGTGTTCGCGGACTTCACCATCTCGACGCTGCCGGACGGCACCGAGATCGCCACGAGCCCGAAGGTGCTGGAAGCCTGATGAAGCGACTTGCCATCGACGTCCGGCCCGGCGAGTACGCCGTCGTCCGGCTGCCCGCGGACGCGGCGGTGCCCGCCGAGCTCTTCGCGCCCGGCGACGGGTTCGTCTCGGTGACGCGGACCCCCGAAGAGCTGTCCGTGATCTGCCCGGCCGGCCACGAGCCGGCCGGCGCCACGGCGGCCGAGGACGGGTGGCGGCTGCTGTCGGTCCGTGGTCCGCTGGAGTTCACGCTCACCGGCATCATCGCCGCGCTGGCCTCGGAGCTGGCCGCGGCCGGGGTCGCGCTGTTCTCGATGTCGACGTTCGACACCGACCACATCCTGGTCCGTGCCGCCGACCTCGACCACGCGGTCGCGGCCCTGCGCGAATCCGGCCACGAGGTCGCCCACCCCTGATCCGCCGCCGGGGAAGGCCCTCGAACTCATCGAGGTGGCCTTTCCGGCTTTTCGGGGTACCCCGGCTCCAGGGTGGAGTCGTCACCCTTGAAAAGCAAAGTTCGGCGTGCCTAAACTTCGGTTTGGGTTTCCCGACATCCGGCGAGAGGCAGGTTTCATGGCGGTGACCGAGGCAGTCCGCCCGAGACTGGTGACCCGCCTGCGCACCGGCTCGGCCCTGCTCGGGCCCGCCTTCGTGGCCGCCATCGCCTACGTCGACCCCGGGAACGTCGCGTCCAACATCAGCGCCGGCGCCCGCTACGGCTACCTGCTGGTCTGGGTGATCGTCGCGGCGAACCTGATGGCCGTGCTCGTGCAGTACCTGTCGGCGAAGCTCGGCCTGGTCAGCGGGATGTCGCTGCCGGAGGCCCTGCGCGCCCGCCTGTCGCGGCCGGCCCGGCTGGCCTACTGGGCGCAGGCGGAGATCGTCGCCATCGCCACCGACCTGGCCGAGGTGGTCGGTGGCGCGATCGCCCTCAACCTGCTGTTCGACCTGCCGCTCGTCGTCGGCGGCCTGATCACCGGCGCGGTGTCGCTGACGCTGCTGGCGGTCCAGGACCGCGGCGGCCAGCGGACGTTCGAGCGGGTCGTCACCGGCCTGCTGGCGGTGATCGCGATCGGGTTCCTGGCGAGCCTGTTCGTCGAGCCGCCGTCGGCCACGCAGACGCTGGGCGGCCTGGTCCCGAAGTTCGACGGCGCCGGCAGCATCCTGATCGCGGCGGCCATGCTCGGCGCGACGGTGATGCCGCACGCGGTCTACCTGCACTCCGGCCTGGTCCGCGACCGCCACGGCCGGCTCGAACCGGCCCGGCGCCGCCGTCTGCTGCGCGCGACCCGGGCCGACGTCGGCCTGGCGATGCTGCTGGCGGGCGCGGTGAACCTCGGCATGCTGCTGCTCGCGGCGACGAACCTGCAGGGCCAGGCGGGCGTGGACAGCATCGAGGGTGCCCACGGCGCGGTGGCTTCGGCGCTCGGCCCGGGCATCGCGCTGATGTTCGCCATCGGCCTGCTGGCCTCGGGCCTGGCCTCGACGTCGGTGGGTGCGTACGCGGGCGCGATGATCATGCAGGGGCTGCTGCACAAGCGCGTCCCGCTGGTGCTGCGCCGCCTGGTGACGCTGACCCCGGCGATCGTGGTGCTGGCCCTGGGCGCGGACCCGAGCGCGGCGCTGGTGGTCTCGCAGGTGGTGCTGTCGTTCGGCATCCCGTTCGCCCTGGTGCCGCTGATCCGGTTGACGGCGGACCGGTCGCTGCTGGGCGAGGACGCGAACCACCGCCTGACCACCCTGGCGGCCTGCGTCGTGGCGGCGATCATCATCGCGTTGAACCTGGTGCTCATCTGGCTCACGGTCACCGGTTGACCGACGGAACGGGGTAGCGGCCATGGCCTGGACCTTCGCTCTCAACGCCGAATGCGGGGAGCGCGCGACCCACGCCCACGACCTCGCGCGCCACTTCGACGGCTGGCCGGCGAGCGTCTTCCCCGGCGACGGCGCGTGGTGGTGCGGCATCGCCCCCGAGGGCCTCAGCCGCACGGGCGCCCACACCCGCGAGGAGGCGGCGGCCATGACGGCGGCCGGCCGCCGGCTCTACTGGCTGCTCCGGACCGCCCCGCCGGTCTACCGCTACGCGCTCGCCGGCATCGAGACCGACCTGTTCCGCCACCACGACGAGCTCCTGGCGGAGAAGGACCTGACGATCTTCCCGGGCCTGGTGGTCAGCGACCGGATCTGGACGGCAACCGGCAGCCACGCCGAGTTCAGCGAGTTCGCCCCGGGCTACCGCTGGCTTCCCTACCGCGGCGAAACCCCCTGACCCTCCCGGCACGCGACCCGGCCCGCCAGGGACGCCGGCCGACCCGCCAGTGGCCCGAGCCGGCCGGCCCACGTCACGAATTCCGCGGAACCCGCGGCGCCCCGCGGCGGTCCGACTAGCATCTGCGCGACCGCCGCCAAAAGGAGCACCGTGACCGACGAACGAACCCGGCCCTACCCGCCGCAGGCCCCCGTTACGCCTGGTCAGCGGGTCGTCGCCGGCCGCTACCTCCTGCTCGGCGAGCTCGGCCGGGGCGGCATGGGTGTCGTCTGGCGGGCACAGGACCAGGTCATCGGGCGGCAGGTCGCCGTCAAGGAACTGCGGCTGCCGGACGCCGAATCCGCCGCCGTCTTCTCCGAACGCGCCCTGCGCGAGGTCCGCACCGGCGGCCGGCTCAACGACCCCGCCGTCGTCACCGTCTACGACGTCGTCACCGACGGCGGGACCACCTTCATCGTCATGGAGCTCGTCGAAGCGCCCAGCCTCGCCGACCTCGTGCGCCGGCGCGGCCCGATGGCCGCCGCGCAGGCCGCGCAGCTGGGCGAGCGGGTGCTCGCCGCGCTGCAGGCCGCGCACGCCGCCGGGATCGTGCACCGGGACGTCAAGCCGGCGAACATCCTGGTCGCGCCGGACGGCCGCGTGAAGCTGACCGACTTCGGCATCGCCCACGCCGTCGACGACCCGCGGCTGACCACCAGCGGCATGATCGTCGGCTCGCCCGCCTTCATGGCGCCGGAGCGCGTCGAGGGCCGCGAAGCGATGCCCGCGTCCGACCTGTGGTCCCTCGGCGCGACGCTCTTCTTCGCCGTCGAAGGCTCGATCCCGTTCGAGCGCGCGACCACCGCCGCGACGCTGCACGCGATCATGACCGAGATCCCGTACCTCACCCGCGCACACGGCCCGATCGCCGCGGCCATCCTCGGCCTGCTCGTCACCAACCCCGACGCGCGGCTGACCGCGGCCCAGGCCCAGAACCTGCTGACCACGGCGCAGGGCGTGCGGCCCACGCCGCCGCACGGCACGGCGATGCTCGGCCGGGCCGCGCCACAGCCGCCCGCGAAGAAGTCCCACCGCGCGCTGTGGCTCACGGCCGCCGCGGTGCTCGTCGTGGCCGCTCTGGTCGGCGGCTTCTTCGCGGGCAAGGCCTACGAGACGCCCGCCGTGGACAAGCAGAAGCAGGCGACCATGACCTACGGCGTCGGCGGCCAGCTCCGCACCGACATCGGCGGCTACTACCGGTGCTTCAACACCCCGGTGCAGGACGGCTCCATCATCAGCGAGGAAGACAACAAGACCGACTGCGACAAGAGCCACACGCTGGAGGTCTACGAGATCGGCAACCTGATCTCGGTCGAGAACTGGAGCTCCGACGACGCCAAGGTCGCGGCCTACCCGGGCCTGCCCGCCGTGACGGCCGGCGCCGAAGCGGCGTGCGCGACCGCGTTCCGGTCGTCGATCGTGCCCGAACCGAACCGGGCGGACCTCACCTTCCGCGCGCTCGTGCCCACCGAAACCGAGTGGCGCCGAACTCCCGGGAAGCAAGGTGAGGAGCCCAGCCGCGAGTTCTACTGCGTGCTCGCCCGCGCCGACGGCGGCCCGATCACCGCCCCGATCGTGACCAAGGTCAAGTAGAAGTTCCGCGACGAGCGGCCGACCCCGGGAAATCCTCCTGGTGACCAGGTCCACGCGGTTTTCGTCGGACCGGCGAGGTACCGTCTCCCCATGTCCAACCCACCTACCGCAGCGCCCGGACGGCCCTTCGGGCGCGTGCTCACCGCGATGGCCACCCCGTTCGACGCCGACGGCGCACTGGACCTGAAGCGGGCGCAGGAGCTGGCCGAGCACCTCGTGGAGCTGGGGAACGACGGCCTCGTGGTCAACGGCACCACCGGCGAGAGCCCGACCACGACCGACGCGGAGAAGCAGGAGCTGATCCGCGCCGTGGTCGAGGCCGTCGGCGACCGCGCGACCGTCGTGGCCGGCGCGGGCACCAACAACACCGCGCACAGCATCGAGCAGGCGAAGCAGGCCGAAGAAGCGGGGGCCCACGGCCTGCTGGTCGTCACCCCGTACTACTCGCGGCCCAGCCAGGCCGGGCTGTTCGCGCACTTCACCGCCGTCGCCGACAGCACGGGGCTGCCCGTGCTGCTCTACGACATCCCGCCGCGTTCGGTCGTCCCGATCGAGGTCGACACGCTGCTGCGGCTGGCCGAGCACCCCCGGATCGTCGCGGTCAAGGACGCCAAGGGCGACCTGATCGCCGGCTCCGAGGTCATCGCCAACACCCACCTCGCCTACTACTCCGGCGACGACGGCCTCAACCTGCCGTGGATCTCCGTCGGCGGCGTCGGCGTGGTGAGTGTGATCGGTCACGTCGTCGCGGGCCGGATCCGCGCGATGCTCGACGCCTACGAGAACGGCGACACCTCCACCGCGCGCACCAACCACCGCGGCATGCTGCCGGTGCTCCGCGCGATGTCGCGGGTCGGCGGGGTCGCCTTCAGCAAGGCGGCGCTGCGGCTGCGCGGGTTCGACATCGGCGAGCCGCGGCTGCCGATCGTCGCGCCGACCGCCGAGCAGACGGCCTCGATCGCTGCTGATCTTGCCCAGGGCGGCGTGCCGCTGGGCGACACGGCGGCCCGGGACTGGCATGGTGAGCGGGTGGCACAAGCAGATTCGCGAGCGGCCTACGTCGCGCCGACCTCGCACACCAGCGTTGGGACCCTGCCTCGGTGAGCTCACTTCTCGTCGGCCCAGGCCCCACCAACGCCCCGCCCGCACTGCCCGAAGGAGCCCTGCGCGTCGTCGCGCTGGGCGGTATCGGCGAAGTCGGGCGCAACATGACCGTCTTCGAGTACGGCGGCCGGCTGCTCATCGTCGACTGCGGAGTGCTCTTCCCCGAGGACGACCAGCCCGGCGTCGACCTGATCCTGCCGGACTTCCGCGCGATCGAGGACCGCCTCGACGACATCGACGGCCTCGTGCTCACCCACGGGCACGAAGACCACATCGGTGCCGTCCCGTTCCTCCTGCGCCTGCGGCCGGACCTGCCGATCTACGGCTCGAAGTTCACCAACGCCCTGCTCGCGGCCAAGGCCAAGGAGCACCGGCAGCGGCCGAACCTCATCCAGGTCCGCGAGGGCGAGCGCCGCGACGTCGGCGCGTTCAACCTCGAGTTCTTCGCGGTCAACCACTCCATCCCGGACGCGCTCGCGGTCGCGATCCGCACCCCGGCGGGCGTGGTCCTGCACACCGGCGACATCAAGCTCGACCAGCTCCCGCTGGACGGGCGCCTCACCGACCTGGCCGGCTTCTCCCGGCTGGGCGACGAGGGTGTCGACCTGTTCTGCGTCGACTCGACCAACGCCGAGGTGCCCGGGTTCGTCATGCCCGAGCGCGACATCGGCCCGGTCCTCGACGACGTCATCCGCCGCGTCGACCAGCGCGTGATCGTGGCCTGCTTCGCCAGCCACGTCCACCGCGTCCAGCAGGTCCTCGACGCCGCGCAGCGGCACGGCCGCCGGATCGCGTTCGTCGGCCGGTCGATGGTCCGGAACATGGGGATCGCGGCCGAGCTGGGCCTGCTCAACGTGCCGGACGGCCTGCTGGTCGACCTCGACCAGGCGAGCACCCTGCCGGAGAGCAAGGTCCTGTTCGTCTCGACGGGTTCGCAGGGCGAGCCGCTCTCGGCGCTGTCGCGGATGGCGCGCGGCGAGCACCGGCAGATCTCGATCCGCGCCGGTGACACGGTCGTGCTGGCGAGCTCGATGATCCCGGGCAACGAGACCGCGGTGTTCGGCGTGGTGAACGGCCTGACCCGGCTCGGCGCGAACGTCGTCCACCAGGGCAACGCGAAGGTCCACGTGTCCGGTCACGCGTCGGCGGGGGAGCTGCTCTACCTGTACAACGCGGTGCGCCCGAGCAACGTGATGCCGGTCCACGGCGAGTGGAAGCACCTGCGCGCGAACGGCGAGCTGGCGATCCGCACCGGCGTCGCCGCGGAGAACGTGGTCATCGCCGAGGACGGCGTGGTCGTGGACCTCGTGGACGGCAAGGCGTCCCGCACCGGCCGCGTCGAGGTGGGGCACGTGTACGTCGACGGCCTGTCGGTCGGCGACGTCGGCGAGTCGACGCTGTCGGACCGGCTGGTCCTCGGCGAGGGCGGGTTCATCTCGATCAGCGTCGCGGTGGACTCCAGCACCGGCCGCGCGGTCAGCAGCCCGACGGTGTCCGGCCGCGGCTTCTCCGACGACCCGAAGGCGCTCGCCGCCGTGGTGCCGCTGGTGGAGATGGAGCTGGCGCGCACGGAGGCCGAGGGCATCACCGACACGCACCGGATCGCCCAGGCGGTCCGCCGGGTGGTGGGCCGCTGGGTGGCCGACACGTACCGGCGCCGCCCGATGATCGTCCCGACGGTCATCCCGGTCTAGGTTTCCGGTCCGTGGAGGCCGCATCGAGGGTTTTCGCGCCCTCGATGCGGCCTTCACTGCTTCCACAGCCCTTCTGTTAGGCCGTCTGGACCACGAACCGCCGCTTTGCCGCGGGATAACCTTGATCCCACCCCGCCTCGCGCAGAGAGGCCGCGCCGATGGGACGTCATTCGGACGGTAGGCGACGCCGGCTGCTCGTGCCCGCCCTCGCGACCGGTCTCGTGCTCTTCCTCGGAGCCGGCGCGTGGGCGGCCGTGACGACCGTGCGCGCGCGGCCGACGTGCGAGCAGCCCGCCAAGGTCCTCGTCACCGCGTCGCCGGACATCGCGCCGGCGCTGTCGCTCGTCGTGCACGGTCTGGACCTGAAGTGCGGCAGCATCGAGATCCAGACGCGGGACGCGACCCCGGCGGCCGAGCGGCTCGCGCTGTCGGACGGCAGCCCGCGGCCGCAGGTCTGGGTTCCGGACTCCACGCTGGCGTTGCGCCGCGCCCACCAGCTCGGCGCCTCCGACGTCCCCGAAACCGGGGCGTCGGTGGCGAGCTCGCCGGTGGTCCTGGCGGTCGCCGCGGACGTCGCCAAGGGCCTCGGCTGGCCCGACCGGGCACCGACCTGGGCGGAGGTGCTGGCGGCGCCGGGTGTGGTGCCGGGCATGTCCGACCCGGCGCGCGACCCGGTGGGCGCGATGGCGCTGCTGGGCTTGCGGGACAGCGTCAAGGCGTCGCCCGAGCCTTCGGCCGCGTACGTGGCGACGCTGCGGAGGTTCTCGGCCAACACGCTCGGCGCGGAGACGGAGCTGATCGCGCGGCTGCCGGGGTCGAGCGACGGCGGCGGCACGGCCGCGGTCACGGCGTTCCCGGCGTCGGAGAATTCCTTGCTGCGCCACAACGTCGAGGACGCGAAGTCCCCGCTCGTCGCGGTCTATTCGACGGCGGTGCCCACATTGGACTACCCGTTCGCGGAGCTGGGCGGCATCACCCCGCAGCAGCGCCCGCTCGTCGACGCTTTGCGCGAGGCGGCGCTCGGCGACGCGGGCACGGAGGCGATCGCCCGGACGGGCCTGCGCGCGGCGGGCGGCCAGGCGCTGCGCGACCACCCCGACGACCCGCGGGTGCGGCCCGAGGGCATCCGGGTGGCGAACCTCCCGTCCGCTCCGGCGGTCGACGAGCTGCTCAACCAGTGGGCGGGCATCAACCTGAGCGCCCGGGTGCAGGTGCTGGTCGACGTGTCGGGCTCGATGAACGCGCAGGTCCCGGGCACGGGCCTGGACCGCATGCAGGTGACGATGCAGGCGGCGGCGAGGGCGATGCGCCTGTTCAAGCCGGCGACCCAGCTGCGCATGCTGGCGTTTTCGACGCGCCTGGACGGCGACAAGGACTACCGCGAGCTGCTGCCGATGGCGCCGGTCGCCCAGCACCTGGCGAGCGGAGCCTTGGACAAACTGGCCGAGGTAAAGGCCACCCCGGACGGCGGAACCGGGCTGTACGACAGCGTCCTGGACACGTACCGAACGGCCCGCCGCGAGTGGGAACCGGGCCGGCTGAACCTGGTGATCGTGATGACGGACGGCCGCAACGAGGACCCGCACGGCATTTCCCGCGAGGAGGCGCTGGCCGGGCTGGCGAAGCTCCAGGACCCCCGCCGCCCGATCCCCCTGATCGGAGTAGGCATCGGCCCGGACGCGGACAAAGCGGAACTGGACCAGCTGACGGCGGCCACGGGCGGCCAGGCGTTCGTGGCCCCGGACCCGGCGAAGATCACGGACGTGTTCTTCGGGGCCCTGAGCCGGATCGCCGGCGGATGAAAACGGTGAAACGCCAACTCGACACTCGGCGAGCTCACAACTCTCCCCAACTGGCGAACAACTCCGTGTAGCACCAAGCTGTTCCTCGCCGACTTGGTACACGTGACTGACTTATCGCCGATCCCGGTTCTGAATGATCTGACGGGCTGCGAAAGAAAGGTCGTCGAGGCTGCGCGGCGCGGTGCCGAGCTCAAGGTCAGCTCGCTGGCGCTCGAACAGCTGGCCGCCCGTGAAGAGGGAGTCCACGAAGTGCGTGCCGAGCTGTTGAGGGAACTGCTTCTCGGAAGGCGAGGTCCGCTCGATCCGCAAGGTGTCCGGTTGATCGGGCTCAGGATCGTCGGCAGGCTGCGGCTCGACCAGATCGCAGCGACCGCCGGTATCTCTTTGAGACGATGCGTTGTCGCCGAACCGATCGCGCTGACGGGAAGCCACTTCCCCTGGGTCAGCTTCCAGAACTGCCGGCTCCGGCGTTTGCTGGCTGACGGATTGCAGGTCGACGGTGATCTGAAGCTGCAAGGGACCCGAATCTCCGGTGTCGGCGAGGCTGGAGCGGTACGCTTGCGCGGCGCCCGTGTCGGTGGGTACGTCGACCTCGATCGCGCCGAGGTCGTCAATGACAGCGGTCCTGCCGTGGAAGCGATGAACACCGATGGCGACCTACTCATGGATATCAGAGATGCGGAGGTCGCCACTGTTTCGATGCCGTTGTCTTCGGTGTGCTCCGCGAAGCAGTCCGGGTTTCCTTGTGTCGACGGAAACCAAGTCGACCTTGACCGGTTCACGTTCGGCAGCCTCGACACGCCTGATTGGCGGGAGTGGCTGCACCTCATCCGATTCCACACGAAGACCTACCGTCCCGGGCCGTACCAGCAGTTGGCGGCGGTGGAACGCGCTGCAGGCCACGAGGGCAATGCCCGTAGGATCCTCATCCGCCAGCAACAAGATCTCCATCAGCGCGCGCCCGAGGCGATCGGCACCTGGTGGAACCGGCGGTTTCACCGCCTCTGGGGCATTCTGGCCGGGTACGGCTACCTCGCACGTCGCACGGCTGGAGCTCTTCTGATAGCTCTGAGCGTCGCCGGAGGACTGGGTTTGTGGGCCGGCCATGTCGGCGACGGTCGGCACCACACCGTCGAACGCACCACCTCGTTCACGAGCGGCGTAGGAGTGCCTTGCACGACGATCGAACTCATCGGTGTCGGTCTTGACAGAGGCCTGCCGCTTTCGTCGACAGGAGTGCGCAGCCG
Source organism: Amycolatopsis sp. cmx-4-61 (assembly GCF_046548775.1). NCBI lineage: Bacteria > Bacillati > Actinomycetota > Actinomycetes > Pseudonocardiales > Pseudonocardiaceae > Amycolatopsis > Amycolatopsis sp. cmx-4-61. Next base: position 4,936 of record NZ_JAEBEI010000031.1, on the reverse strand, counting down.
CTGTGATTTCAACGTCGACACTCAATGGGGCGGAGTGTTCACCGCCGCTGTGTGGCTCGTGCAAGCGGCGATGTGGGCGCTGGCAACCCTTGCCCTCGCCGGATACACCGGACTCGTACGCAAGGCCGGCTGAGGACTTCTTCGCTTCACTTGGGGGTCGGCGCTGAGCCGGATCGCCGGCGGATGAGGGCGTACACCCCCAGGATCACCGCCAGGCTGACCAAACTCAGGTACAGCTGCGCCCGGGCGTCCTCGTCCACGAACAACATCGACGCCACCACCACCAGCGTCAGCACCAGCGTCACCCAGCTCAGCCACGGATATCCCCACATCCGCAGCTTCAGCTTCTCCGGCTCCGAAGCCTCCAGCCGTCGCCGCATGCGGATCTGTGAGCCGCAAATGATCGCGTACACGAACAATGCCACCGCGCCCGCCGAATTGATGATGAAGTAGAAGATCTTGTCCGGGGACACGTAACTCATCACCACTGCCACGTACCCGACCGACGTCGACGCCAGGATCGCCTTCCACGGCACGCCGCGGGCGTTCGTGTCCGCTATCCAGCCCGGGGCCCACCCGTGGCGGCGCAGGGCGAACAGCATCCGGGATGCCGTGTACAGCCCCGAATTCAGCACCGACAACGCCGCCGTCAGGACCACCGCCGACACGATCGTCGACGCCGCCGGGACGCCGAAGCGGCCGAACGCCGCCGCGAACGGGCTCGTCTCGCTCGGGATTTCGCGCCACGGTGTGATCATCACCAGCAGGGCCACCGAACCCACGTAGAACACGATCACGCGCCAGACGATCGTCGACGTCGCCTTGCGGACCGCCGTCTCCGGCTGGTCGGACTCCGCCGCCGCGATCGTCACGATCTCGGCGCCGAAGTACGAGAAGATCACGATGACCACGCCGTGCACCACCGAAAACGGCCCCTTCGCGACGAAGCCGTCGAGGCCGATGTTGCCCACCGAAAAGTGGGCGTCCGGCCAGAGCCCGAGCACGAACAGCGTGCCCAGCAACAGGAACACGACGATGGTGGCGACCTTGATCGACGCCAGCCAGAACTCCGTCTCGCCGAACGAGCGCGCCGACGCCAGGTTCGTCGCCGTCAGCAGCAGCATCAGCGCCAGCGAAAACACCCACTGCGGCACACCGGGGAGCCAGCCCTGCAGGATCTTCGCGCCGGCCACCGCCTCGAACGCGACCACGCCGACCCAGAAGTACCAGTACAGCCAGCCGATGGTGAACCCCGCCCAGCCGCCGAGCGAGTCGCGCGCGTACTCCATGAACGAGCCCAGCGACGGCGCCGCGGTCGCCATCTCGCCGAGCATCCGCATCACCAGCACGACGAGCAGCCCGCCGATGGCGTAGGACAGCACCGCCGCCGGGCCCACGGTGCGGATCACCGCGCCGCTGCCGATGAACAGGCTCGCGCCGATGATCCCGCCGAGGGCGATCATCCGGACGTGCCGCTGCCTCAGCTCGGGCCGCAGCCCGGACTCGGTCGCCAAGGTGCCACCTCCCCGCAGAGAACCCGGATCGCGGAATTTTCGCACCCGCGGCTCATCCGGTGCAGGATTTGCGCAACTTCAGGCCGTCAGGATCGCCGAGTTGCGCTGGACGACGTACGCGCCGCCCAGCAGGATCGCCGAGCCGAGCAGCTGCGGCCAGGCGAGCTGCTCGCCGAGCAGTACCCACGCGGCGACCGTCGTGATCACCGGTTCGACCAGCCCGAGCACGCTCGCCACCGACGCGGGCAGGTGCCGCAGCGACGAAATGCCGCAGACGTACGCCAGCACCGTCGCGACCAGCACCAGCAGCGTCAGCAGCAGCCACACCGGCGGGTGCCAGACGCCGAACCCGACGGGCGCACCGAGCAGCGCGGCCGGCCACGTCCACGGCGGCGCGACGAAGCTGATCGCGACCGCGCCGACCACCATGCCCCAGGTGACCAGGCCCAGCGGGTCGATGTCGGCCACCGCCCGTTCCCCGAGCAGGAAGTAGGCCGCCGAGCACAGCGCCGCGCCGAAGCCGGCGAGCAGGCCGAGCCCGTCCAAGGTGACGCCTTCCCAGACCTGCGCGACCAGCGCGAGTCCCACCATGGCCAGCGCGATGCCGCCCCACACCGCCCGCGGCAGCCGGTGCCGCCGGACGAACCGCACCCACAACGCGATGAGCACCGGCGAGACGAACTCGAGCAGGATGGCGATCCCGACCGGGATCCGCCCCGCGGCGACGAAGTAGAGCAGCTGGACACCGGCGACGCCGAGCAGGCCGTAGCCGGCCAGGACGGGCAGGTCCGCGCGGCGCACCCGCAGCTTCCGCGGCGCCACCAGCGCGACCCCGGCGAGCAGCACGACCCCGGCCAGCGCGATCCGCGCCGCGGCCACCTGCTGCGGCGTGATCCCGGCCGTCATGACGGACTTGCCCAGGGTGCCCGACGTGCTGAAGAACAGCGCGGCGAGCAGGACGTAGGAGGTCCCGCGGCCCCGGTGGGCGACCCGGGGCGGCGCGAGGACGGGCAGTTCGGTGGTCACCGTCGCGACTGTAGGTGCCCGGACGTCACCGCCGAAGCTATTTTCCCGGTTATCTGGATCACGGGCCGGCGAGTCCGTTTCGTTACGTTCGGGCCGCAACCACGGGCACGGCCGCGGGCGTGTTCCCGAATGCCCCGAAACCCCGCCGACGATTCGGAGGAGAAATGCGAAGATCCTTTGCCGCCGTGGGTGCGGCCGCCGGTTGCGTGCTGCTGTTGCCGGCCGCGGCTTCGGCCCGGGAACCGTACCCGGGCTCGCCGACCTCCATGAACGTCGCGGTGTCGCGGACCACCGTGACCATCACGGGAACTTGTGCCGCCGAAGGTGTCCAGGCCGAAGCGGGTTACGACTACTACCGCGGGCAGCGGCCGATCCAGTCGGGTGTGATGACGTGGGACGGGAAGAAGTACGCCATCACGTTCACCGGGGTGCAGCCCGGGGCCTACGTGGCCACCATGTACTGCCTCGACGGCGGCACCGGAAGCCGTTCGCAGCACTTCACCGTCGGGACGCCCACCAAGCCGACGCCAGTGCCCACCAAGCCCACCAAGCCCACCAAGCCGACGTCGGCGCCCAAGCCGAAGCCGGCCCCGCAGGTCGCGGTGAAGCCACACGGCGCCCCGCAGACCGGCGGTGGCCCGGCCGGCGACGAACCCGCCTTCCCGGCACTCGTCGCGGGTGATGCGGGGGCCCGGCGCTGAACCCGACGTCCGGGTGCTCCGGCACCCGGACGTTCACTCCGCGCGCTTCAGCCCGGTCGCGACGTGCGTGGTGATCGTGGCCAGGCGCCGGCCCTGCAGGCGCAGGGCGTCGAGCGCGACGTCGTCCGGCGCCGCCGACTTGCGGGAAACGAACGAGCCGCCGTACGGGTTGCCGGATTCCTTGAGGTGCGGGTCGGTGTAGCCGAGCGGCACGACGATCGCGCCCCAGTGGTAGAAGACGTTGTTGATCGCCAGCAGCGTCGACTCGAGGCCGCCGTGCGCGGTGGACGCCGTCGTGAACGACGTCGCGACCTTGTCCGCCAGCTTTCCCTGCGCCCACAAGCCGCCGGTACTGTCCAAAAAGGACTTCAGCTGGGCGGCCGGGCCGCCGAACCGGGTCGGGCTGCCGACGGCGAGGCCGTCGGCCCACTCGAGGTCGCCGAGCGTGGCGAGCTCGTGGTGCGGGCCGGCGTCGACCCAGGCCTGCCAGCGCGGGTTCCGCGCGATGGCGTCGGCGGGGACGGTCTCCGGCACGGTCCGCACCCGCACGTCGGCCCCGGCCTCGCGCGCGCCCGCGGCGAGCGACTCGGCGAGGGCGGCGGTGTTCCCGGTCGAGCTGTAGTAGACGACGAGTATCCGTGTGCTCACATCCGCCGACTCTAGGGGCGCGCGCCCGCGTGTCTCACGATCCGGACGACGGCTTCCAGGGGCTGACCGTGTCGGTGGGCCGCGTCGGGTCGTGGAAGCGGGGACGGTCGAGCTCGTCGCGGCGCAGCGGGACGAGGCCGTCGGTGATGGCCTGCATGATCTTCGCGTGCGCCCGAACCCCGGCGCCCGGCCGCCGGGTGTCGATGTCCGAGAGGTCGACGGGGTCGCCGAAGTGCACCCGGAACCGCGGGCGGCGCAGGGGAGCGCTGAGCCCGGAGCGGGCCAGCGGCACCAGGTCGGCCGGGCCGTTGACGGTCTCGGTGCCCCAGTAGACGGCCTCGTGCGCGCCCCACTGGCTGATCGGGATCACCGGGACGCCCGCCGCCAGCGCCAGCCGCGCGGCGCCGGTCTTGCCGCGTTCCGGCCACAGGCCCGGGTCGTGGCTGATCCGGCCCTCGGGGTAGACGACGATCGGCTCGCGCGTGGTCTTCATCGCCTCGACGGCCTCGGCGAACTGCCCGACGGCGGTGCCGGCGTGCTTGCGGTCGACCCGCAGGTGCCCGCTGACCCGCAGCGCCGGCCCGATGACGGGCGCGTCGAGAATGCCGCCGGCCAGCATGAACCGCGGGTTGATGCCGATCCGCTTGCACGCGGCCATCAGCACGAAGGCGTCGAACACACCGATGTGGTTCGCGGCCATCAGCAGCGGCTTGCCGCGCAGCTGCGCCGGTACCCGGCCGGTGACGGTCAGCCGTCCGACGAGGTTCACCAGGCCGCGGTCGATGTTCAGCATGGTCCGCCAGATGGCGGGAGCACGGCGGGGCGGTTCGTCGGTGCGCAGCGCGAGCATGGGCAGAGCATGGCAGACGCCGATTTCACCCGTTTGCGCACTGGCCGGATCTTTGAGCTCACCCGGGGTAAAGCGCCCCAATGAGGTTTTCTCAGTAGCGGCCTTGGTGCTCGTGATGGGTCAGGACGAGGGCTGCTTGGACGATGGCGCCGATGCGTTTCGGGCAGAGAGTGACCCGTCGTAGGGCTGACCAGCGG